>JAOARM010000009.1 GCA_025210515.1 Vallitalea sp. | reverse complement strand
TTTACAGCCCCTTCCAAACAAAAGAATTATTGAATCATACATGAATACCTTTATTGCAGTAAAAGTATCCAAAGACTCATTAATTCACTATAAGAAGCGTAAATACTCAGCGCCTAATAAGTATATCAATAAAACAGTAAATTAAAAGAGGAAAAAGGTGTAATACAATTATTTTTTGATGGATTATTAATTAGACAGCATGAGTTAAGCAATAACCCTATAAATTATCACAGAGAATAACTTAAAATTACTAGATAAAATAGGAGAGATATAATAAGTACATATGTAAAACTAATAAATAATCTTGAGAAATTAAAACTTATATCTTTTAAAGATAATCTTGATACAATTTTAGACCAAGTAAATAACAAAGAAATAAATTATATAGAAAGCTTATTACAATTAACAACAAATGAACTTAAGATTAGAAATGAAAAAGCTAGGTTCGCATGTGTAAGAACAGCTAATTTCCCGTTTTTAAAAGAATTTGATGACTTTGATTTTTCATTTCAACCAAGCATTAATGAAGATGAGATAAGAGGATTCTCTGATTTCAGATTCATAGAAAAACAAGAAAACATACTACTGTTAGGAACATCAGGAGTAGGTAAATCACATCTTGCAACATCCATAGGTATAGAGTGTGCTAAAAATCGCTACTCAACCTATTTTATAACATGTAATGATTTATTAGCCAATCTAAAGAAAGCACATCTAGAAAATCGGCTAACAGCTAGATTAAAACATTATAGTAAGTACAAAGTATTAATAATAGACGAAATAGGGTACTTGCCCATTGATAAGAATTCTGCAAATATGTTTTTTCAATTAATAAATATGAGGTATGAAAAACATTCAACAATAATAACAACAAACAAATCATTCAGTAAATGGGGAGAAGTATTTGGAGATTCAACAATTGCAAACGCAATTTTAGATCGCCTACTCCACCATTCACATGTAATAAAGATAACAGGGAATTCATATAGAACAAAAGGTAAAATAGAAACTACGCGAAAGGAGTAGATTCCCAAAAGTGCAGAAAAACATTTTCCACTTTTCGCAGAAAAACAATTTGACATTAACATTTAGAAGATTATATCATAGTTCACAATATTGCATAAAAACATTTTCCGGAAACTGCTTAATAACATTTTACCATTTACATCTGCAACTAACACAGAAGAAATTTCTGCTGACAAAATTGCTGACGCAGTTGTAACGTTATTTGGTGAAGACACAGAAGGTGTATATTGTTTCATCACACCAAAGCAATACAATGTAATCAGAAAGTCTGCTGACTTCATTCACATTGCAAATGGTCAAGTGAAAATCAGTGGTCAAGTTGGTGAAGTTTATGGGGTTAATCTCGTAGTTTCAAATCGTGTTACAAATGGGACAAACATCTTCTTGAAGCAAGGTGGTCTTCAAATTGCAGTGAAACGTGGTGTTCAAGTTGAAACAGATAGAGACATCTTGAAGAAGACAACTGTTATTTCTGCTGACAGACATTATGTTGCAGATATCCTTGACGCAAACAAAGTGGGGGTAATGACTGTTAAGCTTCTTAATAAAACCAATTGATGGTGGGTATATCCCACCCTTTTTTGTTGACTAATACCAAAGAAGGGGGTTCACATAGATGGGAATGTTAATGCGAAGAAATTAAAAAAATGAACCGAAGGTGGAAGAAAAACCAACATCAAAAAATCAAGCTGCAAAGAAAAAAGATTTACCAAAGAAGCCAAAAACTAAGTCCAAAAAAGTTGGTGAATAATCATGGCTATTGACAATTTAAAAACATTACTTGGAATCAGAGACAACACAGAAGACACAGTCTTGACAGTGTTGAAACAATACGTTGAAAAAAGAATCAATGCATATATTGGTGCAACAGAATTTCCAATTGAACTGGACTGGATCGCAGATGAAGTGTCTGTGAAAAGATACAACAAATTAAGTGTTAATGTCAAGATCTTTTTATGCGAAAAGTGAAAAATTCTTTCTTTCATCCATCCCGACCGCTTCATAAAGTTTGGTGAAGAAGTGGTTGAACCATTGACAGAAGCGTCATTACTGGTTCACCCCTTCTTTCTGTCTTATTTTACAACATCCCTTAAGAACTCAACTTGATGGGCAAGGTAATGTTTATTTACCATTTGAAGGTCAGTGTGTCCAACCATTCTTGCGACTTTTACAGTGTCCACATTTCTTGCAAGTGCGTCAGTGATGAAAGTCCTTCTGTACTGGTGTAAAGAATTGGTTTCAATACCCCTTGATTTGTGGTATGTCTTCATTGTTTGTTGCAAGGTACGAATACCAATAGTTTTCCCTTCTGCTGAACCAACCAAGTAATGTGTTGGCTTTGGGTTGAAGTTGCGTCTGAAAATGAACAAAACCTTCAACAATTCATCTGCAATGGGAATTATTCGTGCATTAGTTTTTGTATGGTGTAGTTTGATGGTTCGCAGTGTTAGGTCAATGTCCTGCCATTGAATCCGAATCATGGTTGCACCACGCATTCCAGTATGGGCAAGAACATTTGCAGATAACCAACATCTCCAAGTGACAAAAGTGTCCCTTTTCAATGGTTTTTTAAGTGCAGAATGAAGTTGACTGTCAGTGTACACGTCTTTGACTTCTGTTTGTGCTTTGACCATTTTGACCTTCACTGGTGGAAGCAATTCTTGTTCTTCATCTAACATCCAATTAAAAATTGCCCTTAAATGTCGTAAATAATTATTGATTGTGTGACGGCTAAGATTTTGACCAACTAATGAACTTCTGTATTGTTTTACAGTCAAAGTGTTGATTTGTTCAAGTGTGCTAATCTTCATGTCTCTTACAAATCGTATCCAACAATTTCTGTATGTTTTGATGGAATCTTCACCAAGACCATTCAGTCTGCATTCGATTTGAAATTCTTCAAAAGCTTGGTCAACAATGCTGTTTCTTTTTATAAAAAATTCCCCTTTCAACCTGAGGTAGATTACCACTGGAATTTCAGTAATCTGCCGAAGGAAATGGCAATTTTAACAAATGTCCATACAAATGAAAAAATGGCTGAAACCCAGTCATTATCTGAATTTCAACCATTGTAATGCGGATGAAGGGACTCGAACCCTTACGATGTCACCACCGGTAGATTTTGAGTCTACTGCGTCTGCCAATTCCGCCACATCCGCTTATAACATAACCTTGTTTTTGTGTTTGTCTCAACGTTTATATATATTATCACATAAAGTTTATAATTGCAATATGTTTTTACGAAAAAAATCATGTTTAATAATTCTGTAAATATAAAATATTCTTCGATTATAAAATGTATCTATGATGAAGATAATTGAATTATATAGAGTAATTAACTATAACATAGCTAAAATATCTTTACATATTATTAATATTTGATACAATATGTTTAGACAAATATTAGTAAATTATATAATTTGAATAATGAGAGGAGGTACTTAAAAATGGTAAATGATATAGAAAAAGCTATTATTATTAAAGCTAAAAAAGGTCATATGAAGTCTTTTGAGAAATTAATCACAGGTTATGAGAAGAGAGTATATAATATAGCGTATCAAATGTTTGGAAATGAACACGATGCATATGATGTTTCGCAAGAAGTGTTTATTAAGGTGTATAAATCTCTTGATAAATTTAACTTTAATTCATCTTTTTCTACTTGGCTACATAGAATAACGGTTAATACATGTATTGATGAATATAGAAAGAAAAAGAAGCATAATAAAGTAAGTTCAATAGATGAATCTTATGAACAAGATGAAGGGTCAATGAATAAGCAATTTGTGGACAAGGGTTTAACACCAGAAGAAGAAGTACTAAAAAATGAAAATGTTAACTTTGTAAGAGAATCTATAGATGAATTGAAAGAAGAACATAAAATGATTATTATACTTAGAGATATTAAAGGGTACTCTTATGATGATATATCGGATATTCTTAATATTTCAGTTGGTACCGTAAAATCCAGAATATCTAGGGCTAGGAAGAACCTAAAAAATATTATTATTAAAAAGCGGGAACAAAATAATAATACATACGTCTAATTAAGTGAAAGGAGGGCGAACGAACATGGATTGTACAAAAGTTAGTAGCATTATGTCATCTTACATTGATGATCAACTATCACTAGAAGAAAAGAAAATGTTTGAAGAACATATAGCAAATTGTGATAGCTGTAAAGAAGAACTTGATTTTATGGTAAACATATTGAAAGATGTAAATGACTTAAAAGATGAAAAGGAATTACCATCTGATTTTCACGAGAATCTAATGGTTAAAATAGATAAAGTAAAATCGTCTAGAAAGCATACTTCAAAGATTACTAAACTTAATGAATTTAGGAAGTATTACACAACAGTTGCAGCTGTATTTGTAGCATTGTTGATTTTTGGTATTATAGGTATAAGTAATTTGAATAAATATACTCAAGATGATTATTTGACAAAGGAAGCATTGCCAATTGAACAAGAATCACGAGCTATGCCCGAGAATATAGTTACTCATGATAGCTCTAATAATACAAATAACTCATTTTCTTTAACAGCTGATAATAGTACTGATATAGAACCTAAAGATGAAACGAGAATAATGAGGTCAGATTTTGGACGAAGTGCAAAAGAAAGTGTAAGTGAAAGTGATTCACAATATACTAGTAGAGAAAAGGTGTCAATGAAGTCTAATGAAATAGAGAGGGTTAAAACAAAAGATGAATCCCCTAAAACAGAAATACCTAATAAAAAACAAAGTCATTTTAAATTGATATTAATAGGGATATTAATAAGTGTGTTGATATTGATTTTATTTATTACAATAACAAAAAAGTTTATTATAAATGATAAATCTTAGAGTGTGCTAATGCACACTTTTGTTTTACGAATATATATAATTTTATGTCTAAACTCTTATGAGACAAATTTTTATTAATATGAAGTTAATAGATAAAAAGATGCATAGCAATGAAACAATTGATACATTGTTAAATATGCATTCATTTGTTATAATAACTTAGTATAGAAATTATAAAATGAATAGTGATTATAAACTAAGAAGGATGAAAATTATGAGTGAAGAAAAAGTAATATTAATTGATGGAAATAGTATCATGAATAGAGCATTTTATGGATTGCCTCTATTATCTACAGCTGATGGATTATACACTAATGCGGTTTTAGGGTTTTTAAATATTTTATTTAAAGTTATTAAAGAAGAAGAAGCAACTCATATTGGAGTGGCATTTGATCTTAAAGCCCCAACATTTAGACACGAAAAATATAGTGAGTACAAAGGTAATAGAAAAGGTATGCCAGATGAATTAAGAGTGCAGATGCCTATTATAAAAGATGTATTACAATCAATGAATATAAACATATATGAAATAGAAGGTTATGAAGCAGATGATGTACTAGGGACACTAGCTCATAAGTGTGAGAAGACAGGTATTAATGTAACTGTTCTATCTGGAGATAGAGATTTATTACAGTTAGCAACTAAGAAAGTGAAGATAAGTATTCCAAAAACAAAACAAGGTAAAACAACTATTGAGAATTATTATGATGAAGATGTTGTTGCTCTTTACGGTGTTACTCCTATTGAATTTATTGATTTAAAAGGACTTATGGGAGATTCTTCTGATAATATACCAGGTGTGCCAGGTATCGGAGAAAAAACTGCAATAAAAATAATTAGCAATTATCATTCTATCGAAGAAGCATATGAAAATGTAGACCAATTAAAACCACCAAGAGCATCAAAAAATCTAAAAGAATATTATGACTTGGCAATCCTTAGTAAAGAATTAGCAACTATTTGTACTACATGTGATATTGAATTTGATCTTCAAGATATTAAGATTGATAATATATTTAATGAAGATGCATATAAAATATTTAAAAAACTAGAATTCAAAAGATTATTAGAGAAATTTGATGTTGATGTTCAAAATGATGAAGATAATAAATTAACTATTGATAAGCACTTAATTTCTAATAAGGAAGAGTTAAAAGTACTTATTAATAATTTAACAAATGAGAAGTTAGTAAGTTATTATTTTATTATAGAAGAAAATAATATTATTGGATTAAGTATTGCGTATAATGAAGATGAAAGCTATTTTGTAAAGTGTAATAGCGAATTAGATTCATCTGAAGTTATGAGTATGTTTAAAATTATTCTTGAAGATAGTAATATAGCTAAAGTTACTCATGATTTAAAAGATGATTTACATCTATTCAAAAAATATAATATTATAAGTAAGAACATTATATTTGATACATTTGTAGGTGGCTATACTATTAATCCTACCAAAGATACTTATAATTTTGATGATATAGCTAATGAATTTATAGGTATCACTTTTAAGTCGAAAGAAGAGCTTTTAGGAAAAGGAAGAAATAGAAAGTCATATTTAATGATTGATGAAAATGAATTAGTTGATTATTGTAGTATGCTTTCATCAATTATATATATAAGTTATAAGAAGATGGATATAATAATACGAGAGCTTAATATGTATGATCTTTTCTACGAAATGGAAATGCCATTAATTCATGTACTTTATGACATGGAAGATTACGGAATAAAAGTTGATTCAACAATGTTACATGATTATTCAGACAAACTTAGTAAAATTATTGATTTACTTCAAGCCGAAATATATGAATTGGCATCTGAAGAGTTTAATATTAATTCTCCTAAGCAATTAGGCGTAATTTTATTTGAGAAGTTAAAATTACCTATTATAAAGAAGACTAAGACAGGCTATTCTACAGCTGCTGATGTTTTGGACAAACTTAAAAAAGAGCATCCGATTATTGATAAAATAAGTGAATACAGACAACTTACTAAATTAAAGTCAACTTATGCAGATGGATTATTTGATTATATTAATAAAGATGACTCACGTATACACTCTACATTCAAACAAACTATAACTTCTACTGGAAGAATTAGCTCAACAGAACCTAATTTACAGAATATACCTATTAGAATGGCAATTGGAAGAGAAATTAGAAAAGTTTTTGTTCCAGAAGAAGACTATGTTTTTATTGATGCTGATTATTCTCAGATAGAACTAAGACTTCTTGCTCATTTATCTGAAGATGAAACGTTAATTGATGCATATAATAACAATCAAGATATTCATAGACTTACTGCTTCACAAGTATTTCATATTCCTTTTGATGAAGTTACTAATATACAAAGAAGCAATGCAAAAGCTGTTAATTTCGGTATAGTTTATGGAATTGGTGCTTTTAGTCTTAGTGGAGATTTGCATATTTCTAGAAAAGAAGCACAAGAATATATTGATAACTATTTTAGACGTTATCCTAGTGTTAAAATATATCTTGATAATTGTATTAGATATGCTAAAGATAGAGGTTACTCTCTTACTATGTTTAATAGAAGAAGACCTATTAAAGAATTACAATCAAGTAATTTTATGCAACGCTCTTTTGGTGAAAGAGTTGCCATGAATACCCCAATTCAAGGAAGTGCAGCTGATATTATTAAAATTGCTATGATTAATGTTAATAATAGATTAAAGCAAGAAAATCTAAAATCAAAACTAATTCTTCAAGTTCATGATGAACTACTAATAGAAGCACACAAAGATGAAGTAGAGCAAGTTAAAACATTATTAGTTGAAGAGATGGAAAATGCAGTTAAACTAAGTGTTAGATTAGAAGCAGATATGAATATGGGTATGACTTGGTATGATACAAAATAATAGTTACAAATTATAATTAAATGAGAGTGATTTTATGAAGATTATAGGTGTTATAGGTGGTTGTGGAAGTGGCAAATCACAAGTTTCACAACTTCTAATAGATAAATTTGATGCTTATGTTATTAACGCAGATGAAGTAAGTCATGAGATAATAAGAAAAGGAACTAAAGCATATCATGAGATAGTATACTTTTTTGGGAAAAAAATATTAGACAGTGAAGGGAATATTAATAGAAAAACTTTAGGTAAAATAGTGTTTTCTGATAAAATTCTATTAGATAAACTAACTAATATTACTCATCCTTATATAAATGAGGAAATAATACAATTAATTAGTACGCTTAAACAAAATAATCAATACAAATATATTGTTGTAGAGATAACAGCTCTTGGGAGGGGTGAAATCTATAATCTTATTGATGAATTTTGGTATATTTATTGCGATATAGATGTTAGACTTGAACGATTAAATAAATACAGAAATATGTCAAAAGAAAAAGCAATGAGTATAATAAACAAACAATGGTCAAATTCAGAGTTTGAAAAATTTGCAGATATTATTATAAATAATAGTTTCACGTTAGATAATACATATCAACAAATAAGCAAACATTTAGACTAGAAAAACTATTAATTATTACTTATGTAAAAATAATAAGTAAATAGCACAATTATATGGAGGAATAACAATGAAAAGGTTAATGTATATTTTCTTAATTATATGTAGCATATCATTAATTGGTGGATGTGGTAAAACTAATGATAATAATAAAGATAATGAAGTTAAAGAAGATATTAATGAAGAAGAGAATAAGGATGTAGAAGAAGAAAAAGAACCAGTAAAAGCTTTTGGTGGTGAATTGAAGTTATTAATGAGAAATCCATCTACTCTTAATCCGCTAGTTAATAATGATAGAACAGTTGATCAAGCTCTAAAACTAGTGTTTGATTCACTATTTATATTAGATGAAAAAGAAAAACCTATGCCTAATTTGGTTGATAGTTATGAGCTTTCATCTACAGGAACTAGTATCACTATTAAATTGAAGAAAAATATTTTATTTCATGATAAAGAAGAATTACATTCAGATGATGTAGTATATTCCATAGAGACATTGAAAAATGCTCCAGATGATGCTGTATATAAAAGTAATGTGGCTAATTATAAGAGAATATCTATAATTGATGAGTATAGTTTTAAAATATATTTTGATCAACCATTTGCTTTTTCATTATATACAATGACTTTCCCAATCATACCAAAACATCATTACTCAGATTCTTTGGATATGAATATGAATCCTATTGGTACAGGAGCTTATTCATTTACTGATTTTACAGCAATGAAAGAACTTAACCTTACAGCTAATAATGATTGGTTTAAACATAAATTATATGTGGAAAATATAAAGATTATTATAACAAGAGATAAAGATTATGATAAAGATGCTTTTGACCAAAAAATAGTGGATTTAATAACTCCAATAAAATTTGATTGGCAGAAATATGCTGATAAAGAAGGCGTTAATCTAACAGAATATACAACTTACTACTATACTTTCTTAGGTTTCAATTTTAATAATAAAGTACTTAATGATAAAAATATAAGAAAATCCATTGCTTATGCAATTAATAGGCAAGCTATTATAAAAAACGAATTTTTGAATCATGCTAAAATAAATGAATATCCATATCATCCGTTATCTTGGTTAAATGAAACTAATAATTTAATCTATAATATAGATATAGATAAATCAAAGGAGTTAGTTAATGCATCAGGATATAGTGATAGTGATGAAGATAATATACTAGATAAAAATATTGATAATATAAAGAGGAATCTAGAATTACGATTATTAGTGAATAATGAAAATCCTGTTAGAGTAAGTATTGCAAATAAAATAAAAGAGAGTCTTGAGAATATTGGGTTTGTTATTAATCTTGATTTAGTAGATAATGTAACTTACAATAACAAAATAATGAATAAAGATTTTGATATATTATTAGCAGAGTGGAAATTATCACAAATACCAGACTTAACTTTTGCATTTCATTCATCAGCAATAGAGGAAGGAAAGAATTTTATTAATTATTCTAATGTTGATATGGATAGAGTATTAGAATCAATATTCAATAGTGTTAATGAAAATGATTTAATGGATGGAATTAAAGAGTTTAAATCATTATTTGTTGATGATGTACCATATTTAAGCTTATTCTTTAGAACGTCCGCAGTTATTTCTAATGATAGAGTTTATGGTGAACTTACACCATCTATTTATAATAATTATAACGGAATACAAAACCTATTTATTTTTGAATAATCTTCGTCAAACTATATAGATATGCAAAAATATTTATATAGTTTGATAGAATAACTATACTTTAATATTATAATAAATTAGCATAAAAAAATATAAAACTATAGATTTTTTGAATTTATATGATATTATATATAGTGTATATGAATGGTAAAAACATATTGAGGTGGTTTAATAATTATGACAGAAGATATTGTACATGTTAATGAATATGTTTTTGGACTAGATATTGGCACAAGAAGTATTGTAGGAATTGTTGGTTATAAAAAAGATGATATATTTAATATAATTGGTCATCATACAATTCAACATGATACTAGAGCTATGATTGATGGACAAATTCATAATATAGAAAAAGTTGCAGAAAAAGTAAATGATGTTAAGAATGAACTTGAAAAGCAAGTTGGATTTAAGTTGCAAAATGTTTGTATAGCAGCAGCTGGACGAGTTCTTAAGACATATGAGGTTCATGTGGAAGAAAGTATGGAATCTAATGAAGTAATAACTAAAGAACATATACACTTATTAGAATTAATGGCAATTGAAAAAGCACATGGATTATTAAGTAGTGAATTAGATGGTGATGATACAGTATATCACTGTGTAGGATATAGTGTTACAAAATATTATCTTAATGATTATGCATTATCTAATCTAGAGGGACACAAAGGTAAAAAAATTGGGGTAGATTTACTTGCTACTTTCTTACCTCAAGAAGTAGTAGATAGTTTACATACAGTTATTAACAGAAGTGACCTAAAAATTTCTAATCTAACTCTTGAACCAATAGCTGCTATTAAGGTGGCTATTCCAGAACAGTATAGATTATTAAATATTGCACTTGTTGATATAGGTGCAGGTACATCAGATATTGCTATTACAAAAGATGGTAGCATTATTGCTTATGGCATGATTCCAATGGCTGGAGATGAAATTACTGAACAGATAGTACATAATTACTTAGTGGATTTTAAAACTGCTGAGATGATAAAAATCAAGTTAAATAAAGCAAAGACAATAACATTTAAAGATATTATGGGCTTATCGCATAAAGTTGAGGCTGAGGAAATATTTAAGCTAATTGAGCAAACTGTTGATTCATTAGCAGATAAAATAAGTAAGAAGATAATGGAACTTAACGGTGATAAATCTACTAACGCTGTTTTTTGTGTTGGTGGTGGTGGTCAATTGAAAAACTTCACTAATGTATTAGCCAAAAAGCTAGAACTACCACATGAACGTGTAGCATTAAGGGGTGCTGAAGTATTAGATAATATTTCTTTTATAAATAATAGCTTAAAAATACCTGAAATGGTTACTCCTGTTGGTATATGCTTATGTGGATTAGATAAAGATAATAATGATTTTATTAGCATTAAAGTTAATGGTGAAGAAATAAAAATATTTAATAATAATAACTTAACTTTAGTTGATGTAGTTGCATATAAAGGGTTTAATCATAAAAATCTTATATGTAGAAGGGGTAACGATATACATTATGAACTTAATGGAGAAAGTAGAAAGTTGCGTGGTGAAACAGGAGAACCAGCGTCAATTCTTGTAAATGGTGAAATAGCATCACTTAATCATCCAATTCACGCTAATGATGAAATTATGTTAAAAGTAGCAATACACGGTAAGTCACCTACATTATTGGTAGAAAATATTTTGCATGAATTTGATACGTTTGATATATATATTAATGATAATAAGATGACTTTGCCTTATAAAATTATTGTTAATAATGAAATTGTTAGTAATGACTATGTAATTAAAGATAATGACACTATAAATATAGATGCCCAATATTCTATAAAAGATATATTAGAGATGGAAAATATCAAGTCAGATAATACTGATGTTTATATAAGCGATGTTTTAAAATCTCAAGATTATATTGTTGTAAAAAACGATAAACTGATAATTAATATTCAAGATAAAGATGAAATTAGTAATAAAGAATTAATTATAGATTCTAACTTATCAACTAATATATCAGTTAATAATCGTGAAATAAAAGTATACGTAAATGATAAAGAGATTATTATGAGAGGAAAAGAAACTTACATATTTGTTGATATTTTTGATTATATTGACTTTAACTTAAAAAATCCAAAAGGGAAAATTATTTGCCTTGTAAATGGTAGAAATGCATCTTATATGGAAAATATAAATGCAGAAGATAAAATTGAAGTATATTGGGACAAGTGAGGAGATAAGCTTGAAACTGAATTTCAAATATGAAAATAAATTTATTATCTTACATTTAATAATTATTGTAATGATTATGTTCTATGCATTAATTGCTTGGTTCTGTGATTATTATGATAAATATGTTATATATGCTTTGGTGACTACAGTTGTTATATATATAGTAAATATATGTTTGTATAAAGTTAATTACTTTGAAAACATATGTGTTTTTTACATAATAAAATTAATACAATTAATTATTGCTTCTCTTATTATATTTCAACAAAATAGATTTTTATCTAATACTGGAGTTATATCATATATTTTATTGTGTATTGAGGCTATTGTTGCATTTGGTACTGATAATAGGCTATTCAAATATAATACATTGATTTTAGCCGTATTACCATTTACCATTGGTTCAACTTATATCTTTGTTTTTCAAATGTTAACTATAGACACCCTATTTTTTATGTTATTAAAAATAGTTATATTAATAGGTGTGTATTTTATATTTTTTTCTATTACAAATGAGTTGAAAAATCAAATTATAATACATAAAGATTTATGTTCAAAATTAAATTATAGAAATGAAGAGCTTAGAGTTTCTCAACAACAATTTCAAGTAGTACATAATCAATTAGTTGGACAGAAAGCTGAGTTAGAAGAAGCTAATAAAAGACTTAATAGATTTACAGCTGAAATGTATATTCAAAATGAATTGTTAAGATATATTAGTTCTGTATTGGATATTGAAGAATTGATGGAGCTAGTTACGGACTCTATTTTAGGAGCTATTGGTGTAAATACCTGTTCATTGGTTATATATGATACTAAAAAAGATTATTATTATTATAAAGTTAAATCTACCCATGATGAAGACTATAGTAAATGTTTTGTTTCTGCAATTAATTCAGGTATACTAAATCAATATTTTAAAATTGGAGAGCCATATATTGATAATAATGTGAGTAAAGGTTCATATGAATTTACTTGTAATAGAGAAATAGGTTCTCTTGTTATAATTCCAATACTAAATGATAATATTACTTATGGCTTATTAATTGCGGAACATGAGTCATCAAATATAATCAAGGAAAATAGCTTGCAATTCTTTCAAGGTATAGCTAATCAAATAAATATAGCAATTAACAATGCGAACTTATATGCCAAAATGGAAAAAATGGCAAAACTAGATGGGTTAACTAATGTATATAATAGAAAACATTTTCAAAAAGTTTTAGAGGATTTTTCTATTGAAGCAGTAAAAAATAATAAAAAGTTATCTCTTGTACTTTTTGATATTGATAAATTTAAAGTTATTAATGATACATATGGTCATATTTTTGGGGACATAGTTTTAAAAAGCGTTGCTTCTATTACTGAAAAATGTGCTGCTTTACATAGTGGTATTACTGGTAGATATGGTGGAGAAGAGTTTGTTATTGTTTTTCCAGATAAAGCAATAAAAGAAACGTTAAAAATTATGGAGATAATTCATGAACGTATTAAGGAAGAAAAAATATTCAATAATGATGAACTTGTTAATGTTGATATTAGCATAGGTATTACATCATATCCAGAATTATGTAATAGTACGGATGAGTTAATAAGAAGAGCAGATAAAGCTATGTATTATTCAAAAGCCCATGGAAGAGGAAGAATTACTATTGATAATATGAATTTATAATGTATAATATAAGCTATAAACTTTTTTGGTTTATAGCTTGAGTTTTAGATAGGAGATTTAGTATGGAACTTAAAATATGTAGTATAGCAAGTGGAAGTAGTGGAAATTGTATATATATAGGTACAGATAACGTTAATCTTCTAGTTGATTCTGGTATTAGTGGAAAAAAAGTGGAATTAGGATTAAAAGAATTGAATGTTGATCCTAACTCTATAGATGGAATTTTAATAACACATGAACATTCAGATCATATAAAAGGAATTGGTGTACTTGCAAGAAGGTATAATATGCCAATATATGCTACTAGAAAAACTTGGGAAGCAACTCTTAATTATAGATCTATAGGTAAAGTTTCTAATGATTTATTTGTAGAAATATATCCAGATGAAGATTTTAATATTAAGGATTTGACTATACATCCTTTTAATTCTTTTCATGATGCTATTAATCCTGTGGGCTATACATTTAGAAAAAGAGATAAAAAAATAAGTATAGCTACTGATTTAGGATGTTATAATGAATACATACTTAATAAATTACAAGATAGTAATATATTATTTATAGAAGCTAATCATGATGTTAAAATGCTAGAAGCAGGCAAATATCCATATTATTTGAAAAAAAGAATATTAAGCGATGTAGGGCATCTTTCCAATGAAACATCAGCAAATTTAATATCAACATTATATAATAAACAATTAACACATGTAATACTTGGACATCTTAGTAATGAAAATAATTTTCCAGAACTTGCATATGAATCAGTTAAATTAGTATTGAATAATTGTTCTCATATTAATTGTGACAACTTAAATTTATCTGTTGCTTCAAGAAGTAGCAATTCTAATTTAGTTGTTATATAGGGAACAACTATATATAAATATAAGAAAGGATGTAATAAATATGAAAAAAGGAATTATAACAGTAGTAGGAAAAGATAGAGTTGGAATAATTTCAGATGTATGTACTTTTCTAGCTGAGAGTAATATTAATATACTTGATATATCTCAAACTATAGTACAAGATTATTTTAACATGATGATGATTGTTGATGTTAATAATATATCTAAATCCTTTGGTGAAGTAGTAGATGAATTAGATGAATTGGGACAGAATATTGGAGTTACAATTAAGCTTCAACATGAAGATATATTCAGAAAAATGCACAGATTATAGAGGGGATTGATAATAGTATATGATTAATTCATTAGAGGTACTAGAAACCAATAAAATGATTCTACAAGAAAATCTTGATGTAAGAACAATTACAATGGGTATTAATCTAATTGATTGTGCTGATCCAGATATTAATAAATTTAACGAAAACATATATAATAAAATTACAACTAAGGCTAAAAATTTAGTTAAAGTTGGTGAAGAGATTGAGAAAAAATATGGTATACCTATCGTTAATAAAAGAATTTCTGTTACTCCAATAGCTATTGCTGCTTCTAGTACAAAAACAGATTCATATTTATCTATTGCAGAAACATTAGATAAAGCAGCTAGAGAAGTTGGAGTTAACTTTATAGGCGGTTTTTCTGCAATTGTGAGTAAAGGTATGACAGATAGTGATAAAAAGCTTATAGAGTCTATTCCAGAAGCTCTTGCTACTACAGAAAGAGTATGTAGTTCTGTAAATGTTGGTTCAACTAAAACAGGAATTAATATGGATGCAGTTAAATTACTTGGAAAAACTATAAAAGAAACAGCCACACTTACAAAAGATGCTGATTCAATAGGATGTGCCAAATTTGTTATTTTCTGTAATGCTCCAGATGATAACCCATTTATGGCAGGAGCTTTTCACGGCGTTAGTGAAGATGATACAGTTATCAATGTAGGTGTTAGTGGACCAGGTGTTGTGAAAAAGGCATTAGAAGAATGTAAAGATTCTGATTTTGAAAAATTGTGTGAAACTATCAAAAAAACAGCTTTTAAAATTACTAGAGTTGGACAACTAGTGGCAAAAGAAGCATCAAAAAAATTGGGAGTTCCTTTTGGGATTATTGATTTATCACTTGCACCAACACCAGCTATTGGAGACAGTATAGCAGAAATTCTTCAAGAAATAGGTGTTGATTATGTTGGTGCGCCAGGTACTACAGCTGCGCTTGCATTACTTAATGATCAAGTTAAAAAAGGTGGTGTTATGGCATCATCATATGTTGGCGGATTAAGCGGTGCTTTTATTCCTGTTAGTGAAGATCAAGGAATGATTGATGCAGTTAATGCAGGGGCTTTAACAATTGAGAAACTAGAAGCAATGACTTGTGTATGCTCAGTAGGACTAGATATGATAGCAATACCTGGGAAGACAAAAGAATCTACTATCTCAGGTATTATTGCAGATGAAATGGCAATTGGAATGATTAATCAAAAAACTACAGCGGTAAGAATTATTCCTGTAATAGGAAAAGATGTAGGTGATACTGCTGAATTTGGTGGATTACTTGGTTATGCTCCAATTATGTCTATAAATGAATTTGGATGTGAAAGACTTATTAATAGGGGAGGGCGAATACCTGCTCCTATTCATAGTTTTAAAAATTGATTTAGAAAGGTGATTACAAGATGAATAATGTATTAGAAGGGATAGAACCTAGTAGTGTATTTAGTTATTTTGAAGAAATAAGTAACATACCAAGAGGTTCTGGTAATGAAAAACAAATTAGCGACTACTTAGTTAAATTCGCACAAGATAGAGGACTTGAAGTTATTCAAGATGATGCATTAAATGTAATTATTAAAAAAAATGCTACAAAAGGATATGAAAAAGCTCCTACAGTTATATTACAAGGTCATATGGATATAGTTTGTGAAAAAAACTTTGACACAGAACATAACTTTCTAGAAGACCCTATCAAACTACTAGTAGATGGAGATTTTATTAGTGCAGATGGTACAACACTTGGTGGTGACAATGGTATTGCAGTAGCATATTGTCTAGCTATTCTTGATTCACAGGAAATAGAACATCCTGCTATTGAAGCGCTATTTACAACTGATGAAGAGGTTGGAATGAATGGAGCAATAGCACTTGATGCATCTAACTTAGAAGGTAAATACCTTATTAATCTAGACAGTGAAGAAGAAGGTGAATTTCTAGTTAGTTGTGCTGGAGGATTAAAGGTAGCTATGGATCTTCCAATAGAATTTAAAGAAACAGAAGGTTCACTTGTAAAGATTATGGTTAAAGGATTAAAAGGTGGTCATTCAGGTGGAGAAATAGATAAAAATAGAGCTAATTCTAATAAATTACTAGGACGTATTTTACATGAATTAAATAATCAAGTAGATATCCATTTAGTTGAAGCGTGGGGAGGGTCAAAAGATAACGCTATTCCACGTGAAGCCTATGTGAACGTTATAGTAAATAAGGATGAAATTAATAAAATAAAAGATATAGTTAATAATCTAGAAAAAATTGTTCAAAAAGAATATAAGACTAGTGATAGTGGAATTGTCTTTGTAGTAACAAAAGAAGATGAAACAATCAAGAAAAATACAATTTCAAAAAATACATTAGATGAACTTATATTTTTAATAATGAATGTACCAAACGGTATTCAAACTATGAGTGCAGATATAGATGGACTAGTAGAAAGTTCTCTTAATCTTGGGGTAATTATTACAACTGAAACATCTGTAAGACTAATATTTGCAGTTAGAAGTTCTGTTGGTTCATTGAAAGAGTTAATAAAGCAACAATTAGAGTTATTTGCAAGTAAAAGTGGAGCAAAATTTATTGTAAATGGTCAATATCCAGAGTGGGAATATAGAAAAGAATCAAAGTTAAGAGATATATTTATTAAAACATATGAAGATATGTACAGCAAAAAACCGTTAATAAAAGCAATTCATGCAGGACTTGAATGTGGAGTTTTTGATGAAAAAATAGAATCTCTTGATATGATTTCAATTGGCCCTAATATGTTTGATGTTCATACTCCAGATGAAAAACTAAGTATCTCATCTACTAGGAGAACATGGGAGTTTTTATTAAATGTATTAAAAAACATAAAATAATTAAAAATATGCATTCGGTATAGCAAAAAAACCATTGTTAATACTAACAAAAACCATTAGAATTATAGAGGTGCTTTTGTTTAAAAGTAACAAATAAATAAAAAATGAGTAAAAAACACTTGCAATTTTTTTAAAATACGATATCATTAGAATTAACCTTGCATTATTAAGTAAAAGAATTATCAAGTGAATGATTTAGAATTGGATGCATTACAAATTGCTTTAATATATACATTCTGTTATTGATGAATTACTTTACAAATGATAAAAGGTAATAATAATTGGAGGTAAGACATTATGACAGGAACAGTAAAATGGTTTAATTCAGAAAAAGGATTTGGATTTATCACTTCAGACGAAGGAAATGATGTATTTGCACATTTCTCACAAATCCAAAAAGAAGGTTTCAAAACTTTAGAAGAAGGACAAAAAGTAGAATTCGACGTTGTTGAAGGAGCTAAAGGTCCTCAAGCTGAAAATATTGTAACTTTATAATTATAATTATTAAAAAACCTAAAGATTATTCTTTAGGTTTTTTTGCTCTTTGCCAATAGTTGAGTTTGTGTTTAATTCGATTATAGGGTAGGAGTATAGAGTAAAAGAATTTCTCTGAAATAAGTTATTATAAGTAAATAATAATGTAAAAAAATAGTGAACCACCTTTAGTTTTGTAGAAAACTTTAGGTAGTTCACTTGTTTTATTATTATAAACTGTTGTAGTTATTATTAGTTATTTAATTTGAATTGATGGAATCCTTTTTTACCTTTTTTAATTAGAATAGTACCATCTTCTTTGAAATCATCTATTGTAATCATTCTTTCAATGCCTTCAACTTTAACATCATTTACACGAACGCCACCTTGTTGAACCATTCTACGTCCTTCTGAACGTGTAGGTACAAGCTTGGCTTTTTGAAGAGCTGATATAATATCAATACCTTCTCCTTCAAATTCTTCTTTAGATACTTCTGTTGTTGGAATAGAACCACCTTTTGTAGCACCTGTAAATAGAGCTTTGGCAGCTTCCATTGCTTCTTTTGCTTTTTCTTCACCATGAACAATTTTAGTTATTTCGTAAGCAAGAACTTCTTTTGCTGTATTAATTTCTGCACCTTCAAGAGCTCCAAGACGTCTAACTTCATCCATTGGTAAGAAAGTAAGTAAACCAAGACATTGTTGAACTTTAATATCTTCTACATTTCTCCAGTATTGGTAGAATTCGTAAGGAGAAGTTTTCTCTGGATCTAACCAAACAGCACCTTTTTCTGTTTTACCCATTTTCTTTCCTTCACCTGTAGTAAGAAGTTTAAAAGTCATACCAAATGCAGGCTTTTGTTCTTTACGTCTAATAAGTTCAACACCACCAATAATATTAGACCATTGATCATTTCCGCCAAGTTGAAGTTTACAATCATATTCTTTATTAAGTGCTAAGAAATCATAAGATTGCATAAGCATATAGTTAAACTCTAAGAAAGTTAAGCCTTTTTCCATTCTAGATTTGTAGCATTCAGCTGTAAGCATTCTATTAACTGAAAAGTGAACTCCAATATCTCTAAGAAAATCAATATAGTTAAGATTAAGTAACCAATCAGCATTATTAACCATAATTGCTTTATCATCATTAAAGTCAATAAACTTTGATAATTGTTCTTTGAATCTATTGGCATTACCATTAATTATTTCTTGTGTCATCATTTTACGCATATCAGACTTACCAGTTGGATCACCAATCATTGTTGTTCCTCCACCAATAAGAACAATTGGTCTATGACCAGCTCTTTGCATATGAGCCATAGCCATAACAGGTAAAAAGTGACCTACTGTTAAACTGTCAGCAGTTGGGTCAAAGCCTATATAAAATGACACTTTCTCATTTTCTAATAATTCTTTAATTTCTTTTTCGTGGGTTGTTTGTTCGATAAACCCTCTTTCCATTAACACATCAAAAGCGTTCATTATTAACCTCCTAATTATATTTGTGCTAGTTCGTAACTAAGTATTATATTACAATATGTAGCACTATTTTATAGTAATATGTAAAATAATTTCATAATTACATTTAATCAAGTTCTCTATATAAATCTAATATATAGGCGTATAAAAAATTAAAACTGTTAATTATATAATTATCTCACTTATATTATTAATTATCCTAACACAACTTAGCCACCTATTCAAGCATTTTTCATATAGATAAATAGAAACCACTATATATAATAACTCACATATATAGACATAAATCATAAAATATATACTTATGCATATAATTACATAAAGAACCAATAAATTATACAAAAAAAGGATACTACATGGCTTGTGTAGTATTTTGAAAGTTTTCTATAGGATAAATAGATTTATATAAATTATTAGTCAGAATAGAAAGGGAGAGGATATAGTTGTGTGGAATTGCAGGATTTGTTAACTTCAATAAAAATTTACTTAATTTAAAAAATATAATTCACGATATGACAAGTACATTGGTACATAGAGGACCTGATGAAAATGGATATTATTATAGAAATAATGTATTATTGGGACATAGAAGGTTAGTAGTAATAGACCCAGAAGGTGGAAAACAACCAATGACTAAAAAAATAGAAGACTATGAATATACTATTGTATATAATGGTGAAATATATAATACAGACGAAGTTAGAGATAAGCTACAGTTAAAAGGCTATGAATTCGTTTCTCATTGTGATACAGAAGTTGTTTTAATTGCCTATATTGAATGGGGAGAAGACTGCGTTAAGCATCTTAATGGTATATTTGCCTTTGCAGTATGGGAAGAGAAGACAAAGACATTATTTTTAGCAAGAGATAGATTAGGAGTTAAACCATTATTCTATGCAAATATAGATGGAGGATTTATTTTTGGGTCAGAGATAAAAGCATTATTAGAATTTCCCTCATTTGAGGCAATCATTGATGAAACAAGTTTACTTGAGCTGTTTAGTCTAGGACCAAGTAGAGTTCTTGGAAGTGGTATATTCAAGAATATATATGAATTAAAACCAAGTGAATATATTGTTATGACTAAAACCAAAACATATCATCAAATTTACTGGAAACCAATTACAAATTATCATACTGAAAACAAAAGTGCTACTTTTGAACATACTGCTTATTTAGTAGAAGATGCTATAAAAAAACAATTAGTTTCAGACGTACCAATATGTACATTTTTATCTGGTGGATTAGATTCAAGTGGCATATCATCTATAGCTGCCCAATATTTTAGAAATAGATCAAAAAAGTTATCTACTTATTCTATTGATTATCAAGATAATGAAAGATTTTTTAAAGCTAATGATTTTCAGCCAAGCAATGATGATGTATGGGTGAAAAAAGTTAATAAATATATAGATTCTGACCATACAAAAGTAGTTCTAACTATTGAAAGCTTAGTAAAATCTCTAGAAGATGCTGTTAATGCTTACGATTTACCTGGTATGGCAGATATAGATTCTTCCTTAATGTTGTTTTGTGGTAAAGTTAAAGAAAACCATACTGTTGCATTATCTGGAGAATGTGCAGACGAGATATTTGGGGGTTATCCTTGGTTTAGAAAAGATGAAGATGTATTTTATGATGGTTTTCCGTGGAATAAGCACATTAATGAAAGGAAAACATTTCTATCACCAAATATAAGTAAACTTAAACTGCAAGAGTTTGCCAATGCAAAATATAGAGAAACTATTAATGAAATAGATTTTCTAGATAATGAATCAGAATATGATAAACGTATTAAAAAATTAACTTATATTAATATGAAGTGGTTCATGTTAACTTTACTTACACGTAAAGATAGGATGAGTATGTATAAAAGCTTAGAAGTAAGAGTGCCTTATGCAGATCATAGAATAATTGAATATACTTGGAATATTCCTTGGGCTATTAAAAACCATGACAATATAGAGAAGGGATTACTTAGAAAAGTTCTTTCTTCACATTTACCAAAAGATGTAGTATATAGAAAAAAATCTCCTTATCCAAAAACACATAATCCTCAGTATACTATTTTAGTAAAAACACTATTAAAAGAAATTATTGATGATAATTCAAGTCCCATACATGGTCTAATAAATACTAAGAATGTAAATAGTTTAATTAATAAAAAAGACGATATATTTATTACTCCTTGGTTTGGTCAATTAATGAGAGAGCCACAATTTATGGCTTACTTAATACAACTTAATTATTGGCTTAAAAAATACAAAATCAAAATTGATTATTAAACTTGTTAATTAAGCATATACTAATGGTTATAAGTTATAAGAGTAAAGGAGAGGAATTATGTATAAAAAAAATGCTCGTAAGAGAAATAATTATAGATCAAGAAATAAAAGACAACCAGAACCAACTAATAATAAATTTGCATTAAAAGTCTTTATCTCTATGGTATTATTGCTTTCTACTCTATATGTTAAAAAATATGAAGTTAAAATTGGAGAATTTAATGTAGATACAATATATGAAGTATTATATTATGATGAAGATTTTAACGAACTATCAAATAAAGTGTTTAAGATTACTAATAATATAGCAGTAAGTGAGTTTTTAAATCCTAACTAAATATATTATAAGTTATTTGTTATAAGATATACAATGATAATCATGGAGCTATATAAATATTGATTATCTTGTATATCTTTTTTATGAAGAAAATAATACCCTTTTAAATATAATCAAAACATGGTAATATTATAAGGTTAAACAAACTAAAAGATAATATATTCAATTTAGTTATATAGATACTTGTATGAAATTTACTTAAAAGGAGCTAAATACTTAATGGAAAAAAAACTAAGATTATCTGATGACATTTTGCTTAATGTTGAAAAACCTGCAAGATATCTGGGAAATGAAATTAATGTTGTTAATAAAGATATTAACGAGGTAGATATAAGGTTCGCGCTTTGTTTTCCAGATGTATATGAGATTGGTATGTCACATGTTGGACTAGCTATTTTATATGATTTATTAAATAAAAGACAAGATACATTCTGTGAAAGAGTATTTTCACCATGGAATGACCTTGAAACAATAATGAGAGAGAAAAATATTCCGTTATTTTCTTTAGAATCACAAGATTTAATTACTAATTTTGACTTTCTTGGATTTACAGTTCAGTATGAAATGAGCTATACAAATATTCTCAATGTATTAGATCTTTCTGGTATGGCTGTATATAGTAAAGATAGGTTAGAATCAGACCCTATTATATGTGCAGGAGGTCCTTGTACTTATAATCCAGAACCAATAGCAGATTTTGTTGATTTTTTCTATATTGGTGAAGCTGAAGTTACATTACCAGAAATTCTTGAGCTATATAAAAAGAATAAATTAGCTGGTGGTACGAAAGATGAATTCTTAATAAAAATATTAGATATAGACGGAGTATATGTGCCTAAGTTTTATGATGTTTCTTATAAAGATAATGGAGAAATAGAAGCTTTCACACCAAATCATCCTAATGCAAGAACTAGTATCAAAAAGCAAATAGTAATGGATGTAACTAATTCACCATATCCTGAGAAACCTCTTGTTCCATTAATACAGACAGTTCATGATAGAGTAGTTCTAGAACTTTTTAGAGGTTGTATAAGAGGATGTAGATTCTGTCAAGCTGGTATGATATATAGACCAGTAAGAGAAAAAGATGTAGATGTTCTAAAAGAGCAAGCAATTAAGTTGATTAAAAATACAGGACATGACGAAATTTCATTGATTTCATTAAGTTCAAGTGATTACACAGGTTTAAAAGAATTAACCAATCATTTAATTGATGAGTTTGGGAACGATAAACATGTTAATTTATCATTACCTTCACTCAGAATTGACGAATTTTCACTAGATATAATGAGTAAAGTACAAGAAGTAAGAAAAAGTAGCTTGACATTTGCTCCAGAAGCAGGCTCACAAAGACTTAGAGATGTTATTAATAAAGGTATTACAGAAGAAGATATTCTTAATGGTTCAAAAGAAGCATTTCAAGGTGGTTGGTCAAGAGTAAAACTATATTTCATGCTGGGACTCCCAACAGAAAATTATGAAGATATAGAAGCGATAGCCAAGCTTTCACAAGATATTGTTAATAAATATTATGAATTACCAAAAGAACTTAGAAAGAGAAAGCCACAAATAGTAGTTAGTACATCCTTTTTTGTACCAAAAGCATTTACTCCTTTTCAATGGTGTGCTCAAGATACTTACGATAATTTTATGGAAAAACAGAATTTCCTTAATAAGAAAATTAATAAAAAGAGTATTAAATACAATTGTCATGATGCAAAGACAAGTATGTTAGAAGGAGTTATTGCAAGAGGAGATAGAAGAATAGGTAAAGTTATATATAGCACATGGAAGAATGGTTCTACTTTTGATGCTTGGTCTGAATTTTTTAATTTTGAAAACTGGCAGAAAGCATTTGAAGAAAATGATGTAGATCCACTGTTCTATACTACTAGAAATAGAGCTAAAGAAGAAATTTTACCTTGGGATTTTATTGATACAGGAGTAAGTAAAGAGTTTTTATATAGAGAATACGAAAGAGCATTGCAAGAAAAAGTGACTCATAATTGTAGAGATGCTTGTATGAACTGTGGTGCGAAAGAGTTTGGTGGAGGAATTTGTTATGTTGATTAGAATTAAGTTTGCTAAGATGGGTACTATGAAATTCATAGGACATTTAGATTTAATTAGAAATTTTCAAAGAGTTTTTAAGAAAGCACAATTTCCAATAGCTTTTTCAGAAGGCTTTAATCCTCATCAAATAATGTCTATAGGAGCACCTTTATCAGTAGGTGTAACTAGTGACGCTGAGTATATAGATGTTAAAGTTACAGAGGATATTGATTTTAATAAGTATATTGAAATTCTCAATAATAATACTCCACAAGGTATTAAAATACTTGATATGACAAAACTTCCAGAAAAAGCTAAGAGTGCAATGGCATTAATTGATGCAGCCAAATATGAAATAACTTTTAGTAATGTTAATATAACAGATGAAATGATTAATAAGCTTATGTCTATGGATAGTATTATTATATTGAAGAAAAATAAAAAGAATGTAACAAAAGAAGTTGATATTAAACCGGGTATATTTAATATTGCACTTACAGGCGATAATACATTAAAATTACTTATAGCAACAGGAAGTCGTATGAATGTAAAGCCAGAAGTTGTTCTTGAATCATTATGCAAAGAAAACAATATCTCATATAACAAATTTGATTATAAAATTCATCGTGAAGAAATATATTATAAAAAAGATTCAACTTTTGTACCATTAGACCAAGAATTATAGAATTGAATTTGATAAGGAGTTGTTCTACATGTCATGCAAACTAATAGTAGCTAAAGATAAAGAAATAGTATATTGCGCTTTGATAGATAATGACAAAAGGCTTGTGGAGCTTAATGTAAGTAAAGATAATAGCAATGATTTAATAGGAAAAATAATAATAGGAAAAGTTATTAATGTTGTAAAAGGTATGAATGCAGCATTTGTTAATATTGGACTTGATAAAAATGCATATATGTCTCTTGATAGTAGTTTAGATATTCACTATACAAAAAGAAATAGCAATAATAAAATTTCAAATGGTGACGAAATAGTAGTTCAGATTGAGAAAGATGCATTTGGTACTAAGGGCTGTGTAGTTACTCCTAATATTTCTTTAACTGGTAGATATGTTGTATTAACGAAAGGGAAAAACTTCATTGGACTTTCAAATAAAATAAGACAACCAGAAGAGAAAAAGCGTCTTAAGACCCTTGTTGAGCCGTATATTACAGATGAATATGGATTTATTATTAGAACGAATGCTAATAATAAAGATTCAGATATTATAGAAATGGAAATCAAGGAACTTATAGAAAAGTACACTAATATAATGAATATAGCTAATTATAGGACATGCTATACAGAGATATATAGTGGTATTAGTTCTGTGTTAAAAAGTATTCGAGATATGAATGATAGAAATATTGATGAATATATAATTGAGGATAATGATATATATAATCAAGTATATGAATATGTTCAGCAATCTAATTCTAATTTAGTAGATAAGTTAACATTATATCAAGATAATAATTTATCTTTATTTAATTTATATGGATTAAAATCAAAGATTAACAAAGCATTAAATGAGAAAATATGGCTTAAATCAGGTGGATGTATTGTTATTCAACCTACTGAAGCTTTAGTATCTATTGATGTTAATACGGCTAAATTTACTGGCAAAAAAAACTTACAAGATACTATATTCAAAACAAATATAGAGGCGGCTAAAGAAATTGCTTATCAGTTAAGACTTAGAAATCTTTCTGGAATAATTATTGTTGATTTTATAGATATGAAAAAAGAAGAACACAATATACAGTTATTAGAAAAGTTCAAATTATATCTTTCTAGTGATAGAAATAAAGTGTATCTTATGGGAATGACCAAACTTGGACTAGTAGAGATCACTAGAAAGAAAACTAATAAACCTTTATACGAACAGATGAAAGAGCTATAAAATGATAATATAGTTACTTACTTAAAGAAATCTTAATTATTTTCTTGACATACCTACATAAGTATGGTAAAGTTTTTTAGTGGTATATGCCGCACGAAGAGGTATTAAGTTTCTTAGGAAACACCGTATTCGGCGAGTCTTGATAAAAGGAGGTGCCAAGATGTACGCAATTATTGAAACTGGTGGAAAACAATACAAAGTTGCTGAAGGTGATACTTTAAATATTGAAAAGTTAGGTTTAGCAGCTGGTGAAACTGTAACTTTTGATAACGTATTAATGGTGTCAAATGACGGTAAATTAACTGTTGGTAACCCATTTGTAGGTAATGCAAGTGTAACTGCAACTGTTGAAGAAGAAGGCAGAGGCAAAAAAGTTATTGTATACAAATACAAAGCTAAAAAAGGTTATCATAAGAAACAAGGTCACAGACAACCTTATACAAAAGTTAAGATTGAAAAAATCAATGCGTAATTAGGACAATGATTAATATTAATGTATTCACAAACAATGAGTATATAAAAGGATTCGAATTAAGTGGTCACGCAGGCTATTCAGAACATGGTAATGATATTGTATGTGCTGCTGTGTCAGTATTGACTATAAATACCATTAACTCAATTGAGAATTTTACTGATGATTTATATGAATGTTCAGAAGATGAACAATTAGGATGTATTTCATTTCAAATATTAGAGAAAGCAAGTAATGAAGCTAATATATTACTTAATTCAATGATATTAGGTTTAGAATCAATTAGAGATGAATATGGAAGTGACTATATAACTCTCGTATTTGAGGAGGTGTAAGTTATGTTAAGAATGAACCTTCAATTCTTTGCTCACAAAAAAGGAGTTGGATCTACTAAAAATGGTAGAGATTCCGAGTCAAAGAGATTAGGCGCTAAAAGAGCAGATGGACAATTTGTTAAAGCTGGTAACATTTTATATAGACAACGTGGAACTAAAATTCATCCAGGTGAAAATGTAGGTAGAGGTGGAGATGACACTTTATTTGCATTAGTTGATGGAGTAGTTAGATTTGAAAGAAGAGGCAGAGACAAAAAACAAGTTTCTGTATATCCAAAAGCTCAATAATGTTATTAAAAAGTTTCAAATGTTTATTTGAAACTTTTTTTTATTTTTCTTATCTATTATGCATAACCTCTTTTCTATTTTATAGTACTCAAAATATGTATATAGATTAGGTAATATATAAATACTAATTATAAGTTTATAATGAAATCTTATAGTAATGTAAAATATTTCTTTTAAATAAAGTTATTTTATACTATAATACTCATAGATTAAGTCTTTCATAGGTTAAGTATTTATTTAGAATAACCTTTATGATAATGAAAGGATGAATATTAATGATATTTGTAGATCAAGCAAAAATATATATTAAGTCAGGTAATGGTGGAGATGGCTGTGTAAGCTTTAGACGTGAAAAATATGTTCCAAATGGAGGCCCTGATGGCGGAGATGGGGGCAGAGGTGGAGATATCATATTTAAAGTTGATGAAGGTATCAATACATTATATGAATTTAGACACAAAAAACATTTCAAAGCTATGAATGGTGAACCGGGAAAAGGCAATAGAAAGCATGGAAAAGACAGAGATGATTTAATTATAAATGTGCCTCTTGGAACAATTATTAGAGAAGCGGAAACTGGAAAAGTTATCGTTGATATGGCTCATCTTGGTATGGAAGAAATAATACTAAAAGGTGGTCGAGGTGGAAAAGGTAATCAACATTATGCTACACCTACGATGCAAATTCCAAAATATGCTCAACCAGGTAAACAAGGAAGAGAATTATTTGTTACTTTAGAATTAAAAACAATTGCAGATGTAGGACTAGTAGGATTTCCTAACGTAGGTAAATCAACTTTTCTATCAAGAGTTACTAATGCAAAACCTAAAATAGCCAATTATCACTTCACAACACTAAACCCAAACCTAGGAGTTGTCGATATAAATGGTGGAGAAGGTTTTGTTATAGCTGATATTCCAGGTCTAATTGAAGGTGCTTCTGAAGGAGTCGGATTAGGACATGAATTTCTTAAACACATTGAAAGAACAAAAGTAATCGTGCACATTGTTGATGTTGCCTCAACTGAAGGTAGAAATCCAGTTGAAGATATTAAAAAGATTACTAATGAGTTAGCAACTTTTAACGAAGAACTAGTTAGTAGACCAGCTGTAATAGCAGCAAATAAAATTGATGTTATGCAAGATGAAACCTATCTTCAACAATTAAAAGAGGAATTTGAATCACAAGATATTAAAGTATTTCCAATCTCAGCTGTAACGGGTAAAGGAGTTAAAGAATTACTTTATCATATTAATAACCTACTTAGTGGTTTAGATAGAGAAACTTTAGTATATGAACAAGAATATTTTGTTGATAATGAAGAAAAATTAGAAGAGCCATATGCTATTGAAATTCTTGAAGATGGAACTTATTTAGTAGAAGGACCTAAGATTGAGAAAATGTTAGGCTATACTAATCTAGAAACAGAAAAAGGATTTGATTTCTTCCAGAAGTTTTTAAGAGAAAATGGAATTATTGAGGAATTAGAAAAACTTGGTATCCAAGAAGGGGATACAGTTAAAATGTATTATTTAGAATTTGATTATTATAAATAAAATTATTTCATAATTGAGATAGTTAATTGATTTATGTTAAAGAAGCTATTGATAGTGAGATAATCAAGTAAAAAGGAGAAAATTATGCAAGCAATAACAAGTAAACAAAGAGCATATCTTAGAAGATTAGCAAATGATATAGATCCAATTTTTCAAATTGGTAAATCAGGTGTTACGCCAGAAGTAACGGAAGCAATATCAGATGCTTTAGAAGCAAGAGAATTAATTAAAATAAATGTTCTAAAAAACTGTCTATATACGCCAAAAGATGTATGCTTAGTATTAGCAGAAAGAACAAGATCTAATGTGGTACAACAGATAGGAAGAAAAATAGTTTTATATAGAGAAGCAAAAGAAGAATCACATATTGAATTACCATAAAATTAGTTAGTAATATAGTGCAATAGTTAATAATCTATAGGATTAAACAATGGGGGTTGATTAGATGAAGAAACATATTAAGTCATTAACAATAATTATTATGTTAGTGTATATGGTTAATATTATTAATATATCTAGTTATGCTAGATCAATAACTTTACAAGATAAAAACATTACAGTAGGTAAAGTTATTGAGGTTATTAGTGGAGAAGCTATCAAAGTTATGGAATATAGTAAAAATGGTGATAATAAAGTAGTGTTAATAAAGATGATAGGTATTGATACTGAATCATCTCAAGAAGCAATGGACTACACATATAATGATCTTCTAGGTAAAACAGTTATGTTATTACCAGATTCTTATAATAATACGTTTAAACAAATGGATAACTTTGTATATAGATATGTGTATAACTCACCAATAAAATCTGTTAGTGAAGAACTATTAGAATTAGGTTTTGCAAAAGTAGACGATACATTTAAGTATGCACAACAATACTCTGATTTATTAGAAGTTGAAGCAAAAGCAAAAGAAAGTAAATTAGGTAGATGGTATGATTATAGTAGTAAGAATATTGGAAGCGTTGTAAACATCAATACAGCAACTTCTACTATGCTTTCAAACTATCTTGAAGATACACCAATTTCAGTTGCAAGTTCAATAGTTAACTATAGAATATATAACCCATATAATTCTATTGAAGAAATTAAGTTTGCAAGTTCTCATTGTACAAAAGATTGGTTCGATAAAAACAAAGATAGATTATCAGTTGTAACAGATATTAGTACGGCTTCTCATAGCGAAATAAGTTCTTTATTCTATAATACATCCTTAAGTGATGAAATGGCAGATAAAATTCTTCAATATAGATTATTTAATACAATTAATTCAGTAGATGAAATTAAGACTATTACTGGATTAAAAACTTATTATAAGAAAATGGAAAAATTTATAGTATTAAAACCAACTAAAAAATATATTGAAAATGATGCTAAAGTTGTTAATCTTAATACTGCATCTGCAAGTCAAATAAGATCCGTATCATTATTATCACAGCATCAATCAGAGCAAATTGTTAGAGACAGAAAAAATCAAAAATATATTTTTAAATCACTTGGTGAATTGCAAAAAGCAGGTAAGCTTACAAAATATCAAGTGGATAGATATGGAGACAATTTCTCAGTATTTACTAATGTTAATACTGCTCTTGAAAATGAATTGAAATCATTATTTGGATCAATTAGCATAAATACTTCATCAAGAGATATGATTGTAAAAAATATTATAAAATATAGACCTTATAATTCAAAAAACCAAATTAGAAATGTAATTGGAGTAAATTATTATAACAAAATTTCTCCATATATATATACTACAGAATCTTATAACCCAGAATATATTAATATAAATATTACTGATAGAAATTATGCGGCGTCCATATTAGGAATGAGTGAAAATGATACAAAATACTATATAAAATCTCATGCAAGATATAAAGGTAGTTCTAATATATCATTTAACTATACTAATTATAATATGAAATTTTCATTAGTAACTAATATTAATACGGCATCAAAATATGAATTAGATCATCTATACGCAAGAATATGGGAAAAAAATAAGTATGAGTATGTTAAAGTGCCATCAGATATTATAAAAGATATTATAGAGTTTAGAGAAGAAGTACCTTTCTCTTCTTTGGAAGAAGTATCTAAGATATTTAATAAACATGGTAAAATTAATATATATAATTATCTTAAAGACTATATAGTATTTTATTAAAATTAATTTAGATAAGTTTTTTATGTTGAAAGGATATTAATTAATATGAAAGAATCAACTGTTGGAATAATGGGCGGTACATTTGACCCCATTCATTATGGGCATTTGATTTTAGCTGAGTATGTTTTAAATGAAATGAATTTAGATAAGATTATCTTCATACCATCTGGAACACCTCATTTAAAATCATACAAAAAAGTATCTACCAAAAAAAATAGATTAAAAATGACAGAACTAGGAATAAAAAATAACAATAATTTTAAAATATCTACTATTGAAATAGATCGTGAAGGTAATACATATACGATAGATACAATAAAGGAACTTAATAAAAAATATACTGATACATTGTTTTATTTTATTATAGGTGCAGACTCATTATTTGATTTATTAAAATGGAAAGATATAGAGAAACTATTTGATATATGCAATTTTATAGTGGCTAATAGAGGTGGTACTTATTCTCTTAATGAACTTCAAGATAGAATTAAGTTACTTACTAATGAATATAACGCTTACATTAAACTAGTTAATATACCTGATATTCAGATTTCATCTTCTGACATAAGAAATAGAATTAAACAAAATAAATCTATTAAATATTTACTTCCTGGAGATGTAGAGAAGTATATATACAAAAATAAGCTATATGTTAATAACGAATATAATAACGAATTAATAAAAAAAGAATTAAAAAAACATATTGATACAAAAAGATATAATCATACTTTAGGAGTAGAGAAAACAGCTGTAGCATTAGCAAAGATTCATGATATAGATATTAGTAAAGCCAATGTTGCGGCATTATTACATGATTGTGCTAAAAATATTTCTAATAATAAAAAGATAGATTTATGCAAAAAATATAATATAGAATTAAAAATAGAAGAAAAGAAAAATCCAGATTTGGTACATGCAAAAGTTGGTTCAGTAATAGCTAAGCATATATATAATATTAATGATTCTGATATAATTAATGCTATAGCTTATCATACTACAGGGCGACCTAACATGTCAGAGTTAGAAAAGGTTATATATATATCTGACTACATAGAGCCAGGTAGAACTAAAGCTAACAACTTAGATAATATCAGAAAACTAGCTAGAAAAGACTTAGATAAAGCATTACTTGCTATATTAGAAGATACTATAGCATACTTACAATCAAAAAACAAAATAATAGACACATTAACTATTGAAGCTTATGAATTTTATAAATTACACAACAACACATTGTCAAATGAATGATGTTAATAATCAATAAATTGGAGGTAATTATATGGAAAACACAAATGTAGATACATCTATAGATATGTTAAAAATAGCTCTAAAAGCTCTTGATGACAAACAGGGAGAGGAAATAAAAGTTCTTGATATAAAAGAAATTACAGTGCTTGCTGATTATTTTGTTATTGCACATGGTAACAATAAAAGTCATATTAAAGCTCTTATTGATAGAACAGAAGAAATGCTATCAAAAAATGGATATGAGCCAAAACAAATTGAAGGATATCAGTCAGCTAGTTGGATATTACTTGATTATGGAAGTATTATTATTCATATATTTGGTAAAGAAGATAGATTATTCTATGACCTAGAAAGAATCTGGAGCGATGGAAAGAATATAGATGTACAAGAGTTATTAGAAGATAATTAATTCTAATATAATGTAAAATAATCAATAAAAACAAGTCAGCTATTAAATAATAATAGCTAACTTGTTTTTTTATATTTGATATACACAAAAATATGATGAAAAATTGTACTCCTACTATACATATAAGATTAATAACGCATCAACTATCATAGTTATTAATTAAGGTGTTTAATTTATATTGTTTCGGTGTAACATTATATTTAGACTTAAATAGCTTTATAAAATATGAAATATTAGAATAACCTAGATTAAATGCAACATCTGTAACACTTTCTGTCTCAAGTAGTTTTATGGCTAATTCTAATTTTTTGTTCTTTATATATTCGGTAGGTTTTATACCTATGATTTTTTTAAATTGATTTGTAAAATTCGATTCTGACATACTTAAATCTTTGGCAAGTTTTCCTATATTAATATTATATTCAAGATTTTCATTAATATATTTAACTGCAATACGTATAGGATGATTATTTTCACTATTTAAAATACTATATGTAGTCTTATTTCTAATTAAATCATAAACTAACTTCTGAGAGTATAAGTCTAATAAAAATTCGCTGTTAATACCTTTTACTTTAGAAGCAATGATCAAATTATTTACATCATCAGCTATATTATTATTATTTTTCCCTAAAAAATAGTTTTCTGTATAATCTATATTTTCTTTAATATCATTAGGTATATCTATTTTTTTAATGACGGATTTAATCAATTCATCATTAAGTTCAAAAGCTAAAGCAGATGTTTGTGAACTTATATTCATGTAAACGTCTGAATTAGAAGGTAAAAGTAAATAGCTATCTTTTTTATAAGAAAATTTATTTTTATTATCTAATATTACTTCTTTTTTTCCGTTTAGAATTGCACAAAATCTTGGGTAGTTAAAAGTTTTGTAGCTACCAGAAGATTTGTTAGGTAAATCGTAATAAAATAATTTTACAAAATCTGTTTCAAAACCATGATATTTTTCAAGTTGTGAGTTAAAATTATATGTCATATATTACCGCCTATTGTTAAAATAATACCAATTTTTTAAAAGCAAGTTAAAATTTAAAAGATTGAGTTAGTTTTTTTGTGAAAAATTATATATAATTAACACGTAAAAAGATAATAACTAAAAAGTAATCTTTTGTCAAGTCCTTAATAATAAGGATTGTGTAATAGTTATTCTGAATTATAATAAAATAATAATAAATATTACATGTAATTAAATATAATTATGATTGTTAATTAATAAACAATCATAAGTGTGGAGGTATAAATGTATAAAATAGTAGAAAAAAAGAAACTAAATGATGCAGTAGAAAAAATGGTAATCAAAGCTCCGTTTGTAGCAAGAAAATGTGAACCTGGACAGTTTATAATACTTCGTGTTGACGAAGATGGAGAAAGAGTTCCCTTAACTATAGCTGACTATGATAGGAAAGAAGAAACAGTAACGATTATTTATCAAGTGGTAGGATATTCTACAAGAAAATTGAGTGAAAAACAAGTTGGAGATTGTGTAGAAGATTTTGTAGGACCTCTTGGAAAGGAAGCTCCTTTAAAACCAGTTAAGAGAGTGCTTGGTATAGGCGGAGGGGTTGGAATTGCTCCACTATATCCTCAACTAAAAAAATTAAAAGAACTTGGTGCTGAAGTAGATACAATTCTTGGTGGAAGAAATGATGAACTTATTATTTTAAAAGACGAAGTAGAAAATGTTTGTGATAATACATATTATGCAACTAATGATGGTTCTAAAGGAATTAAAGGTTTTGTAACAGATTATCTTAATAAATTAATGGATGAAGGTAATAAATATGATTTAGTTATAGCTATAGGACCATTAGTTATGATGAAAGCAGTGTGTCAAATTACAAAAGAACTTGATATTAAGACAAATGTATCATTAAATCCAATTATGATTGATGGAACTGGGATGTGTGGAGGATGTAGAGTAACAGTAGGGGGCGAAGTAAAATTTGCTTGTGTAGACGGACCTGATTTTAATGGTCATAAGGTCGATTTCGATGAAGCTATAAGACGACAAGGTATGTACAAAGAAGAAGAACATGAGCATAATTGTAGGTTAGGATTGGAGGGATAGATAAATGCGTAATAATGCTTTAGTAAAAACAAAAATAAAAGAACAAGATCCTCTTGTTAGAAATAAAAACTTCAAAGAGGTAGTAATTGGTTACACTGAAGAAGAAGCGATTGAAGAAGCAAAAAGATGCTTTCAATGCAAAAACAAACCATGTGTATCAGGATGTCCAGTTAATGTACCAATACCAGAGTTTATGAGTGCCATTGCCAGAGGAGAATTTGAACAAGCTTATGAAATTATAACAAGGGAAAACTCATTGCCAGCTATATGCGGTAGAGTCTGTCCACAAGAAAATCAGTGTGAAGGTAAATGTATTAGAGGAATTAAAGGTGAGCCTGTTGGAATAGGAAGATTGGAAAGATTTGTAGCAGATTATCATATGAAACATGGTAATGAAAGTCAAAGTGTAATTGAGTCAGATAATAACATAAAGGTTGCAGTTGTAGGATCGGGACCAGCAGGGCTATCATGTGCCTCAGAGCTTGCTAAAAAAGGATATGATGTTACTATTTTTGAAGCATTACATAAAACAGGTGGGGTTTTATCTTACGGAATACCAGAATTTAGACTTCCCAAAAAACTAGTACAAGAAGAAGTAGAGAATGTTAAAAAATTAGGTGTAAAGATCAAGAAAAATGTATTAATTGGTAGATCAATTACAGTAGATGAATTAATAGAGGAAGATTTTAAATCAGTATTTATTGGTAGTGGGGCAGGACTTCCTAGGTTTATGAATATTAAAGGTGAAAATCTAAATGGAGTGTATTCTGCTAATGAATTTTTAACAAGAGTTAATCTTATGAAAGCATATGAAAAAGATTCATCAACACCAGTAAAAGTCGGTAAAAATGTTGCCGTAGTTGGTGGTGGCAATGTTGCTATGGATGCAGCGAGAACAGCCAAAAGACTTGGGGCGGAGAATGTTTACATAGTATATAGAAGAGGTGAAAATGAACTTCCAGCAAGATTAGAAGAGGTTCATCATGCAAAAGAGGAAGGAATAATTTTTAAAACATTAACAAATCCAGAAGAAATTTTAGGTAATGATGGATATGTAACTGGTATGAATTGTATTCAAATGGAATTAGGAGAAGCAGATTCTTCAGGAAGAAGAAGACCAGTACCAGTTCAAAATAGTAATTTTGAAATAGATGTAGAGACTGTAATAATTGCTATAGGTCAGACACCTAACCCATTAATAAGACAAACTACTGATAGTTTAGCTGTTCATAAATGGGGAGGTATAGTAGTAGAAGAAGAAACAATGAAGACATCTAAAGATGGAGTATATGCTGGTGGAGATGCAGTAACTGGTGCAGCAACAGAAAAACAAGCAAAG
>JAOARM010000008.1 GCA_025210515.1 Vallitalea sp. | reverse complement strand
TTTTATTCATGATGACCTCATTCCTGCACAGGCAGGCAATCAACTGTTACTTCCCATTATACAGGAATATGTGTGCAAAAGTAATTTCGTGTTAACTAGAATTTTCTTTTGCAATCTAGAATTTAGTTTTTCATTCAACCTTCATTTTACTCTCTACCATAAAATACCCCTTTACTCCGAACACACGTTCGTGTATACTGTCTTTAAGAGGTGTTTTTTATGAAACGTACTATTTTTCACATTGACGTTAATTCAGCTTACTTAAGCTGGGAAGCTACTTATAGATTACAACAACAAGTAGATTGTATTGATCTTAGGAAAATTCCTTCCATTATCGGTGGTGATCAATCAAAAAGACATGGTATTGTATTGGCAAAATCTATCCCTGCTAAAAAATACGGTATAAAAACAGGTGAATCTATTTTCAGCGCTAGGCAAAAATGTCCTTCTCTAGTAGTTGTACCTCCTAATTACCAACTTTTTATGCAGTGTAGTGACGCTATGGTAAATATTTTTAGAGAGTATTTTCCTATAGTAGAAAGATATAGTATAGATGAATGCTTTCTAGATTATACCACAATGAATCATCACTTTGGTTCTCCTATGCAATTTGCTCATTATATAAAAGATAAAATACAAAAAGAACTGGGCTTTACTGTTAATATTGGCATTTCTAATAATAAACTTCTAGCCAAAATGGCATCAGATTTTGAAAAGCCTAATAAAATCCATACATTATATCCACATGAAATACAAGAAAAAATGTGGCATTTGCCTGTAAGAGATTTGTTCATGGTAGGTAGAGCAACAAGCTCTAAGCTTAATAAGCTTGGCATATATACTATAGGTGAACTAGCTAATACAGATATTAACCTTTTGTATTCTCATTTCAAAAGTCATGGCTATGTTATTCATAACTTTGCTAATGGATTGGATAAATCCTCAGTAAAACCTTGCTCTCCTACACCTAAAGGTATTGGTAATTCCACTACTATTTCATTTGATGTAGAAACTAGTCGTACTGCAAAGCTTATTTTATTATCTCTTACAGAAACCGTTTGTATGCGTTTAAGAGATTGTGATATGAAAGCGAATATGGTAAGTATAAATATAAAATCAAGTGATTTTAGCTCATTATCTCATCAAATGCACCTTTCACAATCCACAGATATTACTAACACTATCTACTCTACTGTTTGTACACTATTTGATGAAGCTTGGAACAATAAGCCTATACGCCAACTTGGGATTAGAGTATCTACTCTTGTACCTAATGAAAATATTCAACTATCTTTGTTTGATTATAAAAATACCGAGAAATATACAGCTTTAGATAAATCAATTGATACTATTAGGACAAAATATGGGAAAAATGCTATTATTAGAGCTTCATTTCTTCACAGTGGCCTGAAACCATTATGTGGTGGTATGCCAGAAGAAAACTATCCTATTATGTCTAGCACTACATTGCGTAATTAAGGAGTGATTATTATATGAAAGTTGTTATGGAACCTATTGATATGATTGCATGGTTTAATGTAAAAGGAATTCTTATGCCCCTAAAATTCAGACTAGAAACAGAAGATCATTCACTAAAAACTATTAAGATCAACAATGTTCTCTATCATACAGAAGAAAATATAGCAGGCAATCCTATAAGAACTTATACTTGTACAATTACTCTTAATGAAGTAGAGCAATCTTGCGAATTAAAATATGAAGTGAAAACTTGTAAGTGGATATTATTTAAGATTTAATAATTACAACCATATTTGTATAGTGCATCAGTCCTATTAGGGCTGATGATTTTATAGTTCCATAGTTGTGTTTTGAATTTTTTTACTTTTTTTTGTAACCTTTTATGGTATTTTACATCTTATATAATAGAGGGAGTATTTTATACATACTCAGAAATATATAATTTAATTATGAACAATGCCCTTTGTTCATAATCTGTTGTTAGGAAAATTCTTAGCCTATATGGAGATTATTCTTTGTTAGTTTAAGATTTTCCTCTAAGGAGAAGAGTAGAAAATTTAATATAAATTTATCTATTCAAAAACGTCTTTGGAGATTTTTGTCGTTAGAAATTTCCTATAGACTAAAAAGTACCTCCAAGGTACTGTACACTTATTAAAGCAGTATACATATATTGCTGTTCCCAACAAAAACTATGGAGTTGCCCTACTCCATAGTTTTTTGCTTGTTAAATAGTTATCCACATTTTTTCTGTTGATAACGCTATTTTTTTGGGGATAACTTTATTCACTATGCTGATTTTGTTATGTTTTTTACTACAAAAAATTGTTATTTTGCTTAAAAACTCCTATTTTTGTTATTTCTTTATATGTGGATAAATATTTTGTGGATAAATGACTTTTTCAATTTTTGCCAGTATATTATATGGTTAGTTGTTAACAATAATATAAAGAAAGTGAATACATGGAAGGAGATTTTATATGCGATTTGCAACTGGGTTATTAATGGGAAGCGCTATTGGGTTATCATCAATGGCACTTATGAAAATGGATAAAAGAGAAATGAGAAAGATGCAAAGAAAAGGTAAGAAAATGATGAATAAAGCTGAAAGCTTAATGGATGATTTAAAAAGTATGATGTAACTACATCTAATAAGGAGCTATCTCATAATATTTTTTAACATGATTACTCATATTCTTGTTAAAAATGTATTATAAGACAGCTCCATTATTTTATATAGATATTAAAATTATTATTTCTTCTTACTTTATTTATATAATAAAATACGTTATAATGAAATCTAATAAATGGCAATATACGTTTCAAAACTATTGGGGTTTATTATATAAAGCGTAATATTGTAAAGGTTAAGGAGGAAAATATATTTAATGAAACAGCAATTAAGAAATCATGTTGCAAAAACTGCCAGTTATTTAGAGATATGTATAGCAGCTTTTACTTTAATAAGTATAGGTATATTCTCTGTAATAATAATTCATGATTTGTATGTTATTCTACAAGAATTTATTACTGGAAATTTTGACGTAAAAGTAGAACATTTCTTAGCTGATGCATTACAAATCATAATTGGTATAGAGTTTATTAAGATGCTCGCAAAGCATACTCCTAGTAGTGCAGTTGAAGTGCTATTATTTGCTATTGCAAGAAAAATTATTGTTGAACACAACACAATGTTAGATACTTTAATTGGGGTAGTAGCTATCGCTATATTATTTGCAACTAGAAAATATCTTCATAGTGCAACTAGAGAATCTACAGATGGAATGATATTTAACGGGGGTATGTATGTAAAAGAAGTTAACAAAATGTTAGGAACTGAAATACCAGAAAATATGGGGCATACTATTGCTGGATTTGTATACAATCAAGCAGTTAAGCAAGAAATACCTATTAAAGTAGGTTGTAAAATAAATATAGACAATACTAGAATTGAAGTTTACTCTATGGATGATGAATTAATTAAACAAGTTATTGTACATAAGTAATTATAGTTATTACATACAAAATAGCTCCGCTTGTATAAAAATGTGGATAACCACTTCCTATACAAATGGAGCTATTTATTGTTATAGTATCTTTAACAAGTATTCATATATAATATCAATATTTTTATTATCGTTACTAATATCAACATTATGTCGTTCAATAAATTCGTCTAGCCCTGAGAATTCATATGATAGCATCATCAATAGATTTTGCCATATAATAATCTCTACCTTATCTTTAGGATTTTTTATTTTACCTTCTTTTACGCCAAGTTCAATTATTTCTTCAAGTATATGAAAAGTTTTCATTCTAAGATTAAGCATAACTTCTTTTATTTGCTTATGAACATCATCTTTTGATTTGAAGGTTTTATCACAATCGCCCATTATAAACACAATATTACTATTACCTTTTCTCATAGTCTCTATAGCGATTCTAATAAGCATTTTCAGTGTCTCTTCAAATCCTCGATTACTAGATAAGAGTCTTTGCTTAATTTCTTCCAAATAGTTTTCTCCAGCGAAACTAATAGTTTTATATATTAGTTCATTTTTACTTGTAAAATATTCATATACTGTACTTTTACCAATACCAGCTTCATTAGCTACTTTTGAAATAGTTATACCATTAACACCTTCGATTGTCATAATCTTAGTAGCTGCTTCAAATATTAATATTCTTTTGTTCATAATTTCACTATCCTTTATTATTATATATCTACGCTTTTTTGAATCTTCTTTTTAATCCATCAAACAATGAATATATAACAGGTACAATTACTAATGTCAAAAATGTTGACATAATAAGTCCGCCAATAACAGTTATACCCAGTGGTGCAATCATCTCAGAACCTTCACCAAAGCTCAAGGATGATGGAATTAAGGCTAGAACTGTTGTTAAAGCTGTCATTAATATAGGTCTAATTCTGATACTACCAGCTTCTATAATAGCTTCTTTCGTTGTTTTTCCTGCTTTAATTAATTTATTAATATAATCAACTAATACAATACCATTATTTACAACAATACCTGTAAGAACAATCATTCCTAAGAAAGATACGATACTAAGCGGAGTTTTAGTAATGAATAATGCGATAAAAGCTCCTGTAAATGCCAATGGCACACTAAACATTATAACAAATGGGTATAAAAATGATTCAAACTGTGATGCCATAATCATATACACTAATGCAATACCAAGTAATAGAGCTAATAATAGACTGATAAAAGCTTCTTTTATCTCTTTATTTTCTCCTGCATTTTCTATATGATAGCCATCTGGAATCTCAATTTCTTTTAATCTCTCTTCTAATATTTTACCAACTTCACCAGTTCTTACGCCTTCTTCTAATTTACTAGTTACGCTTATTACTCTTTTTTGATTAGTTCTATTAATAGATGTATATCCTTCGCCTTCTTCAATATTTGCTACATCTTTTAACTTAATATTTTTCCCAGTCATTGAAGGAAAATCTAGTTCTTCTACATCTTCTAATTTTAATTTCGTATTATTAGTTTCATTAATATATACATCTAATCTCTTACCATCTACATGTAGAGTTGTTGCTTTAACATTAGTTAATCTTCCTCTAATAGCTCCTGCTACTGAAGCTGTAGTAATTCCTAATGGAGTGGCTATATCTTTATTTAACATAATATTAAGCTCTGGTGCTCCTTTTGAAATACCGTTATTAACTTCAACTGTTCCTTCTATATCTTCAACTATAGTGGTCACTTGATTTGCTAATTTTTCAAGTTCTTCAAAGTCACTACCTGATATATCTACTTGAACTGGAACAGATGAAAATCCCATCATATTAGATGATACAGGGTTTACCTCTATTTTGCAATCTACTTTGGCAACTATTTCATCTCTTATCTCATCGGATATCTCATTAGTGCTCTTACTTCTTTCAGATTGAGGTACTAATATAGCATTAATTGTACCTGTGTCAGTACTGCCTCCCATCATAGGACCAAATCTATTGTCTCCACCAATTGATGCACTAATAGTTTTAATATCGCTATGACTTACTAGTATCTCTTCTATCTGAACTACTTTTTCTACTGTTTCATTATAAGTAGTTCCTTTTGGCATTGTAGCAGTAATTCTTATTTGTCCTTCATCGGATTGAGGCATAAGCTCAGTTCCTATTGACATTGCACCAAAAATACTAGCTACAAATAAAACTACTGTAATTATTACAACTATTAATCTATGTTTCAGTGATACAGTTAATATATTTACATATATTTTTCTAAAACCATCCATTACTTTATGATGAGTACTGGTATCTGGTTTTTTTATAAGTTTTGATGACAACATTGGAACTAGTGTTAGTGCTACTAATAAACTGGCAAGCAATGTTAATGTTACAGTTAAAGCCATTTCTTTAAATAATTGAGCTGTAATTCCTTTAACAAAAATAACAGGTAAAAATACAGCAACTGTTGTAAGTGTTGATGCAGTTATTGCTCCTGCCACTTGTTTACTTCCTGCAATAGCCGCGGTAATTCTTGATTCTCCATCTTTTCGCATTCTATATATGTTCTCAAGGACAACTACAGCGTTATCTACAAGCATTCCTATTCCAAGAGCTAATCCACCTAATGAAACAACATTAAGAGAAATACCACTTAACCATATGAAAGTAAATGATACAATAACACTAATAGGAATTGCTATTCCAATAACTATAGTAGGTCTTATATCTTTTAGGAAAATAAATAATATAAGTATAGCAAGAATAGCACCAATAATAGCATTAAGACTTACAGATGAAACCATATCATTAATATACTTAGATTGATCAAGCGTAACTAGTATATTAGTATCTTTATATTCATCTTTAATATCGTCTATAACTTTATTTATCTTTTTTGCCACTTGTGTTGTATTGTACTCTGTCTGACGTTGTATAGCTATTGAAATACTGTCTTCACCATTAACTTTTGAATATACATTTTGATTCTTTTCAACTTCTTCTATTGTAGCCAAATCACTTAATTTAATTGAAACTGGCTTCATCTTCATATTAGGTAATGTAGGTTGTTGTTGAGATTGTGTTTGTGATGGTAATTCATTAGTCGCATTATCCATATTGTTTTTTTGCTTTAATACTTCCCACACGTCAATTTCTGTTCCTTCTATCACTGGAACAGGGATGTTAAATAAATTAAAGTCCCTTAATTGATTAATATCTTCTATATCTCCTAATGTACGGATAGTATAATCTTTCCCACCTTCTGTAATTCTACCAGCAGGCATATTGAAATTAGAAGCTTTTAGCAAGTTAGAAATCATCTCACTATCTACACCTAATAACTGCATTTTATCTGAATCTAAAGTTATTTCTATTTGTTTCTCACTTCCACCATTAATTGTTACAGATGCTACCCCTTCAATTCTTTCAAGTCTTGGTTTTACTATATTTTCAACAAAATCTGTGACTTCTGCCATACTGCTTCCTTCTTTTGTAAAAGAAAAGCCCATAATTGGCATCATATTAGGATTGAATTTAATAAGCATAGGTGAATTGACACCCTCTGGAAAATTAGGTGTAATCATATCAAGTTTTTCTCTCATATCTAACATAGCTACATCCATATTGGCAGATTCTACAAATTCTACAATTACCAATGAATTATGTTCCGAAGAAATAGATTGTATCTTCTTCACATTCTGTACTGTAGCAAGTGAACTCTCGATATTTTTACTAACAATATTTTCTACCTCTTCTGGACTTGCCCCTATATACGTTGTTGAAACAGCTGCTATAGGGATATTCATACTTGGAAATAAATCTGTATTCAACTGATTAAATGAAACTGCTCCAAATATAATAAATATCAAAACAATCATAATGATTGTTACAGGTTTCTTTACACTAAATTTTGATAACATTTTTATTCTCCTCTCTTTACATTATTAATCCGACCGAACAGTCGGTCGGTAATGATATAATATCTTTTTTATATTTTTTTGTCAATAGTAATTATTATATTTATTTCTAATCGTTCCCATAACATTTTAATTTATTCTAATTATTATATTAAATTTAACTGTCTGAAATACTCTTATTTATGTCAATAATATTATTGTTATGTATATCTCATTAAAAGCTAAATATATTTTAATTAAAATTAAAGCTTATATATTAATTTTACATTAAATTTATTATTAGTAGTCCATTTTATTTACATAATTTGTTATTATATATAAATAGATATTCTACGACATCAAATAATTTACTATTTAGGAGGCACAAAAGAAAAATGAAAGTTGAATGGAATAAAAAATATACAACTATTAGTGTTTATGCAATAATCGTTTTGATTATAGGCTTACTTTTTTCTAAGTCTATTGGTAATTGGAATGATACAAAAAACTTTTTAAAGTCAACAATTAGCACTCTATCACCTTTTATGATAGGTTTTTTAATAGCTTATTTTATTAATCCTATGGTGGTATGGTTTGAAAAATCAATTACAAAATTCAGATTTAGAAAGAAAAAATTCAAGAGCCCGAAAACTAGAAGAATGTTAGCTATTTTATTTTCTTATATTACTGTTTTAGGTTTTATAATAATTATATTGGCATTTATAATTCCTGAATTAGCAACTAGTTTAAGTAATATTTTTAAACTTTTACCTGATTTTATTGATAAATCCGTTGATGAAATTACAAAGCTTATTGATGATTATTCTGTAGATAATATAGATTCTGAAGTAATTAATACATTCATTAATGATAATATGCCTTCTCTTGATAAAATCTACAACATATTTAACAATATAGTTCCAATACTACTAGATTATATAAAAGGTTTTACATTCGGATTATTAAATGTAATCGTAGCTTTTATTATAGCAATTTATTTATTGATGAGTAAGGAAGGATTTGTAGCTAGTTTTGAGAAAGGTATTGTAGCACTATTTAGTAAACGTACTTCTGATAATCTATTGTTTATCTTAAAAGATAGTCATAGAATTTTTTCTAAATTTTTTGTTGGAAAGTTAATAGACTCTTTAATAATAGGATTATTATGTTTTATTATTACACTTATTGCCAAGATACCTAATCCATTACTTATTAGTGTTTTTGTAGGTATTACAAATATGATTCCTTATTTTGGACCTTTTATTGGAGGCTTTGCAGGAATTGTATTAGTTCTTATCATTAGCCCTATCAAATCTTTATGGTTTGCTATTATAATACTTGGTCTTCAACAGTTTGATGGTAATATATTAGGGCCGAAAATATTAGGAGATTCAACAGGGCTTAGTCCATTCTGGGTAATATTTTCTATTATAGTTGGTGGTAAACTATTTGGACTTATTGGTATGTTTTTAGGTGTTCCATTTTTTGCAGTTATTAAAAATATTATTGATAGACATATAGATAATAAGTATAAGATGAAAACGAGAGATAATGAGGTTGCTGTAACCACTTTCGAGTAAATGCTTATTAAGATTTTAATGCACATAAAAGGGACTCTGTGAAAGAGTCCCTTTTATAGTAATATATGTTTCATTTCTCATTCTTAATTAAAAATAATTTCAATTACATTACTGAATCAATTTTTGATTCTAATTGTTGTTTTGGTACTGCACCAACTACAGTATCTACAACTTTACCATCTTTAATTAATAACATTGTTGGAATACTCATAACTTTGTATTTTTGTGCTATTTCACCATTTTGTTCAACATTAAGTTTCCCTACTTTGGCTTTTCCTTCATATTGTTTAGCTAATTCATCTATAACAGGAGCCATCATCTTACATGGTCCACACCAATCTGCATAGAAATCAACTAATACAGGAACATCTGAGTTTAATACTTCCGCTTCAAAGTTATTATCTGTAAATGCCATTGCCATAATTAAAACCTCCTTATTATATTTATTGTTATCTTAATATCATTATATTACAATATAACGATATATGTCAATACTTTTTTAGATTTTTTAAATATTTTTTAATAATTTATGAGCTGTTAATCTAATACCTATAGAACCAAGTGGTGCAGTTATGAGAATTGCTAATACAGCTATTGCAAGAATCCATTCTCCACCTTCCACACCATATGCTAATGGAACTGATCCAATAGCGGCTTGAACAGTAGCTTTTGGTAGATAGGATATAACACAGAACAATCTTTCCTTAATGTTAAGTTCACTACCTATTGTTGCAATAATAACACCAATACTTCTGAATATTAATCCTATTGTAATTAATATAATTCCTACTAATCCTGCATCTTTTGCAACTGAAACATCTACTTGTGCACCAATCAATAAAAATAGTAGTATCTCTGCAAATACCCATACTTTATTCATTTTGGTGGATAATCTATTAGCTACTACAGGTAATTTCTCTAACAATATAAATCCTATTGTCATTATTCCTAATAATGTATTAATATAATCGCTAAGCTCATTGAAGCAAACACATATTGCTAGTAATATTAACACCTTTTTAGTATCTCTAATATGGAATTTTTTAAACACATAACATAAAATAAATCCAATTATTATTCCACTAACTATACCAAGTAATATAGTTATAGGTATTTTAATTATCTGTGTAGTAATATTAATACTATCTCCAAGATATAATGATAGAAAAGTACTATAAATTGTAATGGCAAATACATCATCAACAGATGCACCTGCTAGAATTAATGTTGGTATTTGTTTGTTCTCACCAAGTTTTTTTTCTTTTAATTCTATCATCTGTGGTACAACTACGGCTGGTGATACAGCTGCAATAATAAAACCTAATATACCACCTTGAATCCAAGTAAAATCTAATAAATATCTAGATATTACCATAATGATACAACCTTCTAATATTCCTGGTATAAAACTCATAAATAATGCAGTTTTACCTACTTTATGTAAGTCTTGTTTTTTTAATCCAAGTCCTGCTCTCAGTAGGATAACAATTAATGCAAATGTTTTCAGTTCTTTAGATACTTCAACTATAGTAGGATGAATATAATCAAATCCATATGGCCCGACTATAATTCCAAGAATTAACATCCCTAAAAGACCTGGCATTTTAATCTTTTCCATTATATAATTAGCTAATAAAGCTAATAGGACGATGACACAAAAATTAAAAAGCATTATTTCTTCCTTTCTTATCTTATGCAAATATAATACTATTATATGTTAACTCTAATATACCACTTTATATTAGCTATTTCAAGATTATGGAAAAGTAAGTTTGTATAATAGTTGAATATCTAATTATCATATGCTATATTAGGTTAAGACCTACGAACGGATTCAATATATATTCTAAATTTGACATGAAAGGATGATGAAAATATGTATTCTACAAAACGTGGTAATAAATTTATTTTAATAATATTATTATTGATGATTGTTGGCTCAAGAGCTATTGGTTTTATAATCCAAAAACTACATATACCATTAAATGAAAGTAGTTTAATTCTAATTCCACAATTACTATTTCTTACTGTTCCTATTATTTTATATTTTATTATAACAAAGGCTTCTGTTAAAGAAACGCTAATGTTAAATAGACTTGATGGTATTAATATATTATTAACTATCGGTATTGGTATATTTATACAGCCTTTTATGGGATTAGTTAATCTTATATCTCAACTATTTTTTGAAAACAAAGTAACTGATACTATTTCAGCTTTGGCAAGTTTTCCACTATGGCTATTATTATTACTTGTTGCAGTTCTTCCTGCAATTAACGAAGAGATAATCACTAGAGGTATATTACTTTCTAATTATAAGAATACAACTATTATGAAAGCTGCTCTAGTTAGTGGTTTATGTTTTGGTATGCTTCATCTTAATGGAAATCAGTTTTCTTATGCATTTTTTATGGGAATAGTTCTAAGTTTTCTTGTTAAGATAACAGGTTCAATTTACTCAAGTATGCTTGTACACTTTTTAATAAATGGTTTACAGATGTGCTTATTGAAATTTTCAATATTAATGCAAGATTTGGCTGAAAATTATGTTGATTATGACATACTTGCTAATCAAACAGTTACAAAATCAACTATACTATCACTTATTATACCATCATTAATGTTAACGCTTGTTACTTTACCATTAGTTTATTTGTTTTTCCGTTTAGCTATTAAATATAATAATAAACAAGAATTATTTACAAAGGCTACCGATGAAATACCTAACAATATACAAAAACAAGAGAAGATATTTGATGGATATCTTATTACTTCAGTGATATTATTCATTGGTTTTGTGTTTATTAATGAGATATTGCCATCACTATTATAATTAACTATATTATTAATGAGCAGTTATATTTATTAGCTGCTCATTTTGATTTGAATATTTTCTTTAAATTTTTTTCTATATAATTATCTAATTCATCTATAGTCTTAACAATATTATATTGCTTTTTCTTACTATGTTTTTTTCCATAACTTTCTTGTAGGTATTTATACTTTACCTTCTCAGAGAACTTCATATAGCACTCCTATTCATTGAATGAATGTAATATTACATTCAATATTATGTTTAGTATATTATATTCAGCATATAATAACAATGTCACATTAGCTTTTAATTATATATGTATTACCAAAAGCAATCCACTAAGTTATGTTAACTATTATATGTTAATTAATATATATTTTATATACTAACTCTTTAATAATTTCATCATCTTTAGTAAGCTGTAATATAAGTTCACTATCTCCAATATTGTCTGCTACAAATGCTAAATAATGTTCTTCTTCATTATCAGATATATCTTTTTCATAACTTTCATTAATCAATCTAATATTTTCATTATCTATTATATGCTCCCATGAACATTCATCAACTTTTGGTACTGCAATGGCTATAATCTTATCTTTCTTAACTGTAATTTGTTTCTCTTCTTCTAATATTACATTAGGAAAAATTCCTATGCTACTACTAATAGCTTCTCTTTTATCTACTGTAATTATTTCATCTTTTTCATTGGCAATAATTCTAGTTATATCTAATTCTAACGTATCGTCTTCATTAACAGTTAAACAATTTGTTGTCTCAAATATAATTATATTTCCTAGTATAAAATCATTTGAAATGTTCTCATCAAATGTAGTGTTATCTGTTAGTTTTATATTTATTGATTTTTTAGAGTTTAATATATTAACAACTATTTCATTAGTATCTTTTATTTCTATTATTTTCCCTGTATAAGTAAACTTTTCATTATTAATATCTTCTATATCTTCTAACATTATCATACCCCCTATATACTTCTCATATTAAAGGTATGTATTATAAGTAAAAATATTACATGTTTTTAACGCTTGATTGCTAAGTTATAATATACTTCTAACTCAATATGATTATATCAAAAACAATATCATTATATAAAAAGACTTAAACCTTTGCTAATATTTATCTGGATGCTTCGAGTCTATAAATAGGCATACCAAGACTTACAAATTTTTCTTCATATTCTGTCATTACATTTCCTTCAACATATACACTACTATGTAAATCTCTTGTTACTTTTTTCAGTTTCCAGCCGTGTTTTTCTATTTCTTCTAAAGAAAAATCAAATAAATCTTTATTATCTGTTTTGAAGCATATTGTTCCATTAGGAGATAATATGGAATTATATCTCTCTAAAAATCCATGATGAGTTAATCTTCTCTTTTCATGTCTATCTTTTGGCCATGGATCAGAAAAATTAAGATAAATTCTATCTATCTCACTTTCTTCAAAAACCTCTAATATCTCTTCTACGTCCATTCTAACTGCTAATACATTATTAACATTTTCTTCATTAAGATTTTTTAAAGCTCTTACTAATACATTAGTGAATTTTTCAAATCCTATATAATTAATATTGGGATTATTTTTAGCCATAGTTGATATAAACTGTCCTTTACCCATTCCAATTTCTATATGTATTGGATTATCATTATCAAATATTTCTTTCCATTTTCCTCTATTTTCTTTTTCGTTATGTACAATTCTTGGATGTTCTATTAATCTTTCATCAGCATTTTTAATACTTCTTAGTCTCATAATCTGCTCCTTAATAGTCTTGTTAAATTAATGTAATCTAATACTATTATATGTTTTATTGTTTGTCAATAAAGTAAAGGAGTTACGGATACTATATTATCCAATAACTCCTTAGAACATTTTTCCATCATTAACAGACTTAAATCCATAATAATATAAAATTTCTGTTTCATTATCTACATAATTGTTAACAAAATCAATTGGTATCATTCTTGGATCAATCATTGTAACTTTTTTATAATGCTGAGCTAAAAAAGGTGCAATTGTTAATCCATAACTGTCTTTTATAATTACCAACTCACGATTATTTTCACATTGTTTATTCTCTATAATAGTTATAGGCTTATTTCCATTAAGATTAAATGAGTACTTATCATTAGTATCTAGATGTTCATCAAAATAACATCCTACATGACTAGTATATTCACCATCATAATCCATATATGTTACAATAAGATTATCTATTATATTATTACTTGGCTGATATATTATATCTTTTGTATCAGTATACATAGATTTTATAGCATAATAACCTAGAAAATCATCTGATACTTTTATAAAATCAGTTTCATAATTATTCTCTAGATTCATTTGTTTTTTTAACTGTAAATATATCTCATAACTTCCTTTATTAGTTATATGAATATCCGTTTTATAGAAATCTTTTTCATCTAATATATTGTAATAATCTATAAAATCAAATTTTAGATTCTTATATACTTTATCATCTAAATGAATAAAGTTATTATCAAGATAAAAACTTTTGTCTGGAACAATAACCGTATACTGGTTTTTATTATCTAAGCTATATTTCAACTTCATAATATTATTATTAAAATCATTTATATTATTTTCATTTAATTTTATTGCTTCATATAATGATTGGTTATATTTTACTATGTTCTTATTCTCTATTTTGCGTAATATATTGTAATTAACATAAGAAACAATTTTGCTAAATTCTTCACTAAATATTTCTTGATCTTTAACGTATGTGTCTAGTTCCTTGAAAAACTTTCCACTAAAATAATTTTCTCTTGAAATCTCAGGAAACATTTGAAGTCTCCTTTTTTGAAATTGGGAAAGAGCTTTATCAGGAGCTACAATATTACTAATCATTAATACACTTATAATTATCATAAAGCTAATTCCTGTTATATATCTTTTCATAGCACACTCCTAAAATCTAAAGTAAATAAATGGACTATAGTTAGAGTCACTTATTATACAGATGCACAATATAAATAATATTATATATATTAAATTGTTCAATAGGTCTGGTATCTTATTAAAAAGTTTTTTTGTTACTGGTGTTGCTGATATAAGTGATATTATAAGTAGAACGCTGTAGTTTCTTATAGTAAATATCATTTCTTTTGATATTAAACTTATATATTTTACTCCAAACATATAACTATACGTTTCTCTTATTATATTCATATCCGTATTAGCAAAAATAACCCATGAAAAAATCATTATTATACATACATATACATGTCTAATCATTGTAGGTATATGAATAGATATTTTTCTTAAAATAGTTTTTTCTGCTATAATAAAAATACTAAAATATAATCCCCATAGTATATAGTTAGTACTAGCTCCATGCCACAAACCAGTAATTAACCAAACGCATATTAGATTTCTTATTATTTTCCATTTTACAACTTTGCTTCCACCTAAAGGTATATATACATATTCTCTAAACCACGTTCCTAATGAAATATGCCATCTACGAAATACTTCTGATATTGACTTTGATATATAAGGGTAATTAAAGTTTTCTAGAAAATCAAATCCTATCATTTTTCCTAATCCTATAGCCATATCGCTATATCCAGAAAAATCAAAATAGATATGTAATCCATAAGCTAAATATGCTAAATAGTATCCTAGTTGAGAAGGACTAGCTTTCATTAAGTCAATATACATTAGATTCATTGAATCTGCTAATATAACTTTTTTGGCTAAACCGATTATTAATCTCTTAGTTCCTAAGTCGAATTTTTCTATAGAAACTATTCTACTATCCAAATCTTTTTCTATATCAACGTATCTTACAATTGGTCCTGCTATTAATTGAGGAAACATTGACACATACATCAAAAAGTTTAGATAAGATTTATTAGCTTTTACATTATTTTTATATACATCAATTGTATATGACATAGTCTGAAATGTGTAAAAACTAATACCTATTGGTAGTGGTAGCTTTAATAAATTAAAATCCATATTAAAAGTATAATTGATTGTGCTAATTAAAAAATCACTATACTTGAAAAATCCTAGTAATAATACATTTAATAATATACTACACCATAGAAATACTTTTCTTTTATAATTCTCTTCTGTTTGTTGGAGTTTCCTAGATAAAATGTAATCTATTGAACTACTAAAAAAAAGTAATACAATATAAACTGGTTCACCAAAGGAATAGAATATTATACTAAATACTAGTAAAATAATGTTTCTATATTTCGGAAGCGCAAAATATAGAAACAAAAAAACAGGCATAAAATAAATCAAAAACATTAAACTGGAAAATATCATTTTCTTCTCCTATTTAGCTTTTTTAGCTATTAAAATAACATAATTCCCATCTATCTCAACACTTGTTTCAACATCTTTTGAAATAAAGAACTTGTTTTCATACCCTTCAATTTTGGATGCATTTTCTACTGCTTCTTTTACTAAATCAACTTTTTGTGAATCTTTTACTTTTATAACATAAGCTGAGAATTCAATTGGCTTATCTAATTGTGTATAATCAACCTTACTTCTAATAAAGTACCCCTCTTCTATATCATCATTTGTAAAATCATACTTAGCAACCTCACCGTCAAATGAAGGGTTTATTGTAAATATTGGATTAATATCTTGGTTTAATTCAGAAATATTATAATCACCTTTGTACTTATTATAAAGAGTTATAGCCTTATCTAACACAGTATCATCATTATATTTTGGTTTTACTGCTAAATCTAACTCTTTAAAAGCTTTCTCAAATGCGTCTCCTTTATCATCTGCTGAAATATAACATATGAAGTTCCCATTTTCTACAATATGAATAGTTTCTTCTGCTGGTAAAACACAAACTCCTGCATACATAATACCTTTAATAGCTTTCTTATATTTTTCAAAGTTAGTATTATCTTCAAATTGTAATACTGTTACATTCTGTGTAGAAGGCATCATCATAGGTACTGTAGATGCTCCTGAAATATATCCTTCTATTTCAATATTTTCTTGATTTTGATCAAGCATATTTTGGTAATTTAATTGTTGCTGTGAAGCTTTCTCATCTAATACGTTTATAGTTTCATAAGGTTTAACTCCTACTTTATCAAACATCATCATAAGGACATCTAAACTTGAATATTCATGTACTTTATCACTTTCATTATTATCAACTGTAGATTTATTACTTGTTCCACAACCTCCTAGTGATATACATAGTAATAATGCTAATAATATTGACATAACGCTTTTTTTCATTATAAAACTCTCCTTTTTCTTTAATAACTTATTTTATTGTAACCTCAGATATTTGGGCGACTAATAAATTAGACGGTATTTAATTAAATTAGTTCCCTTATATGAAAACTTTTAATTATAGTATATGTTGAAAACATTTGTTTTTAAAATTTAGCTATTAATTTAACTGACTATCAAATATGGCAATGCAGAAGACATAAAATATTTTATAGTTGGATGTTATCTAAGTGGTATTTTAAGGTTAACCTATTATCCATCTTTCTGAGATGTTACAAAAGAACTTATTTTAGGTAATATAATCTAAAATGAGTTCTTTTGTGTTTACATTATTACTTTATGAGTCATCAATCGTATATAAAATATAAAACTATTGTAAAAATACACAAATAAATGTATACTATAGAATAAAGATTAAATTGTTTCAGATAATTTTTTGATTATTAGGAGGAAAACGTGAAACTTAGTTTAAAATATTTTATCAATAAAAACATTGTAAATTTATTAGTTATCTATATTGTCATTATTCTTTCTCTTTTTTATTATCTAAAACAAATACAACCTACAATCGTAAATTTCTTTTTTGCACCTCATAAATTGGATTATCAGATTGCTTTTACTGAAGAAAACCTTCTAACTTTAATGGACCGTAGTAAAGAGGAACAACCTAAAAAAGATATAGTATCGCTCTTAAAAAATAAGCTTGAAAATCTAAGGGAATTTGATGTAGAGGCACAAAGTCTGCTTGATTATAACAGTGTTTATGTACAAAACCATAAGTATAAATTCAAAATAAGGTCAGTTAATGAATTTGATTTAGGCTTAGCCTACGAAACTAACTACACGTTATCTATTGATGGAATAAGAACTCAACCTACAAAACCACTTGTGACTCATAAGTATATCTTAATTGATGTTGGCAATGTACTTCTTCTTACAAAGGTATCACCTGATTTTAAGATAAAGCCAAACCAGATGCATATAGGTGTATTCTTGCCACTTAAACATATACTTGTAGAGGATCTACAAAAAATATTGGGGCAGAGATATAAACTTGATAACCTTTTCATATATGAGTTTGATACACTGACAAACTTTTCTTCATATGAACTACCGGACATATTATTTCTTATAATACTATTAAGTATAGTACTTTTTTTAGGAATAAAAATAATATGTTATATTATTAATTATAAAAATCATCCCACATATAAGCAGTTATATAAATTTTATGGAGCTCCTTCTGAAAATGAGATAAATATTAATTTAGAATTAAATGATATGGAAAATATTAATATAGTAAAAAATACATATATTACCAAACATTTTAAAATAAAAAAAGGCTTATGTAAAACTCAAATATCACGAATTTGTTGAAAAATAAGATGAATTTATATGACCAACCTGAACTCCATTAACAATACCTCTGTGTAAAGTAGTTCCATCTTTCAGCCTTGCTATGCAATTTATTAATTAAGAGATTTGTTTATATTTCTCCTTTCGTTATCTCTTGACTTTTACTAGCTGGTCTTTGTTATTTTGGAGTGTTCTTGTAAATTAATTTTCAATACATACTAGAAATCATCTAATACAAAATAAACACTAATCTCTATTTGCTCTGAATAACTTAACTCATCCCATTTCTCTAGTTTATAGAAATTATTCTTTAACTCTTGATATAACTCTTTAAATCTAAAGTATAAAATATAATAACCATCATAACGTGATAATTCATCATCATATTTATTAATTATAGTTCCCATTTCTTCTATAAGCTCTTTATTTGCATCCGTATATAATAATTGTACTTTTTCATGAACATTTGTTTCATCAATACCTTCGGTCAATTGGTTATATTTCTCCATATATGCATTATAACATTCTTCATATATTATGTTACCTTCATTTTGATTAACTTTAGATTTATATTTTGTAAATATAATCACAAAAATTAGAGTAACTAACACTATTAGAAAAATGATTTTCCATTTAGTGGGTAATTGCTTCATTTATAGATTCTCCTTTATATTTTGGTCTATTTCGTTTTTTCTTTAATCCTATGTCAACTACTTGTTAATTTCATGGCTTTGTAATCTATAAGACTTACTTTTTATTGTTTTTAATTATAAAACATTTTAATTCTTAATCCCGTTAATATATCTTCCAATTCTTTTAAATCTGAACTACCACCGAACAGCATATTTAATTCATCATATTGTTTTTTTATAGAATTATGATAGAAGATTTTATTTTGTGAATCACTGTTAAATTCAATTTCGCATTTATCGACCAGCTTCTTTAACTCTTTCATATTCTCTAAATTTTTGGTGCTTTTTATTGTTAATAAGGCTTCTTCTATTGATAATCCCTTTGTCTCATTAACAATACTTGTGACCATTCTAGTGTATTCAGTAGTATAATGTTCATAAGTAATGACACGATTATTTTTAACTTGGAATTGAAATATTAAAAAAATGGCGGCTAACATCAATATTATTAGTACTGTAATTTTAGTTATTTTTTTCACTAGTTAGTGAGCCTCCTTAATTGTCTTTTTTATTTCATCTAGACCATGTTTAACTTATATAATAAGTATTTATACTGTTGGTCTATATGAGAAATATAATTTATCCCATTTATAGAACCCTGTTTAATAATGTTGAAAATTATATCACTGTAATCTTTCAACTTAGAAAATTTTGTAATATACTTCTTTTTCATATTTTAATGGAATTTCCTTGACTCTTGCTACTAATAAATACATTATTAGGTGAATAAGATATTTAAGTACAGGGTTTGTTTTAATATATAAAAGTACATATATAGTTTCTACTACTGTTTGTTTATTTTCTACAATAGCGAATAATATATCTATTGTAGTATAAAGTGATTTACCACGAATCATACTTCCAGTTGATAACATTCTAAATTAGCATACGAAGTAATTACATATAAACATCCTACTTAGCGGGTTAAGTTAAAAAAATACTAATACGATAACTATCTTGAAATAAGTATAAGATTATTAACTATTAAGTAATTATTAAATTAAATCGTACATATTGATAATATAATAACTCTGCCTTGAATCAAGTATAGTCAAATTATTCGTACATTACTTGTTGACTAATTAAATCAGTTATCATTTGCATCTGCTGAAATGTTTCTATGTTATCCCAATCTTTAACTATGTTCATAGTCTTTTCTAAATTAGAATACTTCATTCTCATGTAAAGATATTCAGATTTTCTTTTCTCAGGTACATAATCTTGTATTTCTTCTAATTCTTCTTTTAGATGACTCATTATTTTATCATTTTCTTTTGTTAATAAAGTCTCTTTGATATTATCAATATCTATAGATTTCATTATCTTAGCTATGGACCTTTCATATTGTTCAACAAATTTATCAAAGTTTGTTTTTCTATTACTTATAGCTATAGTAATTGAACTAGTAATTATAATAATTATTAATATGCTATAAAATAGTTTGACTTTTTTAGATTTTTTTGACATCAATAGTTCCCTTCCTTTTATGCTCTCCCATCAGGGAAAAAGATATCTTGCATCTTTTCATATTGTTGCCGCTGTTTTTCATCTTTAAGTTTATAATAAGTCTTTCAACGCCATCCGTAAGTTGTTTTACTCTATCTACGCTAGATTCATAGTTTTCATTCATATTAACTAAAAGTTAGGTGAAATACCCTTTGCAAATACTAAAGATGACATCTATTACATGATTAATCAGCTTATTACAAGGCATGATGGTTTGATTAATGAGTTAGTTGTGCTTAAAAATCAACTCCTTATAGCTAGTATGTTTCAAATATAGGATAAGGAAGTACCCTATTTCCCTAATTACTTGGGGTATAGGGCTTATTCATCTTGAAATTAAGAAGACGCTTATCCATAAAACTTATACATAGACATTATTTGTATTCTGTTTCCACAGGTAGTAGAGTATTATCAAATACATCCTTTTCAATTTTCCCTCTATACTCTTTAACCTTACTTGTTATATCTGTAATGGCACATATCCCCTCTGTTATATATTTTTGAACCATATCTTCTTTTATTCCTAACTGAATGGCTCTTTTTTTAAGAGGATTACCGTGTATATCTCTATCTGGATCAAATTGACATCTTACACTTGATTTAGACAACTGTACTTTCCATTCATCATGACTGACATAAATACTATTATCAAAAGATGTTAATACTGCTTTTGATAATAATTCATCAAAAAATGTTCTATATATATCTATAGCCAACACTCTTTCTTGGTCTTTTTTAGTTCCCCATCCTGACCTATACATCATCCATAAGAACGATGGTTTTATCCACGTCATTCTATCTTTTTTAAAAGAATCACCTAAAGTATTTAATTCTAATGCTTCACTGGCTATTCTGTCATTATAGGCTTGGTAGACCCTTATTCTTGTATCATCATATTTTGCATATATTTTGTTTTGTTCTAATATCATGTGATTTCTCCTATTGAATAGCCTTCATATAAGCAATTTTATACATACATGAAGGCTAGCTTTTTAGTTATTACGATTTAGTTGTTTTGTTGCATTTTCTCGTATGGTTGTCTCACCGTTTTGCTCTAATAATTGTAGTTTTTCTTTGGCTTCTCTTGTATTTATGTCTCCTAATGCCCAAATGCATTTTATTGCTAGAGCTGTGCTATTATTATATGCTAGATAATCAAATTTATCTAAAGCTGTTCTGTATAAACACTCAACGCTTTCAGGAGATTTTAAATTCTGTAATACTCTAGCAATGTTTTCATGTTGAAAGTGCCATTTTAATTCCAATAGATTGCACAGTATACTAGTCCAACTTGTGTCAAATAGATTTAATCCAAATCCGACTAGTAGCAAATCCTCAACATTATCTGCTTCCTCGTGAACAATAGCTTCTTCCAATAAACTTTTTATATACTTGTTTAAATCCTTATTACTGTTGGTAAAGTTGTTAATAAAATCCTCACTTGATATATCATAATCTTTGTATTAGTTGTTTACTATGCATCACTTGTATTAGAAAGATTTGTAGAATACCTTACCTAATAATTAACCTAAAAAATTTTTCATCTAGAACATACTTTTTCATAATACCGTGTTTTTTATGAACCCCTTGTTTATTAATAGTATATCTTATTAAAACTAGATATAGTTGATTACAATTATCACAATAATTATAATTTCCCACAACGAATTCATCAGATGTACCTCTCAGTTCTTGATTAACTCTTATAACTTCTCTTAATATCTCTACCCCTTCTTCATCTTTGGTACATTGTTCTATTTTTTCTAACATTGTATTTGCAAAATTATCACCCGTATTAAATATGAATACTTGTTTTTCATTCATATATTTATTGCATTTTTTACAATACATTATACTAGGCTTTGCAGTAAAAAACATTATTATTACCATTACTACTAAAGAAATGGGATTTAATACTTCTAATAAAGCTCCCATATTAGGCATGTTTAAGCTATAACCATTACCACCTATCATACCTATCATCTCTGAACCTCTATTTAATTGAAAACAATATTCATGAAATGTCACAGAATTACCAGTGTCTGAATTATAGAATTCACTAATATGGTTACCAATTCCAACATAATTTATTTCCATCAACGAATCTATATATGTATTGTAATATACAAAGTACTTCATTCCATAATAACTAATTAACACAAAAAAAATAGATGTTATACAATATATCCATCTTATCTGTATTTCTCTAGCCTTTAACATATCATAAAATATTTTACTAATAAAAGTACCTATTATTAAACTACCTATTGGAATAAATGAAATATAAAACCCAAATATATCAAATCCAAATCTCATTTTTATCATTCCCATACATGCTGCTATAACAGCATATAGTAATCCTTGAAATATAATAATCATAAGCATACTTATATCCTCCAATTTCTGTCAACTCTAGTTGTATTTTCTTCAATAAATAATTTAATATTGCTTTAGCGTTTTATTAAGGCTGGGAGTCCTTTGATTATTGTTTTACACTTAACTATATTATCTTTATTTCTTAAATTTATAATAGTAGTTTAAATTATTTATTGAAAGTCTCTTTATTTCTCATATATTATACTATAATTAATCTCTTAATTCTATCTATTATTATTTTATCAATTTATTAGAGTGTATAATTTATGTATTGTTATGATTTATATATAAGTTATTTAACATATATTTGTAGTTGAGATAATTAATTGAAATAGATTTTTACCTAATATAAAATTTTTTCATTATACTTTTAATTACATTAATTACAAATATATTTAAAATTAATAAAGCTTAATTGAGTAAGAGGTAAGTAATTATTTAATACCGGTATATCACATCACCGTATACCCTTTGGTATAAGTCGTTTCATTAAGAACTATTGTATTCACTATTTATTACAAGCAAATAATAATGGTAAATAATTTATTATTTGGCATGAATTATACCGAAAAGGAAAATTATTATTATCAGTTAAACAAAATTGTATTGTAATTCTTTCTGTTATATCTAATATTTCCAAAGCAACATAAAAAAGGGTAAAAAAAAGAAGCCTGTCAGTTATAAACCAACTTGCCTTTAGATATCAACGTTACATGTCAATTATATACACCTTAGTCATGCCCGTAAATTATTTCAAAGAGCTATATTGCGTTAAATACAGCCCTTTGAGTGTGTATGTATAATGATTTTCTATTGAATCCAATGAGGAGTTGCACCTAAATATCTTCTCTGTAAATCCTACTGTTTTGAGGGATATTAAGTACGCTTCATTACACTTTCACGTTCTATAAGTATTGGATTAAAATTGATAAATTTATCATAATCCTCCTTATCCTCTATTTCCTTAATAAGCATCTTAACTGCAGTTGTACACATTTCTACACCTGGCTGTTTAATCGTGGTCAATGCAGGAATAATAACAGATGATAAAATAGCATCATCTATACTAATTATCGAAATATCTTCTGGAATTTTAAGGTTGTGTTTGTGGCATCCTTTATATGCCCCATAGGCCATCATATCATTTAGGCAAAACACCGCTGTTATTTTACTTATACCAATAATCTTTTCAATGCCATCCTCTCCAGATTTCACTTGATAATCGCCTTCAATAACTTGTTCTTTAGTATACGACAGCCCGGCTGCTTCCATGGCTTGACAAAAGCCTGTATATCGGTCTATTGAACTTGGATTATTCTGAGGTCCTGTTATACATCCAATATGTTTATGACCATTCTGAATTAAATACTCTACCGCCATTCTTCCTGCTGCAATATTATCAAAGCAAACTACGGAATCATTCTCATCATAGGTTCGTCTGTCTAGAATCACAACTGGATATTTTTCACGCCTTATCTGTTCCAATTCCTTATAATCGGATAATGCAGTAGAGACAAGAATAAGACCATCTGCCTGTTTCTCTCTAAGAAGCTGAACATATTGTGCCTCTGTATCTGGATCCTCATCTGTATTACACAAAATTATGCTGTAATCAAGTTCTTTTGCTGTACTTTCAGCAGCTCGTGCAATTTCAGCAAAATACTGATTTGTAACATCTGGTATGATTAAACCTAGAATCTTACTTTTCTTAGTAATCATGCTACGAGCAACCGAATTCGGTCTATAGTTATGTTCATTAACAACCTTTAAAACTCTCTGCCTTGTTTCTTCTCTTATATTCTGGTCCTTGCCATTTAAAATCAAGGATACAGTTGTAATTGAAACTTTCGCGAGCCTTGCTATATCTTTTATTGTCATGGCTAATCCCTTCCAAAATATCATTAAAACTTATCTAAATTATTATACAGAAGGTACAAGTGTATGTCAATTGATGAGTAGCATACAATCACGGCTTTCGCATGAAAAAATATTTTAAGTTGAATTTCCTATTTAGAAATTTTAAAACTAATCACTCTTAGTGATTTATTGTGAAGAGCTGAATTTACAGATACTTATACGAAGTATAAGTTTTTAAATTATTTCTAAGGCAACCTTGACCATTTCATTAAATGACGTCTGTCTCTCTTTTGCTGTTGTCTCTTCACCTGTTACTATAGAATCACTAACTGTAAGCAATGTTAATGCATCAGCATTAAATTTTGCTGCAAGCGTATACAACTCAGCTGTTTCCATATCCACTGCCAAAATTCCGTAATCCGTTAAAGTCTTTGCAACTTCTGCAGCAGAGTCATTATAAAACATGTCTGATGTGAAAATATCACCTACAGTTGCCTTAATTCCTTGCTCGTTAGCAGCATCATATGCATCTTTTAATAACTTGAAATCTGCCGTAGGTACATACGTCATTGCACCAAATCTGAGATTATTCATATTGGAATTAGTTGCAGCACCAGAAGCTATCACCACATCCCTAAGCTTCAGGTCAGGCTGAAACGATCCACATGTTCCTACCCTTATAAGTTTTTTTATACCATAGAACTGCAATAGCTCATTGACATAAATTGAAATTGATGGCATCCCCATACCTGTTCCTTGAATAGAAACTCTCTTTCCTTTATACGTTCCAGTAAATCCAAGCATGCCTCGTACTTCGTTATAACAAACTACATCTTCAAGAAACGTTTCAGCTATATATTTAGCTCTTAGTGGATCTCCTGGTAACAATACTTTTTCGGCAATCATGCCTTCTTGTGCATTAATATGTGTACTCATCTTTATTCCTCCCATCTTTATCTCAAATCACTTTTTTCAATAAGCCAATCTAAGACCTCTTGTCTTGTGGGTATTGATTTTTGTGCTCCTATTCTTGTAGTAGTAATTGCCGCAGCCGCGTTGGCAAATTTAATAGCTTCCTTCACTGTTTTTCCATCAGCTAATTCTGCCGCCAATGCTCCTGAAAATGTATCACCAGCTGCTGTTGAATCCATTGCATCTACTCTATATGCTTTCACTCTTTCTACAACACCTTTTTCAATATAGGCAACACCATTTTTACCCATTGTAATAATAGGTGTTTTTATTCCAATATCTTGTAAGTACTTCAGCGATTGATATATACTTTCACTACAGCTCGTATCATAGCCAGTGAGAGCCTTACACTCAGTTTCATTAGGGGTGAAATAATCCACGCCTAAGAATTCCACTGGATCAACTCCTTCAAAGGGTGCAGGATCAAACAATACTTTAACTTCACTATCACACAATTCCTTACAGATAAACCTTGTTGTTTCAAGAGGTATTTCATTTTGAAGAACTACAATATCCATTGCTCTAAGCAACTCAAGGTAACCAGATATATAATCAACTGTTACCTTGGCGTTAGCTCCTTGATTCAAAATAATCGTGTTGTCACCTTCATGAACTGTGATACTAGCAGTTCCTGTTGAGACATCTTCTTCTTGTATCATGAATTCAGTAGAAACACCTTTTTTTTGAAGCGTCTCAAATAATTCTCTTGCAAAAGCATCATTTCCAACTTTACCAAAGAAAAAAACTTCAGCACCCATCATGGAAGCCGCAACTGCCTGATTTGCACCTTTCCCACCAGGAGAAAGTAAAAAACCAGTCCCGTTAATTGTTTCACCTTTTGTGGGTACCCTATCAACATACATAACCATATCCATATTGATGCTACCCACCACTGCTATTCTTCCCATTGATACCCCCCTCTACTGGTTTGCTTTACTCTTTTTTTTCTTATTCATTGAATAAACTGTTAAACCTACAATAGTTGCAACATAAGGAATCATCTGAATAAACTCTGCCGGTACACGCAATGATTGCATTGTATTTGAAAGCGCGTCAGCAAAGCCAAAGAATAAAGAAGCAATCATTGTACCAAGAGGAAGGCTTCTTCCCATAGCTGATGCCGCCAAAGCGATAAATCCTCTACCAGCAGTCATATTTGCAGAGAACCATGAAACATATCCCATCGACATATATGCTCCGCCGAATCCTGCCATCATACCACTGAATACCAATGCAGTTACTTTTATTCTAATAACATTTATACCAACAGATTTTGCCGCATCTTCATTCTCTCCTACGGCTCTCATTCTCAAACCTAATTTCGTTCTAAACATCAACATATAAACAAGAAAAACTGCAAGAAATGCTATATATGTAAGAATATTGTGACCAGATATTATCTCACCTATAATTGGTAATTTACCTATTATAGGGATATTCAACTGGGACATAGTGTAGCTTTTCAATGAACTGGAAACCCCTTTATTACCTGTCAGCAGGTATAAGAGAAAGACTGTGGCTCCCATAGCAAATAGATTAAGTGCAATACCAGCCAGAATAATATCGGTTTTTAACTTCAATGAAAAGTAAGCCATAACCAATGCAAGAAGTATAGAACTTGTCACAGCTAATACTAACCCTAATAAAGCACTCCCAGTGAATGCGCTCCCAAGCACACCCATCAAGGATGCCATTAGCATCATTCCTTCTAGCCCAATATTTACAACTCCAGATTTATCTGCAATCATTGCACCCAGTGCTGCAAACAAAATAGGTGTTGTTACCCTAAGCACCGAATAAGCAAAAGGTGCAGAAAAAATAACCTCAAATATCTCCTTCATCTTCTTACGCCTCCTTATTACTCATGGTTGCTTTTACAACACGTTTATAGCGCCATTTCGACAGGAAGCTTTCTGCTACAAGAAGCATAATGACAACTGCCTGAATAATAGTAATAACTTCACTGGGTACATCTGCTGACCTTGACATAATATCAGCACCGATTCTTAAGTATGCCAGAAACACCGCTGCTACTGGAACATAAGCTGGATTATTTTTTGCCATAATTGCAACAATGATTCCATCAAACCCAAAACTTGGTACAACCTGCCATTGATACCTTCTATACATTCCAAGGGTCTCAACACTACCTCCTAGACCTGCTAACAATCCACCAACCAGTTGCGCAAGCAAGGCAGCTTTTGCAATAGTTATACCTGAATATTTGGCAAATTCTGAATTTAATCCCGTCATTCTGATTTCATATCCCCACTTGGTTCTGTAGAGGAAATAGTATGATGCGATAATAGCAATAATAGCGATAATCAATCCATAATGTACTCTGGTTCCATTAACTAAACGTGGTAAAATAATCGATTCCTGAAATTTCACTGATACCATTCCACCAGCATTTACATCCCGCACGTAGTTGTTGATAATATAGGATCCCAAACTGTATAATACATAATTAAGCATTAAGGATGTTACCAATTCGCTTGTATCCCACTTCACTTTTAGTATTCCAGGAATAAGAGAGAAGCAAGCTCCTACTACACCGCCAATCAGCAGACTAATCAATGTACCTACTATACCACCAATAGGGAGAAAAATTGCAGACAAGGTTGTAGCAACCGCACCAATTACAAATGCACCTGATGCGGAAATGTTGAACTGACTCGATTGAAAGATAATACTAAGTCCCAATCCAGTAAAAACCAAAGGGATTGCCATTTCAAATATATTACCGATATGCCTGAAAGAATCCATTGGTCCTGTTAAGAACAACTTCAGCGCATACAACGGCTCTTCACTTACGAGAAAAATAATGATTAGAGTCAACACCAAAGTTACAGCTAATGCCACAGCTGTTCTTATCACGTCAAACCATTTATTAGACATATATAGCCCTCCTTATTTCACTTTCACTTTGTTTCTTAATACCCAACATATATGTTCCCAGTTCATTAATATCCACTTCATCTACATTATCAAAATGTGCTGTAATCTCGCCGTTGTACATAACTATTAATCTATCGCTAAGTTCCATCACTTCATTTAAATCAGCGGATACAAGTAACACTGCCGACCCGCTATCACGTAGTTCCACAAGCTTTTTATATATAAATTCTGTAGATCCTACATCAATCCCTCTCGATGGCTGATTTGCAACAATCAATTTGGGATTTGATGAAAACTCTCTTGCAACAACGATTTTTTGGATATTACCACCAGAAAGACCTTTGATTTTCTGGTTAATTCCACTACATTTTGCTTTAAAATCTTCTACAAGTAATTCAGCCGTCTCCCTAATTTTCTTCATATTCAGAAATGGTCCTATATTAAACTCAGATTTATAAAATCTTTCTGAAATTATATTATCTGTTATAGTCGCTTCTTTAGCCACTCCGTATGACATTCGATCTTCATGAATATGTGCTATACCAAGTTCCCGTATCTCTCTAATTGTTAAATCATTTATCTTCTGATTATTAATGGAAATTATCCCTAAAGTACTCTTTTTCATACCTGTAATTAGTTCTGCGATTTCACTTTGTCCATTCCCTTCAACTCCAGCTATTCCGAGAATTTCGCCCTCTCTCAAACTAAAACTAACACCATTTACGAGTTGATGTGTCCCTTCTCTGTAATGGATATTATCAAGTTTTAAAATTACACCACCTGCATTAGGTTCTTCTTTATCGACAGTCAACATTACATCTCTACCGACCATAAGTCGTGATATGTCTTTTTCCGAAACTTCCTCAGTTACAACTACTTTCTCAACTTTTCCATTACGCATTATTGTAATTCTGTCTGTAATAGCTTTGATTTCACTTAATTTGTGGGAAATAAATATAATCGTATGCCCTTGATTCTTTAACTGAACCAATTCCGCAAACAGTTCTTCTGTTTCTTGAGGTGTTAGTACCGCTGTTGGCTCATCTAATATCAATATATCAGCTCCACGAATAAGTGCTTTTAAAATCTCCACCTTCTGTCGCTGACCAACAGGCATATCTTCAATTCTTGTCTTTGGATCCACCTTAAGATTATACTTTTTGGCTGCCTCAGCAGTCATTCTAATGGCACTTTCAGAATCCAATAAACCCTTTTTTTCTGGTTCAATTCCCAATACAATATTTTCTGCTACTGATAAAGATGGGACAAGCATAAAATGCTGATGAACCATGCCAATGCCATAGGCAATCGCTTCATTTGGAGAATTGATTTCAATTTTTTCATCTCGTAAATGAATAGAACCAGTCTGATGACTTTCTATCCCGAACAGAATCTTCATTAAGGTTGATTTGCCGGCGCCATTTTCTCCCATGAGTGCATGGATTTCACCTTCTCGAACAGAGAAGTTAACGTTTTCATTAGCCCGTACACCATTGGGATATATTTTTGTGATATTTTCCATTTTCAAAATATCTTTCAACATGACATGCCCCTTTCGACATTGTATGAGTATGTCACATCAATTAATGTGACATACTCATCATATTAATAATCCTACTGTACTGAATCTCTGATTGTATTCAGTTCCTCTGTTTCCATACCAAACGCTGTACCTACAGAGATTTCACCGTTTGATATCTTTTTCTTGATTTCATTCACCTCTGCTCTAAGTTCATGAGGTAAAATACTTTCATAGTATTCATTTTCTGCAAGGCCAACTGCATTTTCTGCAAATCCAAGTACTTCTGCCTCACCATATGGAAGTGTTTCATTAATATGCATTGTTATAGCACGAAGAATTGAGTTATCTACTCTCTTTAGAACAGATGTAATAATTAGTTCAGATTTGTCAGGGTCAGTTTCTTTAAACTGCATTGCTTGATCAGCATCTACACCTATAGCATATTTTGTAAGTTCTTTTGCTGCATCTAACTGTCCCAGACCAGCAGCTCCTGCAACATTAAATCCAACATCTACACCTGACATATACTGCATAAGAGCCACTTCTTTGCCTTTTGCAGAATCATTAAAATTACCTACATATGAAATTGCAACTTCAATATCAGGTTCGACATATTGCGCCCCTTCAATATACCCAATAAGGAAATCGTTAATTACAGGGATATCCATACCTCCGAGGAAACCTATTTTTTTTGCAACATTGACATTCTCATTATTTGATGTAGTAACTTTCGCTGCTAGTGCACCTGCAAGGAATGCACCTTCATTCTGCTTGTACATCATTGAATAAACATTGCCAAGATCTCCATTCTCATAATTGACAGAAGTATCAAAGATAATGTATTTTTTATGAGGAAATTCCTTAGCAACTCGCTCAAGTGGTTCCGCCATATTCCATGTACCTACAATGATGATATCCCAGTCTTGTGATGAAAGGTCAATAAGCGTAGGCTCCCATTTAGTATCATCATGTGATGCTTCAACAACTTTGACTTTTACATCATCACCAAATTCTTTTTTAACCATTTCCATACCCCTGTTGGATGAGTCGAAGAATGATAAGTCTCCAAGTGTACCATTTATCATTAGTACCACTTTAAGAGGATCTTTTGCTTCTGATTCATCTGCTGGTGTTCCTGTATTCTCTACAGGTTCTTTTGTTTCTGTTTTTTCTCCGCACCCAGTCACGATTAGTGTCATCATCACAACTAATGCCAAAATCATACCTAATACCTTCTTCATGTTCATACCTCCATTAATCACATTAAGTTTAATTGTTTATATCAAAAGCGTTTATGCTTTTGCTATCCAATTGACCAAATTGATCCAGAACTTATTATAGAATGACCATTCAACGAATTCTTTCGGCGCCCAATGAGGAGAGCAGTCTGATGTAAATACTGCGGTTCTACCCTTTTGGTACTCTCTCACAGCAACAAAAGGATCATCGCCTATAGTTGCAAGAACTTCACCTTCTGCATTTTGCGTCGTCTGATTATAACCCAAGAAATGTGGCCACTCAGTCGGTAACCCATTGAAGATCTCATGTTCTGTTTTAATAACCGGTAAAATACCTTCACAAGCTTCAATTCTGTCATCTTTATCTAACATATCAACTGGTAAAATCTCAGCAATTGCCGTTGATTTGAAGTTCGCCTTTGCATCAATTCCAGTAAAGCTTAAGTAACCTCCCACCATACAGAAGCCACCACCATTTGCAACATACTCCTCAATTAATTTGAGCCTGTTAGGTGTGCGTTGACCTTCTATGAACGTTCTTTTTGAAAGAAGTAAGGTATTCGCCCCAATATCTGAAAGAATCACAGCATTAAATTTTTGAAGTTCCTCAAGCTTGAAGGGAAACTCCTCCGCAGCCAGATGATTGGGAATGAAAGTCACATCATAACCACCTTCTTCCAAGGCAGCCCTTAACCACTTAATCCCCTCTTCATATACTGAAGTGTAGAACGTATCAAATCCTTTCACATGAGTCGTAAAGCTCATCCATGATTCACCTGCAATCAATACTTTTTTATTTTTCATGTTTTTCTCCTTTATTTTTTTATTGATATTATTGTTGGTATAAATTCTTGCTTGTGTACATCAACCAGCCCTTTGTCAGTTAATCTAATCTCAGGTACTACCGGCAATGCAAAAGCTGCAACTTGAATAATTGGTGATACAGTGTTAATCCCAAGATGCATAATCGCATTCTTAAGACCATGTGTATCTACAGCTAATTCCTTAATTGGTTTTGGAGATATGAGACCAGCAATTGGTAACTCAACACCACCTGTACGTTTACCATTCTCCACACAGATTATGCCCCCATTAGCCTCAATAACTTCGTTAGCCGCAATAACCATATCTTTTAAATTTTTACCTATGACAACTAAATTATGACTATCATGGGCAACGGTGCTTGCCACTGCGCCATGTTCGATACCAAAGTTCTTTACAAAAGCAATGGATATATTATCTGTTCTACCATGTCTTTCAATCACCGCCAATGTACATAAATCTTTGTGATTGCTAATATCTATCGAACCATTTATTATAGGTAATTCTTCTTCTTGCCTTTCAGTTACAATGTGTTTCTCAGGATTAAATGCTATAACATTAACAACTGCCGTTTTGCCATTGGCTTCTATTTTGAATAAATCTTCATCTATAGGCCTATTAATCTTCACCGTATTTTTTATCTCTACAGGATGAACCATACTTTCTGAACGTTTAATCATACTTCCTTTACGAGAAACCATTTCCCCCTGGACGAATACTTCATCTATTTCAAACTCAACCAAATCATTTAAAAGAACCAGATCTGCACGTTTCCCAGGCATTAAAACACCTCTATCCTGCAGTCTTAACAGTTTAGCAGCATTTAAGGTGGCCATTTTCACCAGCTCTATCGGATCTGCACCTTCTCTAATCCCTGTTCTTATCACATGATCAATATGACCTTCTCGCAACAGATCATCTGGTTCTCTGTCATCTGTACAAATAGTAGTATTTTCAGGGTATCCAAACTTTTTTAGGACAGGTACTAAAGTTGGCATATCATGTACAATAGACGATTCTCTACATTCAAGTACCATACCTGCACGAATCTTGTACTCTGCTTCCCATTTAAAACTTGTTTCATGATCAGATTCAACACCGGAATTTAGATAGGCTGATAACCTACGGCCTATCATTGATGGCGCATGTCCCTGAATAAAAACATCTTTTTTCTTTCCTACGTCAACAATATCTTTCACACGATCATGTCCACTAAATAGTCCTTCAAAGTCCATGATTTCTCCAAGGCCTTGTACCCTTTCCCAACCAAGCATAACTTCAATATCTTTTGCATACAGATCAGCTCCTGCTGTTTCTAATCCTGGAACTGCTGGAACACAAGATGGTGCAAGAACTCGCACATCTAATGGTAGACCCTCACTTGATTCAAGCATATATTGTACACCTTCCACCCCCATTACATTAGCAATTTCATGAGGATCGCAAGCTAAAGTAGTTGTTCCTCTTGGAACAATTGCATTAGATAAATTGCTCGGTGTCATCATCGTACTTTCAATATGAATATGTGTATCAATTAACCCAGGGATTGCATATTTACCTTTTCCATCGTAGTACTTATACCCTTCTAAAGGTTCATCCGTAGGGTGTGATACGTGACTTATTACACCTGTTTTGATGCCGATCTCTGAATCATATATTTCTTTCGTAAACAGATTAACTAACTTTATATTCTGAATTACCAGATCGAACTTTTCTTTACCAAGTGCTGCATTAATAACTGAATCCATAGACTCCCTCCTCTATAATCTTTTTACACTTAGACGCTCAATTAGTTCCGTTCCAAATGTTTCTTGTTTATTCATATTTTGATTCCTAATAATCTTATTAAGACCAACTTTCCCTGATTCTATTCGATAACCTCATTCATAAAAAGATATATCATCAATAGATATAATATATTTTCCAAGCGCATTCAGACAACCAAATATCCTTTCACGAATACTAGGTGAATATTCCCTGTAATGCAGCCAATTTCTCTATGACCATTTTCAAGCAAATGGTTTATGGCAATATCCTTAATCTTCATCGAATAACCTACCCTATTTAAACGTTTTACTAAAACCTTTTATTAAAACGTTTTACTAGTATAGTATATTCCTACTACTTCATTTTGTCAATACCCCTCTTCATTTTGATCAGAGTACACTAAATAAAGCTACTCATTACAAGCGACTTCACATTGTTTTGGATATGCTGACAAACGCTATAGGTCATACGCTCCAACAAGTGCATTTATCTATCAAGAAGGTGGGTTTATGTATATTATGTCAGATGATGATGTTTTCATGGAACAAGTAAGAAATTGTATATTAAATGAATTATTACCAGCAATGGATGAGCAAGAAATGGTTCTCTTTGTTTTAAGGATACCACAAGGGATACATTAGACACATTACTTAAGGACAAAGGCGTCATAAGGATAGAAAGAAAAGTTTTTCATTTTAACTTAGAAAGGTTCAAAGAAATTACAAGTTTTGTGCAACCTCTATCTTCAGAATATCACATACAGCCTATGAAAAAAGAAGAAATAGAAGCCTACAACAAAAAAAGAAAACTAGGTGATTATATAAATAAGAAGTTGGGTTATCGTGTTACGAATGGAAAAGAAGTTGTAAGCGAATGTGTATCTATTTTTGTTGGTGGAGAAGAAGCTGAAATTGATATTTACACACATGAAAAACATAGAGGAAAAGGGTCGGTAGTCTAAGAAGTATTTTTAAGGTCTTCCCCCACGAAAATCTTTTCAGGGTCTTTCTTTTGGGCATTTAAGTTTTCTGTATAGTGCAGTCCTAATGCTATAATGGCATGAACAAGCACCTTCAAGACCTAATATTAAATGTGAAAGAATCTTAAATAACTTTATAAATATTAGCTTCATTACATTAGCACCTCCAATAAAACAAATCACTTCTTAATGACTTTGGTGCAGGTTTTTATCATATGGTTAATTAGTGGTCAATAATTATTTTCAATATTTTTTCAGTATTTTTGGGAGTGATTTTAGATATAAACGCAATATATATAATTTATTGTTGAAATTACTTATATTATTATATATAATTAGATAAGTCATATATTAACAAGAATAATCTTTTTAATATATGACTTATTTTTTATAAAGATTGAGAGGAGAAACTATGAAAAAATTAGTACGGATAACTATGATAACAAGCTGTATTGTGTTGATATTCTCTATGACTGTATTGGCTCATCCTGGTAGAACGGATTCAAGAGGAGGGCACAAAGACAATCAAAACAAAAGTGGATTAGGCTATTACCACTACCACCACGGATATGGACCGCACTTACATACTAATGGAATTTGCCCTTATAATAAACCTAAAAATTATCCTGTTAATACTATTAAAATAGATTCAAGTGACTTAGTATTAGATATTGGAGAAACTGAAACGTTATCAGTTAAGATAACGCCTAGTAATGCTAGTAATAAATCCGTAATTTGGTCATCAAGTGATACGAGTATTATAACTGTTAATAGTAAAGGAAGTATAACAGCTAAAAAGTCAGGTACAGCTATCATTACAGCTAAAACTCATAATGGGAAAACCCATACCATTAGTGTTACAGTAAAAGAAAAAATTGAATCTATAAAATTCAATCATGATAATATAGAATTAAAAATAGATGAAAGTAAATCATTAGAGGTAATATTAACACCTAATAGGGCTAGTAAGCAAGAAATTAATTGGTCATCAAATGATAATAATATTGCTACTGTTAATGATTTAGGTGTAGTTACAGGACAAAATATTGGTACTACACAAATTATAGTCAAAATAGATAATGGAATTTCCGATAATATGGCAGTATCAGTGTTCAAGGAAAGGATTATTTCTTCGATTCAGATTGAAAGTGGAAATATTGATTTACTAGTTGGCGATACAAAAGAATTAAATATCTCAATAGAACCTGTTGATGCAGATGATAAAACTGTAACTTGGATATCAAGTGATCCGAATATTGTAACAGTTAATGGTTTAGGTGTTGTACAAGCTGAAGGTGTAGGTACTGCAAAGATAACTGCTAAAAGTAGTAACGATAAATCTTCTAGTGTCGATATAACAGTTAGTAAGAAAAATAGCATTGAATCAGATTCTTTCAATAACATTAATCAAAATGAAGAATCAGATGATAATAATTCTAATTCTGGTTCACCTTTAGTAACTATCGGTATATTAGCTGGTGCAATTATTGTAGGAGTAAAATATAAGAAAAAACACACAAAATAATTTTAATGGTAAATTGCTTTATAAAAAAATAATGTACTTAAAAACCTCATCTATGTAGATGAGGTTTTTAAATGCATTAATTAATAGTGAGAAATACTTGTAAAAAAACTCCAAAAAATACTGAAAAAATATTGAAAATAATTATTGACCAGTTTTTAAGGTCTTCCCCCTCCCAAATCTTTTAAGTGTTTCTCATGGGTCAAGAACACTAAAAGCTATCTATTTTAAGTGCATAATATAAGCCATATCATATATAATTATGACAAGAAAACGAAGTTTATCCTTATACTAATTCCATCTATAATTTATACGTACAACATATTATTGATAGATGGGTTGAAGATGGTATAGGTTAAATGTCTTTTTTCTAGAGTCATATAATAACACGCTCATTTAATGGTATAGACCTTATTACATCAGCACAGTTATTATCTGAAATAGGTGATATCAATAGGTTTAAGAACTCGTCAAAACTTGCTCGTTACTCGGGGATAGCTCCTGTAACGTATAGTTCGAGGAGTAAGGAAAATAACTTTCGTAACCAACGAGGAAATAGAAAACTTAATAATACTGGTACACCTAGAAATCCTATATTATATGAATACTATCATAAAAAAGTATCAGAAGGCAAAACCAAGTCACAGGCTATAGTTTGTGTATCTAGGCGATTGGTGAATATCGTTTATAACATGTTGAAATACAAGAAAGACTATAGCATTCAACCCATTAATAATGAGAAGTCGACTAAGTGTGGGTAGTAATATTATATCTATTAATATGATAATCATTACTAATACAATTAACATGAAAATATCTACTGTTCAAAAATATTAATTAAATAGATAAACTAAAAGTGCAAGTATCCCCATCACCAGAGTATATATTTAGATATGATATTACGTTATCAGAACTACATTGATTGACGATATATCTATAGTGATATATTATTATGATAATATTACATCTAAGTATATAAAACTATAAACCTATGGTTAACTAATTATGTTAACTTCTTCTATAGAGATATTAAAAGTTATTCAATGTATTAATCATTTTGCTTCGTGAGTTTCTTTCTTTTAATAGGAAAAGATAATCGCTATTTTTATCCTTTAGCATTAATTGATATTTTAAATATCTAATATTTGATTGATCATTAAAATGGTCAGTTACTTCACCAGCGATTAAGCCTGCAATAAAACTTATTGGATTAGTAAAAGCTAAAGATTCAAAGAAATACTGTGCTGGTGTATTATTTGAAGCTTTTCCAACAGCAGACATAGCACTATCATGCATACCTTTAAGCACTTGTCCTGACTTAAATAACTTAGATATACTTAATGCATCAGGAGTTAAGTCGCTAAGATTAGCAATATTTTTCAACAAATCATATCCCTTAACTTTCTTAGCATAATTTGAAATAATATATGACTTATCTAAATAAGTAATTGAACATGGTGGATTTACTCTGTTAGCATTCATTGATAAATTTTTAAAAACATAGTATTCTCTGCCACATTTTTTATTTGGCTATAACTATTGTCTTCTATAGAATCTTTACAATAACCAGTAGAATCTATGTAGTTTATAGGGTTATTCTGGTTGTTGCTATTTTTGTGTTAATTTCTTTAGTTTTTTCATCTGGATTATTATATAGGTTAATTTCAAGACAAGATTTCATTTCAAACTTTGATGCTATTAGTTTTTTCCGTATATGATGTTCATTGGTATATTGGTAAATTAATTTAAAGATAGATGTATCTTAAAAGGATGATTTTGATAGGCTACTTCATCAACGATTTCTGTCATCCCCTTTTATAAGCAAAATAAAACCAACCTAAAATTTTATAATTTTAGGTTGGCAAAAAATTGGTATCCTTTTATATGTAATGAAATCAATAAAAGCTTATAAAATACAGGAATACTTTATTCCACTAAATTTTTCTCCCCAACCATTACCATCATCATAAGAAAAAACTTTGAATCTACTCATATCTGGTAAGGGTATGCTATTTGACATCATATAATTTAATAATACTTCCATATTATCTAATGTAAGTTGTCCGTAATTTTTTAATTTTCCGTAAAACTCACAAATCCCCATATTAAATATAAATTGTATAATATCTTTTATTTCATTATTAGTATTACTATATAGGTTATGTAAAGAACTAAATTGCATTTCATTTATATATTCATTGTCATCTATATCAAAAATATTTGACTCCAATACTGACTCAGGAAGAATTTCAGCTATTGTATAATGCCAGTCATCAAAAAATTGAATATCTGTATATGTCCATAGTTGTTCTAAAACAATTCTCCAGTCAGTTGTATTACATTTATAATATTTCAATGCACTCTCTAAACAACTAATTGCATATGCCAAACGACCTCTTATTGAAACCATTTTAAAATCATTTTTTTTCATATATTACCTCTATTTCAAAATTATTTAGAGAGTAACTCCCTAACCAGCTCCTTTAAATGTATATATACAATTATCACACATTGGTTTTGGAGTACCTAAGTTTACTTTTAGGGAGATATATTTAAGATTTTATATTCAAAGGCGTTACAATAAAATGAAAAAGATGTATTTTCTTCTTCTTGTACCTTATACTTAATTCCTTCCATTTGTCTTTCAGATATATCAGTTATATGTATAAGTAATTTAAACATTCCTTCTATATTACCAAGTTTAAAATCCCTTACCTCCAAAAAGTGTAATAGCAATTTGGGGCATCCTTCATAATTAGGATAATCACAAAGAATGATATCTAGCATATATTCAGAGCATCCGTTTGCATCAATATCCCTTTTCAGATTAATTGAATATATATATCCAAACTTCTTTTGAACATTATAAAAGTCTACTAATGAGTTTTTAATTATTTTCATGGTATATATTCTCCTTCTATATGACTTACTGTTTCTAATGGAATTTTACCAGGTCCCCATTCATAAGTATGATAATGTGTATCTGGTATTCCCCAGCTTTATTTCCTGCATTGTAATCAGTTCTTCCAACTAATCTTCTATAATAAGAGCAGAATTATATAAATCCTCAGATATTTCATAACAATGTAATTCCTATTGTTATAATACTTTGATTTCATTTTGGATTATCGTATTTACTCACATCATCAAGTGCCTTAATCGTCCCATTGTATAACTACCTTTTAATACGTTTTAGAAACCACTATAAGTCAATATACCAAAACATTATTCTTTGTCTTTGTTATCCTTTTTTATAAATGACATAAGAAATTCTCTAGTTGGAGTAAATATCATTGCAATAGCACCTATAGCAATCAATATAATAAATCCCCACATTCTTGTTGTTTCGTAAGTAAATAATAAGAATATATTTCCAAGAATAGAATCACCATCCTTTATTCAAATATTGGTCTTACCTTAGAGATTATCCAATCTCTTTCCCTATCAATATTCTCAAGTATAGCATTATAGTAATAGTAATTTTTTTTATTTATAGATTTATTTCTCATAGCTGAATACTGATCTTTCAATTCTAAAAGATTAATATCATACATCAAACCATAAAAAAACATATCGCTTTCTGCTTCCGTTACTTGTTCTTCTCCCAATAAAGCAAAACTAAAAGCACCACCTGTACCCTCAACAAATCCTTCCATACCTCCTATAATAGTAAAAATTGTTTCAGGTATAACGCCTGTTCCTTTGGTTTGTTATAAATCACAATTTCTTAGATAACATTGGGTTAACTTATAAAGATAAAAATGACTTAACTAGATTAAATGATGGTATGGTCGGAACAAAATATCATTTAGATTTTAACACAGGTATGATTTCTTATAATGGCAATACTACAAATAATTATATAAGTGACTCAAGCAGATGGGCAATTAATTATCATTATAATTTAGCAGAAATGAAACAATTAAACATAGACGCTAAAAATAAACTAGAGCAATTATTAGTTGACCGCGGGGCAGGTGATTATAAATCGAAAATGCAGAAGGCTTATAACAGTATGCACTTTTTGGGAAATGTACAAGACGGTGGAGCAATTGCAGACTTTTTCATGAGTGTTTCAACAAAAGCATATGAACGATATAACTTGTCCAGTTTGAGGGTTAATATCAACAACACCTGCATCAATACTATAGTTGTTAAATATATTCTTTAATGTCGTTGAGCCTTCTTTTTTACAATGTCCACTTAGTCTATATAGTTTATAGGATTATTTGATACGTACGCGTATAAGTTTAAACCATCCCCACGGAAACTATCCATAACTATAAATCTTATATATAGAATATACTTTTTAATACCTCTGTAGAAGTAAGTTGACATAATTAGTTGACAGTAGATTTATAATTTTATATATTTAGATGTAATATTATAGGGACATTATAACATATATTGAATAATGTTCGTAAGAACTATATCGTGTATGCAATGTTCATATAATTGCAGTTTTATCTTCCAATAAAATGAATATAGTGAGCAAAACACAAGACCATCTAGGGTCTGTAGCCCCAACGAAGTTGTTTAACATCGTAGGCGCGTGTCTGCTAGTGCTATAATAGTACAAATCATACGTATACAACCCCTATGGTCATCTTCCCTGAAGATACTCTCAAGTGCTTTGCAGGGTAACAGAGGTCTTTTCCTCCGAGCCAAGCTAGGCTTCGCAGTAACTGAGTTAGTTACTCACGAAGCCAAGCCTTACAAATATCTAACTTATCAAACTCTAATTAGAAAGATATTGTCTAACTACTTTTGGGATAATCTATATTCTCCTGTTGCACAAATTTTTCATATATCTCACAAAGAAGATGATATTCATCTTTCTTAACACTAAAGGTTGATTTACCCACATTACGTTGTAGCTTATCAATCGTAGTAAACCATTCCGTCTTAGCTTTTTTGCCTCCACTAATCTTAGCTTGAGAATTTAAGGTAAAATGGCTTTCAAATAAAGTTGACCAGTTTCTACCATACTGAATGATTGATTTACAGTCTTTCAAAGTGATAACGTCCCAAAAATCAGCTTCTTCACCATTGTAATATTGAATTTCACCAATGGATTTCTTTGCTTGGGTATAAACAGGTTTTGGAATTGCTGTAGCCCAATTATGCTCTGGTAAATTAGAAATCTCACGCTTTAAGATGTACTTTATTGATTTTTCAATCTCTTTTATCATCATTATAGAATCATTATTATATTCTCTACTGTGATCTTCCCAATATTTATGTAAACCTTCTGGTTCAAATTCGGTATGTTCATTATTAATTGCCTTTTCTAAGCAACGACATGCGTATATGGGTGCATTACCTCCGTATGTTTTTATGATAATATCACGTTCTTCATCGCTAATATTTTCATAATATCTAATGATGGAGTCTAGATAATACTGTGCATTTTCTGCCATAGCTAGTGGTTTATCTTTCAAGGGATTAATTTCATTATTTTTTATTAAATGTTCAGTAATACTATTAATTGCTCGGATAATTCCACCGATACCATTATTAATTACTAAGATACCTTTTTCATTTTTACATCTTTGCCATTCTTCGTATAAATTATCTTTTAGATATTCTAAACATGACTGTATATAAGAGTACAATAGCATAAAAGTACTATCGTTATCATCTAGATCAAAAGAACCTCTTTTTTCTAGTTTATTATTATTACTATATTTAGAAAGAAAACTTCCAGCATTTATTGCACTTCTAATACATTCAATTGTGACACATCTAAATGGCGTTGATTGATCTTCACCTATAATAACCCTTCCATACAGCGCAGAGGTACAATCTTCTCCAAGCTTTTGTGCAACTCTAAGTTGAAGAGCATTTCGCCTTTCTTTAAGTTTACTAGAATTCCATTGAGTATCAGCATTCAAAGTATTTCTTAAGTTTTTTGAGACCGCTTTTTGATTTTCATTTATTTCCATGAATAGTTTTATTTGCTCTTCTTTTGCAAGATTTTCAAAAGCCACAACAGGAATGCTATTTGTTTTAGAATATTGTGAGTCAGAATAGCCATATAATCGATGCTGTCCATCAATTATATATGCAGACTTATATTCTTTTGGTAAATGTAATATACCTAAAGTTGAAATAGTATCATCAACCTGTTTATCAGCCCTATCAAAAACTAAAGGGCGTTTGGAGTCAATATTTATTACTATAGAATTTGGAAAGTACCCTTTATCTTGATCAATGAATTTTCTTACAGATGTTAGTCTACTTTTTTTAATTATACGTTGATATGTTGGCATCATATCATTGTTAGCATCACTTCTATGTAGCACATATCCGATTTTCAAGAGTTTCTCGGGCTCAATTGAAAAAGAGTAGTAGGTATGATTACCCATCTTACCACGTATAGCAGGAATTTTATTATCCATATTTTTTATTGTTTGCTTTGCAAAGATATTTCCTAATAATTGATATTTAGCAGCTGAACCAAGATGTTTCACTAACTCGCAGTAATATTCAACTTTAGAATCATCCCAAAAGGCAATACCACCCCTTTCCAATTTTTCTAAATCAGATTTACTTATTTTATAATTGTGAGTAGTCCAAATAAATTTTACTTTTCTTTTAGGAAAATATTTATTTACTTCTTTTCTTAGTCCGCTTATTTGGGCGTTGAAAGCTTCAATATTTTTCTTGAAGACACCATCTCTTATGGATGAAGAAGCTTTGCATTCTATAACAAGAACACATTCATCATCAGCAGCAAAAACATCAATTTGTTGAGTTAGATTTTCACTTTTAGGATCATAGGACATATGAAAATTTCGGTCTGAATTCATATATTTAAATCCCATGCTATATAACATTACCCATATTTTATCTTCAAATAACTCATCTATTTTTTTTTCTTTCTTAACGCCAATAAATTTGTCATCTTTATAAGTTTTATATTCAACCCACCCTTCTTCAACTAGCTCTGGAAGGGCAATCTTTCTTTCTTTTTTTACAATAAACTCTTTAACTCTTTTTCTTTTTACTCGGGTGAGTTCCTCACAAGATATAATTTTTTCCCATTGAGTCTTACTCAATTTTCCCAACTCCTTTCGGTATATTAGTAAATATGAACTCAGAGATAAGAGATCTCTTTGCATTTTTTCCACCTATTAGGCTATGCCTATTTAAAGGTATTAAAGTATCTCCATCTTTGGAGAATATTTCTCTAATAGAGTTATGTGCAGCATTCGTAAGTATGTAGTATGCGCTTTTACGCTTAATAAAGTCTATATACTTACTGAGTCTTTTTTGATCTTCAAGTGAAAATAGCCTTTGGTTATACTCGATGAATCCGTTATTATTGTGAGAAACAGTGTAGGGGGGGTCAAGAAAAACTAAATCCCCTTTTTTAATACGATATTTTTTTTCAGAAAAATCTTCACAGTTAATTTTTACTCTTTGTAATTTTTGGCTTGCGATATGTAGTCGTTCATAATCATATTTCCATTTTTCTCTAAAACCATAAGGAACATTATATTTTCCTTGTTTATTTACACGGTATAATCCGTTAAATGAAGTCTGATTTAAATAAAGAAAGCGAGCTGTACGTTCTATTGTATTTTTAGGCTCTAATGCTCGTATTCTATAATACTCACTTTCTGAATTTATGTATTCTTTTAAGATATCAATAACTTCATTGGGGTTATCTCTAATAGATATGTAAGAATCTATTAATTCTGAATTTATGTCAGATATGTAAGAATTATGCTTTGGCTGTAGTGAAAAGAAAATTGCTCCTCCTCCTAAAAACGGTTCATAATAATTTTGGTAGTCTAGATTTTCTATAATACTTTTAAGATGAGGAATTAACCAAGATTTTCCTCCTGCCCATCTTATAAAAGGTTGTATATTCGACATTTAAGTAACTCCATTCCAAGTATTCGTTATTATATTAGGTGATAATAATATCTAACTAAGTATTTATTATTAAGTTTCTATAATTTATTAGTATTTTTGATATAATACAATTTATTTTCTAAGTTTATAACATTATAATATAAATTATATTATTATATGCATTTATAAACAAGGGTAAAATACAATTTTTTTAATTTATTATACATTGTTTTTTGTGTATCATGATATATAATTACTAAATATTATATAAATTCTAATTAGGTTTGATAAGTTAGATATTTGGTAAGGCTTCGTGAGTAACTAACTCAGTTACTGCGAAGCCTAGCTTGGCTCGGAGGAAAAAACCTATGTTACCCAGCAAAGCACTTGAGAGTATCTTCATGGAAGATGACCATAGGGGTTGTATACGTATGATTTGTACTATTATAGCACTAGCAGACACGCGCCTACGATGTTAAACAACTTCGTTGGGGCTACAGACCTTAGATGGTGTTGTGTTTTGCTCACTATATTCATTTTATTGGAAGATAAAACTGCAATTATATGAACATTGCATACACGATATAGTTCTTTACCTTGCTCTAAGGACGAAATTAAATATAAATCAACGTGTTTTTCCCTTGTATATTAATATGTCAATGAAGGAAGGTTTTTGTAATCGCCCAAAGGACGAGAAAGAAGGGGGGGAAACCTTAAAAACACTTCGTAGGCTATCGACCCTAGATGATCTTGCTCTTGGCTCGTTACTATTTATTTTATTTCAATATAAAGAAGCAATACAACCGTTTCTTTGGTTCTATTGCTGAAATGTATCAACGTGTTTTCACAGCATAGATGTTAAATTTACATTATAATAGAAATAAAACGATGATTAGGTATATATTTAATAAAGGACATTGGATCTATAATTATCTTTGGAGTTATTCAAATTTGAGGACTATTAATTAATTGTTTAAGTATAAAAGCATTTTACCAGTTAATTTTACTGACAAGATGCTTTTATTAGAATTTATATATATTCTATTTTAACTGTCATTAATTCTGAATAAGAATGCAATCTTTTTTTTATATAATCGTTATCATTTTTTCGTGTATATATTGTTAGATTGTAATTTGAATATAATGGACTTCTAAAAATTACTGTTTCCCATATATCCATTAATGAATCTATAATTAATAAATCATTAAATGATATATTATTATTAAGTTGAATATCTATATTACTGCTAGGATTAATCAAATAACCATATATATATTCGTCTAATAAAGATAATTCTTCTAGTGATTTAGTCTTTA
>JAOARM010000007.1 GCA_025210515.1 Vallitalea sp. | reverse complement strand
GTTTTACGGAGCTTTTCAAATGCAAGATAACTGTGTAATGTCATACCTGTCTGTTCCCTAAATAAATGTGATAACCGGCTCTTCGATACATATATCTGATTGCTTAAATCTTCAACAATTGAATGTTCAATTGTTTTTAATTCACTAATGTAAGATAAGATTTTTTCTACTCTTTCTTCATATCTATGATTATCTGAATTATCAATTCCACACTGCTGTAGTAATATCGCATCAAGTATTTCTTTATCATTCTGATGATTTACATACTCCTTTATGATTCTATCAACAACATCATCATTTAAAACCTCATAAGGATTTCCATTAAGATATTTTTTCTTTATTGATGCAGCATATCTGCTTATTTCAGTAAATAAAAACACAATTGAACCTTCTTCACCTATTGTTCCTGTATGTATTACATTTGAATCAATACAAATTCCACGACACTTTATATTTTTATTCTCAATCTGCCATTCCATTTCCCCACCTAAAGAAATAATGATGTGTGAAGCAAGATGTTTGTGCCGTTCTGGATTTTTATAATCAGCTAATATCATCATAGGATCACAAAATTTAAAAATCTCTGACATTTCCTTATCCCCCTTTTTGAATAATATTGATGCGTTTATTGTGTGGCATTAACACGATATATATTTTTTTACCTCTCAATTTAAGACTTCATATTGTAAGCATAAAAAATTTGACGTATAGAAATATTAAATTTAAAATAATATAATAAATCCAGTAGCTCGCATTTAGTGTTTTCTACTGGATTTTCAAAACTTAATATTTTAATATATAGTAGATTCTTATTTACGTTTGGAAACTCTTAGTTACTCAGAAATTTTCTTCGAAAAAGGCATACATCTATTAAAGTATCTATATTTTTAGTTTCTATATTTAATAGGACATCCATCAAATATACTAAATATTTTTCTACTATTAAAACCATTAGTTTTTGCAGTTTCAATTATACTATACATTAAAACACCTGCTTTTACTTCTTTGGATGAATTAGAAAACAGCAAATTTTTATGTCCTATAACAAATGTATTGCTCGTTCAGAGGCGTTATTATCTATTTATAATGCTCCATTTTCTAAAAATGTTTCATATCTGATAAAAGTTTTTTAGTGTAATCTAACGCTTTGCCTAATGGACTTTTAGAAAGAGCATCTTCAATTTCTCTTTCAACATATTCTTGAAACTCCTTAAGTATTGGTAATAATTAAGTCAAATTTCTTCTTATTGTTGACGTGTTTCCACATACCATATCATATAGCAATTCTTATTTCTATACTCCTTTTTAGGTCTTTTTCAACATAATTTTCTCTATTTTTACTAAAAGAATAGAAATCACAAAACTGCTTAAACGCTAGTAAAATCAAGGGTTTTGACGACATATGATGGTGTCAAGTTAGGACAATAAATCATTTAGTTCTGATTTGAAAGCTCTTTTTCTTGAGTGAATCTTCCTATATTTATCTACTAATCTCACAGACCCCTTTTCTCCATTAGACTCTAATACTTGTCCTAAATAAACAATTAGTTCAGCACCCTTGTGATAACTTTTGCGATAGCCCCCACCAACGACAGCTTCTACTCTTTTATCTACCTCATCTTGAATCCATACAATATAATCTTTCCTATTATTTATTAATGACATCTTGGTTTTCCAGCAAAACATCATTTCTTCAAAATCAGGAATAAATTGTGGTTCTGCATATATTTCTAATCTCAGCTTAATATCTTCTACTATCCTATTCTTTGCTTTAGATTCTTTGTTCTCATTTTCCAGTAAAATCAAAAATAACAGGATGCTTAAACCTTTTAGCGATTGACTCCATCCAAGATACTTTTCATCAGCCATACATTCACTTTTAGTATAATTGTAATCACCACCAAAAAATCTAATAATAGATTTATTCATTGATTATATATTGTTCATTGATAGTTCAGATGCTATACGATCATGCTGTTCTTCTATTTGCGTTGAAGTCTTTTTTATTTTATTAAACACCTCATCTATTTCTGCCTTATCACACCCAGTAAAAAGACTTAAGAAGTTAACTGGGATGAGTCAGAAATAAATCCTTCAATTAGACATTTTTTATATCCTATATTATCGCTTTTCTTTTTATAGGCTTTTGCTGTTATATATGCAATTTTGCTACGCACAATCAAATTTGATGGGATATATTTTAGTGCATCTTCACCTATTTCGGTGACCTTTTCAAATTGTTCTTCTTTTAGTGCTTCTACATATAACTCATAATAAATACTTGGATACATTGTTGCTGCTTTTCTTGCTAATATGCCAATCATTTTCATCTTGATATACTGGTTTACGAAAAGATGTGAATCTTGGTATGATATAATGCTCAAAGGTTCTCCTCTTAGCTTCTTTTTTAGCATCAACTTTATACCTTATCGGTCCACATTGCATAAAAATAATTGGATGATGGCCATCCTTACGTATTGGTGTTGCTGTTAATCCATAGACGTATTTTTCTCTTGTCTCATTCAATATTTTATTAAAATTAGTTGCTGATACATGATAGCATTCATCAACTATTACCATTCCATAATTATCTATTAATTTCTTTACACTTTTATCTCTTTCAAACATGGATTGCATAAGAACTACATCTATTATTCCATTGACTGTTTTTTTACCGCCTCCAAGTTATCCAATAATATGTTTAGCCTTTTTTCTTCCTCGTTTCTTAACATCTTCACTATAAGAAAACATCTTCAATAACTCCTTTTACGACCTTCACTTTTATTTTAAATTAATCCAGTATTCTAACCTTATATAATTACTCTTTAAACCTTTTAACTTAAACTCTAAAAATTAATATTTAAATACCATAATGAATCATCCATTTATTTTTTTTAATTGCATCAGTTATTTTATCAATTAACATTTCAAGTTCTTTTGCTTTATATTTTGCATTCGCCTCAATGATAATATCTAAGAATTTTTCAAGAGATTTTGGTGGAATCAAAGTTATTCCATAATACGCAAGGTTTTTATAAGGTCTATCTGTATTATGTGCAAAAGTGTCAAGGTTTTCTATCTTAGCTTTAAACTCTTTATCATATATTTCATCTAATAAATCATCCTCTACATAAGTACAATTATATTTTTCAGGTTCATACTTCTCTCTATATTCTTCTAAACAATCTATTATTCCAAATTCATGTCTACAAGGCATTGATATCCCCCCCTACCTTTGTAATTAAATAATTATACTATATGATATTATTTAATATTAAACTACATTATAAACTCAAACTCATCTTCTGGTTCACCAACCTTGAAACCTAATAACTCTGTAGCTTTCTCTTTAAATAAATTAAACCAATCTTCCCATTCTTCATTAGGCATTCTTGAATAAAAATGTAATCCTCCTTGCTCAACAGATGCTGAAATACTTTTTTGTTCTTCATCAGTTCCAAACCAATATGGAATGCCGTTAATAAAATTAATCCACCCTGGCATTTGAGAATACAAATTTGAAATTTTGTCCCAAGTTTCATGTAGTAAACTGTAATGAATATTTAAATTATGATTATGTAGCTCCATTTATTTGACTCCCTTACATTCTACTTAATAATTATCGATTAATCAATTTAGCTCTGCCATCTAATTCGTCTTTATCTGTAATTACTTCAAATAATAACCAGTCATCATCTTCCTCAACAACTTCTTTTTCATATCTAAATTCCCTATCATTTAACATTTCAAAATAATTCGTTTCTGTATTTAACTCAAATACATTGCATTCATTAAATCTTACATCCCCAATATAAATTGCTCTTGTTTTTACCACTTTCATTTCCTCCATCATTATTTTTCATGAATAATCTACGTATCCTATCATTATTTCTCCCTCATGATAAAATTCTATTACGTACTTATCATGTGGACTATAAATCCATTGGTCTCCCCCAATTACATTAATATCATCAATAGCTCCCATAGCACTTATCAACTTTGTTCTAATAACAGGACTGTCACGATATCCCCATAGAACATAAACTGAATCATCTATCACTTTCATATTTGTTTGTATATAAGAGTTAATTTCCTCTATATCGTTTACTTTAAATTTCTTATCAACCTTTTCCCAATCAATCCTTCCCCATTTAATAAAAGGAAAATCTCTTTGTAAATTATCATACATTTCTTCCGATTCAGAATCTGATAAAATATTCACCTCCTTTTGTAATGCTTCAATACATTCATCAAATAATTCTCCATATTCTTTTTTTCTATTCATCTTATTTTTAAGTATTAATTCTTCCATTCGTTTTTTTCTATTAATTTTATCATTCATTTTCTAACCTATTCCTTTTATCTCTATAATATTGACTATCATATTCATCAAAAAATTGTTCACTTAATTCATCATCATCATTTATCTCACTCATATTAAAGCATTCTCACATCTCTTCCCAACATGGAAAATCCTCTTTAGGTGAAACATGCCACTTAATCTGAAATGTTCTATAAAAATCACACTCTTCAGGCGTTTTTTTTATTTCTAATCCATCTAAAGTTTTATACTCTCGCAATAACCAGCCTTCTCCATTTTGAACCATTGTTCTTAATGGTAGCCTTTCCTTGTTAATGAATACTTGTACCATTTCAGCCTCTCCAAAATGACTTATTCCATCTGGAACCTCTGATACCTTAATTTGAATAATAGGTACCATAGAACCATTTTTGTCTTTTGGCCAACCATTCTGATTATCAATAAAAAAATTTCCACCAAACCAACTTTTAATATTAGACTCTGGTCGAAATCCTCCTATTTCCGCCACTATTGGTTTTTTACCTATTGAATCTATTTTATTAGATATATATCTCACTATATCTTACCTCCATATTATTTTTCCTCTTCATTTCATATACCATATTTTTTCTATAACTATAAAATATTTTGTTGCTCTTTACATCTAATCTTTCTATTTATTTTCTTTTAACTTGTATAAGACCTGATTGATTTTTGAAGCATCTTATCAATTGAATCCCTGCTAACAATAATATTATCAGCATATATAAAATCATAGTGAAAACCCCATTCATTATATAAAACTAAATTGTATTTATCATTATGTTTTTTAATTAAACACCAGCTTCCTATGTTACTTTGAGCATTACATTCAAAATATAACCAATCTTCATATTCTAAAACATAACTCGCCCCATAAATACCTACACCTTCTACGTAGTCTGTAGTAACTTTTCTCTCCTTATAATTAATCATCATCTTGCTCAATGATATTACTTCTATTATATCAATTACTATCCAAGCTGATTTTTCATCATAACTAATAACCTTCTTTAACCGACATTTAACTATTGCTGATTTATTGATTTCTTCTGGATATTCCTCCCAACCATTTACTGATGATAATGCTGGCATATATAATGTGGAAAATTCCTCATCTATTTTAAAAGAAAATCCATAATATGCTTTTACAATCCGAATACTATCTTCTTCTGGTAATTTGTCAGACCTAATCCATATGCGTTCATCAACATCTGGTAACTTCTCCCCCTCTTTGAAGTCTGACCACTCAATAATATTGTCGTATCCATTAATAACAAAGTCTTTATTGACTTTAACTTTCTCCTCAACAAATTCATTACATTTAAATGATAATCTTTTACTCTTATTAAATATCCTTTTAAACATATTACAAATTATCCCCTTTTCATATAATAACTTTAGCTCTGCTTTGTTTTCTTTAAGTAAGTACATGTGATTTTTCTAATATCAACCACATATTTCCTCATCATATCCACTTATTATACCCTCTACTTTATGCTTTGGATAAAGATTTTGATTTTGTGGAACTGTACTATTCTTACATTCTTCATAATCTGTATTCCTAATACCTTATCATTTATACTAATAATAACCCCTTATGGATAAAACACTTCAATAATTCCTTCAATTTTTCTTCCAACAACATATTGTGTTTTAATTCGTTCCCATTCTTTTGTTAACTGATTTATATATTTAATCCATATTTTATCAAATTCTGTTTTATCAATCTTAATAGCTCCATCAATATCTTCAATATCAATAAGTCCTTCTTCTAAGCAAAAATCATATTCTGTATCTTTTCTGTTTGAAGCAACATATCAATTGTTAAGTTGGGATATTTGTCGTAAGGCATATCCATCTTCAATTTCTATATATGTATATCCTTTTATATAATCTGATTTATCTTCATACTTAATATAATTCACTTTATACCTCTCCCCTTATGATTAGCCCCAAATCTTCTAATATTAAGAGTAAATACATCTATCTCATATATTCCATCTCTTATTCCATCATCTGAATCAACAGTAAATTTTACTATTTTAGAATCTGAACGCTCGCTAATATCTTCTATCCACCATACATCATTTAGATTTCTAAAGACTTCTTTCCACTGTTTGCACTTATTATTATACTCAAACTCATAAAATGGCTCTTTTAAGTAATAAATAATTAACCCACATCCTCCAACAACGCAATAACTTTCATTATTTGAAATAAAAGCAGTTTCTGGGTCACCATAAAAATCTCCGATGATAACAATTTTCCCTGTATTTTTAAATAATAAGTATACTGTTTCATATTCATCTAGAATTTTATAATTGCAACTTTCCGCTAATGTTTTCTGCATACTCTCTCCTTTATAACCATTTATCTAACTTATTCATAAATTACTTATATATAATACTTAATTTTCCCTTTATACTATTGGTTTCCATCGTATATCTCTCACATCTTTTTCTGTAGGCTTCCTTACGCAATCTAAACAATCTGTATCACATGCTCCAAAATCTATGAAATTCTTTTGTGCTTGCCTTAATGAAACTCTATTTGTTCCCCCTTCATAACTTGGGTTATTAAACTGCACAATATCATCTTCCCAAAAACAAATTTCACATATATCATAAATAGAGCCATCCTCTAATGACTTATAACCACAACAAGGACATGTTTTCATTTACATCCCCCCTAAATATAGTTTCCTATCAATCTTCAAGTTGTTTAAAAACAAACTTTAATTCATCTTTATTAATCAATCCCTGAACTACCTCTTCTATTCTCGCTCTGCTTACTTCATCGACAAGTACCATATCACTGGCCCAAAAATATTTACCGTTTAAGCATTCCCCTGTTTTCTTATTTTTTTGTACAAGTTTATTTATATTGCTATAAGTGAAAAATGAAGCAATCCACCTTGCTCCATTATTAAATTATACTATTACATCAGTATTATCATTATTAAAGTCCCATTCTCCTCTTGCCCATTCCTCTGCTTCAATCCAGATAGAATAATTATTGTTACTCATTTTCAATCATCCTTTATGTTGATTATTATGAAATATATAGAAAATTTCTCAATATTTTGTTTTATAATCTAATATACTTCTTCATTTACTAAGTCACCTATATTATCGTATATTCGAGTTTTAGGATAACATGGATTATTTTCTTCCTTACCTGACCACGTCAAATGCACAACTGCATATCCCTTATCTGAATAAATAGACTAATTCCCACTTAAGATTAGATTCAACCATTTCTTTATAATGCTTGACCTGTGAATTATTTTATATATAAACAACTAACCTACTTTTCCATTTGTATTCTTATTCAGTTGTATGCTGATTATAGCATAGACAATATTGATACTCCGAATATCGTTCATTTATTTAATCTGTTCTTTCACATTTCAAAAAAAGCCATACACTCAGGCATGGCATTTTACTCTTTTATTTGTTTACAGAGGTACATCCGACAAGAAGTTTTACGTATGTTACACCAAATGTAAATATTAGCAAATGATAAAGTTCTTGCTCAGGAAATACTTTTAGGGTAATTGTTGATGGAAGTTTTTTGTCTTTTTCTATGCTTTCATCTTCCTTGTTTGCATATTCATCTGTATCCATTCCTGTACCTGATGTTACTGCTAGAACTTGTACATATTGATGTTGTTCAGTATTTATAGTTCCTTTAATTCTCCATATCCTTATACCATAATAGATACGATATCTCCTAATTCCAATTTTCCTGAAAGTCCTACTGCAAAGCTTTTGATACTTACTGATATGGCTCTTTCGCTTACATTCAAATCATATAGATATTCATAATTAGTAAGGGGATTGTCTGATACTTTTGTATTCAATATATAATCTCCTCTGTATAAATCTTTTGCATATTTACCTATAATGTTTTCTGAATTTTTTAGGACTGAGTCAGGTAGATTATATCCTCCAATTTCTACAGTTTGAACTTTTTTAGATGTTATTAATTCACCTTTAGCAATGTTTTCTGATACTCTAACTACATTAGTCTTTGCTGCTTTGCATCATTGAAAAGTGGTGTCAACTTACTGCAAGGAATAGATTTTATACTACCAGATAATATAAAATTGTATACTTATTATAATGAATTTATGTTTGATTATAATATTCCCATTTTTCTATCCATCTCTACTGCTTCTTCATAGGATCTTTTAACTTCTTCATATGTTGGTATATTTAATATCTCAACATTTTCTACTTCAATACCATAAAATTTTAAACAATATAATTTTGCACATTTCTTTAGCTCATTAACATTAAGACATTCTACAGTATTCCACATCATTATATATGTGGGCTTAAGTCCTCTTTTATCTCTAGGTGCATCATGTTTAACTTGATTAAATAGCCTGTCTTTAAAATCTCTAGGATATATATAATCATATACAATTTTATCTTCTGCCAAAAATGTTTTTATCTTCTCAATATATTCTTTGCTTTCATCATATTCTTCAAATATGTATTTAAGTGTAGGTCTAGTATATATATCAAGGCAGCCAATTAATTTCTTGCAATTTTCATCCTTATAGATAAAGATTTCTTCATCACAAATCTGTGTAAAACCATATTCGCCCCACCAAAAATTCATTGACTCATTTTTTATAAATATTGTTTTTATTTTTTTGCCCTCCCCTCGTTAAAACATTTGCACATCTGTTAATGTAATTTTGCTTGAGATTTATTATATCATAAAACTAAAATATATAACATCCTACTCCTAAATATGGTACAAGATCAAATGAAATGTCTTTGTCAATTTTTTTAATTTTGTAATTGATTCTATTTATAACAACAATACATCCTGATTTTGATAATAAACTTAAAAATATACTTAATAGAGATTTTAAACCTGTAACACCTAATAGTGTCTGGGTAACAGATATTACATACATATATACACTTTCTGGTTTTGTTTATTTAACAAGTGTAATGGACCTATTTTCTAGGAAAATAATTGGCTGGCATTTATCCGATAATTTATCAACAGAAGGAATTTTTAAAGCAATAAATAAAGCTAAATTTAATAGTAAGCAAAGTAAACCAGTTATTATACACAGTGATCGTGGGTGTCAAGTGCGACAAGAGGTCGCATAATACATTGCAATAATCCTACTCTATCCATTCAGAGTAATGTCGCTACAACACCTCGAAAGCCATCAAAACTGTTTAAAAGCTTTTGTCCTAAATCATGTGCCACCTGACCTGTTAAATCGTCAGATAGGCTAAATGATTGAATGATTGACGACCATGTGACTGCTGATAGTCATGCTTTACTAGGTGCATTTGCTTATAGGCACAGTCTAACAGACAATCTTTAGCTGATACCAATGTTCCATTTTCAGTTTTAGCAGGATTCTGGACATAATCCAGAACCGCTTTTAATCCGTAGGGTTTACCAGCTCTTACTTTTTGCATTTTGATAATTGCCATATGTTCACCTACCTTCTAGGGCTGATTCAGCAAGTTCAATGAACTTGGTAAACTGGACCTTGATTACTTCTAGGTTTAGATTATGTATATGTCCCATACGAAGCATCACCGTTAACTGGTTCAAGTTATTACCTATAGCGTTCAGCTCTGGAATCATTTCCCTTAATCCATCAATGACCTTAATGTATTTTTCAAGAGCAGATGTTCTAACATAGGTTGATAAATTCACCTTGCTCGTTCAGCCTTACACCTGATACGTTCATTCTCTTGTTCTGTCACTTTAAATCAAATAAAGTCTTTTCTCATGACATCACCTTCTTAAAGTTCCACTTCATCATCGTCCAGTGTAGACTGAACATGATATGAATGACCAAATCTTACTCCAAGACTTTCAGTTGCAAGAAAATAATTGTCTTCATCTAAACCAGACAATATATGTATTGGTGATGTATTACTATCTTGGTAGCTGTTATACAGGTTATACCCAAGTCTAATTAATGCTATGGAATTACTGCAAAAATCAACACTGCCACCATTCAGGCAATCTGGTATTATTTGATGCTGACTGAAATCATATATGCTTCTGGATTTAGCATATAGATCATCATTACCTGACAGGTGTTTCATCCCTTTGAATTAATTCCATTAACTTGTTCTCATGTTCTGTGTTAAAAAATCTCATGTTTTCACGCTCCTTCTGTTTCTGATTGACTAGTTGCAAAAACTCCCCTTACTTCTATACCGATTTATTGGGGTAGGTGGGCAAGAATTTTGGGTATTTGTAATAAAATTAAAATATTCATTACTTTCTTTTCTTGCCTTTTTACAGAGGGAAATGACAACGATTATATCAGCATCTTCAGTATCTATTTGGTAATTAGCATCTCCTTTGCTCTGATTAAAGATAATGATTTCTTCTTGGCTTGAGTATTGAACAATTATTGAATCACCTACTATAGTATAACTTTTAAACCTATACCCTGTTGGCAAATATGATAAGTAAAAGAAGTTTTCCACTTCAATATCTGGAACACCCTGATTACTTACATCTTCTCTTTTCTCAATTTCTGTATAATTTTCTTTTTCATCAATAAAAAAATTAAAGAAATGAATACAAAACGCATCAACTGACATCGAAACAATTGTCATACATGCAATCAATATTACAAGAAAAGCTGCTGCTCTTGACGATAATTTTCTAGTCCGTTTCAGCCACTTTTTTCGACTGCTTATCTTCTTTCTTCTTCGTTCAAAGGAGTCATACCAGTTATCTAATGATTTCGGTACAGTCATTTTATCAATATTATTCTTATCCTTTTCCAACTCTTCAATAATGTTATCAACGTGTGCTTCGCCAATCATTTTAAAATAAGCATCCATCATGCTTTCTTCACTAGACTTATAATGCCCACTCATATGTTCCTCCTCCTTCAATTATCTTTTTCAATGCCTTTTTGGCTCTTGATAATCTTTTTCGAACATTAGCCTCACTTATTGATAACATACCAGCAATCTCTGTATTTGAACACTCATAAGTGTATTTCAATGTCAATATATCAGCATAACTAGGGTTAATTTCAGAAAGTTTTTTAGCCATTTCATGAGTTTTATCAAGCCTCAAAACGTTAACTTCTGGACTTATAGTTACCTCATCTTGAAGGATATCTTCCAAATCTTCAATGTTTGCAGTATTTCTCTTTTTCCTCTGATTATAAATATTAATAGAAATACTTCTAACTATTATAACAATTAGAGCCTTTGTTTTGTGACACTTCAGGTCTAATTCTTCATCAACATAATCTGCAAACTTAATAAATGCAGATTGAACCACATCTTCGGATTCATGATAATCATGTAATATATTGTTTGCAACATATAACAACTCTTTTTTATACAGGTGATAAGCTTCTTCCAGTCTGCTTTGTAGAACCTTATCTTCAATTATATTTAAAAACAGTAACATTTATATTCTCCCTTATAGCTCATCTTACTAATTTCTTCTTAACAATAATACAGCCACCGATATCTGTCTAGTCAATTATTTCTTTATCATGCTCAAAACGCACTCCACATGCGTCGCTCGGCTGTAAGGAAGATATTTTTTTGTCTTTGTTTTTCTTGCCTTTCATTGCTTTTTTTGAACCATCTATGTCCTTTGATATACCTGTTTTGAATACAAAGGTTAGTAGATGGGGATTCTTGTTTCCTTTTTCATCTGTTCCACCTAATATGATGTGGTCTATTACGGAGTCAAATATTTCTTTGTCAAATTCTTTTAGTATCTTATTGTCTTTAAATAGGTTTCTAAATTCTTTGATTTTCTCACTTATGGCTATTTCTTCATCTGCTGTTATTCTGAGTTCATTTATTTGCTGATTTAATGCTTCTTTATTTCTTGATAATGCTGTGTGCTTTTCGTTGTAAATATCTCTGTCTATTGCTCCATCTAGGTGTAGGTCTACTAGCTTTTTGATTTTGGCTTCTAGCTGTTGTAGTTTTCTATTAAGGGTCACTAGTTCTTTTTTGTTGTCATTAGTTTCTAATGCTTCTTGTACTGTTGCTAGGAAGTCTTCTAGTATTTCTTTGTTATTCTCACACATTTCATTGAAGCATTTAACAAAGGCTTCTTCTATGATTTTTTCATGGATTCCCTTACTATCGGGACAATTTTTCTTACCATGCTTGCTTGATAGTATGCAGTGCCATACTACTTTGCTATTTTTTGTACCTGCGTTCCATGCTCTTCTTCCTACTCCACCTTGGCAAAATCCACATTTTATTTTACTGCTGAAGGTGTATTGTCTGCTGTATCTGTCTATTCTTCCTTGAGTTTTGTTGACGTTTCTTCTTTTTCTTATTTCTTGACATTTGTCAAATAGGTCTCTTGATACGATTGGTGGATGGTGGTCTTTGATGTAGTATTTTTCTGATTCTCCGAAGTTGGCTAGTCTTTTCTTGCTTAAGGGGTCTAAGGTAAATGATTTTCCCGATAATAGATCACCACAGTATTTTTCATTGGCTATTATTCCTCTAACGGTGGAGTCTCCCCACTTAGGATTTCCTCTCTTAGTCCTATATCCTCTTTTGGTTAGTTCTTTTGCTATGATGTGACAGCCTACTCCAGTGACATAGGTTTCAAATATGTATTTGACTATTTCTGCTTCTTCTTCGTTTATGGATAATTCTTTTGTTTCTTTGTTATAGTCAAATCCTAGACATCCATTGAATCCCACAAGTTCTCCTCTTTTCATTTTCATTTTTAGTCCGAGCTTGGTATTGGCTGAGGCTGTTTCTACGTCTTGTTGGGCTACTGCACTCATGAGTACCATTCCCATTTCCCATTGGTTACTTAGGGTATGGATATTTTCTTTTTCAAAGAATACATCTACACCATATTCTCTTAGCTTTCTGGTGTATTCTATCATGGTTAGGGTATCTCTTGCGAATCTTGATATGCTTTTTGTGAGGATGAGGTCTATTTTACCCTCAAGTGCATCTTGTATCATTCTTTGAAATTCTAGTCGTTTTTTTACGCTTGTTCCTGTTACTGCTTCATCTGCATAGATGTCTACTAGCTCCCAGTCGGGATTGGCTTTTACCAATCCCTCGTAGTGAGCTATTTGTGATTTATAGCTTATACGTTGTTCTTCTGAATCTGTGCTTACTCTACAGTAGGCTGCTACTCTTTTTTGTTTTATTTCTTTTCCCGTTCTTCTATTGATATTTTTAGTGGGTTTAATTACTTGAACCTCCACAG
>JAOARM010000050.1 GCA_025210515.1 Vallitalea sp. | reverse complement strand
GCGTGCCTGCAGGGATTCGAACCCCGGACACGTGGCTTAGAAGGCCACTGCTCTATCCAACTGAGCTACAGGCACATCTGCAAGTTAAATTCTTGCGATGTAATTATTGCTAATCACAAGCGGGTGATGGGAATCGAACCCACGTATCCAGCTTGGAAGGCTGGTGTTCTACCATTGAACTACACCCGCAGATATCGGGGTGACAGGATTCGAACCTGCGGCCTCTTGAACCCAAATCAAGCGCTCTAGCCAAGCTGAGCCACACCCCGTAATTCATAATGTTTTTTGTCGTTTCTTTAACGCAAGAGTTATTATACACACGGTTTGATACTTTGTCAATGGTTTTTTTATATTTTTTTTATTGTAATATGAATTTTTTTATCTGCGTCTATCTCAAGTACCGCAAAACTAGGGCGTTTGCCGTCTCTTGGCAACGATATACTTCCTGGATTAATTAGTGTAATTTCTTTAATATTTTTTTGTAAAGCTACATGTGTGTGCCCAAATAAAACTATATCTACTTTTTTATCTTGAGCAGTTTTTGCTATAGTATCATACTCCCATTTCACATTATAATAGTGACCATGAGTAATTAAAATTCTAACTCCATTCAATGTTAATATTTTTTCACTAGGTGCATAAGAATTAAAATCACAATTACCAGGTACATAATCTATAGGAATATTATATAAAACATCTAATTCTTCTGCATCTTTCTCATTATCTCCTAGATGAATTATTCTATTTACATTTTTTATACTTTTTAATATTTTTGTTACATTCGATAAATTTCCGTGTGTATCACTAATTATTAGTATTTTCATAACTCCTCCGAATTATTCTGATTGTTGTCTTTTTTTAGTCTCTTGTGTTTTGGTGTAATATAATTATATTTGCTTCTCTTTATATTCCATTTGTTGCTTCATTTTTCGTAGTGCTTTTCCTCTATGACTTATTTTGTTTTTTAACTCCTTATTCATTTCAGCTGTTGTACACTCATACTCAGGTACATAGAAAATAGGATCATATCCAAATCCATTACTACCTCTTTCTTCACTAAGAATAAACCCCTCAATAGATTCCCTAGCAGTAATTACTTCTCCGTCTGGATAAGCTGTAGCTATTGCACATACAAATCTTGCTGACCTATCCTTCTCTTCTACACCTTGAAGCTTATCTATTATCATCTTATTCTTAATTGAGTAAGATGTATTTTCTCCGCCAAATCTAGCAGAATATATTCCTGGTGCTTTATCTAAATAATCTACCTCAAGCCCAGAATCATCTGCCATTACGATACAGTTAGATATGTCAGATACTGCCTTTGCCTTAATAATTGCATTTTCTTCAAAGGTCGTCCCATCTTCTACTATTTCAATATTAATTCCTGCTTCTTCCATAGATATAACTTCATAATTGCTATCTTTCATTATTAAATTAATCTCTTTTATTTTACCTTTATTTTTTGTTGCAAATATTATTTTCTTTTTCATTCTAGTCTCCTATATTCTAATCTTCTAGTACATTTTTCTGAATAGCAATTAATTCTCTTATTCCTTTATCTCCTAAATCTAATAATTCATTGAACTGCTTTCTTGTAAATGGAGATTCTTCACCTGTTCCTTGAACTTCAATGAATTCTCCTTCTTCTGTCATTACTACATTCATATCTACTTTTGCATTACTATCTTCAGCATAACATAAATCAAGCAAAGCTTCTTCATTAACTATCCCTACGCTTATAGCAGCCACATAAGATGAAATAGGCATCTTATCTATTACACCTTCGTTTAAAAGCTTTTTACATGCTATTACCAATGCCACAAAGGCGCCTGTAATAGATGCTGTTCTAGTACCACCATCTGCTTGAATAACATCACAATCTAAAGTTATAGATCTCTCTCCGAGAACTTTAAAATCAACTACTGAACGTAATGCTCTTCCAATTAACCTCTGAATCTCCACTGATCTATTATTCTTTTTAAGTCTATTAATATCTCTTGTATTTCTATCTGATGTTGCTCTTGGTAGCATAGAGTATTCAGCAGTAACCCAGCCTTCTCCCGAATCTCTTTTAAAAGGTGGGACTCTCTCTTCTACAGTTGCATTACATATCACCTTTGTATTACCCATTTCTATTAAAACTGAGCCTTCTGGATATTTTATAAAATCTTTAGTTATTTTTACACTTCTTAATTGGTCTCTTTCTCTCTTATCAATTCTCATTATCCAATTTCATCCTTTCATTCCATTTATCTCTAGTATACCCATTAATTATAGTTCCTTCAACAAGAAATTCTCTCTCTCCTTCTATCTCTAAAGTAAAATCATTAACTTCATCAAATGAAAAAACTGTACATAATAGTTGGTCTACTATTGCACTCTCTCGCATATTTCCTCCATAATTTAACATATCAGAAGATACCTCAACATATAAAGAACCATTTATATATAAAATATTACTTACATTAACCCCCAAAGGTATAAAAGTATATTTATCATTTATATTGTCAAATAAATATGTTAACGTATACTTTATATTTTCTTCTATGTTATTATCTTCTTCTAAATCCATTACTTCACAAATCAAGACCTCCTTACCTTCTTCATCAAAATCATAATAAAAAGCGCTTCCTTGCATCATAGAACTTGTTATAACCCCTACTGAAACAACAGTAACCAAAATAGTATTTATAAAACCATTCATACTCCTTCCCCCTAATTGTAAATATTTGGTAATTATATTCTACCCTTATTTACCAAATCACACAACCCTATTTTTTGTAATTTTCTATTATATCAATATTCCATATTACTAGAGGAAATTGTATAAGGGAATATGGAGCAGAAGTCATGGACGACGAGGTCAGCTATCAGGACGATTAACTAGCTGACGGAATATTCCCCTATACTTTCGGAGCGGAAACTTATATATATTCCTATACTTTCGGAGCGGAAAACCCAAAATAAAAAGGAACAAGAAAATTCTTGTCCCCTAATATTTACTCACTATATTATTATCTACCTGTTGGATAATATCTAAACGTCTCTAAAATCGCCTTATACAACCCATTAGCCACATTCTTTTTAAATGCCTCACTCTTTAACTTACTTGCATCACCTGCATTAGATAAAAAGGCTATTTCAACAAGTACAGCTGGCATTGTAGTATTTCTAAGAACAAATAGATTTTTATCTTTATGACCTCTATCATATGTTCCACCGGCTGATATAATTGACTTCTGGAAAATCTTAGCCATTTGTATACTTTTTGCACTTGCACCAGTCATATAGTAGGTTTCAGTACCTTTTGCTATTGATGTATACCAATTATTATGTATACTCAAGAAGAAATCTGCATCTATTTCATTTGCTAAAACTGCTCTCTCTCCTAAAGTAGGATAACTATCATCAAGTCGAGTATAATATACTTTAATACTGCCATCCGCATCAAGATATTCTTTTAAATATAATGTAATATCTAGATTAACTGTCTTCTCATCTAATCCATTATCCATAGCTCCTGGATCTTTTCCGCCATGTCCTGGATCTATAACAATAACTTTAGAATAAAGTTCTTTTGGTTTAAAACCTTTCAGATAAATATTATTTTCATCTTCAGCTATTCTAAATTCATATATACTACTTTCATTAATAATTAACTGAGTATTACCCTTACTATCATTTTTAATATCAATAGAATCAATAATACCATCATTAACTTTAACTCCACCGCTACCAAATAGTTGAGTATAATCTCCTGGCAATGTAATTATGTACTCTTTTTCCAAATAATTATCTTCGTACATTATTTTCTTCAAATCAATACTATTACCTTTTTTATTAAGTATAATAGTTGGATTATTAAAGTTCTCATATTTAATATTATCATATGATGGCTCTATTAACTGAATCATAGTTGCTGAGTGTCCATCTTTAGTAATATTAAAATCTGCTTGTCCATCTGTTTCAACTACTACTCTAGTTGTTAACTCATCAAACTGAGCAGTTCTAATCTCTTTAACATATTGTCCATCTGCTAATGAAGATAGCTTATTAAGTAGCGAATCTGTATTTGGTAAGTCAAATACTATTCTATCTGGATTACTTAATCGAAACGCCTTAACATCGGGTTCTCTTATTCCAAACAGTTGAATAAAATCTCCTTTTTCATTTTGTCCAAGATTAAGACCAAACAAAGCATTATTATGTACAGAAACATATATACTCTTTCTATCATCTGATAAGCTAACTTTGAATTTATATCCTTTACTTTTAAGATCAAACACTAATCTTGTACTTTTGTTAGGCTTTTCGGTAAATTGACTTGATCTAACACCTGTAACTACTGAATTATCAAATGTTTTCTCATAATCTTTCATATCATGATTTGCATTATCAATATCTATAATAAATCTATTTTTATAGTAACTTTCTTTTACATCTGTAATTGGTGATGATGCTTTAATTATAAACTTCTTACTATAATCATTTTCTTCGTATTCAATAGATTTAATGTTAGTAGTTGGATGTAGCTGTCTATTAATAGTTGTCTCTGTATATTTATCATTAAGTGAAGCCATTACATCATCCGCTACCATCCATACTACTGGTTTATTTTTCAGACTAGTTGGTAGCTGTCTTTTAGCTCCTTGAGAGTCCAAGGCATCTAGTGATTCATTATTATTAGTAGTAGTATTACTTACTTGTTCATCATTATTATTACTATCTTGATCATTATTATCATTACTACCTTGGTTATCGTTATTTTCGTTATTATTTTGGCTACTATCATTATTGTTTTCACTATCATTATTATTGTTTTGATTTTCTACATTATCAGTTTTCTTTACCATTTCGGCAATTCCTTCTTTACCGTTCCAATTAACTTCATATCCTAAAGTTTCAAATACAAATCTTATAGGTATCATTGTTTTTCCATGTTCTTTATTAACATCTCTTATAATTTTGGGTGGCACATCTAATAGAATTTCTTTGTTATTCACAACAGCTTTTCTATCATTTATTTTAAGAACTATAAATTTATCTTCATAAGTTATATATACTTCTTGAGTTTTTCCAATCCATTTAACTTTCGCTCCAATAACTTCTGATTCACATACTTCTCTTACTGGAACCATCGTTCTTGGATACTTCTTCCCCTCAATTTCTTCTGTAATAATAATTGCTGGCATTTCACCAGTTTGAATTTCTTGTCCATCAACTACAAGCTTAATAAATCTATCTTTGTATCTATATATCTGTCCATCATATTCTATATAGAATTTATGTGGATCTGGTGTTGCCATTGTACTTATTGAGAATATATTAACTACTAGTATAATTGATAGCAACATTGTTATGACTTTTCTCATTAATGATTCTCCCCTTTTTTTATTGTTATTCCCTCGCCATTTATTTTATAATTATTAACACAAAAAATTATACCAAAAAAAGTCTTATTAAAAAAGCTAATAAGACATTATGTAATATAATCGTAATAATTAACCTTTTTTGTAACATTTTCTTAACATTTTCAATTAATATTATATTTATTTTATTTTATATTTATTTTTAGGTCTACCTATTTTGCCATATTCCAAGTCCATAATTACTAGATTTTCTTTCTCTAATAAATCTAGATATCTTCTAGCTGTAATTCTTGACACACCAATATTATCAGCAATTTCTAACGCTGAGAATGTCTTGTTCCTATTTGCTTCTAGATATCTAAGAACTTTATCATATGTATGCTTACTAAACTGATTATCTTCAGCAATTACTTTCTCTTCCAAGTCATAAAACACATACTTATCTAGTTGATCTTGCTCTATATTTTTATTATCTAGAAATTCTTCTTTTCTTGATTTGTATCTATTTAACGCTTCTTTAAATCTTTCAAAAGTAAATGGTTTAATTAAATAATCAATAGTACCAAACCTTAACACTTCTTCAATAGTTCTAACTGATTTATCAGCTGTTATCATTATTACATCACACATATATTCATTTTTTCTAAGCCATTTTAATAAATCCTGTCCCTTTTCATTAGGAAAGAACAAATCAAGAAGTATTAAGTCCACATGGCTTGATTCAATTAATTCTTGAGCTTCACTTATACTACTGGCACTAGCTTCTAACGTAAAACCCTCTATTTTTTCTAAAAATCTTTCATTTATTTGTCTTACCATTGGGTCATCTTCTACTATTAATACTTTATACATTTTGTTCACTCCTCATAGGTAACTGAATTTCCCATCTTGTACCTTCTTTTCCAGTTATCAGATTTATTTTACCATCTGCTTCATTAATATTATTATTAACAATCCATAGCCCATATCCTCTTTGCCCTTTTTTGGAAGTAATGCCTCTTTTGAATATTTTATCTCTACTTTTCTCATCAATTCCTGAGCCATTATCTTCAATTATCATCTTAATATGTTGACTATTTTGCTTAATTTTAACATAAAGCCTACTATTTTCTTTTCCTGTTAATTCTTCTATTGCATTCTCAATAAGATTACCTAATATTGAACAAAACTTATCATGAGTCATATTATTCGGTAATTTATCCATATTAGATAGTTTGTCTACTATAAAATCAATTTTTAATTCCATAGCTTTATTATACTTAGAAAGAAGCAGTCCCGCTACATAAACATTTTTAATATTATGAGTTAATATACCCAGAATCTCCTGTCTTTGTTCAGATAAATGGGCTATATACTGGGTTGCTTGCTCATTTTCTCCTAATTGAATTAATCCTGAAATTATATGAAGCTTATTAAGAAATTCATGATTTTGTGCTCTTAAATCATCAGTTAGATGTTTTATACCCACTAAGTCTTCAGCCATTCTCTTAACCTCAGTCTTATCTTGGAAAGTGGAAACAGCTCCAATTATTTCATTATTATGTTTTTTTAGTGGTTTGAAACTACATAATAAATTAACTCCTTGCTTTGTATTAATATCTATATTAAGAATCGTCTCGTCCTGCTCCATACTACTAATTAGCAAATTAGAATACCTTACATCAAACACTTCCATGTTATTCCCTAATATTTCCTCATTAACTTGAAAAATTCTCTTAGCTAACTCATTAATTAGTATAATATCTTTTTTAGAGTTAATAGCCACTATTCCCGTATTAATACTCTCTAGAATTAATTCCTTCTCACCTAATAATAAAGCAATTTCTTTAGGTTCTTGTCCAAAAATAGTCTTCTTAATATTACAAGATAATAAATAAGCAAATATAATTCCTATAATCAAAGCAATTATCAATGATTGAAAAAAATTCTTTATATAAGGGTGGATTTCTTCATTAACTGTATCATTTAGTAATCCTACTAAAACAGCTCCTATCTGTTTATCATTATGATATATAGGTGTAAATGCTCTAATAGCTGAAATAAATCTATTTCTATCAGCAGATGTGTAGGAAAATCCCCGTTCTAGTACATCAGTTTCTCCTCCACTTAGATACTTTTTACCTAAACTAGTTTCATATGGATAAGAATATTTAATTCCATCCATATCCATAACTATTATATATTGAAATCTAGTTTTTTCTCTGAATGTTTCTATTTCACTTTGAATAGCCTCTATATCTTTGTTAGCTAAGTTTTCTTGAATAGAATTTAATGACGCAATAGTAACTGCAAGGTCCATTGCATTATTACCCATTTGTGTTTCAATAGTTTTCTGTAATTGATTATATGTAAAATACCCAGTAATACCTACAGATATAAGCAATATAGTAGAAAAAAGTATAATAATCTTATATTGAAGTTTCATATATAACCTCCAATTTTATATATAAATAATAACTACTCTTCATGTATTTTAGAATCTTCAATAGCATCTTTAACAGCATTAATTAATCCATTACTAGTTAGCGTAGCTCCTGAAACACCATCTATATCCCATGTGTTTTTTTTAATAATTTCTTTTGGCACTTTATCATACACAATTTCTTTAAGCCCCGGTATCTCTTGTTCTTTTATAATATTTATTTCTGATATTACATTATTATCAATATTAACTTGTACTTGAATCGTACCATGATGTCCTTCTGCTTGTCCAGTATATACTCCATTTTCATATTTATTATCATTAGATGTACAACTAGTTACTACGATCATTATTACAAATAAAAAAAACATTATAATTTTCTTCATAATATTATGTCCTTTCATTTCTTTTGCCATGAACAGAGTCTTCTACTTAATATATCAATTATCAAAAAAAAGAAAAGTCCTAGTCCACTAATAAGTATTATTCCACTATACATATCTACATAATTAATTCTCATCCATGCATCCATTATATAATAACCAATACCATATTGTGTTCCAAAATTCTCAGCAAAAAAAAGTACTGATAATGCAGTTCCTATACCAATTCTTAGTGAAGTAAATAAACTAGGCAGTATACCTTTTATAGTTATAAATATAATAATATGATATGTATTTGCTCCTATAGAGTAATAAGGCTCATAGATCTCCTTATCCATACTTCTAATACAGTCTCTAATATTAACAATCATAGGAAATAAAATTATAATAACAACCATTGTTATTTTTGATGCCTCTCCTATGCCAAGTATAAGCATAATAATAGGTAGTAATGCAAATTTGGGTATGGGATATGTAAAATACAATATAGGTGATACAATCTTATCAAAGCCTTTATAAAATCCTGCTAAAATACCTATAGGTAATGCAATTATAATAGCTATTAATAATCCAATCATAATACGCCTAATACTATATAAAATATGTATAGTTATTTCACTACTATAATTAAAAATCAGATTATGGATAATGTTAATAGGTGTTGGTAATATAGGTATATTAACACTAACTGCTATAATCTGCCATATAATAACTATTCCTATAAATACACCTATATAATTTAATGAATTTTTATTATGAGCTTTTTGCATATTATATCTCCCATTTAGTTTATCTACATCTTAATTTGTTGTTTCAATATTTCTTGAAACTGAGTTATTTCATTAAATTTATTGCTACTATTTATATTAAAATAATCATTATTATTTAATTTAATGCTATTATTTTCATCTAGGACAGCAACAGTATGTCCTAGATAAATAGCTTCTATTATATGATGAGTTATCATAAGTGTTGTTACTTTATGCTTTTCCCACAGTCTAAGAAAAAGCTCTTGTGCTTCTTCTCTATGTAAGTAATCTAATGCAGAAAATGGTTCATCCATTAATAATATATCTGGTTCTAAATAAAAAGCTCTTGCAATAGCTACTCTTTGTCTTTGACCACCACTTATAAACTTAGGGTATTTATGTAATATATCTGTTATACTTAGTTCATCACATATCTCATTAAATAAATTCATATTTTGATTTTTTCTTCCATATTTTATGTGTCTAGGTAATATTATATTGTTTTTTACAATTTTCCAATCAATCAAACCATAGTTCTGAGGTATATATCCAATTCTATTTACTCTAGGTTCTATATTATTTCCATCTATAGTAATAGTTCCTTTATAGTCTTTATATATTCCAGCTATCAATTTTATTAAAGTAGTCTTTCCAACTCCTGACTTACCTATAAGTGTTGTGATCTGATTATTAGGTATATTGAAATTAACATTATCAAAAATTATTTTATCATTATACCCAAAACTTACATCATTAAGCTCAATCATAAAACTACTCCCTATCTAATAATTAATTATCTTGTTATAAAAAACTATTAAAGTCCCCACTTCATATATAAATGATTATTTATCCCTAGCGTATCAAGTATCCTACCAACAGTAGAATTTACTATATCATCTATATTACTTGGTTTACTATAAAACTCTGGCATAGGGGGTACAATTGAAACTCCAATTTTACTTAATCTAAGCATATTTTCAAGATGTATTTGACTAAGAGGTGTTTCCCTAGGCACAAGTACAAATTTTCTATTTTCTTTTATAGTTACGTCTGCACATCTTGTTAATAAGCTATCACTAATACCATTAGATATTTTAGCTAGACTTCCCATAGAACAAGGAATAATTACCATTCCATCAACTTTATAAGAGCCACTTGCAACAGGTGAAAAAAAGTCATTATCGTCACATATTATTACTTTTTCTTTTGGCATATTAGATAATATGCTTTTGGTATCTTTATCTAATTCATATGAAACAACTTTTTTTCCTTGCTCTGTAATAATCAAGAAAACTTCATTATCTAACTTAACTAATTCTTCAATTAATCTAATAGCATATATACTACCACTAGCTCCAGTTATTCCTACAATATATTTTCCCATAATTCACTTCCAGTCTAGATTATAAAATCTAATATAGTAAAAAGCAAGATATTCATACTAACAATTTGATTAATATTATAAGAAGCTAAATTCATTTTAAATCTATTAGAAGGATCTACTATTATATGTTCTATACATAATAAAACAAAACTAATACACCATCCTATTAAGAAAAAAGCACCCATTCCTCTATAAAAATATAATCCGAGTAATAAAACCATCATTACAAAATGAAACATTCTTGCAATATATATAGCTCCTCTAAAGCCAAATTTTGAAGGTATTGAATAAAGTCCATTGTCTCTATCAAAATTAATATCTTGCGTTCCGTATATAATATCAAAGCCAGCCACCCATAATAATACAACTGCTCCTAATATTATTGGGATTATATGAAACTCTCCTGTCACTGCCAACCACGCTCCAACTGGTGCTCCTGCACACGTAAAGCCTAATATTATATGGCAAGCCCAAGTGAACCTCTTAGTATATGAATATACTGTAAACAATATAAGCGCAATAGGAGACAGCATGAAACATAACTCATTAAGTTTATATGCAGCAATTACAAATACTATATAACAAAATAAAGTTAATACTAATACTTCAATACTCTTTACTTTTTTCTGTGGTAAATGTCTCATAGCAGTTCTTGGATTTTTTTTATCAATATCTTTATCTACCCATCTATTTAATGCATTTGCTCCATTTCTTCCAGCAATAAGAGCAATTAATATCCATAATATAGTAAACTTATCAGGAAGCCCATTAGCAGCCCATATCATTGATATTAAAGCAAAAGGTAATGAAAATAACGTATGTGAAAACATTACTAATTCTCCATAAGTTTTTAACCTTTCAAAAATTACCATATTTCATCTTCCTATCTATTAATTCTTAAAATCTATTCCATAGCTTTTCCATTTATTATCTACTAAATCTTTTACTTCTTGACTCATCTCTATATCATCTGGCCAGTTTCTATCATATCCTTCACTTTTAAGCTTTTTAGTTGCATCTACACCTAATCTATGACCATATAAAGGTGTATTTGATGAATGATCAAGAGCATCAAGTGGCCCTTCGTTAATAACTAAATCTCGTTTTGGATCAATATTATTAAATACTTTCCAAGCTACTGTAGACAAATCATGTGGATCGATATTCTCATCAACGATAATTAACATCTTAGTGTACATCATCTGTCCCATACCCCATAGTGAATTCATGATTTTGTGAGCATGTTTTGGATATGATTTTTTAATTGAAACTATAACACAATTATGAAAAACTCCTTCGAGAGGGAAATTATAATCCACTATCTCTGGAATAACTAACTTCAATAAAGGTAAGAAAAATCTTTCAGTTGCCTTTGCAATATAACAATCTTCCATAGGTGGTTTACCTACAATAGTTGTTGGATATATGGGTTCTTTTTTCCTTGTAATCTTTTCAATATGAAATACTGGATACATATCTTCTAATGAATAATAACCTGTATGATCTCCAAAAGGGCCTTCAAGTCTCATCTCGTCCAAATCAACATATCCTTCTAATATAAACTCAGCATTTGCTGGCACATATATATCATTTGTTATAGATTTAACAATGTTTACTGCGTCTTTTCTTAAAAATCCTGCAAACATCATTTCATCAATCATCTTAGGTAGCGGTGCTGTTGCTGAATACATTATAGCAGGATCACATCCAAGAGCTACAGAAACAGGCATTCTTTTCTTACCTAATTCTCTGTATTTCTTATATATTTCTCTTCCATCTTTATGTAGATGCCAATGCATTCCTGTAGTTTTCTTGTCATATACTTGAAGTCTATACATTCCCATATTCTGTTGACCTGTTTCTGGGTCTTTAGTTATAACTAACGGTAGTGTTATATATCTTCCACCATCTTGGGGCCAACATTTTAGTATAGGTAATTTATCCAAATCTGGCTCTTCAATGACTTCTTGACATTTCGCTTTTCTTACTTTTTTTGGAAACACGTGTACCATTCTCGTAAGTCTTGGTATTGATTTTATCTGACTTATAATATTAAGATAATTACCCATATTAATTAACTCGCTAATTTCCTGGGCAATATCATCTAAATTATCAACTTCAAATGCCATATTAATTCTTTCATATGAACCAACTGCATTAATTAATACAGGATAATCTGAGTTTTTTACATTAGTAAATAACAATGCATTACCATTATTTTTAGAAACTATATCTGCAATTTCTGTAATTTCTAATTCACTATCTACTAAAACATCAATTTTATTAAGTAACTGTTTTTTATCTAAATCTTGTACAAAATGCTGTAAATCTTTATATGCCATATTACATTAATCCTTTCAATAAATATTAATAATACTATGTAATTAACTTATAGTTGCTATATTTAGAATACTTTTCTTAAATAATTTAATAAATAACTTACCGTTGTTCCTATAAGAATTCCTGTAATAACTCCAGAAATAGCTAACACAGGAAAATATGCAATTGCTACGTTAATGTTTTCTGTCATAATAGCAACAACTATCAGTTGTCCAATATTATGAAATACTCCACCTGTTACACTAACCCCTATAGTACTTATTTTCTGCCTACTAAAAGTAATTAATAAAAACATTACAAAAAAACTTAAAAGTCCTCCAGACATACTATACCAAAAAGATAAAAAAGAACCTGTAAAAAAGCAATTTAAAGTTACTCGTAAAATAACTAGTAACAATGCTTCGTGAAAAAATAAAAAGTATAGACTAGTTAAAGTTATTATATTGGCTAAACCAAGTTTTACACCCGGTACAGGAGATATAGCACCAATTGCACGTTCAATATAGCTTAACACTAATGCAAATGCTATTAGCATTGATATAAACACCATCTTCTGTACTTTACTTAATTTAGTAATTTTATTCTGATATGGCATCTATTTCGTCCTCCGAATCATCAACAATCTCTACATATACTCTATTAGGTAAACAGACAATAGGAACATCTGACTCTGTAACAAATCCTGTTTTAACACAAATTTGATCTGGACAATTAGCATGTGTCATTTCCACTCCATGATCGTGAACTTTAACTATATTTGTTCCAAAATCAGTTTTCACTTCTATTTCTTGTTCTTCATCAACACTTACTTTTTCATATACTGTTCCATCAACATTAATAACTATATATAAATTATCAGTATCCAATTTGCTTACTTTATATTTGTTAAATAGAAAAAATAATAAAGCAATCACAAGTACGGCTCCTATTATTTTAATATCGTTTTTCTTCATTATTCTTGTCCTTTCATTAGATGTTAATATTAACTAAGATTACTTGATTATATTCGTCAATTATCTTAGTTTTCCTTTTATTTTAATGATAAATCCAATTACTTTTACCATTGTATCATATAAGTCAAAACCTATCAAAAAAAGTCATTAATTTAACCTTATATTATATAATATCAAATAAAGAATAATAATATATGTTTTTATAATCTATCTCTTAACGTAAAAGAAAGCAAAGGCAATAATATCCTTTACTTTCCTTGTATATCAGCTTTTAATTCAATATAAGAAGAAATTTTATAAACTGATAATTAATCAAAATACAAATAAGACTTTTTCACAATTCCAATATTTTTCCACTTTTTCTTTAACCATGGTAAAACATAATAATCAAGACCAAGTGTAGAACCCGAACCACCTATTAAAGCAATTCCACCGAAGAAATACCATAATATCGTAGCATCAGCCATACCTGTTAATGTAATTCCAACAGTCATACCTACACTTATAATAGACCATATAAATGTAAATAAACCAGCAATTAAACAAATACCTAATATAATTTCTGTAACAACCATAACAGTTTGAAAAGCTACTGCATTAGGTGCAACTATATTATCTATAATCCACTGCATAAAACCCGGAACTTCTTTAATCAATGGTTCTCCATATTGACTAACTTGTTCTGTTGCTACAGATGATGCTGTTGTAACCGCTTCTGTAGCCACCTCAGTAACTGTTGATGCTGATGAAACTGCATCAGCAACTTCATTAGCTTTTGTCGCAACTGATTCAACTACAGCACTAGCACCAGAAACTGCATCAGATGCAAACATCTTAGCTTCTTTTAACCAACCTTCATCTATTTTATGAATACCTTCTATTATCCACATTACTCCAAGATATATTCTAAAAGGAATTAAGAAGAAATTAGGAGATGATTTGGAAAAATGTCCCCCAACAAAACTTCTTCTATCTTTTACGTGGAAAAATTCATGAAGCATATATGAAAATGTTCTATTAACACCAGCAACTTTAAATAAATACATCATGTTAATTAGATGTTTCATTAACATTGCAATAAATCCTGACATTGCTACTGGTTTCTTAGCACCTAAATTAGCAACTGCATATCTTGAACCAATAGATACCATAAATCCTCTAATATTAGATTGGAATTTTTCTTTTTCTTTTCCAGTAATATCTGCATGAATATTATTAACTGCTGTATCTGCTGTTTGATGAGCTGCTTCAACTATTTGTGGAACTGGTCTTTCATTTTCTTCAAAATATGCATTATCTCCAATAAGATAAACATTATTATAATCTACTGACTGCATATACTCATTAACTTGTACTCTACCTTTTTTACCCATAGTAAGTCCAAGTTTATTAGAAAATGAACATCCCATTACACCAGCTGTCCATATAACAGTATATGTATCAATCTTTTTGTCACCTACTTGTGCAAAAGTCTTGTCTACTTTTCCAATAGGGCTATTTAATATAATATTAACGCCCATCTTCTCAAGTCTTCTTGTAGATTTTGCGATTAGCTTTTCTGGTAACATTGGTAATATTTTTGGTAAAGCATCTACTATATATACACTTACTTCACTTTCAGAAACTCTATAGTCTTTACATAACTTTTTCGTCCATTCTGCAAGCTCTCCAACCATTTCAACTCCTGTAAATCCTGCACCAGCAACTACAAAAGTTAACATATCTCTTCGTTTCTTTTCATTAGTTTCTTTTTCTGCTTGTCTAAACATATTAAGTATATGTTGACGAATTTTAATAGCATCTTCATATGACCATAGTGTTAATGAATTCTCTTGTACACCATCGATTCCATAATAACATGGCTCACTACCTGCTCCTATTACTAGATAATCATAATCATATTTCTCACCATTATCTGATTCTAGACATTGCTTGTCAAAATCAATATTTGAGATATCTGCTTGAACAAAGTCAACTTTTCTCTTAGCAAATATTTTTTTAATATCTACCCTTATTGCATCTTCGTTCGTTCTATGTCCTGCTACCTCATGAAGTTCAGTCATTAAAGTATGATAAGGCTTTCTATCAATTAATGTTATTTCTACTGAATCATCTTTTTTAAATTTCTTATGAAGCATCTTCCCTGCATGAATACCTGCATATCCAGCTCCTAAGATTACAACTTTCTTCTTCACTTGTCGTCCTCCTTGCAAGATAAATATTTGTCAAAGTCTTTGATACAGTATATCATACATAAATAGTTCATATAGAGTTTTGCACATTTTGTAACTTTTGTAAAGCTTAAATAATCTTGACATATTTCCATAAGTAGTATAATTTAATATGCATTACATGTATTATGAAAGGATGTTATTATGAAAAAGACATTATATGGTATAGTTACAATATTAACGATTTGCTTAATGCTCATAATGAGTGGATGTAGTAAAAAAGAAGCAACTTCATTAACAATAGGTCTTCTACCTAATCTTGATAGTATTCCTATTATTCTTGCCAAAGAAAAAGGATATCTTGATGAAAATATTAATCTAGAATTTTTTAAAAGTGCTGTTGATAGAGATACTGCTCTTCAAACAGGGAATATAGATGGTACAGCATCTGATCTATTATCTGTAATTTTCTTAAAAGATAATAATTTCGATGTTCTAGTAACTTCTGCAACACAGGGAAGCTTCGCTATTGTTACTAGCCCTAAGTTAAGTAGTTCTTCATCAACAAAAACTATTGCTATTTCAACTAATACAATAATTGAATACTTAACTGATATTTATATGGAGAAAAATAATATTAATCTAGAAAAAGTAGCTATTCCTAAAATGCCTACAAGACTTGAAATGCTTCAAAATAATCAAGTGAACATGGCAACTCTTCCTGAACCTCTTGCTACAGCTTGTTTATTAAATGGTGGTGTCTATTCAACCACAAGTGAAGAACTTGGTACTAATCCTGCTGTAATGATATTTACAAAAGAGGCAACTAATAATAAATCAAATCTTTTATCTAAATTTTATGAAGGGTACAATGAAGCTGTAGATTATATTAATACTACAGACAAAGAAGAATACATAGATATTGTTATGGAAAAAGGTAATTTCCCTGCTCCTACAAAAGATACATTACCATTACCACAATATAAACATGCTTATTTACCAGATGAAAACGAGCTTACTCTTGTTAACAATTGGATGATAGAAAAAGAATTGACTGAAAATGAATATATCTATAAAGATATTACTACAGATAAATTTATCAAGTAATTAATTAAGATTTATATATAATCATTTATTAAATTAGGGGGCTGTGTATAATACACTTAATATATTAAGATACAAAATGTATTATACACAGCCCCTTATATTATAAGATAATATTAATAAAACATAAGTTATTTATCTATAACCCACTTACATAATTAAATATATCTTCATATACTTCGTCTTTGTTAATTTCATTTATTATTTCATGTCTTGAACCTTCATATAATTTAATCTTCACGTTATATCCTAAATCAGAATATAATCCACAGATTTTTCTAATTCCTTTACCCATATCCCCAACTGGATCGTTGTCACCAGATATAAAATATATAGGCAGTGATTTTGGAGTCTTTGTGATATTACTTTTCTTAGATACTTTATTAAGTCCGTGAAGTAAGTCAACGTAAAACCCTGCACTACATAAAAAACCGCATTTATCATCTTGATTATATATAGCAACTTGTTCTCTATCTCTACTTAACCAATCATTGTCTGTCTCTGTTGGCTTAAACTTTTTATTAAAACTACCAAAACTAAGATTAGTTAATAATTTACCTCTATGTCTTTTTCCTCTTAATAAACATATCAACTTAGCTAAACCTATTCCAGCATATCCCATCGCACCTTTTGTTGCACTTGTTCCGCTTATAATAGCACATTTTACATCATCACCATATTTTTGAATATATCCTCTCGTAACGATTGATCCCATACTATGCCCAAAAATGAAAATATCACTATTAAGATTTTCTTTTTTAATAAATTCAGTTACAATATGTACTTCGTCAATAACTATATCCCATCCATTACTTTCATGAAAAAAGCCTAAATCATTTTCATTGTCTAAACTCTGACCATGTCCTCTGTGATCATGAGCATATACTCCATATCCTTTACTTGTCAAATAATCAGCGAAATGTCTATATCTAAGACAATGTTCTGCCATTCCATGAACTATTTGTATAATACCTTTTAGTTCATTATTATTTTCTGGCATCCAACTAGCTACAAAGATCTTATGTTCATCTAATCCGTCAATTTTATACGTTTTTTCTTTCATAGATAACACCCATCCTTAAATTAATTTAGCTTTTGTGCAATTTATTAATTATATTATAACTTTGCATCTTTGCTTTCAACATAACTAATAGCTCTATGTCTAATGTAAGTATCTAGTTGTTTGTTAGTAAAAAATTTCATATTATCAGCAGACATAAATCCTCCTGCCATTTCATCATGACCTCCTCCAACACCTATATTATTCATAATATAACGCATCAGATTGTTAGCCTTAACTTTTGATGTACCACTTCTTATAGAGAATTTAACACCATCTTCACGTTTTGCATAAGCTATTACTATTAAAACACCTTCTATAGTATTAACCATATCACTAATAGTACCAAGAAGAGAATCATTACAATTTTCTATATGAACAAATCCCAAATATCCATATATCTCAACATTATTTAGTGCTTTAGCATAAGCTATTAAATCGGACTTAACAATTTGATTTAGTTTAAGGGATTTGATACTACTTATATTAGCTTGATTGTATAGATAATAAAACATTTTAATATCAAGATCACTTACGCATCTAGTCAAATTATCTGTATCCATCATTATTCCATATAATAGAGCAGTAGCAACATTTTTAGTTAAGTCAATTTTATTATTCAAAAAATATTCAGTAATAATAGAGGAACAAGCTCCAACATTAGAACGTATATCTTCATATATATAATTATTATTTTCATTAATAATTTCATGATGATCAATAACCATTATATTTTGTTTAATTAAATTGGTTATATTAGAATTGCCTAATTGAGTATCAACAAGAATAACATAATCATCTTCGTTATACCTCATCTCATTTTTCACATACATTTTAATGTCAAATAGTTCTATCATTTTTTTTGAATTAGCTTTTTCTATTGTTTGGACATGAATAATTTTAGCTTTTATATTATTAATATCCAATAGGAATTTCAAAGCATAACTACAAGCTATAGCGTCTGGGTCTGGAATATCATGAGGTTGAATATAAACTCTTCCAGCATTTTTCAATTGTTCAATAAGAATTTGTAATTTATTCTTCATAGATATCCTACTCCCACAACGCTAATAATTCAATCTTCTTTAATTTTGCTACAACTTTATCATTAATTATATTATCAGATTCATTAGGTAATTGAGTATCTTCTTGTTTCATATCCACTTGATTCTCTTTTGAGTCATTTTGTTCTTGTTGCTCTTGTTGTACTTGTTCTTGTTGCTGTTCTTGCTGTTGCTGTTCTTGCTGTTCTTGTTCTTGCTGTACCTGTTGTTCTTGTTGCTGTTCTTCTTGTTGTACTTGCAGTTCCTGTTCTTGTTGCTTTGGTGCATCCTGCTTATCTTGTTCGTTTGGTTGTTCTGTATTATTAATATTAACGATATTAGTAAATGCTTTTAAACATACATTACTAGATAAGCTTTCCTCTGTACTCTGCCATTTTTTCCCATCATAGCTTATATACCCTTCTCCATCACTCAAATCAACTTTATCTAACCATTTCACATCTTTATTGAATTCAGCTGCTATTGGAAATTTGGATCCTGGAGTTGTTATTTTAACTATTATTGAGAACTTACTATTTTTATCTAATGTAATTACGTCATCTAGTTTTATTGTGTAATAACCACTATATTCTAAATAACCACTATCGACAAACTTCTTATTAATAAAATCTTCTTGGCTTGTGAAATTCTCAACTATATATATTTCATATTGTGTATTTTCACCTGTAGTATAGAAACTAATAGCTGATAATTCCTCTTGTATTTCACCTGTTGTATATGCATTAGAAAAATATGCTGTATCTGCATTATAACCAAGCTTACCAACTAATCCAAGCCAATCTGCTTGGTATATCTTATCGTAATTATCATTATCTTCAATGCTACTATACACTATATTATGCATACCTACATTAGTATCATAATATGATATGTAGAAGTATCCTTCTTCACCAAATTCCATACCAAAACTATTTTTGCAAATAAACGCTCCATCTTTCTCTGGTTGAATAATAAAGTTCTCTTTCGAAAATTCATCATCCCAACCAACAATTACCACATCATGATTAGGAACATTATCGCCATTATAGTTTTGTGCATATGTTATTTTATTATAGTATTTATTTTCTTCAACATCATTATATTCCCAATATATGGATGTATGAATTCCTCCATATGTTTTAATAGATTTCTTAATTGTTGTGTAATCTTTTGATGGAATAATATATGCTTCTTGAATATGTTTAACACTTTTTAATTCTACGTTTGATATACCATCACCATATATATCATCAGTTTCTAGCACTGGTCCTGACCACCTTGCAAAATAAGCCAATGCAAGCATGAAGTCTCCACCTTCATCTTGAGTTAAATTATACCCATGTTTCAAACTTACATTATCTTCGGAGAAATCATATAACTCTGCTGTTTGTTTAAGTAAATTAGATTCTATTGATCCTAATGCTGCAAACGCCCAACAAGCTCCTATGTCTAATTGGTCTTTAACTGATGTTACATTTCCTTCTTCTCTTAAATCATATTTAATTTCTAATTCTTTTTCTTCTATAATATTACCTGACTTAATAATAACTGTTTGGTTATCACCATCCCATAAAACTTCACAGCCAAAAGCTTCCATAACTATTCTTATTGGCATATAAGTTCTAGGATATTCTGTACCAATTACAACTGCATATGTATCATTTTCAACTTTTTCATTATCTTTTAATATGTATTTCTCTCCTATAGGAACACGAACAACCACATCTCCTTTTGTAACTATCGCTTGATTAGTCTCATGATCCCAATCAACTTCTGCTCCAAAAAATTCTAAAGTCAATCTCAAAGGAACCATTGTTCGATGATTTTCATCTATAAATGGTACTCCGTATTCTTCATTATAACTAATATACTCATTATCTAGAATAATAGATACTTGTTGTTTATTCTCTAATCCATAAGTATTAAAAGACATACTAAAAAAACCAATAACAATTGATAATAATACTATTGTGATATTTCTATTTTTTATAGACATCAATGTTAAACCTCTTTTCTACAAACTATACTCTTTATCTCTAGTTCTTTCTTGGTGGTTTATTACCATAATATTGATAAAGATTAGCTTTCATCATTCCTGTATATAATTTTCGTTTTTTATCTGCATTTTTTCCAAAATATCTTTCAAAGTCATCAAAAGAAGTAATTATAAAATATGACCAGTCATCAAGATTATTAAATGCCACCTTCATATCTTTGTATAACTGTATTACAGAATCTTTATCTTCAAGTCTCTCTCCATAAGGCGGATTAGTAATAATAAATCCATATTTCTTAGGACTACTTATGTTTCTCATATCTCGTTCTTGAAAATGTATTAAGTGGTCAACTCCTGCATTTTTAGCATTCTCTCTAGCTAGTTTTAATACTTTATAATCTTTATCATATCCTGCTATGTTAATCTTACTTGTTGTGTCTATTACATCGTTAGCTTCGTCAACAGCATTAAACCATAATTTTCTTGGAATAATATTTTTCCATGTTTCAGCTGTGAACTCTCTGTCAAGTCCAGGTGCCATATTCATAGCATACATTGATGCTTCTATAGGAATAGTTCCACTTCCACAAAATGGATCTACTAATATTCTATCTTTATTCCATGGAGTTAGCTGTATTATCGCAGCTGCTAATGTCTCACTTATAGGTGCTTTACTAGTATATGTTCTATAGCCTCTTTTATGTAGAGCTTCTCCGCTTGTATCTAGTCCTATTGAGACTTTATCTTTCTTAATAAATACTCTTAATGGATAACTATCTCCATCTTCTTTAAACCAATTAACATTATACGTATTCTTCAATCTCTCTACTATTGCTTTTTTAATAATTGATTGTATATCTGATGGGCTAAATAGTTTTGATTTTATAGATGACGCTTTTTTAACCCAAAACTTTCCATCTTCTGGTATCCATCTCTCCCAAGGCAAATCCTTAGTCTTTTCAAATAATTCTTCAAAACTTGTTGCCTGAAACTCACCAACATTTATCATAACTCTTTCAGCTGTTCTAAGCCAAATGTTAGAACGACAAACACCTAATTCGTCTGCTATAAAAGTGACTCTCCCATCATCAACCTTTTTTATTTCGTAACCAAGTTTTATTATCTCTTTTTTTAATATAGATTCAACTCCAAAAATACAAGGTGCTGTTAATTCAATATATGACATTAATTTTACTCCTTATCGTATGCTTAATTATAGTTTATATAATATATTATTATAATGTTAGATTTACCAAATTCATTGTATATTAAACCCGAAAAAATACCATAATTAATAATAATTATTATTTATAAATCTCTTATCTAATTATACGTGAAATACTAATATTTAACAATACTACTTAAATTAAATATTTGTTACATAATCATAACAAAAGTATAAACTATTACATATTCTATATGTGTAATTATGTTCTACATAAATTTATATATTTACATTATTCAAATTCAATAAATTTCACTTCTTGAACAAGTATATATTTTGTGTTACCATTTAGTTAAGTTCACAAGAAATAGTCAATAACTTTAACAGACTATTTTAAAATCTAATAATAAAGGAGACTACAATATGAATACAACAAAAAGTCCTAACTTCTTTGTTAAAATTATTAAAAGTATTACGGACATTAATTTTTATTCAAACTTTAGAAATGAAAAACTAGGTAAATCTTTTGGATATCTTTTACTTTTAGCATTAGCACTAGGTATCATTTTCAGTGGCATTGTTACATTAAAAACTAATAAATCAATAGATGACTCTCTTACTTTTTTTGAATCAGAAGATTTTCCTGATATAATGATTGCTAATGGGGTGTTAGATATTGATATTGAAGAACCTCTTGTTCTAAAACAAGATGGAGATATAATCTTCATTGTGGATATGACTAATACTTATACATTAAATGATTTAGCTGGTTATTCTATTGGTTATCTTATTACGCCAGAAAGAGTAATTATTAATCAAGCTGGAAGTCCCCCAATTCCTTTTGAATTCAAAAACTTACAAGACTTTCAGATTGATAAATACACAGCCGTTGATTTTTTAAATAAAACTAAAAGTGTATTTATTGGATTTATTATTTTTACAATTATAGTTGGTACTATTTTATTAAAATTATTAGAAAGTTTAATTGTTAGTATTATAGCTTTAATTGCAAATTCTATATTAAATAAAAATATGAGCTATAATGATTTATATAAAATAAGCATATATGCTCTTACATTACCATCTATAATTGTTTTAATTATTAACTCACTATCATTAGGATTGTCTTTTGGAATATTGTTGCTAATATATTATTCTATAGCTACTATTTATGTTGTACTTGCATTAAAAAATATGGATACAGATAATATAGAAATGAATCATCAAGACGATTTAAGTAATTATTAAGAATGATTTGTATAAGGAGCTGTTGGATAATCCACAGCTCCTTAAATATTATTATAATAATTGTATTTCTTTGATAATATTATTATTAAAATCTTTAATCTTAAATGTATTATCTTCCAAAACGCCATAGCTATTAGGATTATTTTCTTTTGGAAGTGAGATTGAACCTGGGTTTAGTATATATATATTATTCACTTTTTTGGTAACTGGAATATGTGTATGCCCGTGAATTATTATATCTCCATCTTCAATATTAGGCATGTTACTTTCATTATATAAATGCCCATGTGTTGCAAATATTCTTCTATTCTCATTAAAAATAATTGTATAATCATTCATCATAGGAAACTCTAATACCATTTGATCAACTTCACTATCACAATTGCCTCTTACTGATATTATTTTTTGTTTATAATTATTAAGTATTGATAAAACACTACTTGGATTATATCCTTCTGGCAATGGATTTCTAGGCCCATGATATAATAAATCTCCTAATATAACAATATAATCAGCCTTTTCTTCTACGAACTTCTCTATAGCTTTCTCTATATAATAAGAAGAACCATGTATATCAGATATAAACATTAATTTCATATATATCACCTTCCAATTATTTATTTAATATCTTAAATTAAACTAATTAAATTATACTAAATTATTATTTCATATATATTAAATAACGTCAACAACTGAGTTAAATGAAATAACTATTTATTTAATTTACAAAATATGTTAAAATATAACAGCAGTTTTTTCACTATATTATTATACTAATATGTAACTAGTTTATATTTAAGGAGGAATAAACTTGAACCATACCCAAATTGTTATATACTTTATTACTTTACTAGTTGTAGGGTTAAGTTTATCAGCAAACAATTTTGTTCATAGTCTAATTGTAAATGTATTTTTTTATAACGATTCCTTATCAAAAAATTTCACAAGAATACTTGGATTAATGTTAATACTTAGCTCTATTCTTTTAATTATTGGTGCATATAATTTATGCATTGTACTTATTTTTGTTGTATTAATAACATTAATTTTCTTAATAATTAGAGGAAAAAATAAATCTAAAGGTATTAAAGAAAAAAAGAAGCAAGAATTAATTAATAACCATTTATCAGAAGTAGCGACTAAAATGAAAAAAATTGAACACTTACGTGAAAAGCTAGACACCAGTCAAAATACATCTCATAAATCAATAAAAAATATACAGAAATCTAGATGGAATGACGGAAGTCCTACTCAAAAAGAAATAATAGAAGGATTCAATAAATAAAGCATTTACTTATTATAACTATAGGCGATGTCTATAGTTATATTATAAATTAATACGAAAAAGAGAACCAAAATTGGTTCTCTTTTACTGGGTTATAATGAGAGGGGATTCTCTATTATATTTTGCGCCTTGCGCTTCTGTCAATAATCATGTCAAACATCTGTCAAGTTATGTTCGTCTTGATGTCATATTATGTCTCATCCGTGTTGATGTTTATATTATATTGGATATATGTGTAATTATGTTGTACTTAATTTGTCTTTTTTGTGTCTTTTTGCTTTTTTTCTACATTTTTTATAAAAATCATTTATAATCCGTCTGCTTTCTTATGATTATTGTCAACAATTCAAGTACTAATGTAAGCTATTGTAATTATTTGTTCAATAATCAACATAAATCAATTTAATGACAACCTTAGCATACTAGTATTAATTACTGCTAAAAATTAGTAGCATATAATCACTAAAAACTTCTTGTCAAATTGGTTAAAAGTAGTTATAATATAATTATAATAATAAATAAAACGCTTAGCCCAAATATTATTTTTAATAATTTTTAACCATTTTGGTATAAAGTTTTATAATTAGATTAGAGGTGAAATTTTATGTTGAATACTAAGAAAAAAGATAATGTTATTTATCCTTTTAAGAAAGATACATTAATTCTTAGAGATTTATTAGCTACTGATAGAACAGCATTAGCTAACGAAAGAACTTTACTTGCATATGTTAGAACTGCTTTAAGTTTAATTGTTGCAGGTTCATCATTTATTAAGTTTTCTGATATGTTACTTATAGAAGTTATTGGTTATATACTAGTTCCAATGGGAATTATAATTGGAACAGTAGGTTTATATCGATTCATAGTAGTAAGTAAAGATTTGAAGAAAATAAAAAATTGTTCAAACTATCATATTGAATAACCAATTAATTATTCAAGTAAAATATATAGCGGATTTCGCTCCGAATGTATAAAATAAATCTATACATTCTCCGCTATTATATTTTCATTATATATTGAGTTATTTTTCATAAGATTAAACTTTATAAAACTATATAGTTCTTTAAATTAAAATAGACATCCTTTTATTATAGGATGTCTATTTTAATAATTTCTCTTTAACAAACATTTGTGCAGCTCCTAATGCTATTGCGTTGTCTTTGTATTTCCCACCTTTAACTAAAACTATATTATAGTCTTGTATATCTTCTTTTATTGATTTTAGAAGATAATTATAAAATATATTAGATGTATTAATAATCGGGCCACTTAGTACTATTTTCTGTGTGTCTACTAAAGTTATATAATTTTTTAATCCAATTGCTAATAATCTAGCGGAAAATTCTAGAACTTCATTAGCAAGTATCTCTCCATCTTCTGCCACATTAATAATATCTATATACGTAATATCTTTTGTATTCTTAGTTATTACTGAGTTTCTTCCAAGCTTTATATAACTTTTATATCTCTTCTCAATCGCAAGTATTGACGCATAACATTCTACACATCCAAATTTTCCACAATAACATGGCTCTCCATCATAATTAATTACCATATGTCCAAAGGCATCATTGGAATTATTAATAGTAGGTATTATATTACCATTAGCCATAACACCCATTCTAATACCAATTCCACAGTTAACATGGGCTATATTATTATATTCTATAACAGTACTTGATAAATACTCTGCATAGACTGCCGTATTAGCACCATTATTTACTATTATTTGCAATTTTAATTTATCTTCTAACATATCTTTAATAGAAACATTGTTCCAACCTTTTGCATAGAAATTATTAGGTTTAAATATAATACCTTTTTTAGAATCAAGTGGACCAATAGTTCCTAATCCACCACCAATTATTTTATCTTTAGAAAATCCTAGTTTGGCTAAGCTATTCTGAAATATTTCATTGATTTTCTCTACTGTAGTATCAGGTGTCATATTTTGTTCCATTTCAAATTCTTCTTCATATAGAATTTCTTTTCTAAGATTTGTTATGATTACTTTTGAATATGTCCTAGATATATCAATCCCTAATAAAAAATATTCTCTTGATGTAACATTAAATAAAGTAGGTTTTCTACCTCCTGTTGATTCTTGCTCTCCCTCTTCAACTATTAATCTATGCTCAATTAATGTATCCATAGACCTATTAAGTGTAGTTAACTTCATATTAGTATACTTAATAATATTTTTCTTAGTTAAAGGTCCGAATCTAAATATTACTTCAAACACTTTTTTATTATCTTGAGTAAGATTTTCTATATTATTATATAACATCATATATATACATCCTCATTTGCATTTTTAGAGTCTAATCTACGGTTATTATCATCATGATTATAAGACTAAAAAGGGGCTGTTTCATAATACATTTTTAATGTCAATATAAAGTAAGATAGACTAGGTTTAGCGGTAAGCGAAGCCGGGACGGCGTAGCACATACCCTTTAAACAGGAAGTTTAAGGGTATGCATAGCTAAATCTAGTCTATCTTCCAAAACTGCAAACCTCAAAAAAATGTATTATGAGACAGCCCCTTATATTGTTGTTATAATATTTTATTTTAATTCATCTTCATTAATTTCAACAGAATATTTTCCTTTTAAATCATTAAACTTATCTGTATATACTTTTGTTTGCTCAGTTCTTAATAGATTTTGTTTAATTTGATCTTTAACTTGTTCATAAGTTTTAATTGAAGATTCTTTTTTCTCTTCTACTATAATTAGATGATATCCAAATTGAGTCTTAACTAAATCACTTAATTCTCCTACTTCTAATTCAAAAGCAGCTTTATCAAACTCTGGAACCATTCTTCCTTTTGTGAAGAATCCTAAATCTCCGCCTTTATCTTTTGAAGGACAAGTAGAATATTCTTTTGCTGCTTCATCAAAAGATTTTCCTGCTTTAATTTCTTCTCTAATTTCTTTTGCTTTTTCTTCTTCATTTACAAGTATATGCTTAGCTCTTACTTCTTCTTGTGAAACAAATTGTTGTGTATTATTATCATAATATTCCTTACATGCTTCTTCGCTAACTGTTACTTTTTCTAAAAGTTTTTGAACTGCAAATCTTTGTAATAAGCTATGTTTAGTTTCTTCTAATATTCTAAGAAATTCTTCTTCTTCTTCAACTTTATTTTCAACTGCTTCTAGATAAAATAACTCTCCTGCAACGATCTCATCAAGTAATCTTTTTCTACCTTCAACAGTGCTTACTTCCATCATTTGTTGTTGAGGTAATGAACGCATAATATTCATTAAATGCTCTTTAGTTATTTCAATGTCTTCTACTTTTGCTAATATGTTTTTATCCATAATAATCTCCTTAGTATTTTTATTTTATATTATCTTATTTGTTTGATGTTTCCTTACTTAATAATATTATATATACTTTAATTTTGCAATGAAAATCTTCTTCCTAAAGTAATTTAATTGAAGTAATGAATAATCTATTATATAATCAGATTATAAAATTATTTTAGAAGGGTGTTGTTATATGAATATTGAGATGATAGACTTTGGATTAACTAGTGATAATATGCATGTTAAAAAGTACACCATATATAATGATATGGGCTCCAGTGTAAGTATATTAAACTATGGTGGTATTATAACCAATATTATGGTTCCTGATAAAAATAATAATATTGAAAATGTGGTACTTAGTTTTGATACAATAAAAGAATATGAAGAAAAATCCCCTCACTTTGGTTGCATTGTTGGCAGAATAGCTGGAAGAATTTCTAACGCTTCTTTTAAAATAGATAACAATGTTTATACTCTAGCCAAAAACAACAATAAAAATTCTATACATGGTGGTCTAAAAGGATTTGATAAAGTAATATGGGACGTTACCCAAATAACAGAAAAAGACAAAGCTTCTCTTTCACTATATTATTTTAGTGAAGATGGTGAAGAAGGATTTCCAGGAAATCTTCATGTTAATGTCACTTATACTTTTAATAATAATAACGATCTAGAAATACAATATAGCGCTAAAACAGACAAAAAAACTATAGTTAACTTAACAAACCATTCTTATTTTAATCTATCCTCTGGAGAACGTAATATACTAGAACAATATCTACAAATTAATGCTGATTCATATGGTTTAGTAGATACTGAGACAATACCTTATGGTGTAGAAAATGTTGAAAATACTCCTTTTGACTTTAGAACAATGAAATTAGTTGGACAAGACATCAAATCTAATAATAAACAACTAAATAATGCTCTTGGCTATGATCATCCATATTTTATAAATGATAACGATAATGTATCAGCTATAATGTATGATAAAGAAAGTGGTCGATATATGGAAGTTATAACTGACCAAAAAGCTGTCATTTTCTATGCTGGTAATCAATTAGAAGAAGGTATAAAACTATCTTCTGGTATTATTAATAAAAAACATATGGGACTTTGCTTAGAAACCCAGTATTATCCTGATGCTATTAACCAAGACTGCTTCGAAACTAGAATTCTAACTCCAGAAGATACTTATACTGCTTATACAAAATATAGCTTCAAAGTAAAATAAATTCCAAGATTATAATATTATTAAATATCAGTATAATCATCATCTTGTAGACCCTTTTCATGAAACATCTTAGATTCTTTGTAATATACATTTAGTTTTCTAAGATTATAGCTCCATAAAAAGATAACAAAAGGGATAAAAAACATCATTAACTTTTCATTTTGTGCCATAAGAATATAATTATATATACCATGAAGAATAATAGGGATTAATAATGATAATCTTAAATAATGCTTAGATTTATTATCATCATCTGAGTATTTTGCCAATGATAAATAATACCCCATAGTAATAGCGAATAACATATGTGCAGGAACAGAGAAAATGGCTCTTTGTATACCAACAACACTTATATGAGAAAATCTAAATACAACATATAGAACATTCTCAACTGTTGCAAAGCCTAGTGATACGAATACGGCATATACAATACCGTCTAATTTCTCATTAAAAGCTTCATGGTTATATGCAAATTTTATTACTATTAATCTCTTTACAAATTCTTCTGAAAACCCAGCTACAATAAATGCTACATATGCAATACTAAGTAATCCAGTAAAAATATTCAATCCAGTTAATACTTTTTCAATTAATAGAATAGGAATTACACTAAACATTCCTAAAGCAAACATTTTTACTAATAAATGAATAGGTTCTCTATCATATCTATCTGTTAAATATATTCCTAATGCAAGTGCAATTCCTGGCGTAATAGCTAATGCAAATAAATCTATATCCATATAATTTCCTCCAACTTAATATCACTTATATATATCTTTAATAAGTTATTTATCATTACTATGCTCTTATTGTATATTTCTTAATAAAAACTTAAATTACTTATTAAAGTAAATATATATTCTAATTGTATTATATCAAAAATTATATTATAATTGATATAATTTCATGGCTAACATTTAATAAACATTTATATAATTAATATTTACATTTTACTAAGTTTTATTTGCAATTTCAAAAAAAAATATAAAAGGATTTGATATAATGAATAAAAGACTTTATCGTTCTAGAGACAATCAAATGATTTCTGGTGTTTGTGGTGGCTTTGCTGAGTATCTAGGCATAGATCCAACAATTATTAGAATTTTATTTGTAATAGCATTATTTCAATGGGGTTTTGGGATACTTGCATATATAATATGTACAATTATAATACCTGTATCTCCTATATCTAATTCTAATGAATATATATATGATAATACTAATTATTCATCAAGCTATAACTCAAAAACTACAAGAATTATTATTGGAATATTTCTTGTAGTTATAGGTGTCATTTCTATATTAGAAAAATTATTTAATTGGTTTGATTTTGATTTGATATGGCCTATAACTCTTATAAGTATAGGATTTCTAATTCTTACAAAAGATAAATTCAAGTAAGAAACTTTCATAAATTTTCATTTATATTATTATATAACACTTTCCCAAACCATAGGATCTGGGCTAGCTATTATTGAATGACTAATTAATTTGTCTTTTTCTGATATATATTTAATAGCAGCCTTAGATGATGCATTAACTGCTGCAATTTCACCTGAAAATAATACTAATGCTTTTCCTCCAAGTTCTCTTGCCATCTTTATTTTTAGAATACTACATCTTGCTGTTTTTACAATTGTATCTGCCGCTTCTATTAAACATGGTACGTTTGATGTTTCAATAATACCTAATGCTTCATCTTTATTTAATTCATAACTTCCTTCAAATGCTTTAAAAATACTCTCATGAGGATTTCCTAGTATAAAATGGTCAGCAATTATCTCTTCATATTCAAAACTTTTTTCTATAGCCGCATTAATAGAGCTTAGTTTTCCTCTAATAATAACCATATATTTTCCTGGACATGTTATTAAAGACTTAACTATCTTAACCCCTGCTGATTTTACCATTAAATCTGTTATTGTAATACCCATGGCAATATTTTTAAATTCAACCATTCCAAGTGCATATTCCAACTTAATCACCTCGTTCTTAATATGAGTTAAAATTCAATATTATTCTCATCATCTACAATTCCAACAACAGCTGCGTCAACGGATGATTCTTGTACTCTACTACCAATTCTAGCAGCACTACCTAATGTTACTAATACAACATCTCCAATTCCAGCTCCAACTTGATCAACTGCAACTATTCTATTTTCTGTCCCCATCTTAGCAGCACTTTCTATTATAAGAAACTTACTACCAACTAAATTATCTAGTTTTCTCGTAGCCACTAAAGTTCCTATTACTTTACCAACTATCATTTATTTCCACCTACCTATACCTATATGTATTTATGCCATCAATTGGCACATATAACTTATAAGTGGCTGTGGCATAATACAAATCTCATATTAAAATTGTACTATACAACAGCCCCAGTAATAATTTATTTATATACCTTTAATATTTTTACACTATCATTACATTTTACACTAAGAGCATTCGCCTCATCAGTATCAATATGCATCTCTAGAGTATAGGTATCATGAACTCTAACTAATACGTTAGTGAACACTCCTCCTCTATCTGAAGAAACTTCAACATCTACAATCTCTTTATCTTTCACTCCATATTCTATTGCATCTTGAGGAGACATATGTATGTGTCTCATAGCAATAATACATGCATTTTCAAGAGTAATTGCACCTTTTGGACCAACTATAGTTATTGGAGCCGAACCTTCTAGTTCACCAGAAGGTTTAACTGGTGGATTAAGACCAAGTCTTATAGCGTCAGTTTTAGCAACTTCAACTTGAGTTTTTGAACGTGTTGGACCAAGAACTCTTACATTTTCAATTGGTCTAAGTTTTGTTCCAACAATAGTAACTGTTTCTTTAGCTGCATACTGTCCACCCATTAACTCTTTTATAGGTGTAAGTTCATAGCCTACTCCAAATAACTTTTCAACGTCTTCTTTACTTAGATGAAGATGTCTTGCAGATACTCCTACTGGAATACCGCCTTTTGGCTGTCTAACTTCTTGTAAAACTTTTTTAGATATTAAATCAACTAATTCTAACTGATTCATTATGTATCAATTCCTTTCATTCTCGCGAAAACAAATGGTAACTAAATGTATAATTAGTTGATTACTTAATTTCTGGTAATATTTTACTTACATCACCGTGTGGTCTTGGTATTACATGTACAGCTACTAACTCTCCAAGTCTTGATGCTGCTTGAGAACCTGTTTCTGTAGCCGCTTTAACTGCTCCTACATCTCCTCTTACCATTACACTAACAAGACCTGAACCTATTTTTTCTGTACCTATTAAAGTTACATTTGCAGCTTTCACCATTGCATCTGCTGCCTCTATTGCTGCTACTAATCCTCTAGTTTCTACCATACCTAATGCTTCCATTTTAAAATCCTCCTTATGATTAATTATTTGTTTTTCTTTCACATTACCAGTGTCTTTAGCTTCACTTTTCTTTTTACTAGTTTTAGCTTTTTTATTATTTGTTTTGTTATCTGTCTTTGGTTTTTCTTCTTTATCTACTTTATTTGGCTTATCTTCTTTCTTATCTGGTGTAGCTTGTTCTTTCTTTTCTTCTTCTTTAACTGGTTCGACTTGCTCTTTAATTTCTTCTACAACCTCTTGTTTGGCTGACTTCTTTTTTGCTACTGATTTATTTTTCTTTGTTTTATTATTTTTTGCTTTACTATTCTTTTTTTCATTAGTAGTATCTTCTACTACAATAACTTGTTCTTTTTCTAAAACTTCTGGCACTCTTTAACACCACCAATCTTACGACTATATTTATTATTCCTGTAAGCGAATAATTATCTATAAATAATCATATTTTTTAGTGCTTACCTCAATTAATTTTTCTAATTCTGAATGAGGACTTGGTATTACTGCATGAGCTACTAGTTTAATATCTCTCATATCTGTAACATAATGAACAGCTTCTTTTACAGATGAAACACTTCCTGTAATAATAATGGTTACAAGTCTTCCACCAAGCTTCTTTTCCCAAGTTACAAATTCAACATCTGCTGTTTTTAACATACCATCTAACGCATTAATTGCAGGTACTAATCCTGATATTTCAACTAATCCTAAAGCTTTCATTATGCTTCTTCCTTTCAAATATATTGAAATCTTGGTTAATCCACAATAAGTATATCATGTGGATTAACCTATAATGCTTAGTATTATACGTTCAATATATTGACCTGTTTTTGAATAATTATACAGTATTACTTATTACTTGATTCCTGGTAAAATCTTATCAATATCACCATGAGGTCTTGGTATTACATGAACTGCTACTAATTCACCAAGTCTTGAAGCTGCTTCTGAACCAACTTCTGTTGCAGCTTTAACTGCTCCTACGTCACCTCTTACCATAACACTAACAAGTCCTGAACCAATTTTTTCTGTACCTATTAACGCTACATCTGCTGCCTTTACCATTGCGTCTGCTGCCTCTATTGCTGCTACTAATCCTCTTGTTTCTACCATACCTAATGCTTCTTGCATAATTTATTCCTCCTTATAATTTTCCATATTATTTTATTATAAATTTATTTTAACTTAATTTATCCATTAAGGCAATTAAGCCCTAACATCTTTTCAGTTTCTTCCGTTGGTCTTGCAATTATATGTTTTGTATATACACCAGTAAGGTTATTAGCCGCTCTTTCAGCCGCTTCCATAGCAGCTCTTACGTCCTCTATATTACCGCGTATTTTCAAACAAACTAACAACGGAACAGGTAATTTATCTGCATTTAAAGGTTTATTTTTATCAAAAGATTCAATATACACATTACCTGCTTTACATGCCGCATCAGCGGCAACAAAACCTGCAACTAATCCAAACACCTCTAAAAGTCCAACTGCCTGATTCATATTACAACATCCTTCTTAGTTTTAGTTTTATATAATATGTATATTAGTTATTTACATAAGCAATCTTAATACCTGATTGTTTCATATTAGTTTCCATAGCTTCATTTAATTTATCTAATGGATACTCATGAGTAATAAGATCTTCAATTGGTAAATTAATTCCTTTAGCTCTTCTTAAGAAGTCAAGTGTTATTGGATAATCTGATACTTTGTATACCCAAGAACCTACTAATGTGATTTCTTTATTACAAATATCAAAATGAGGATTAATGGAACAATTTCCATTATCAACGAAAAATCCTACTTCACATAATCCTCCACCACGCTTAACAAACTTCCATATATTTGCTGCTGCTTGAGGAACTCCTGTACATTGGAAAGCAAAATCTGCTCCACGTTTTGTAATTTCTTTTACTCTTAGGACTACTTGTTCATTATCTTTATAATTTCTAAAGTTAATAGTATGTTTAGCTCCTAATCTCTTAGCCATTTCAAGACGGTTAACATCACCATCTACTGCTATTATGTTCTCAATTCCCATAGTTCTAGCAACAGCTAGTACTAATAATCCAATTGGTCCACATCCTTGAATAAGAACTGTACTATTGAATGATAATAATCCTGTTGACTTAGCTCTCTCTACTGCATGAACTGCAACAGCAGCTGGTTCAATCAATAATCTAGTTTTTAAGTCCATATCATTTACTTTAAAGAAAGTAGAACCTTTTCTTATTATTAAATAGTCTCCAAACCATCCGTTGAATTTCTTATTGTCATCTGGTATAAGACCATATATTCCAGAGCTTTCACATAGATTATCTTTATCAGACATAGTTAAACAACTATCACATACTCCACAAGGAATTGTACTTGTAACAATTTTATCTCCAATTGTAATGTTATTTCCTATAGTATCATTATTGATGTTCTTACCTATTTTGACAATCTCTCCTGTTCCTTCATGTCCTAACACAACAGGAATAAGTGAGAATGGATCGCCTTTGTATTCGTGTACATCTGTACCACATATTCCACAGCCTTCTACTTTGATTAACATTTCGTCATCATTAATGCTTGGAATTTCATATTCTTTTACTTCTATTTTTTTAATATCTGTAAGCATTGCTACTCTTGCAGTATTAGGTACAACTTTGTTTTGTACAGTATTAGTTTCTATACTATCACTTGAAACTTGATTCATAACTTGTTTAACAATTGATTCAATATCAATATTATTAAGTTCCATTAGCTCATCTCCTTTATTATCTAATGCATAAGCTTTCTGCCATAACGCATCTTCTGTTTTTAGTGAATGAACTTGCAGATGTAAGTCCTTCACCTGTTCTACTAGCAATTGTAAATGTACAATAACCTTCTCCACCAAAACCTAATGCCGCATAAGATGGAGCATTTTTTACAAATATTGCTGTATCTATACGTTGTCCATACTTAGTAAGATTATCTACATTTTTAGAATGCATATGTGCTGAATGACGATTGCCATGCTCAAGGCTTACTGCAAGATCAATAGCTTTATCTACATCTTCTACTCTTACTATTCCAAGTATTGGCATCATAAGTTCTTCTACAACTAAAGGATGATCTCCGTCTGCTTCAAATATAATACATCTTGTATTATCATCTACATTTATTCCTATAGCGCTTAATATATAACTTGCATCTTTTCCTACATAGTCACGATTAATTACTAATTTTCCATTTTTATTAACTAATACTGTCTTAGCTAATCTATCAATTTCATCACCAGTAATCATATAACTTCCAGCTTCTTGCATATAATATATTAATTCATCAGCTACTTCTGCTACAACAATAACTTCTTTTTCTGCAATACATGGTAAGTTATTGTCAAATGTAGCTCCGTTATATATATCATAAGCAGCTTTTCTAATATCTGCTGTTTCATCAACAACTACAGGAGGATTACCTGCTCCAGCTCCGATTGCTCTTCTACCTGATGATAATACTGCTGTAACAACTCCTGGACCACCTGTTGCAACTAATAACTGAATGTTTTTATGCTTAAACATAATATCAGCAGTTTCAAGAGTTGGCTTTGCAACAGATACTGCTATATTATTAGGTCCACCTACTTCTACAGAAGCTTCATTAACAAGATTAACTGCGTAATTAGATACTCCTATTGCTCCTGGATGAGGATTAAATACAACTGTGTTACCACCTGCAATCATTCCTATTGTATTACAGATAACTGTTTCACTTGGATTAGTTGATGGAGTAATTGCTCCAATAACACCAAAAGGTCCTTGCTCTACTAGAGTCAATCCTCTATCTCCTGACCATGCTACTGTTTTAATATCTTCAGTACCTGGTGTTTTTTCTGCAACTAATTTATGCTTTAGGACTTTATCACCTATACGTCCCATTCCTGTTTCTTTTACTCCAAGCTCTGCAAATTTTTCAGCATGTTGGATTGTTTTCTTTCTAATGTTATCTATTATTTTTTCTCTAAACTCTAATGGTAATTGTCTAACTACTTTTTGTGCTTCGATACTAGCATCTATTGCATCTTCCATTTTATCGAAAACACCATTTAAAGTGTTATTAGTACTTACTTTGTCACTTTGCATATTTATTATAACACTTTTTACAATTGATTCAATATCAATATTATTCACTACCTGTTCCACTCCTTTCGTATTAGGTCTGCTCCATAATTAGCTAATAATGTATCTTCTTCAGCACTTCCTCCACTAACTCCCAGACCACCAATTATGCTATCTTCATAGATAAGAGGAGTTCCTCCTCCGAAAATAACTATTCGTCCATTATTAGTAAACTGTATTCCATATAATGAACCATCTGGTTTTGCTAATTCACTTAGCTTCTCAGTAGTCATTTTCAAACTTACTGAAGTAAATGCTTTGTTTACTGCTATATCATAACTTGCAATATATGCATTATCCATTACATGAACTGCAATAGGATTTCCATCTTTGTTACTTATAGCTATTACTACATTAATACCCATTTCAGAGGCTTTTTGTTGAACGCCATCCATTATCTTTTTCGCTTGCTCTAGATTAATATCATTTAATTTGTTATTTATCACTTTGCAATCAGCGCTCCATATAATCTCTTTTACTTTTTCATCAATCACTTGTACAAACTCAATATATCTTGCTACCACATGAAAATAATCGGATAATCTATTAATATATTTAGGAAGACTATCGTCTATATTGCTTTCTCTTAAACACTTTACTAGATTTCTCTCAGCACGACGGCAAATCGTTCTTGCTATATCTATATGAGCCGATAATTCACATTTTCCTGGTAGTACGAAACTAGTTTGCTTTGGATATTTCTTTTCGTATTCTATTATCCATGATTCAATTTTATCTAATTCTGATTGTATATCAATTTTATTATCTAATCCTGCTACAACACCCATAACAACAATTAGTTGATTTTGTATTGCTTCCATCTGCTGAACCAGCTTTTTATCTTCTAATTTGCTTTTTACTAATCCTATGTAAGATGTTAATTCGTCAAGATGTCCGTTTGCTTCAATAAAAATATTATCTTTATCTACTTTTGTACCATTATATAACTTTGTATATCCTTTATCGCCTTGCTTAGTAAAAACATGATTAAATTTTTCCATATTAGCATCGGTCCTTCCGCACTAACTTTATAATTCTTTAAAAGCTATTCTCTTGACGTATCTTGCGGCATTGCTACCTAGAATTTTTAATTTTTCATTGTTATCAACATTAATAATATATATTGGCTTATCTTCTTTTAAATCGTATATATGTAAAACTGCTTCTTGTTTAATAACGCTAATTCCTACTCCTAATAATGAACTTTTAGAAGCTTCATAAGCTAACTTAATGCTATTATCTTCTAATACTTCATAACAATGAGTAAAAAGTCCTTCTTCTTCGATTCCTGCTTTTATATATTTTATTAGCTTAATATTTTCTTTTGAATAACATACATTAATTTCTGGTCTGCAATGCTCCATAATTTCACCTTCAAGGTATTTTTTGCTAGCCTTTATAAGACATTAATAAGCCTGTTGCCACTGCATTTCTAGGGCCTTCACAATTTCTTATATTTCCTCTACCTGATACAATTTTATGTTTTGATAATTCATGTAAAATCATATCTGGTATTTCAAAATCCAATGCACTTCCTCCAACTAATACAATATTAGGAATGTTTCTTAGCTGCCCATTAGGTGCAATCTGAGTAAGTGCTCTTATAGCATTATCAACAAAAACTTTCTGTTTGATTGATTTTCTTACTTCAATTATCTTTTCCATTGTCAAATTGTTATTAATAGGAATCATAGCTTTATCTGTTAGAACAACTACTTTTCCAAATAATTTTGGTGATAAAGGTTCACCGTAAAAGTTTATTTCTTTGTTTTCCATTCTTATATGAAATAAACTTTCAACTTTTGCTAATGGATGACGTTTAATATTTTCTGCTAATGTAAAGTCTCTAAGTCCTAACTCTGTATTAATTAACATTGTTATTAATTGTCCAGCACCTGCTAAATGTACAGATTTGACTGTTCCACTTTCATCTAATATAGCGGCATCTGTAGAACCTCCACCTAAATCTAGTATTGCAATAGGAAGTTTTGTTCCTGGTGTAGTCAATGCACCTAATGAAGCCATAACCGCTTCTACTCCTGCAATCTTAACGTATACTCCTGTATCTTTTTGTAGCATATTGGCAATGTTTTCCATAGGTAAATGTTCTGTTTTCACCATAGCTGCAATTCCAACAGCATTTTCCATAGAAACTTCTCCTGCTAATGCTCCTTTTACATCTACAGGAATCATTGTATCAACCGCTAAAATATCTCTAATTTTAACATTGTTACTATTTCCTGTGAGCTTATGCATGTTTTTCTTGATTTCATCAATCATTTTACCAATATTAGTACCTGATTCACCTTCTACATCAATTATAGGAGATACATTATTACATGCTTTCATTACTTCTTTTGCACCTAGATCAATCTGTACTTTTTCTATTAATTTCTCACCATATATAGTTAATTCTCCTGCTTTAATCGCTTGTTCTTTTACTGAACCTTTAGGAGTTCTAATAAATATTGCTGATCTACTTCCTACAAAACTTTTTGCTATTGGTACTACATATTTAGTTTCATCAGCGTTTAAGTTAAATATAGATGCAATTCCATATGGATTAGATAGCTTATTAATAGTGTGTCCTTGTGGTGCCACTTCTACTACCGCCTTCATCCCTATTGGTATTTTATCAATATATTTTACTTCATCAACTATTGGTACTTTTTTATCTAATCTATTATATGTAAGAACTGCTTCGTCACTTTGAATAACTATAGCTGTTATTTCATATTTCTTCATTAATATGTTAAGCTTATTAGCTGCTTCTTCATAATTAATGTGTTTTGGAATCAAACAAATATATTGCTTATTATTAGATAATTTTTCTATATCATCAATTGGATATATGTATCCTTTACCTATTCCTGCTCCAGCAGGCGTATCTGGATTATGTCCTATCATTGTAGACTCAGTAATAATTGTTTCTGTAATAGTTTCCATAGCTGTATCTCCTATTACTGGAGCTGCCTCATTAATTCTGATTACAGATAAATCATTACTTGTTTTATTTATCTTATTCATAGCAATATTTAATGCATTTTTAATTCCTGCTACATTAGCTGTAGTACCTTTTGTACCAGTAGTATCTACACTAGCACTTGATAAAAATTTTAACATACCTTTATCATTAATATGTCCAATGCAAACTTCTGTAGTCGAATTACCTATATCAACACCTGCTATATACTTCATCTCTTATCACCTTATCATTGTGCTATAAGTTGAATTACTTATTTTATCAAAATACCTCTTCGCTCATAAACCTCTATAGCATCTCTTAAAAAATCAGCACATTTATTTGCTTTATATTTTGTTTCTAATACATTTACATATTGTAATAATTCATCTTTTGTAGCTCTATTTGGTCTAAGCTTATCATATATCTCAAGTATTAGATCATCTTCTACATTGATTAATTCACTTGCTCTATCAAAGTTTTGTTGAAGTTGCTTTTTACCAGCTTGTTTAGCTATTTCTCCTTGGAGTTTTAACGTTTCTTTTGAAATCTTAATATCTTCTGGAGTTATAGTACCATTTAATACATTATTCATATTAATATCATCTAGCTTTTTACCAGTATTACTTTTTACCTTATCTTTTGGCAAAGGGTACTCTATCATTAACTTTCATTCCTTTCCCTATTAAGATTATTAGACTATATATGATGCATTCTATTAGCTTAATGTTATATCTATAGAGTTTCCTCCGTTAACAACATATTCCGTTTCTTTTGTATGCATTAATGCAGCTTTTACTTGATATTTGGCTCTTATAGTAGAATCGTTTTTACTTTCAATCGGTTTAACTAAAGCTCCTTTAGCATACTTAGCTGCATTTTTACCTATTTGTCTATAAGTCTCTAGAGTAAGAAGTGGTGCTTGTGGAAATAATTCTAAATTAGTAAGTGGGTAGAGATCTTTTTGATGAATAATTGATGTTCCTTTTGATTGGATTCCTATGGATATTCCAGATCCCGATAACCTAGCTGCTTCCTTACCAATAAAAGCTACATCAGATGATTTATTAACCCTTATTAATCTAGGAATCATTCCTTCTTCTTCTATACCTGCCATTATCTCTTTTATAACTTGTTTGTGTTGTAAATCGTTTATAGTTTTTGTTATAATACTTCCAAAAGCAGGGCCCACACCTATTGCTACTTCTTTTCTATTAACTCCTCTTTCTGCTACTTTAATATCATTAAATATTGAAGGAACAGAATCTAATGTTTTACTTTCTTTATTTACTACATTCTTACTTTTATTAATTTCTTGTATCACTAATTTGGTAATCTGTTCAATTAGTTCATTCGACAGTTCCACACCTTCACCACCTTTATAAATCATCTAAATTAATAATATGAGGGATATCTTTTATTTCTTGCCATCTTTTTTCTGGTATTCTATATCCAGTTCCTGGCCCCATATAATCATTTTTATGATTAACTGCACTTATAACATTAAAACTGTCATCAAGTATTGCTGAAGTATGAAGGTAATTACCAGATATTCTTTGCTTGAGCATATTAAGTACACTTTTTGCAACATCTTCATGAGAAGAGTTATACAAAGCTTTTACAATATCAAGTCCAGTAATTCCTCTATTCATCATATCGTCAATAGCTGCAAGATCAGCTAATATATCTCTATCTGGCATATCTTTACTACCATGTGCATAAGCTGCCGCTTCTACTTCTTCATCTGTAATTGTTGGTAATCCTAGTTCTAAGAATACTCCTTGCAGAGCTTTTGCCGCTTTTCTTCTTGTTTTAATTACTTCTTCTTCTTTGACTGGTCTTAGTCCTCCATCAACCATCAAATCTCTTTGCAGAACATTATAATCATCAAAATCTTCTGCGTCGAAGTTAGCACCTGCAAACATATTATCATAATTAGGTGTACCACTATATCCTGAGAAAATAAAGTCTGTACCAGGTAGAAACTGCATCATAGTTCGTGCTGTTCTTCTCTGATCTGAATGAGTGAAACTCTGATCATTAGAAGAAGCAACTTCTAAATCCAACATAGCTGCAATTAGGTTTTCTGCAAGTACTGCCCTAATTCCTGATGGTACAGAAGCAGGTATTCCAATACAACTTACAGAACCATTTTGAAGTCCTTGTACTCCAGCACCTTTTGTTACTAATATACAACGTGTCTCAAGATAAAGCATTGATTTGCTTTCTGCATTTCCCATAAGTACTTCTGAACCTGTACCTGATGTGAATCGCATTTTCAATCCTCTAGAAGCATAAGCTGATGCTAGAAAAGCTTTTGAGTAGGGTGTATCATCTCCGTCAACAAAAACAGATTCTGTTCCATATACAGATATTGTTTCTGCATAAGTTGTTAGTCCTCTAATTCCAAGATCTAGTTCAATAGCTTCTTCTACTGCACATTGAGTTAATACGCCTCTTCGCCCAACTTGAGCTCCAATTAGCAATGCTATAGCATTAAATGGTGCATATCTAGCTACTGCAACTGTTGTTTCTTCTTCTGCAAAACCTCTTAAAGCACCTTCTGCTGCATCTGCGGCAATTTGAACTGGATTATCTTTTAGATTAGTTATATGAGCTTGGTTAGCAGGAGATTTTCTTGCTCTCATCTTCTGCATTGCCATCATCATCTCTACAACATTTAAGTGTCCTACAACTTCACAAATCTTTGCTGGAGTGAGTCCTGATACAATCTGAATAATTTCTTCTCTTTTAATATGTATATCAACTAATCTTCTAGCTATATCTAGAGAATCAATCGCCATCATTTGTTCTGTTATATCTGAATTAATAGCATAATCAGCTATAAATTGGTCAATAAAATCAAAATCTTTTCTTTCTATCCCATCCATTGTAGTTATTATCCCGTTGGATACTTTAATAGATGGTTTAGGATCAAGAGGGCTATTCATAGCTATAAATCCTTTTTCTGGCCATTCATTTATATACCCGTCTTGATTGACGTCTCTCTTATCTAATACTTCAAATCTTTTTGAACGTTTCATATTTTATTCTCTCCTTACAATGAAGGGATTTATTTTAATTGTTCAATAACTCTTTTTGTTACTTCTGCAATAACTGCACTTAAATCACTATCTGATTCTTCTTTTTTTACTTCTTTAGGAGTTACTGCACAACCATTTTTTCCACATAAGTTACCTGGATGTTTACCAGTTAATCCATAGCTTGAACGTAAATCGTATAAAGTTTGAACTTGATTATCTGATAATTCTTTTGGTCCACCAAGTTGTTTTGATAAATATAATAATTGTGCATAGAATTCTAATGATTCCATTTTGAAGTAAGCATTCATTAAGCCATCACCATAAGATAATGCTCCGTGATTTTCTAATAATACTGCATCATAGTTTTGAAGATATTTTTCTACTGCATCTGGAATTTCATTAGTTGAAGGTGTACCGTATTCAGCAATAGGAACACAACCAAGTGCAATAACAGCTTCTGGCATAATAGGTTGTGTAAGAGGTATACCTGCAATAGCAAATGAAGTTCCATACATAGGATGTGCATGAACAACAGATTTAACATCTGGTCTTTCTTTGTATACTCTTAAATGCATTTTTATTTCTGATGAAGGTTTAAACCCTTTGTTAGCTTGAAGAACTTTACCATTAATATCAACTTTACATATCATTTCTGGTGTCATAAAACCTTTACTTACTCCAGTAGGTGTACATAAAAACTCATTATCTGCTATTTTAACACTAATGTTACCATCATTTGCAGCAACCATTCCTCTATCATACATTCTTCTACCAACTTCACACATTTGTTTTTTAACATCATATTCGCCTAACATATTAAAATCCTCCTTGTATTATAGTAAATTTTTTGTTTGTTTTTCTTTGTTAATCTTTTATTATCTTTGTTTGCTTAAATAATAACAGAAAACCAAACATAAGTCAAGTAACATTACAACAAAAAACAGTGCATCTATTCAATATTTGCACTGTTTTTGTTGGTTTTATATTGTTTTTATTAAATTTGATTATAAAAACCATTATGTATAGCATTATTTTTTTACTTCTATTACTTCTACTCCATCGTCTTTTAACGTTTCCAACCATCTATTAGATAAGCTTTTATCCGTTACTAATATATCTATTGTTTCCAGTGGATATGCTTTAATAAATGATTTTCTATTGAATTTGCTACTATCAGCAGCAAGTATTACTTTTTCACATGAATTAATCATTGTTTTCTTAACTTCTGTTTCTAGTTGATGAGGTTCCATAATCCCGTGCTCAATATCTATTGCTTTACAACTAAGTACTGCTTTATTAACATAGTATTTTTCTATTGCTGATTCAGTCCAATGCCCTACAAAAGATAGAGATGAGCTTTTTAGTGTACCTCCTGTTGATATTATCTGTATATTGGAATGTCCTGCCAATATCATTGGTATCTTCAAAGCGTTAGTTATTATAGTTATTTTCTTATCTTTTAAATATTTTGCTACATATAATATAGTAGTACTTGAATCCATTAATATAGTATCACCGTCTTCAATAAGATCAGCTACTGCTTTACCAATTGAATTTTTATCGTCTTTATTAGTTATCTCTCTTATATTAATAGGCATATCTTCATTAGTACTTTTATTAAGAACTGCTCCGCCGTAGCTTCTTTTTATATGCCCTTCATTTTCTAATTTTTCTAAGTCTCTTCTTATTGTTTCTAGTGTAACATCAAATTTTTTACTAAGATCTGGAACTTTTACACTTTCTTTTTCTTTAATTATATCAAGTATTTTTCTTCTTCTATCAATCGCTAACACAAAACCACCTACTCCCACCTTTTGTTATTGTTGTTTTTTCTTTTTTTATTATAACATTAAATTTAATAATAGCAAGTAAAAAAATATATATTAAACCTAATTTGAATGCTATTCTATTTTTTTATTAATTCTACAAATACAATCTTACTCTAAAAAATTCATTTAACTTACATAATTATATATAAATATGCATAATTATACCTAAGTATATTGTATACATTCAACAAAAATACATATATTTTAATATTTTTTTTATTTTTTTGTAACCTTTTTGGTGTTTTACCCCCTTATATATATTGAAGGGGATTTTAACATATACATAAAATTAAAAAAAGAAAGGAATGGTTATTAAATGAAAAAAATCAAATTACTAGTACTGGCTGTTTTATTGACTAGCGTGTTTTCAATGGGGACTTATGCACAGAATAATGAGAGGGGAAAGGAATTTAATGTAGGAAATACTATTATTAGACCTATGAGGCCTTATTCTAGAAGTGATAGAAAAATTGCTATTACTACTAATACTCTTGGTGAAAAAGATGGTAACCTAAGTATTAACACTTCAACTTATGCACATAATGTATGTGACAAACTAAAAGTATCTATATATTTACAAAAAAAGATTAATAATTATTGGTCTTCAATAAAAACTTATACTTATTCAGAATATAACAGTAGTATACTGGATGTATATTATACATATTCTAACGCAAGTAGTGGTTCATATAGACTAAAAGTATATCATTATGCAACATTGGATGGAGAAACAGATGTTGAAACTAATTATACATCTGAAATAGTTGTTCCTTAATAAAATGGGGTTATTATAACCCCATTTTATTCTTGTAAAAATGCTAGTTCAAGTACATCTTCATGTACCTTTCCAATTATCTCAAATTCTATGTCTCCGATAAGAAAAATACTCATATTAATATTATTACCTTTCAAAAGGGTATATTCTATACCGTTTTTATTAACTACTTCACTTTCTAAATTTTTTTTATCATATTCGATTGAAGTTGTTAATTGTCCGTTAGTTATATTTCTTTCTTTTATAATAATTGAGCTATTATTATGATCATTTAATATAATACTTAATGCTTCACTTCCTAACACAACTTCTTTTAGTAAGTACTTATTGGGTACAGCTGGTGAAATAAACTGGGTATCATTTTCAGCATTTAACTTTGCTATTTTTTGATCTAATTCTATATTACGCTCTTCCTCATATGATTTAGCACTTCTTGTACTAAACATAATCACATTATCATTAAAAGTCGTAAGTAATCTTCTAAATAAACTGGCATTAGTTGTTAGGTCAATAGATATCATTAGAAAACATACAATACAAGCAGCAATACACGCTTTAACTTTTCTACTTACTCTAAATCTACTATTCATTCTCTCTTCTTGTATTTCACTATGTAAGTTATTCCATATTCGTTCTTTTGCACTTTCATCAATAGGTATGGATTTCTGGCTTTTTTCTAGATATAATTTTAAGGTATTATCTAATTCTTCATACGCTTTGTCTTTGACTTTTATCATGAATAATCGCCTCCTCCTGTATATTATCTAATAAAAGTTTTCTTGACCTATGTATTTTAACTTTTGTATTGGCTACTGAAATACTTAATATGTTTGCTATTTCTCTTATCTTATATCCTTGTGAATATAATAATAATATTTCTCTATCTACAACTGGTAAGTCCTGCAAAATCTGTGAAAAATAAATTTCTTCAAACACTTCACTAATTTTATCTTCATCAGAACTTATTTCGTCGTTAATAGGTGCTGGAAACATATTATAGCGAGCTTTGTTTTTCTTAGATTTTACTATTGATAGATTATAAGTAATTTTCAGTATATAATTTCTAAAGTGATTCACATTATTAATCTTCTTTATATTTTTAAATCCAATTCTAAATGCATCTTGTGTTATCTCTTCGGAGTCTTCCTTATTCATAACAACTCTATATGCGGTTGTATATACAAGCTTATAATATTTATCAAACAAGTATTGATATAAATCATCATTACCATTATCTAATTTCAGCATAGTGACACTCCCTTGTAGTAAATATTATATAATAATAAGTACAATCTATGTTTACACTGATATTTTCTCATTATTTAACATGGTTTGTCAAGAGATAGTTTTAGATGATTACATTTCTATATGCCTCATAATAAATTTTTCCATATATTCATCGTAATTGTTATGGTTTTAACAAATAATTTGAGTAATTGATTGTTGTTATTCAAATTTCAATAGCTGTGATATCAATACTAAAGCAAATAGGTGTATAATTATTTTACATATTTTGTTATGCTTATTAGTTTCACTACTTATTAACTACATCAAAAGATATATACCGGCTAATAATGTAAAGAAAATACATATAAGGCTACCTGCCCCAAACAATAGTTTATAATCTCCAGCCATTTTATATTTCATACCCAAAATGGTACCAAACAAAACATTTACAATAATAAATACTATTAATACCAACCTCAATATATATCACCCTTTCATAATATTGTTAATACTATAATACAAATTATACCTTATTATTGTTATTACATCAAATGCTAATCACTTGCTAACATATTTCTAATTCCTTTGCTACTATCCACTATATTTCAACATATATATGTATCAATAATTTGTGCTAAAATACGCAAATTATTAAGAGGAAGTTAGATAATACATTATCTAACCTCCTCTTTCAATAACAATGCAACAAAAACTAAAAGCCATAAAAATAATTAAGCACATATTATATCAATATCCACATTATCGATTGTTTCTTTTCTAATTAACTCCTCAACTATTTCATCTAAATACTCTTTTTTATTTTCAAGTATTTCTTTTGTTTCTTTATATGCTTGATTTATTTCATTTCTACATTGTGTGACAATAGAAGTATCTTTAACATTAGCTGATTCTGCATTAAATATACCTAATTCATCGTCCATACCAAATTTTATTATATAGTCTTTAATCATTATAGATGCTTTTTCTATATCATTGCTTGCACCTGTTGTTACTTCGTCTTTTCCAAAAGCAATTTCTTCTGCAATTCTTCCTGCTAGTAATACTTTAATATTATTTCTTATTTCTTTTTTGGTTTGATACATTTTATCTTTTGGTATACTCATACTAAATCCACCAGCACCTTTTGTACTTGGGATTATAGTTACTTTTGATATAACATTGTCTGGTAATAACAGTTTCGTTATAAGAGCATGTCCAGCTTCATGATATGCAGTAATTTGTCTATCTCTATTAGTTATATTACTTCTGTCTTTTTTCTCTGAGCCTGCCACAACTGTATAAAAAGCTTTATCAATATAATTACTAGTTATAACTTTATCATTATTATTAGCTGTTATTATTGCAGCTTCATTCATAAGATTTTCAAGCATTGCACCACTAAAATATACAGTATCCTTTGCAATTTTCCCTATATCTACACTATCATGAAGAGGTTTATTTCTAGCGTGTAAAGATAATATTTCACGTCTTGCATTATAATCTGGTAAGCCAATTTCAATCTGTCTGTCAAATCTACCAGGTCTAAGCAAAGCAGAATCTAAAGTATCTAATCTATTAGTTGCAGCAATAACGACAATTCCTTCATTATCGTTAAATCCAGACATTTCTGTAAGTAGTGCATTAAGTGTTTGATCTCTCTCGTCATTACTTGCCGATGCTTTTCCTGCTCTTTTTTTCCCTATTGCATCAATTTCATCAATAAATATAACAGCTTTTTCACTTTTCTTAGCCTTTTTGAACAATTTTCTTATTCGACTAGCTCCAACCCCTACATACATTTGAATAAAATCAGAGCCACTAACTGCATAGAATGGTACGTCTGCTTCTCCTGCTACAGCTTTTGCCATAAGTGTTTTTCCTGTACCCGGAGGTCCATAGAGCATAACACCTCTTGGCATTCTAGCTCCTAGACTAGAATATTTATCTGGCGTTTTAATAAAATCAATAATATCTTTTACTAATTCTTTCGCTTCATCATTTCCAGCAACATTAGTAAAAGTTACAACTTTGTTGCTATTTATTTTACTTTTATTAGCGTCAACTATAACTTGCTTATTATCACTTGAACCTTTTCTAAGATATAATATAATTCCAATTAGTATAATACCTACTCCAAATGACTGAAACATTTTTTGCATAGTATTACTATTACCAGTTTCTACTTTTATGTTATTAATAAGTAGATATTCTTTGAATCCTTCTTTCGATGGGTTTGGTACTTTATAAGTTATGTTATTATGATCATTTAATTTTACATGTAATGTGTTATCGTCTATTATACTTACATTTTTTACGGAACTATTTTCTATTTTATTAATAAACTCATTATATGTCATTTCATCATAATCTTTTCTAGTTAATAACCATCCTGATATTACTATACCAATAGTAACAATACTAATAGCTATAATAATCAATTTCTTATTTTTCATTATACCACCCCTTTAGTTTACATAATATACTCATTATAACTACTATAAAAGTAAAAATCTATTATAATTATATAGAAATAATGTATATTGTTGGCATCTTAGCCACTCATCTTATATATGTTGTAATAGGGGGTTCCTGTATATGAATAATATTTTATATTGATTTAACAGACTGTCTTATAATTATCTCCGATGGAATTATTACTTTATGATAATCTTCTTCATTTCCTTCCATTCTATTTATCATTAATTCTCCTGCTTTTTGTCCCATTAACTCAGCATTTTGAGATATAATAGTTAATCTTGGTTCTATTAACTGAGCTAAACTAATATCTCCAAACGATATCAAAGAAATATCTTCTGGTATATTTAGATTAAGTTCTTTAATTGCAAGCATTGTCCCTTCTGCCATATCATTATTGGCAGCAAATAAGACTGTTGGTAAATCATTAATATTTTTTTGAAGCATTCTCTTTACTTCTTCATAAGCTTTTTTTCTATTGTAGTTTCCATTAACTACATATCTATCCTCAACTTCAATATTATTATTTTCTAGTGCTTTAAGAAATCCTTTGTAACGTTCTTTAGCAGTGCTAACTTCCATTATACCGTTAACAATACCTATTTTTCTATGTCCTTCTCCTATAACATACGATATTATTTTGTAAGTAGCATTATAGTTGTCTTCTACAACTAGATCGATTTCTAAGTCGTCTATACTTGTATCAATCATAATAATATTCATACCTTGTTTTATGAATTTTTCTAGTTTATCACTATTTTGAGTACTTGAGGCAAGTAAGACAAAATCAACTCTTTTTTCATTTAGTGCATTTAAAAGTTTTAATTCTTTTTCAGTATTCTCATCTGTGCTACAAAAAATCAAGCTATATCCTAATGGACTTATGACACTTTCTAGACCTCTTGCTATATCCATAAAGTAATTATTAGATATATCTGGTACTACCATTCCTACCATATATGTTTTATTACATTTTAGACTTCTAGCAATACCATTTGGTCTATAACCTAATTCTTTAATAGCTTTCTGTACTTTTTCTTTAGCTTCATCACTAACTGGATAATTATCATTAATAACTCTTGACACTGTTGCAGTTGATACATTAGCTCTCTGTGCTACTTGCTTTATTGTAACCATTTTATCATCAATCACTTTCTATGTTATTCCTTAGTACAGGGGAATTTATTATTAACTATATGACTCTCTCATTTTATTTTATAAGTTATTAGCTAATATGTAAATATATATTTTATATTGAAAAAAAGGCTGTCTCTTAGTGTATTATGAAACAGCCTTTCAGATTTTGTAACTAGTAGTTAAACAATTAACTTATAGTACTTATAAACTTATTAAATTAATCTTATTATTTATTTCCATATAATGGACCGAAGTTGCTACATGCTCTGTAGTCAGCACCTTGTACGTCCATTAATCCAAATGCTCCCCAAGTTTTTGGTCTGAATATTCTATCTTCAGAAACGTTATGCATAGCTACTGGAATTCTTAACATTGATGCTAATGTAATAAGATCAGCACCAATATGTCCATAACTAATTGCTCCATGATTAGCTCCCCAATTATTCATTACTGAGTAAACGTCTTTGAAAGCACCTTCACCAGTTAAATTTGGTGCAAACCATGTAGTTGGCCATGTTGGATCAGTTCTTTGGTCAAGAACGTCATGAATATCTTTTTCTAAATCTACAGTATAACCTTCAGCTATTTGTAGTACTGGTCCTAGTCCTTTAACCATGTTAACTCTTGACATTGTTACAGGCATTTCACCTTCTGTTCTAAATGTTGATGAATATCCACCACCTCTGAAATATCCAACACTTGCAGCACTCCATTTAGTAGCTTCTAAACATTTTCCTGCTTCTTCTTCTGTAATTTCCCAGAATGGTTTCATAGCTGGTTGACCATCTCTTGATTGTTTACCTGTAGCATCAAGAGTAGTAGATCCTGAATTAATTAAGTGAATAATACCATTAGCAGCTTTTCCAGTTAACTCTTTACCTGTTACTCTCTTAACTGATTCGTTACTCCAGAACGTTCTAACATCTGAGAATATTTGAGCTGTTCCAGTAAGTAAGTGTCCAAATAACATTGGTACACCATTTAGGCAGTCATTTTCTGTTGCGATTACAAAAGCTTCTCTAATTCCATTCCAATCGAAAGAAGTATTTAGAATTGTTTCCATAAAGTCACCATTAGGCATAAAATCTGTCCATTGTCTTTGACCTTGGAAACCACCTGCTATAGCATTATGACCTTCTGCTTCTTCAACAAATCCTATCTCTGCAAGACGAGGATTTCCAACCATTAAATCTCTTGCGATTAATGTCATTTTAACTACAACTTCCCACTCTTTATCTTTTTCTTCTCTAGAATGCATTAATTCTTCTGAATTTCTATCTTCGCCTTCTGGACAATTTTCTTTTACCCATGCAAGAGCTTTTTCGTATTCTACTGGATCATAGATGTTATTATCAATTCTTCTAATGAATTCTGACATATCAACGTATTCATTTCTCATTCCTAAATACTCTTGGAAGAATGCTGGATTAACTACTGAACCTGCAATACCCATAGAAACACTACCAAGTGATAAATAAGATTTTCCTTTCATAGTAGCAACTACAAGACCCGCTTTTGCAAATTGTAATAATTTTGCCTTAACATCTTCTGGAATAGTTTCATCATCTGCATCTTGAACATCTTTTCCATAGATACCGAAAGCAGGTAATCCTAATTGATCATGTCCTGCAAGTGCTGCTGCAAGATATACTGCTCCTGGACGCTCAGTACCGTTAAACCCCCAAATAGCTTTTGGCATAGCTGGATCCATATCAACAGTTTCTGTTCCATAACACCAACAAGGTGTAACTGTTATTGAAACTCCTACTCCTTCTTGTGCAAATTTATCAGCGCATCTAGCTGCTTCTGAAACACCACCGATAGTTGTATCTGCAATAACACATTCAACTTGTAGTCCATTAGAATGTTTTAGGTTAGCTTCTAAAAATTCTTTTACTCTTACAGCCATTCCCATTGTTTGATCTTCAAGTGATTCACGTACACCATTTCTTCTACCATCAATAGTTGGTCTAATTCCAATCTTAGGCATTCTACCTTGTAATCTGTTTTTACCTTCCATAATTGTTCCTCCTTATAAATATATTATCATATTATATTAGAGAGTATTGTATATCTTAGTAACCCTCTCATTAGTACACTTATTGAATATTATTTTAGTGAAATAATCACTATTACAATGTATAGTAATCGTTTACTACATTACTAAAAATATTAAGGAATGAATAATCTTTTATTAAAATTATAATTCCTTTTATTAGAATTTTTCTATGTATTATCGTTAATTAAATATAAAACCAACGACTTTTGCAAGATTTATTAAATACGAAAACCGAATTATGTAGTAATCGTTTTCTATATATCATATTATATATTCTTTCAGTATTATTATCAAGTATTTTTTATAATTAGAAAAAAATTTGTTAATAATGTATAGTTTTAACAATTTTAGTTACCCTATTAGATAGAACGCAATTATTAAGGAGGATTATTTTTATGGATAATACAATGTTTTGCTATCAATGTGAGCAAACAGCAGGAAGTAAAGGCTGTACCAAAATGGGTGTTTGTAGCAAAGACCCAAATGTGGCCAAAATGCAAGATGTTCTTATTTTTCTAACAAAGGGATTAGGTTATTATGCTACAACTGTAATTAATAAAGGAAATGAAATACCTAGAGAATTAGGAGAATTTTTTACTGAATGTGTATTCTCTACTCTTACTAATGTTAATTTTGCACCTGAAAGATTTGTTAGTTATATTAAAAAAGCTAATGAATATAAGAAACAACTTATGGAGATTGCAGGAAATATAGATAATATACCAGAGGGTGCTAATTATTTAGCTCCAGAAACTAAAGAAGAAATTCTTAATATTCCTAGTATGAAAAATCTAGGTGTTATGGATGATGACGACTTAGATATGGATATTCGTTCTCTAAGGGAATTTCTCATATATGGAATAAAAGGTATGGGAGCATACTTTCATCATGCATATTGTTTAGGAAAATATGATGCTGAGATTGCTAAATTTATGTTTAAAGCTTTAGGCTCTACACTTGATAATTCACTAACAGTTGATGATTATTTTAATCTTAATATGGAGCTTGGTAAAACTAACTTCAAATGTATGGAACTACTTGACGCAGCTAATACAGGTGCATTTGGCGATCCTGAACCAACTAATATGCTTATTACTAAGAAAAAAGGACCTTTTATAGTAGTTTCTGGTCATGATCTAAAAGATTTAGGAGATTTACTTGAACAAACAGAAGGTAAAGGTATTAATATATATACTCATGGAGAAATGTTACCTGGTAATGCTTATCCAGGATTAAAAAAATACAAACATCTTATTGGTAATTTTGGTGGTGCATGGCAAGATCAACAAAAAGAGTTTGATAATCTACCTGGTGCTATACTAATGACTAGTAATTGTTTAATGAAGCCAAGAGATAATTACAAAGATAGATTATTTACATCAAGTATTGTAGGTTGGCCAGATGTTACTCATATATCTACAGTAAATGGAAAGAAAGATTTTACTCCTGTTATAGAGAAAGCTCTTGAATTAGACGGGTTTAGAGAAGATGAGTCAGAAAAAAGAATTCCTATGGGATTTGCCAGAAATGCTGTACTTAGTAACGCAGGTACTATTGTAGAAGCTGTAAAGTCAGGACAGATTCGCCATTTCTTCCTTGTTGGTGGGTGTGATGGTGCAAGACCAGGTAGAAATTATTTTACTGAATTTGCAGAAAAAACTCCAAAAGATACTATAATATTAACTCTTGCTTGTGGAAAGTACAGATTTAACAAAATGGATCTTGGTTCAATTGGTCCATTCCCTAGAATTCTTGATGTTGGACAATGTAATGATGCCTATTCTGCTATAAAAATTGCACTTGCATTATCAGAAGCATTTGAATGTGATGTTAATGATCTTCCACTATCTTATATAATTTCTTGGTATGAGCAAAAAGCAGTAGCTGTGTTATTAACTATGCTTTACTTAGGATTAAAAGATATTTATCTAGGCCCTACTCTACCAGCTTTTGTAACGCCTAATGTTTTACAAGTATTAGTAGATAAATTCAACTTACAATCAATCTCAACTCCAGATAATGACTTACAAACTATACTTGGATAATATATTCAATTATCTTTAATTTAACTATGTAATTTTCATATGTTTTCATGATGTTTTTTGTACGCATTTTATGGAGCTATGAGATATATAAAAGAGGAAGCTGTGAGATAATCAATAGCTTCCTCTTTTATTAAATATATTACTTTCTATTTTTCATAAATTTCTCATATAGTTCTTCAATTGGTACTTGTTCCTTTGAAAATAATAACCTACTTAAAGGAGAAATACCATTTAATATCTTTACTTGGTTATAATAATTTTTCATGGATGAAAAATCATAATCTTCTATATCCTCATCAAAATCGTGTAGAACAAATTCTTTATTATATTTTCTATGAGATTTTATAACTACTTGATATTTTTTGAATTTATTAGTTGTGAAAAAGTCAGCATCAAATCTACTTCTAAATTTATAGTATTCATCAATTCCTTTTATAGAATTATTTAGTAGATTTACATATTCATTAATACTATCTTTGTCTTTATTATTTTCTATATATATATCTTCATGTTTAAAATATTCTTTACTAAATTGCACTGTAGGTTTTAATATTGTTAATGCCAACTCATAAACACTAAACATTCCGTCGTTAAAACTCATTAGAGTAGGTTGTCTAGGGTTAGTATGTAATCCTGTATAATCATCATAACTGGCAATATAGGCAGTTGTATAGAGATATGTATATAATATCCTTAATCTGTTTTTTATCTTCAAATCTTTTAATTCATTTATATTATGGCTATTAGTATCATAGTCTCGATACTCATCTACATATTCATCTAGTTTATCTTGATATGCCTTAATATCAATCACATATTCACTTATATCTATCAGTAATTTATAAGTCTCATTATACAATGTAGATTTATTAGGTTTAATCACATTGGTTACTTCTAGATTTGAGTAATTATTAATTTTACCTCTTATATCTTTCAATGCATATTCTATTTTTGATTGGTATTGCTGGATTTTATAATCATCTATTTTAGGACCTATTTCATCTAGCTTATACATAGTGTCATCTAAAATTTTAAGTAATTGTTGCAAGCTTTGATTATAAGGTTTACTTGAAAAATAGAAGTTAAATCCATAATTATCTAAAAATCTATAATTTATAAGATACAAATCATCACTAATAAATTTTTCTAAATTATACATACATGAATCATATTCTTTAACATATTCTTCTTTACTTATATTATCTTTACATCCAGTTAAAAATATAATAAAAGTTATACCTATGCATAATAATATTCTTTTCATAAAGCAGCTTCCTCCTTTTCACAGTTTTGTATTAATTATGTTTAAGTAATTCATTAGGCTGAAGCTTACTTGCTTTTCTTCCTGGAAGTAATCCAATTACTGTAATTAAACTAACGCTAATAATGAAAGCTACTAATATGCCTATGATATTTATTTCCATAGGATTAGAACCTAAATAAAATTCCAAACGGTATTTTTGTTCAATTATATCTTTTATATAGTTGATTAGTGGAATGGAAATAATTAATGAAACTATTCCACTAGTTAAAGCTAATATACCTGACTCAAGAGTAAATATATTAAGAATATCTTTGTTTCTTGCACCTATAGATTTTAGAATTCCAATTTCTTTTGTTCTAAGTAAAATACTAATATATAGTATAACACATACTAATAATGTAGGTATTAACATAATAATTACAGAAGATATTGTTGCAATAAATAATGTATAATCAATGTATTTATTAGTTTTATTAGCTGAACTTACTGTAAAATCATCAAATTTGGAGTTACTTACTATTCCATATTTTTTTAATGCATTTAAGCTATTTTCATCAAATTTATCATTGGTAATCACTAAATGTCTCAAAGAATAATTATTTCCCTTCATATTATTATCATACTCTTTGAAAGTAAATAGCTCATAATTATCTTGTAAAGAAGTTTTTTCTCTAAGTGGCTTTAATGGATCACTAATTCTTTGTGATCCCATTACTATTAAGCCTACTTCTGGGTCATCTGAAATTTCATAAGATACTAATGCATAATCATTCGATGAATACATATCTTTTAATTTCTGTGCGTAATTATAAGGAGCATATATGTACCCTGAATAATAATTATTCATTAGTGTTGTTTTAGTATTGCTATTAAAACTATCAATTATCTTAGTATTTATAATATGTCTTTTATCAAAATATGTATTAATATGAAAAGCTACTCCTTTATAATTAAATATCTTCATTTCAACATCTTGTCCAACTAATACATTTGTATCTTTCACATACTTTCCTAATATTGTTTTTAGAGCTCCATAAGATAAAATAACACCTTCTTCATCGTCCTTTGGATAATTATCTTCACTTATGTCAAATTGATATTTAGCATATTCTTTTGGTGGTAAAGCAACTAATATGAATTTACTACCTTCAATTTCAACATCAAAGTACATATTTCTAAATACTTTATCTACTCCTTTTATTTCTTCTATTTCTTTAATTTGTTCTTCGCTATATGGTTCTAATATTTGCTTCTTAAAATTATTAACTTTATCTTCATCGAAGTTTTTTCTAGCTATATCAGCATATATTCCTTTTTGTTTCCATTCTAGTTTAGTATCATCATAAGGTGTAACATATAACATATCTTTTCTGTTAATAATACTTTTAGATAATGGTCTAAAATCTTCCTTATATCCTTCTATATTGAAAACTAGATTAAGAATACAGAAGATTAGAATCATACTAGGTATTAAACTTATTAATGAAAAGATGGTACTCTTCTTTCTAATCTTTAAGTTATTATAAGCTATTTTTAGAGCTGTTCCAAATTGTAATGAACTTGGGTCTTGTGATAATACCTCGTCTTCATACTTAGTGTACTCTCTTATTTCCTCATTACTTATTACTTTTCCATCTTCTAGCTCTACTATTCTTGTTGAATAATCTCTAGCAAGATATTTATTATGAGTAACCATAATTACTAAATGTCCTTGTTCGGCTAATGATTGTAAAATATTCATAATCTGAACAGATGTATCAGGATCAAGAGCTCCTGTTGGTTCATCTGCCAGTATAATATCAGGTTTATTGGAAAGTGCTCTTGCTATAGCAACTCTTTGTTTTTGCCCTCCACTTAATTGCTTTGGCAGTTGATCTTTTTGATCTAATATCCCCATCATATCAAGAAGTTCCTCAGCTCGCTCACTTTTTTGACTTGGTGATAATCCGCTTAGAGAAAGAGAAATTTCTATGTTTTCTTTAGCCGTTAGATGTGATATCAAATTAAAGTCTTGAAATATAAAGCCAATATTATTTTTCCTATAATCTGTCCACTCTCTCGACTTAAATAAAGTTGTATCAACCCCATTAACGATTAATTTTCCTTCTGTAGGTTTATCTAGACCTCCTATTTGACTAACTAATGTTGTTTTTCCTGAACCACTAAGCCCTAGTATTGAAACAAATTCACCTTTATTAAATTCTAGACTAATATTGTCAACAGCCCTAACGGTTTTTTGCTTCAATTTGTATTTTTTTGTAATATTTTGTATTTCTAGCATATATCCACATCCTTTTATTTATAATTAGTCTAGACAGGTTGAATTAATTTGTCAAGATATTTTAGTAATTAATTTTATCATTGCATCGCTTTAATTATGTAAAATAATGATATACATAACAAAAGAGCTATCTATAATAATATATAATATATCAAAAGACAGCTCTTTAATATTATTAAATTATATTATAATCTTTTAGTAACTATCTGGATACTGATATGGAATTTCATTATACTCCTCAGAAACACCAACATTATTAAAACCTTCTTCGGCACCGTAAAGCCTTCTACCTCTTCTCCTTCTTGGGTAGTATGGTGATCGTCCATAATAATAAGGGTATCTGTTATAGTAATATGGGTTATAACCATAATAAGGATACCTATAATAAGATGGGTAACTCATATAATAGTAAGGATATGGATAGTAATACCGTCTTGGATATGGACGGCGATAAGGTCTACGATAAGGACGTCCTTGATATCTATTGATTTCTAATTGATTATACATATATTATCCTTCTGCTTTTTCTAATATTATATGCTTCTGTATTTATGAAAGTGAAAGTTGATGACTTCTAAAATGTTATGTTTTTTGTTACAATGTCTATAAGATATATATTAATTATAAGTTAAATACTTGCATAGTTACATTAACCTATTTTTATAGCACAATATATTATGCAACTATAAATAATCTCATTCAAGGAAAGGATGTATTTCATGATTATTAATGAATTATCTATTAATAACCGAATAGAGTTATTAAGAAAAGAAATGAAAAAAGAAGGCTTATCTGCTTATATTATCCCTAGTGCTGACCCCCACCAAAGTGAATACGTATCTGATCATTATAAAAGCAGAGCATATATCTCTGGTTTTACTGGTTCGGCAGGATTAGTTATAATCACTTTATCAGAAAGTGGTTTATGGACAGATGGTCGTTACTTTATCCAAGCCGAACGTCAATTAGAAGGCAGTGAAATGGTGCTATATAAAATGTTAGAGCCAAATGTTCCAACCTATGAAGAATGGTTAAAAACTCATATAAAACCTGGTGAAAAAATTGGTTTTGACCAACGCCTATTTTCTGTAAATAATATTAAATCACTTAAGAACATGATCAATAATGATAAAATAGAATTTGTTGGAGACTTTGACCTTATAGAAAGAATATGGTCTAATCGTCCAAATTTACCAATGGATAAAGTTTTCTATCATGAATTAGAGTATACAGGTTTATCTACTTTTAAAAAAATTAATAATATTCGTCAAGAAATGAAGAAAAAAGAATCTCAAGTGTACATACTAAGTGGACTGAATGATATAGGATGGTTGTTTAATATTAGAGGAAATGATATAGCTTTTACTCCTGTAGCATATTCTTATGCAATTATAACATTACAGCAAGCTATTTTATATATACATCTTGAAAAAGTTCCAGCAGATATTAAAATGAAACTAGAAGAGCAAAATGTTATTTTGAAGCCTTACGAAGCAATTTTTAATGATATTAAAAAATTAACTGAAAATGCTTCTGTTATATATGATCCAGCTAAACTTAATACTGCACTTTACTCAAATATTCATCAATCTAGTTCAATCATCGAACATCCCGAATTAGTTGCATTTATGAAAGCAAGAATGAATGAAACAGAAATTAATAACCTTAAAAATTGTCAAATAAAAGACTGTGTTGCTTTAGTGAAATTTCTATGCTGGTTAGATAAAGAAGTTCCTAATGGTAATATTACCGAAATAACAGCTGCTGATAAATTAGAAAGCTTCAGAAAAGAACAGCCATTATTTATTGAGAATAGTTTTGATACTATTGCAGGTTACGGTGCAAATGCTGCAATGATGCATTATAAGGCTACTGAAGCTACTGCTACAACTTTAGAACCTAGAGGATTCTTTTTAGTAGATTCTGGTGGACAATATTATGATGGAACAACTGATATTACCCGTACTATTGTGTTAGGGGAATTAACAGATGAAGAACGTCATGATTATACTCTTGTGCTAAAAGCTCATATTGCATTGAATAATTTAATATTTTTATATGGAGCTACTGGACAACAGCTTGATGTAATTGCTAGACAGCCTATATGGCAGTCTTATATGGACTACAAATGTGGAACAGGACATAGTATTGGTTATTTACTAGGAGTTCATGAAGGACCAGGTAGATTTAGAAAAGAATTAATAGACCCTGTTGTACTAGAAGAAGGTATGTTACTTACTAATGAACCAGGCATCTATAAAGAAGATAAGCATGGCATTCGTATTGAAAATTGTATTATAGTAAAAGAGAAAATAAGCAATGAATTTGGACGATTTATGGCTTTTGACATTATCTCATTCTGCCCTATAGATTTACGAGGAATTGATATTAATATGCTTACATCAGAAGAAAAAGGCTGGCTAAATAACTATCATCAACAAGTATATGAAAAGGTATCTCCTTATTTATTAGAAGATGAACGTATTTGGTTAAAATCTCATACAAAAGAAATATAATGGTTAATTAAACCAATTAATTTCCAACATATACAACTAGAATTACATATTTTCATATTATATAATTAGTCCTATCAGAAGATGGGAGGGATTATATGAAAAAAATTAAAAAGCTATTAATTGTAAGTGTTTTCACTTTTTTAGTTATTAATACTATAGCTTATGCAGCTGATATTGATATATATAGTGGTATAATTTCTCGTATTACTGCTGTAAAAGATACTATTGTTAATAGAAATTCTGGATTATCAAAAGATACTGATGCTGCTATTAAGAAACTTGATAATTATATTAAAGATTACGAGGCTAATGTGAAATCAGAACTTGAAAAATATAAACAAACAAAGAAAAATGAATCTAAACAAACGATTGATGGAGAAGTTAATAAAGTTATTGATAAATTAAATAGTGAAAAGCCTAAGTTATTAGATGAGTATAAAAAAGAAATTGATACTAGTATGCAACAGGAGCTAGAGAAAGAGCTAGAAAGGTTAAGAAAGAAGTATAGTAATAATTAGCGCAATATCTGCTCAAAGCAAACTAATAAAGTTTTTATTCATAAATAATTAAATAATTTTACCTAAAACATATAAACCTTTTAGATTAATACTAAATAATATTATCTAAAAGGTTTTTTATGCAAAGAAAGAATATTTTTATCAAATTATGATGTAATGTGTATCTCTTTGTATGTTTTTCTGAAAATATTGACTTTTTTTAGTTTATGATATATTATACTCTCTATTAGAGAGAGGATGTAATTAAATTGAAGTTGTTTAGATTAATATTAAAAAATATAGAATTGTGTGTGATCGTATTATTTACATTATTTTTTTCAATAGTTTTTTACAGAGAAATATCTCATACCCCTTCATTATTAATCCCTATATTTTATATTATATATTGTATACTTACTATAATTAGCTATATAGTTATCAAAAAGAAATATAACCATTATCTAGAAAACAAATGGTTTTGTATTTTATATATTCTTATTATTGGAATGATGATTCGAATAATTTCCCTACACTTTATAAATATTGAACAAAAAGGAGATTATAGTATATATTTAAACACAGCTTCTAAATTAGCTTTAGGAAAAAATATCAATAATTTGTATTACGGTATTTTCCCTCATGCTATCCATTATCCAATAGCTTTAAGCTTATTTTATAAGTTATTTGGAGTTTCAAAACTAATTGTTAGCGCTGTTCATCTTCTTTTTAGTCTAATTGAGATTGTATGTATATATTTATTAATGGAAAAAACTATTATTAAAAAATATAGTATTATAGCAACTTTTTTAATAATATTGAATCCTTCTTCCATTTTAATAGTGCTATTTACAGGTGGAGAATCTATATATAGTTCTCTAATATTTGTTTGCCTATTAATTATAGCAAATATATATAGTAGTAGTAATTCCAATAAATCAAAACATATTGGTCTATATATAATTCTTGGACTATTACTATCATTTGCCAATTTCTTCAGACCTACTGGTATTATATTAATAATAGCTCTTATACTTAGCGAACTCTTAATTAATAACTCTTATAACAAAAAAATTATAATACGGGTATGTACTATTTGTTTAACTTTTATACTTGGTAATATGATTTTTCAGAATATAACTACTAAAATTACAGGATTCCAAACTCCACAGAAAAGTTTTGGATGGAATCTGTATGTTGGAGCTAATTATAATAGCAAAGGAACTTGGAACAGTGAGGATGGTCAATTATTTAAAGATATTATAGCAAAGGAGAATGACCCCTCTGAAATACAAACATATTTTTTTGATTTATCCATTAAACGATATAAAAATCTAATTAAACAAAGAAAGCTTTTACATCATTTTATGAATAAATCATTTATCTGGAGTAGGGAATCATATATTCCAACATTAATTTCAGAAGGTCAGCTATCTGGTTCTAATTATAAATTATCAGGAGTAGATAAAGTAATAACATTTTTATGTTTTATATATCAAAATATTGTTTTCATTATAATGCTATTATCATTACTTTTTTGTAAAAAACAAAATTTCTTATATAGAATAATTAGTTTGTATATGATAGGTTCTATTTGTCTATTTATGTTAGTAGAAACTGCAACTAGATATAAATTCGCTTATTATTCTATTATACCAACGATCGCAATAATAGGATGTTTTAATTTATATGACTCGTATATCGTCAAAAAAGATATTAAATTACATTAAACTAGAAATAATTATATTTATTTTTCCTATGCACTAGACATTTTTTGATAATACGCTATACTAATAGGAAGGTATAAAGTGTTTCTAAGTACTTGTTATTATATTAAATTACTTATTTAAAAACTTTATTATTTCTATACAGAAAGAAGGTAGCTTATGAAAAAATTATATTTAGTAATTCCATGTTATAACGAAGAAGAAGTTATAAATGAAACTGCTAAACAATTAGTTAGCAAACTAAAATGTTTGATGGATAAAGATAAAATAGACCAAGAAAGCAAAATTGTATTTGTTGATGATGGTTCCAAAGATAGAACTTGGGAAATGATTTGTGAACTAAATAATGATAATGAATGTATTAGGGGTATAAAATTATCACGTAATAAAGGTCATCAAAATGCATTATTAGCGGGTTTATTAACAGTAAAAGAAGAAGCAGATATGGTTATCTCTCTAGATGCAGATTTACAAGATGACATTAATGCAATAGATGAAATGGTTGATAAATATCACGAAGGTTGTGATATAGTATATGGCGTACGAAGTCAAAGAGATAAAGATAGCTTATTCAAAAAATATACTGCACAAGGATTTTATAAATTTATAAAAATGCTTGGAGTAGAGATTGTATATAATCATGCTGATTATCGCTTAATGAGTAGCCGTGCTCTAGATGCATTAGAAGAACATAAAGAAGTAAACTTATTTCTAAGAGGTATAATTCCTCTAATAGGATTCAAAACAGATGTTGTTACTTATGAAAGAAGTGAACGTTTTGCTGGAGAATCCAAATATCCATTAAAGAAAATGTTAGCATTTGCATTAGAAGGTATTACATCATTTAGTATTAAACCAATAAGAATAATAACTGCAATCGGATCACTTATTTTTACAATAAGTTTAGTTTTTTTATGTTATTTCTTAGTTAGTCACTTTAGAGGATATACAGTAAAAGGTTGGACATCCACTATCGTATCAGTATGGGCACTGGGTGGATTTCAATTATTAGCAATCGGAATGATTGGAGAATATATCGGTAAAATGTATCTAGAAACAAAAGCAAGACCTAAATTTTTTGTTGATAAATATCTTAAATAATTGTATTTATCAATATGTTAAGGGCTATCTCAATTATGAGACAGCCCTTATTTATCTTAAACATCATCATTTTTTATCCTATCAATCAATAACTTAACTTTTTCTTCAATAATATCTCTTGTTTGTCTAAATCCTTCAATTGGACCACCTGATGGATCATCAAGCCCCCAGTCTTCTCTGTGATTGCAAGGTAAATATGGGCATTCAACGTTACAACCCATAGTAATAACTATATCAACTTTCTCTGGAATATCTTTTAGAAGCTTAGGATGATGCTTAGACATATCTACTCCTGCTTCTTCCATTACACTAACAGCTAATGGTTTAACTTCTGCATATTTTTCAGTTCCTGCTGAATATGCATCAATATAATCTTGTCCTAGTTTCTTAGCCCATCCTTCTGCCATTTGTGAACGACATGAGTTATGGACACAAATAAATGCAACACTTTTTTTCATGTATTCTTCCTCCTGCTATTAAGTAAGATAACCTAAGTTAATACATTATTGTAAACCAGATTTAATTATATCATAAACATAATTAGTTAACTCATTTTTTTCTTCATTTGATAGATTTTCCATATATATTGGTTCATGAATAGTAATGCTAACTTTTGTTTTACTAATTCTGTTTCTTTCTTCTAATATCTTATATGTACCATCTATTGTAACTGGTACAATTGGAACTCCTGACTTTATCGCAAGCTTTAAACTTCCCTTTTTAAATTCTCCTATAGTATATCTGCCTTTGCTTCTTGTTCCTTCTGGAAAAACTACGAGATTTTTACCTTCTTTTAATTCTTCTATTCCTTTTAATATCGTTTTTAGTGATTGTCTTGGGTCTTTTCTATCAAGAAATAGACATCCTAATTTTTTCATCCATCCACTTACTATTGGCATTTTGGCAAGCTCAATTTTGGCTACGAACCCTTTTAGCTTAGGTATATATCCCATCATTACTGGTATATCAAAGTTGCCTTGATGATTAGAAACAAAAAGAACATTTCTATCTGGTATATTTTCTTCACCTTTTACCTCTACTTTTGTGCCAGTAAATCGTACCATGTTACGTGCCCATCTAGAAGTAGTATTGTGTAATATCTTTGTTTGTTTTTCTTCATTTCCAACTTTACCAAAATACCAATAACGAATATTTTGAAATAAGCTTACTATCAGATATATCCAAAAAATAATAAACCATATAATTGTACGTATCATGAGAATTCCTCCTTAACTAAGGTATAAGTAATTTCTATTAACTGCCCTAATTATAACATACATTGGAGGGTGAAACTATATAGTTTTTATTAGTTTGATGTTAAATAATTGTATGCTAATACATTATAGTAAGTCGCTTATAACAATATAAAGCATATACAATGAAATTATCAATGCTACATAACCTTCTCTTTTAATTTTCTTCAATACTTCTTCAGTTGATTCAGCATCACCGGTACGAGGATCTATTTTCCACATTACATCCGGCTTAAACATACACATCAATGACATTATAATACAAATAAATGCTGCTAATAAACCTGGCATAAAACACATACCTTTCTATCTCCAAATTATATATATTACTTAATCCATATATAAATATTCCACCACAAACTAACATTTGTTATATTAATTAGGCAAAATATTCAAACTTAAGATAATTATATATAATTTTCACCTAAATATCAATATAAATTACAGATTTATTTATGTATAAAGTAGTATTTCTATTATTTATGGCTCCTAATCAATCTAATATAATGTCCTGCTAATACTAGTGTACGAGCTATATTATCTTAGTGCATAACTTTCAATTCCTTTTCATTTATATTTTTTTAATTCCTTTAGTTACAATTATTGAAGATATTATAATTCCTCCCTATTTCGTTATCATTAGTTCATGTACTAATTCTAACTTTCTAGGGAGGAATTATTCATATAACAGTCTTACAATATATTAACTTATTTTAAATATTTGTCACCTATCTAATCTAAACAACTCTAATATTGATGGATTATTTCCAAAATATAATTCTTTAATTAACCTAGCTCCTGTAACTCCATATATTACTCCATTAGAGCCATACGCCATTAAGAAGTAATGATTTTTATAATCTTTATGTTTTCCTACATATGGAAGCCCATCTTTTGTTTCACCAAAAAAACCACTGAATTCATATTCAATATTCATATTATTGATATTAGGAAAATAGTTTTTCAGTTTATCAAATAATATTTTATATTTTTCCTGTGATACTTTATCTTCATTAGTAAGATTATATTGCTTACTTCTTTCTCCACCTATTTTTTCATCTTCTCCACCTATAATTATACGATTATCTTCTGTTCCTCGTATATAAATATATGGATCATCTGTATCTCTTATAATACATTTTTTATACCAACCCTCAAAGTTACTTAACGGTTTTGTAACTATGTTAAAACTTCTAGTTAAAATCGCTGTTTTCTTATCAAAATATTTTCTAGCTTCATATCCAGTAGCTATAATAACTTTATTAGCTTTAATAGTGAATCCATTATGAGTCTTTAAAATAACTTTATCTCCATAATTATTAGTGCTTATTATTTCTGTATTTTCATATACTCTTAACCCTTTTTCAACTCCTTTTCTTATTAAAGAATGAGTAAATCTATAAGGGTCTATTTCTCCTGCTAATTTATTTGAATATATACCAGACTTAATATCAAATGAAAATCTATTACTTCCTTTTTCCTTATCTAAATATTCTACATCAAATCCACTTTCTTTTCTTAAGTTATATTCAGATTGCATAAAACTTGTTTCATTATCTTTATAAGAATAATATAAACAGTCTTTTATAGCAAATCCACAATTATCATCAAGATTTTTAGTTATGTTATCTATTTCGTATAATGCGTTTTTTGTTTCATTAAAACAATTTACTGCATTTTCATAACCAACTAATCCTTTTAAACCTGTTAAATCTACATCTATCTCATATTGTAGAATTGCTGTACATCCTCTTGTACTTCCATAACCAATAATGTTTTTATCAACTATTACTGTATCAACATTTTCTTGTGTAAGATAATAACTACATAATGCACCTGTTACACCTGCACCTATTATTACAACATCACATTCAATGTCTTTACTTAAATAAGTATATTTATTTTTCACGTTATTTAGCTGTGTCCAAATAGTTTCACCTGTAACTACCTTCATACTTACTCACCTCATTTTATAATTGCAAACTGTCTAACATTATATTATTAAACATAGCTCAATTTAACTTATGTTATTTATATCTATATTACTATTAGAATTTCACAGATTACTATATTTATTCTTGTTTATAATATAAAGTTATAATCTTTGTATTCTTGGAACTATAGTTAAATATATAAAATGTATAAAAAAAATATATTAAAATGGAATTATTTTCAAAAATAGATTTTATATTATAGGTTATAATAAGTATTAAGGGTATGTAATAGTCGAATAAAGATTTTCATAAGCTTTATAGGTTTATGTAAGTCGATCAAAGATATTATATAGGTTTTTGCTTATATAGTGTTGGAGATAAGATTTTTTATGGTGGGTTAACCATCATAAATAGTCGAGTTAAGATTAAGTAAGGTGTAATATTAATTATATCTTCCTTAATCGAACGAATCGTCATTACTGGTAGTTATACTATCTATGATGGCGTTAGTTAGATTATTATGTGCTCTTTTTATATATATTTGTTAAGTTATTATCCTTACTATAATAACTTTCTTTATTATAATAATATTAATAAATTAATAGTAAACGGATACTTATAAAGGGTTGTCTTATAACCAATGTTTTACCTCTATTAATCTATGAGTAAAGCATAGTTATAAAACAACCCTTATGTATAATTGATTATTCTATATGTAATTTACGCACTTACAATAGCAATCTCAACCAATTTTGCTATTAGTACCGCATATCCTAAATCTAGCCATACAACTGAGCCTACTGTTCCAACCCACATAATACATGTAATTGGAAATACTATTATTTTAGCTAAAAAATTAACTTTTTTAGTTTTTAAATGTGCAAAAACATGTTTTAAATCTTGTTGACTTGGAAATGCGTGCATCATAATTGAAATTCCTAACCAAATAAGTAAACATTCTATAAATCCAGTTTTCACACTAAAATGTCCTGGAATATATAATAAAAGTCCAATAACTGTATTAACTATAAATGGTCCCATTGAAATAACTACTGTCTGTTTGAATGTTTTTGTCTTGTCATGTACGACATATCCATTTGGACGTTTTACAGTAAAATAACAAACTTTAAAAACTGGCACTTTCATAAGACGGCAAGCTAATTGATGAGCCAATTCGTGAATAATAACACCTGGAAAAGTTGCAATAGCGATAATAATTCCTGGAATAAAATACATTTCTAATCCTCCTAGCGATTGTATTTCGTCAATTTATATTTAACATTACTATGATTACTAATATAATTAAAATATTTCTGATTCATTATTAAATATACTTATTAATAACTCTGAATCAAAATCTTCATCATTAATATTTTTTTCCATTATTTCTTTAGCTTTATCTTCCATATTATTAAAATGATATGCAAGAGCTAATGTCTCATTATAATAGGTATTATTAGTTAATATATCATCAACTAGTAATAGTTCCTCTAATGCCTCATCACATTTTTTATCTTTTATTTTAGTTCTAGCTTTTCCACTAATGGCAACAATATCATCCATATTTTTATCTAAAGCTTTATTATAATAATTATATGATTTCTGATAATCATCTAATTGTCTATATATGTCCCCCATATCTGCATAAATACGGCTAGATAGACTAGGTTTCTTTTGAATCATTAGCTTATCAATTCTAATTGCTTGCTGATAATCTTGTAATTCATAATATACTCTTGATAAATAGTAATATGCTAAATAATCGTTTGAATTATTTTGAGTAAATTCTATTAATTTACTTTCTTGTTCTTGTAAAGTCAATTCACCTATTTCATCATACAAATTATCAAATTTTTCATTAGTATCTAGTACTTCAAATACATCTTCTAATTCGCTAAGATGATAATCTACCATGTCATATAATTCATCATTGGATACACTTTCTCCAGCTAAGTTATTATTAAAAAGGTCATTTCCTTTATTGTACTCTTCATTTCTAACATAACATACAAATAACTTTCCATTAGCCTCTAGTGATAATTCTCCTAATTCTTTAGCTTCTTCATATTTTGCCATAGCACTAGTATAATGTTTATTGTCAAAAGCTTTATTTGCTGCATGTAAAGATTTTCTATACTTTAACCCATCTGGAAATTTCGTTAATTGAAAAATCACAATGCAGATAAGTATTATACTAGCACCAATAAGCCACTTAGGTATAGGATATTTAATAAATTTTGTTTTGCATTCATTACAAAATCTTTCATCATCTGCTACATCATAACCCAAAAATCTTTTGCAATTCTCACAGTATCTTTCATTTAATTCATAGTTATAATTTGAATCACTCATTTATGTCCTCCTATTATTTTGTGTAAATTTAGTATATAATTATACGAAAATATATTGTAATATATCTCAAGTAATTTTGCAATATATTTTGTCATTATGTATTAGTATTTTAGTACTAGTTTTTTAATTCATCATAAATAATAATTACAAATCAATTTTGGCTACTAATTCTCCGTATAGTATCTCTCCTGTTTTCTCAAACCCAATACTCTCATAAAGCTTATCAGCTACTACGTTCTCTGGTTCAAAACTTGTATAGAAGGGAACACTGCCATATTTATCTTTTATAAAATCTAATAGTTTAAGTATTGCTTCTCTACCATAGCCTTTCTTTTGATATTTCTTATCAATCATTAGTCTACACATTCCCATATCATCATCTTCATCATCAATTTCATACATAACGAATCCAACCATTGTATCATTATCATAAATAGCAAGTGGATATAGTCCATCTTCATAAAAAGCTTGTAATAGAGAGTATGAATTAGATGCTACAAATTCTTCTTGCTCTTTAGCAACTTTTAACTTAATACATTGTGTCCAGTTTTCTTTTGTTACTTCTTTTAATTGTATATTCATTTAATATTCCTCCTTGTAATCCAATGAATTTAAAAATAATTGTTTTTGCTTATTAATTCTTTCTACAATCTTATTTTTGAAACTTTCTGGACCAACTACTCTAACAATTGGTCCATATGATAATAATTTGATTACTAGTTCTGCTTCGTCAAAGTCATAATAATATATTTTAATTCTACATGTATTAGTTTCTTCATTATATTCAGCTTTTCTCTCATAATTAGAAAGATGAATAAAACATCGTTCAAAACCATTTCTATAATTATTAACGATAATCTCAATAGGTTCTTTTATCTTATGAGAATATATAAATCCTGATAAATTATCTGGATATGTAGCTTCTTCTATAATCTCTACATGTATTATTCTAGCTATATTAATCTTACTATAAAATCTCAGTTTACCTCTACTAACCTGTACTGCATTAAGGCGAAATTTATCATCTTTGGCAGAATACTCTAATCTATATGGTGCATAAACAGCTTGTCTTTTATTTCCTTCTGATGTTAAGTAAGTTATATATAAACACTTTCTATTATTAACTCCATTAAGAACCGTCTTAAAGTTAATACTATAATCTATATCTTCGTAAGGATCCCCATCATTATCTTGTCCAATAATCTGAAAACTTTCATCATTATATAATTTGTTGACAGATGATAACTGTTCTCTTAACATAGTTAATTCTTTTTCATCAAAAAAAAGAGCTATTCGCTTATCATATAACAACGATTTTATCCATCTTACTTCAAGATTAGTTAATAATAATGATGGTTGTAAGTTAAGTATTGATTGATAATTATCGTTGCTCTTAATAAGTAAGTTATAACTATCTTTATCATCATTATTAATTAGCTTAGGTGCAAGATTTAATGTTGTATCTCTAAATCCTTGTTGCTGTAGAATTGAATATATTGATTGTGTTGTAATTGGTTTATTGTGAGCTTCTATTAATATCTCATTAATAATATGATAATATTTGCTATATACCTCACTAAATAACTCCATACTCTAACCCCCATACATATTATACATTGTATTGATATCTTCAATAAACTTTGATTCTATAGCTTTATTTGAACATTGAAATGATATAATTCTACCTATAAATGTACGAAGCCAAGGAACCATTTCATTTACATCAGCTACTTCAATTATATATGAATATGTGTTTTTTGATATTTTTTCTACCTTACCATGTCTACCTTCTCGTATGATTCTCTTTCTTATATAATCTTCTTTTTCTTCGTCTATATATAATATTATCTTGAGTTTTTCTAATTTCTTATTAGAAAATGTAATGCCGTAACTCATATTTAATAAAGACTCCACTTTATCTATATGTTCAGCTATATTTTTCTTATCATCGGTAATAATAACATCTGCAATATTATCTAAACGATAAGTTGAATATATTTTTTTCTTATAATTAAAGCATATAAGGTATCTTCTACCAGTACTAACATTTACTAATATTTTAATAGGCAATACTATATTTTTCATCTTAGTACTATTTCTTCTGTTTACACTAATAAGTTCAATTACTTTATTATCTTGTATTGCAAGTAATATATTAAGCATAACTTCATCATCTAATGTATGTGCTAAATAAATGTGACGAAATGAAAATAAACTGTTAGTATTAGACTTATCTAATTGCAATCTTATAAAATGTCCCAACACACCAATAGGACTAACATTTTGATAATATCCACAAGCAGTAGATAGTTTCTTAATTATATTCATAGTTAAATCATCAAGTAATCCTTTGGAAATAGAGTAACATAACGTTCTTCCCTTCTTATTACTTAATAAAAATCCAATATTCACATACTCATTCAATTTATTTCTTATAGTCATAGTATCTGGGATTTTAGCTTCTTCAAAATGATTAAGATAATCCCTTACAATAATATCCGCTATTTCATTAATAGTTAATGCTTCATATTCTCTTAATATATCTAAAATAATAAAATGAAGTACAATATCATTTCTCGTAAATGTTTTCGTCATCCAAGTATCAAATAATGGATTTTCTTGTAAATCTATCATATCAGCTGTTATATATAATTGTTTACCTCGTGGGGTGTATTCATATTGAACATAACTATCTAGATAGCTTTCTATTCGTCTTCTTTCATTATCATAACTACGTCCACTTTTTGAACTATAATCATTGCGACATTTATATCCATATACATGAAAGTCTCTAACGTAGTCCCTAATCTTTTCATAGTTCTTAATTAATTCGTTGAAATTACTCATTATTTCCCCTTTATAAATTAATAATCTTAGTGATTGATTCATGCGTTTTATAACATACAAAAAAATAGTATCATCATGAATGATTATTGTCAAACTGATTCCGATAGTTACGGCAATATACATTGTACATTATTGAATAGACACTATGTAAGCTTTCTAAGGAATGTTAAAACCTGATATGTGTTATTTATAATTTGGGTTTTATTATGAAGAGATTGTTGATTACAATCATTATGATTCATATCGTTTAAGAAATGATTTGATTAAATACATTCATCTAATATTTACCTCTTTTTCTACAGTAAAGCCCTATGATAAATGAAATTATAATAATTGGTAAATAAATAACATTTATCTTAATATCTGGGTACTCTAACCATAAAGCAAATATTATATTTATAAAACATAATATAAATGAACAGTAACTAGCTACTAGCCAAATAGATTTATTATTATATTTATGCATACATTCATACTCCTTAATTCAAGAACTAAATATTTAATTTAATTACCTTCAATTAACTTATAATACTTTCTTACTGTACTTGCATTACTACACTAAAATATAATATCATATATACTAGTAATAGAAATACTTAATACAACTATATCACTATTAGTGTATAGTTGCAACATATCAAGGTATATACTATACCTCTGTTTTTTGTTTGTCAATACTCACAAATATAAAATCGTCAATCAATATAAAGACCATAAAAAGATTCATGTCAATTTTTCAAGTTCGCAACTTTTTTTTAATGTTATACATATAATCTAGTGGTAATATATGGTTATCACAATAACTTGTGGTTCTGTACTTACCTTCCATACTAAGACTTTATATGTCTTGTGGTGCCAAAGTAATACAAATGGTATACCGAAGGTAGTTACTAGTTTAGTTATTCACTTAATAGTGAATCAATGGTTAACACTAATAAAATGTGTAGGGTTCGACTCCCAAGATATGCAACCTGCTAAGTTGCAGAAATAATTAATATCAATATTATTTAATTCCGTATACAAGCATTTACATTAGTTTGTATAACAAAAGTAAACTTTGTGGTTATTGGGATACCGTTTTATATATACTTATATCCATGATATATAGTTTTCATCTTAGAATTGACATCTTACGTATAACTTATATATCCCAGATATATTTATTTTATAACTTAACATAAACCCCGTATTACTTTTGTAGGAATTAAATATGAACATTATCGAAAGGTGGATTATTATATGAAATATTATATTAAAAAAAATGAACGAGGATTACTTTTTCAAAAAGGCGATTATATTAAGTGCTTACAACCTGGTGAATACTCATTTCTATCATTCTTAAAATATGAAGTTATAATAGTTGATATCAATAAACCTTTCCATATGTCTAATAATAATTTGGAATTGTTAATTGATGTTGAAGACCTATCAAATATTAATAAATATGATTTAGAGTTATTTATTCATGATGAACAATTACTAGGTCAACTTGATATTATAGATATTAACGATAATGAAATTGCACTTCATTACATAGATGGAAAACTAACTAATATATATGAATCTGGAAAATATGCTTTTTGGAATGTACATAAAAAAAATTATTTTGAAATATTTGATATGAAAACACCTTATATCGATGATAATATTGATCCTGCAATTTTCCATTCTCCAGTGACTAGAAAATATATTTATGAGATAAATGTAGAGCCTTATGAGAAAGCAGTTCTTTTCTATAATAATAGTATAGAAAAAATTCTTGAACCAGGAAAATATTATTATTGGACAAAATATGTTCATATAACATCAAAAAAAATAGATATGAGACAAAATCAAATAGATATGACAGGACAGGAAATAATGACTGCCGATAAAGTCACTCTTAGACTAAACTTTGTATGTCAATATAAAATAACAGATGTTCTAAAAGCAACTCTTGAAATAAAAAATTATGAAAACCAGTTGTATATATTGTTACAACTTATACTTCGTGAATATATAGGCACAATAAAACTAGATGATTTATTAAAAATGAAACAAGAAATATCAGATTATGTTCTTGCACGTTTAAAAGAAAAAGAATCTGAAATGGGGATTGAATTTATATATGCGGGGATAAAAGATGTTATTTTACCAGGTGAAATTAAAGATATTCTTAACACTGTTTTATTAGCAGAGAAGAGAGCTCAAGCTAATGTGATAACAAGACGAGAAGAAATAGCCTCAACAAGAAGTTTACTTAACACTGCCAAATTAATGGATGAAAACAAAACATTATATAAACTTAAAGAACTTGAGCACCTAGAAAAAATATGTGAAAAAATAGGTAATATTTCTGTTAACGGAGGAGGTAATATATTAGAAAATTTACATGAGTTATTTGCATAAATAATAGAATGATTTCATTAACTTAATCTGGGGCTATCTCATAATACATTATGAGACAGCCCCAGATTTTAAAAAATTTAATTATCAGTAATACTCCAATCCATATTCAATATTTTATTATATAAAATAGTTAATAATATTATTAATATCCCGCAATAAGCCATTTTAATAACAATCATATTTCGTATTATATAATGAACAAACGCTAGTATTGCAATAACTGCAAAAACAGTTATAAATGCCACTATATTATTCTGTTCGAAATCACTGAATGACTTAGAAAATGGAATATTTTTTTCTGTGGATTCAAAATATATTAAACTACCAATAAGCAGATTTACAAACATTATAATTAAATCAATAATAATTCTATTACCAAATATCCATAAAAATATTATACTGATAAGTAAAAACACTTTGAAATAATATTTAATTACAAAGCTTTTATAAGCTGATTTTATAACGATAGAAGGATTATCAATTGGTAACGTTTTATATATCCACGCACCTTTGTATTTTGCACTATAAATAATCATTATAAATAGTGAGCTCATTATTAAAACACTTAAATATCCACTAAAATAAATATCTGACTTTCCTATTTTAACTAAAGACTCTCTAAAAGTTGTTGAAGAGTCAATTGCTATTTGAAAATAAAGAAATGGAAATATTGAAGAAAGAGCTAAACTTGGATATAATTTTAGTTTCAGTTCTCTCTCACTGCTTAATATGTTACTCGTAAATCTTATAAATGTATTACTAATATTATTATTACTTATAATTTTGTATAATGAATTCTTTATAATAGCTTTTTCATGTTTTTTATGAGAGTTTTTATTATTTCCTCCTTGATTTAACTTTAATAAGTTTCTCTCAAACTTCGGTGCAATTAATTTAAAATGGACATATATACAAACGATAGGTATAATGAAAGCAGAAAAGCAAAGTGCCATATATATTTTATCTATATTTCCTTCTAGTATCACTTCATATGGTGCGGCAAACCATACTGAAGGAATTAGATAAGACCACCACTCTATATTAATATCACTTTTTATATTAATAAATGTCATACTTCGACCTAATATCTGATATCCTACAGCTATAATAATTGTAAATATTATTTGAAATCCATTTATTATATCTTTTAATTTTTCACCATTATAAAACTTCAATATAAGACTATATACAAAAGATGTAATAAATATTGTAAATGCACATATTAAGATTAATTCAATAATATATATAAGCAAAAATAATACACCATGCTTTATAGTTCCTGCTATCATAGCTAATATATTCATACTAAAAGATATGTAAAATAAATATATAAGTATATGTGTAATCTTAGCACCATTATATGTTTTATAATCAATTGGCTTTGTCATCATAATATTCTTATCTTTTACATTAAGTAAAACACTTGAAAAATCAGATATCATAATCATCATAAGAAAGAACATATTAATACCAGTACATAAACTCATCTTAACAAATAATGATGTATCCATAATCACCATAAACATCATAATAATCCCTAAAAAAATATATACTAATAAAGATGAATAGAACATATTCTTATCTTTTTTATTTTTCATGTTATTACTTAATACAGTTGGTACTCTTCTTTTGTCTAATGTTAATTTCATCTTTAATATAGTTCTCATAAGTTTGTAGTTAATTCCTAACTTTTCAAATAAGAAGCCTATCTTATCTAATGCTTTCAATACTCTATTCTCTTCCATCACTACCTCCATATATGATATTTACAAAATCATCTGCAATAGATTTGTGACTTGTAAAACCTGTTAGTTGGTTAAATATCTCCTGTAGTGATCCTTCTTTACTCTGTTCTTTCAATTCTTCAAATGTACCGTCTGCTACAATTTTTCCATCATTTAATACAACTATTCTATCACTAATTTTTTCTACTACTTCCATAATATGAGATGAGTAAAAAATAGTTTTTCCATCATGTGCTAATTTAGCTAATATTTCTTTAAATATCATAACACTATTTGCATCTAATCCACTGATAGGTTCATCTAGAAATAATATATCTGGATTATGTAACATACTTGCTATTATTAATAGTTTTTGTTTCATTCCTTTTGAATAGGATGAAATCCTTTCATGATAACTATCTTCTATATCAAATAATTCCATTAACTTTAGAGCTTTCTCATTAACTTCATTAAGCTCCATACCATATACTTCTCCAAGAAATGTCAAATACTCATATCCTGTTAGATTGTCATAGATATCAGCAGCTTCTGGCACATAACCTATACGTCTTTTATACTCAACTTTATCATCTAAAATATCTGTACCAAACACCTTTATACTTCCCTCATAATTATCTAATAGACCTAATAAAATTTTTACTGTAGTACTTTTACCAGCACCATTTGGTCCAATGTATCCAATTATCTGACCTTGATATACTTGTAGATTGATTCCTTTTAATATATTTTCTGAAAAATTATCATAACGCATTTTTAAATCTTTGATTGAAATTATGGGCTCCATTTAATTGCCTCCTTATTAATCTATTATCTGACTTTTATTGTAATATAATTATAATTAATTTACAACATATTACATACTAACATCCTAATTAATTAAGTCACCATAATCTTTTTGCCGATGTTACATATCCCTTATACAATCGCAATTTATATTATTTTTTTGCTAAATATATAAACATAACAAAAAAAGATACGTAATAAAATTATACTACGCATCTTTAATATCTATTTATCTTACTTGATTATAGGAATCCATATTTCTGTTATATAATCTGGACTATTAGTATCTCCTCCATAGTATACTTCTAACTCTGGTAAATTATCATGAGCAAAACCAGTTGCAGGAAACCATTCTGAAAATATTCGCTTCCAAGTTTCTTGAAGTTTTTCTCCTACTGGACCTTTTACTTCAAAAATAGCCCAATCTATACTAGGAACATTAAAGTTACTATATCCTTCTAATTCATCATCAGTAAATATACCAATAACGTAATCAAATTCTTTATCAACTTTAGGATCCATAGGCATGCAAGCACCGATACACATATCTGAGTTTACATTTTTTCTTAATTTATCCAAACTTCCATCTTGTATAACTTCTTGCCAAAATTTTGGTATGTCAATAAAATTAGCACCCTTTTCAGTACATATTGTTCTGGTAATACCACTAAAGCTAAATGCTGGTTTTTTTTCAATTCTGTAGTCCATTGGAACATCTCCTTTTAATTTAATCTGAATTACTAGTTTAGGAAATGCTTTAATACTGAGTTTATTTTTTTTGATATTTGTCGGTGTAGCTCCATGCATTTTTTTGAAAGCTCTTGAAAAAGCTTCTGATGATTCGTAACCATACTTTAGAGCAATATCGATTACTTTAGTATCTGTTGTAATAAGTTCGCTAGCAGCTTTTGATAACCTTCTATTTCTTATATATTCATAGACTGTAAAACCTGTTAGCAAGTAAAACATACGTTGATAATGATAAGGGGAAGACATTGCAATCTTAGAAATATCTTCCATAGTTATTGATTCTGTCAAGTTATCTTAAATATAGTCAATAGATTCTGTAAGTGCTTTAACCCAGTTCATAAAATCATCTCCTACATATAGTATAGATTATTTTTTTCTTCATACCTGACTTATAGTGCTATTATTGGTCAATTTTATCTAATATAATTACTATTCTAATATAAAAATCTTAGATCTATAATAACTTTTCTGCATTATTATATATTCTATTTTCTTCTTCTTTATCAATAAATGAAGATACTATATATGCTATTAGAATAATCCCTGGAATATCAACTACTAATCTTGTAATAGCAAATCTACCTCCAAGTGAAGTTAGTTCAAATAAAAACATTGGAATTTTGGTTGTTGACCATGCACCTATGAAAATCAATACATTACTAAATTTAACACCTTTTTTCATAAATACGGCAGCTATAGGAAATGCCCCATATAACGGACCAGCTGATGCTGAACCAAGTAATATAGATAGTACAATACCTTTAACTCCTGAATTCTCTCCCATGTATTTCATCATGGTTTCTTTTGGTACCCATACATCTAACAATCCTAGTAAAATAAATACTGGTGGTAATACTAATAGCATTTCTTGTAGGCTATTACCTGTTATATGTATTGCCTTTATTCCCGTTTCTCTATTAATTATTATTATCATAAGCATTATTACAGCTATAGTTACAGTAAATCTATACTTTTTCAACATACTCATCATTAAACCACCTTCCCTATTATAAATGCTACTATAAAAGAAAATAGAAAGCATATTACGTTTCTTATAATAGTAAGTTTCTTCCCAAAATATTTTGTTTCAACAGGTATTGTTACTACTCCAACCATCATAAGTGCTGATATAAATGCACCTATTTGCATATATCCTGCTCCACCTTCTAATAACATAGCAGCTGTGGGGAATGCTACAAATCCTGGGATTAAAGTAATAGCTCCTATAATTGCAGATAATAATACCCCTAGCCAACCAGATTCACTACCTATTATCTTAGAAATCATCTCGGTATTAACTATACTAAGTAATATACCAACAAACATCATAACTCCAAGAATCTGTGGAAGAATATTAGAAAATGATTTGTATGCTTTCTTCAATGCCATTTTTGTTTTTTTCTTATCCTTATAATATGAAATTATTAATAATAATACTGCGATACCATACATAATATAACTATTCATCATTTGTCTCCTTATTCTTTTTATAATACTAGTCTTATTATATATGAAATTCTCTGTTATGGGAAATACATCAAAAGAGAACAAGTTGTTTCCTATAAAACGATAAAAGAGCTATACCTCATCTTTCGTAGAAAGTTTCAAATCGTTAAGAAATTATATTGATTCATATGAAAATGATTTTATTTCATATGCTTAATTGAAGAAATTTCTATACTAAAAAAAAGCCGTTATCGATTTTATTATTTATAAAATCATAACGACTAGGTTTTTGAAATATAACTAAACGATTTTAATACTAAGTACTAAGCACATGCCGTAATTAGAATTTAAAAGTTTCTACTGGTTCACCAGAGAATATATTTACTATGCTTGCATCACCACTGTCAAGATAAAATACTTCAAGCATTGGATTATCTGCTGTTTGATAGCCTTTTTTTACTAGAGGTGCATTATCAATTACTAACTGCTTTTCTGCTAAATCATCTGTAAATTTTACCTTGCCACTAATACGTGCTATTGTAAAATCTTTTGTTGTAACAACAAATTCTATATATGGATTTTTAGCAAGTTGCTTATATGCATCTTTTTTATTAGCTGTTGTAAAATAGAATTTTCCATCTTTAATTAAGTGAACATGTTGTGGTCTCGCATGTGGTCTGTTGTCTTCTGATGTAGCTAATACCCCTGATTTGTTTTTAGTTAAAAACTCAATAATCTTTTCCATTATTATTCTCCTCTACTTTTCAATTTAATTTTTTACAATTTAATTGTGTTCAATCTTTTTATTTATTATATCATATGTTTTTTTTATATTCAAGGGTTTATTTGTTTTATCTAGTAAATAGTCTTTTAATCTTCTTTAATAATATATGGAAATTTCATCTCTGATTGTATAAGGAATATCCCAAATAAGAAAGATACATAAATATACGATACACTACAATGACTCATCTAAACAGATTAAAATAACTATGAATACACAATAACTTTGTATCCATAGTTAAATCATTAATAATAATATATTTATTATTCCTCGTTAGAAAATGAGTAGGTATCAACTGTATAAATCTTGTAAGACTCTGGATCTCTCATATCATCAAGTGAAAATGATATTTCTTCTAGACCTGATTTATATTGATAACTAGCTGTAATAGTAATATAAGAAAAATCCGTTGGCATTATTGCATTTAATAATACACATTCATTCTCTATTTTATCTGCTATTAACATTTCTAATGGTTTCTCTGATGTATCATTTGCATTTTTAATATATTCGAGTTTTACATTATATAATGTACCAAATACAGAAAACTTATGCATTCCTTCATGACTTGATTCTGTTTCTGTAACATCTACAACTCTTGGCTTAAGCTTACCAAGGTTTTTAGATTCTTGCATTGGTACGATTACAAGTGAATACTTAGAGTAATCTATGTCAATAGAATTATCCTGTGAGTAAAGAGTTTCATTTTCAAAACCACTAAGATAAACTTCATGTTTATCATCTTCTACATTTGTATCATTACTGTTTTTTTCCATTTCATAAGATGTTATTTTTACTTTTCCATCTGTTCCATACTCTGATTCAACTTTTTCAAAGTATGTATACTCACTAATTTCACAATCTACGTTTAATGTCTTCCCAGCATCTATTTGTGCTATTGCTTCATCACTTAGAACTTCTTTAACATATTCTTTATCTAATACATATGTTCCAGCAGGTGGTATTATTATTCTGTCTTCATCGTTCAATGAATATTTATATGAAATCATACCTGGTAGATTTGTTACATTTAGTGTATAAGATCCATAATAATCATCATACATTACAGTTCCTAATAATCCGGTAAATTCTCCTTCTAACTTAACGTGAAATGTTTCTTTAGTTAATTCATATTCTAGAACTTTTTTTCCTACTATTGTTTCTGGTATTAAGTTATTTTTAGAGTTTTCTACTTTAGTATCATTATTATCTACTGTATTATTTTGTTGCTGATTATTTTTTGCTGTCTTTTCTTTAGGTGTATCTTTTGTTTTATCATTGTTTTCATTTGATTTATCTTTTTCTTGATTATTATCTTCATTGGCTTTATCTTTTAATTGCTCATCATCTTGTTTACTTTCTTTTACTTGTTTACTTTCTTCTGCTTCTTTTTCCTTCATTTGTGCTTCAAGCTCAGCTCTTATTTCTTTTCTTAGCTCTTCTTCCGTTTTAGTAGTTTCTTTTTTATCTCCACACCCAGTGATTGCTACCATAATAGCAATTAAAATTATTATTACTTTTTTCATTATATCCTCCAATCAAAAAAAACTTGCTTCTAACATTGTATTAAACTTATTATACATCTATTTACTATCTAAATATCTTCTTGTACATATCCAAGAAATTCTACTTCTTGTGGAATCATAATAACTTTAGTTTTCCATATACTTTTGTGCTTTAATTCATTTAGTTGAGATAACTTATTGATAAGTATAGTTGGATAAGTTATTTTATCTGCTTTCATATGTACATTTTCTTTTGTATCAAATACAATATCTACATATTCGTAATCTGCTAAACTATACTCTTCATCATCTGAAACTAGTATATCCATATCAAATTTCATAGTTCTAATTTTATTAGTATATTTATTATCTACACATGTTATTACATAATCGCCTTCGTAATTGTTATCTTCCAACTCTATTTCCATATTCATATCAAATGCCAGACCATCTTCAATATAGAAAATTCTTGTAATCTTAAAAATATCCTCAGCTTCACTTGGTATTGGATTATCACCCTGTATAGTAATCTTAGAAATATTATCATTCTCTACTTTCTCTTCATCTACAAATGCAATATTTCCAGTAATTTTTGAAATATAATCAAATGTATCTTGAATATATTTAATTCTACTTTCTCTTCCATATTGTTGTCTGTTTTCAATATAATAATCTATTGCATCTTTCACATTATCTTTATCTTCTATAACTTCATTAAATGTCTTTAAGGAATCATTGGTTCCTATAATAAAATTATTAGCCATAATTTCATCTAAATTATTTTCTACTATTATTTCTTCCTCACTATCAAATTCCAAAGTGTCTTTATTTAATTCATTATGATACTTAATATGTGAAACTAAATGTTCTTTGTGGTTTTCATCATAATAATAATGCTTATTTTCTGTTTCAAATACTTTATATCCGTCGATTTTATTTACCGTATGAATAAACTTATCTTTCATATTAGAATTATATGTATAATCTGACTCCTCTGTTCCATTATAAAATCCACCAAATGTTCTTTCTATATATTCACGATCTCCAGAAATATCTAAATACGCAAGCTCATGATATCCATTACGTTTTTGTACTATAAATCCATCTTCATAGTAAAAAGTACTATCCTTTGTAGCTCGAAAATCAGTATAATAATGCTTATACTTACCATCCTCTAAAGTTACAAAAACAACAGTTCTAAAATCTTCTTCATTAGTATAAGTTACTATTATTGTGTCTAGTTTATCATCACCTGTAAAATCAATATGATGAAGTATATAATTATCATCATTGTACCAGTCACCTTCTGCTTCATAATATCCCATTCCAAAGTAATCATGATTCATTAGATATTCTTTTATACTTTGATACTCTTCTAATTTTTCATCTACTTGTGGTGTTGTATCTTTTTCTTGTTCTTGTTTTATGCCAGTTTCATCAGTTGTTTTTGTATCATTATCTAATTTTACTGTTTGATTTGAAGAACACCCTATTAAAACTAGCATAATATTTAAAAGTAATATTACTGTAAATTTTATTTTTTTCATGTTTTCCTCCTAAAATATATAAGTTATTTTATTAAAATTCAATCTATTTGTTCATCCTATTTTTATATTAATGAGCTAATAGATAAATTTTCCTGTAGATTTAGTATATATGATAATACTTAAAAAAACAACTTTTTTATTACAATTGTAGTTAATCCCACAATGTCATATATAGTCTTTTTAAATTAAATATAATTTTTTTATAATAAGATTATTGAATTTATCATTCTAATATGATACTTTAATATAGTATGTACTACAAAACAAAAAGGAGCGATTTATATATGGGTTTTTTACAAGGTTTAGCCGGTAATCTATCAGAATTATCAAAAGAGGATATTAGCAAAAATTACGGTAGGTTTTTATTAGACAACGAAAAAATAGAGTCTGGTTATAAACTTATTAGAGATGCTATTGTAATAACAGATCATAGAATTATAATATTTGATAAACAAGGTGCAACAGGTAAAAAAATGAGAGTAGAATCTATTCATCTAAATACAATAATTGAAGTTAGCTGTGAAACAGCTGGTGCAGGTATTGATGATAGCGAACTTAATCTCTCATATATAAAGTCACCTAATCACAAAGCAAATAGTCTTGTTATTAGCGAAAGAAAGTTTGAATTTCCTAAGAAGTTTGATTTAGTACCTTTATATATTTATTTTGAAACTAAAGCTCAAGAGAATTTAAAACGTATTAATGGATAATATTTGTACATATAGTGATTAAGGAGTCGTCTTATATATTTTAGACGACTCCTTACTATTCTATATCTTTATGCCTTAATATATTTATTAATTAATTTTTCCAGAAGCTGTACTAACAGTTGTGTTATTATCTGTTTCTACATATGTGCATACTAGGTAATCCTTAATAACATTCCCCGCACTGAAATTTATTACTTCAGCTTCTGAACTATTAGCACTTATTAACTTAGAGAAAGATGTATTTGATAGATTAACACCATCCGCACTTAGTAATACATTAGCAGTAGTATCCATTGTTCCATGATTTGTTATAGTAACAGTACAATTACCTGAAGTATTTTTACTTATAGTCTGTGGAACAGTAACGCTAACTTCAATATAATTTGCAAAATCAATATTCCATTCCATGTATCCACTTGACAAAGTGTCTATCTTCTTACTTAATTTAACATTTCCATAAGTTGCATATAACATACCTGATTTTCCTATAGGTAAATTATTAATATTACATTTTCCTGTTGAATCTGTTGTATACTTATATGTTTTACCGTCCATTCTAATTTCAATGTTAGAAGCTACTGATTGTTTATTGCTCTTTGTATTAATTACCAGTAAGTAATTTGATTCTATTCTAGCAACTCCATTCAAAAATGATAAACTATGCATAACACCATCTTCTTGATGATATATTCCACCCGATCCACTATAAATTCCGTTTGGTCCGTCTGGTATTGAAATTGGGTCAATTGGACCTTGATTATTAGAAGTAAATCCATTAGGTATACTTCCTTCTGGCAATATACCACCTACATAATGTCTAATATTACCTCCAAAAGATACTTCTCCTATACCAGCCGCCCAAGAAAAAGCACCCCAATCAGTTGCTTGTTTATTATGTTTATTAGGCCATCCAGGATTCATTCCTGTAATATAATTAATATTTCGTGCGGCTATATCTTGATATTCTTTATCATTAAGGAAATTACCAATCTCTAATATATTAATTGCAGCTAAACCATATATAGAGTTAGCTCCATGATTAAGTGGTCTAAAGAAATCTATACCTCGACTTCTACTCATTCTTAATGGAGTTATTCCAAATGGAGTCAAGTCATCATATTGTTTAATATGATTTTCTCCATATATTTTAATTGTATTATACCATTTTGCAGCATTAACATCATTAGGTCTATAGTTAAATAACTCCATAATTCCATTAAGCCTTAATGGATCATAATTTCCCATACTCCATTTAGAAAACTGATGCATTTCTGTTACAAAAGTCGTCTTATCATTATGAAATTCATAGAAGTTACCATATGTATTTTCTATCTTATTATTATAATCTACAAATTGTCTGCTTGAGATAATATCAGTTAATTCTTCTGCCTTGTCTAGATATTTTTCTTGATTATCTACACTATACAACTGTGTACATGCCCATATTGATGGCATAATATCTCGAGTTCTTAAATCAGTAATTGTATTATTTCTTGGCATTGTCCAATTCCTATCTTTGTCATAAAACATACGTAAATCATTCATAAGTGAATTATAATTCCAATTAGGTGACGAAACTTCTGGACCACTTAGTTCACTTAATAAATAATAAGGTCTATATATCATACACTCATATGCTAATTTAGCAGAATCTAACCACTTATTTGCTAATACAGGATTTGTATCTTTAAATAATTTATATGATCTAACTAATGTAACTATAGAATGAGGCATATCTCTCCATGAAAATGTCTTTAATTCCTCTTGATTCCAGCCCATTCCCATATGATGAAAACGTCCATTTTTCTGTGGGTCTGAAGATATTTCTTGGATATCTACTAAATAGTTCGCTGTTAATTTAATCAAATCATTTATTTCATTTTTTTGATGATTTGTTAATATAGTATCTTGGTATTTAAGTATATCAATTAATGCATTAGCTGTTATAGTAGCACTTTCAACCTCAGTCATATTAGAGGCACCACAATCTCTATATATATGTATTCCTTTGTCAAGTGCATAAGTATGAATAAATCCATCATGAGCTTTTTCTTTGAAAATTATTCCATCTTCTAAATGTGGTGGGTTGCTAGAATCTGGTAAATCATTAACTTTAACTATTCTACTTTTTAGATTATCTATCTGTGACTGAATAATTCCTCTTTGCATTAATAAGTTATTTTCTATCTTGAAGTAATTACTTCTAATTAATGGCATATTATCTCCAGATACTTCAAAATAATAATCACCTTCTATATCATAATCATTAAAGTCACCTATCCACCAATGAGAGTCCCATTTTTGTCCCCAATAAGTTATACTTCCAGTTTTTACAACAGAGTCATCTTCTTTTTTCTTGATTTTAAATGTAGCATTTTCTGGATTCCAATTAGGAGTTCGTTTTGTACTTCTTAGTACCCCCATTTTTCTATCTGATAATCTGAATCCAACTTGATCTATAAGTAAGCTAACATCTTGACCTGCTGAAACATTATAACTACTAAATAAACTATGTATCTGTGAGTCTGATAAAGCACTATCATAATATCTTACATCATCAATACTACCTTTATAAGGTAATCTGTACGTATCATCGCTTAATTTAATTCTATGTCCTATTTTAAACTCCCCAGCTTTATTGTTAATATCAGCATTTATATTATTACTTTGTTTTATTAAACTTCCGTTTAAATATATTTTTTGATAATGTCCATCATAACTGCATGTTATATGAGCCCATCTACTATCAATCAATGTTCCTAAATCTGTATCAATAAATCTTTCTGTATGACCATTAGGATATACTCCAAATCTTATTCTGCCGTCTATATTATGATTACCTATCCAAAATGTATTACCATTATTACCAAACTTAGATAATATTGGTGTCCAATCTTTGTGTATATCACTTGGTTTCACCCAAAATGAAATAGTAAAACTTCCTTTCATTTCAATATCATTAAAATTAACAACATCATCTTTACCATCCATATATAATCCAGTCAAACCATTAATTACATCTTTTGTAGTGTATACAGGACTACTTGTTGCTACCCCATTAGATGAGCTTTTATCATCAATCAAGTTATTTTCAAATTTCCAATGATGTTTAGGTTCTGGTAATTCACTACTATCACTTATTTTTTTAGCTATAACATTATCAAACGTACTATTACCGTTATAATTAAATAATCCAAACTGTCCAGATGTATAACTATTATCTACTACATCAATTACTGGTGTATTATTATCATCTAGAAATACTTGTATTTTATTTCCTATAGCTTTAACTGCTAAATGATATTTTTTCCCGATTTTAAGATTATAATTATATTCATTGATTGATTCATAAGGAAACTTATATAATTTGACTACATTACTAAGAGAATCTAAAGCCACACAATATGTATTATCCATATTGTTATTACCTCTAAAAGATAATATACCTGCTGATGACTCTGTATCTAACGTAATATCAGCTTCATATACAAAATCTGATGCTACTACTCCCTGTTTACACACTTTAACGTCTTGATGTTGATTGGAACTTCCTTGAAGTTGATTATTTACTACATTCCATGTTCCGTTAATTACATTAAACGAAGAGCTACCATTGTTAAAATCTTCTTTAAAAATGATTGTTGCATCATCATTTAGTATAATATTATTAAACGTAACTTTTGTTCCTGCTCTAAATAATCCAAATTGCCCACTGGCTAATGTACTATCATTTACATCGACACAAGGAATATCTTCATTATTATAATAAATCTTTATATTATTTCCTTCTGCTTTTACTTTAAGATTATATGTTTGATTCCAGTTAATTGTCTTATCTGCGGTACCTATTATTGTATCTGTTCCATTATCAAATTTATGTATTTCTATACGTTGAAGCTGTGGTGTTTTATGTAACATTACTATATAAGAATTACTATAAGACTGACCACTTGCTCTTATTAGTAATCCTCCTTGAGATGCTTGATTACCTGAACCATTCAATGTTATATCTACCTTATATTCAAAGTCATCTCCACTTTCTACTGATTTAATAATTAAATCAGTACTCTCTCCAGTTATATTATTATTATTTTGTGCCCATCCTGATGGAAAATTGCTCCATGTTAAATCTGAAACTAAGCTAGCATTTACAATAGTTATATTTCCAAACATACTTAATACTAATACTATCATACATATAAGTGAAAGCTTTTTTCTTCTAACAAACATCTTACCATCTCCTTAAGTTGTTTTTATAATAAATAAAAAACCTCCTTTAATTAAAATAATATACTACTATATAAAACATAAGATTTAACAATAATCAGTTTTATTTAGATATAATCGGAATTTGCTATCTGGACAAAAAAACAAAAAAATAGACTAGGATGAAAACCTAATCTATCTTTTAAATAGTTCATATAATTTACTAGCCTTTTAAACCACTTGAACTAATTCCTTCTACATAATATTTTTGTAAAAATAAGAATACGATAATAACTGGTAAAGCAGATACTACTATTCCTGCAAACATAACACCATAATCATTACTATATAAACCGAATTGTAAATCTTGTAATGCTACTTGTAGTACCATTTTTGATTTTGAATGTATTACCGTTACTGGAACAATAAAACTATCCCACTGTTGCAAAAATACTATAAGTCCTAATGTTACCATTGCAGATTTTAATAATGGTAATATAACTTTTGTAAATATACCAAATTGGTTGCAACCATCAATAATAGCTGCCTCATCAAGTTCTTTTGGTATATTACTAATAAACTGCCTAAAGTAAAATATTCCAAATGCATTAGCTATAAATGGAATTATAAGTGCCCAATAACTATTCATCATATGTAAGTTTTTCAAAGTACTATATAAAGGAATGATTAAAACTTCTAATGGAACCATTAACGTAGCTAAAAATATTATAAATAATATATTTTTACCTGGAAAATTCAATCTTGCAAATGCGTATCCAGCCATTGCATTAAATATTATATTTCCTATAGTTACTGTAAGAGCAACAAAAAGAGTATTCATAAATACTTGAGTGAAATTTAATGCAGAAAACATAGATGTAAAATTCTTCATTGTAAAAGTTTTAGGCAAAAATGTATATATACTTAGCCCAGACATACTAGCTAATTCTTCATTACTCCTAAAGGCATTGCCTATTCCCCATGCCATTGGAATAATAGTTATAATTACAAATATTATTAAAATTATGTGTGTTCCTATATTAGATTTTTTATTCATTATGGTCACCTCCTATTATTCTTTTTCATCACCAATTTTAAATTGAATTAAACTCATTATTAATACGAATAAAAACATTATTACTGCCGCTGCTGAAGCATATCCTACTTGATTCAAACGAAAAGCTTGTCGCCATATGTGGAATACTAATATGTTTGTTGTTCCTCTAGGCCCTCCCTGAGTCATAGCAAACACTGGTACAAATACTTTAACAAATGCATCCATACTAGTTATCATAACAATAAATAATGTTGTTTTCTTTAACATTGGAAATGTAATATATCTGAACTTTTGCCATGAATTAACTCCATCTATAGCAGCAGATTCATATAATGATATTGGTATTTCTTTCAATCCTGCAAGATATATCATCATAAAAAACGCCCAAGACTTCCATATACAAGCAACTATAATACTATTCATAGCAGTATTTGTATTACCCAAAAAGTTAACTCTTTGCATATGTAAGACATTAAGTATTTCGTTAATTAATCCGAAGTTAGTATTGTACATGAACTTCCATAAATATGATATTACTAAGAATGAAGTAACAACAGGTAAAAAATAAATACTTCTATATATACCTATTCCTTTTATTTTCTTATTAACTTGTATTGCCATAAATAATGCAAGTGCTGTTTGCAATGGCATAACTACTATCATAAAATATAGTGATGCCTTAAATGATCGGAAAAATTCTGCATCTTGAGCTAAATCAATATAGTTTCTAAAACCTATAAACACATCATTTCCACCCATTAAATTAGTACTTCTCATACTAGTATAAAACAATTTACAAATTGGAACTATTACAAACATCCCTATTACTATTAAAGCAGGTAATAAAAATAAATATGCAACATACGCTTCTTTTTTTTGTTTTTTACTAGCTTTATTTTTCACCGCTATACTGTTTTGCAATATTTTCTCCTCCTTATACTAAAAAACTTGCTACATTTATTGTTAATAATAATATATAACTTTTTATATATGGAAAAAATAAATAACTATTAGTTTTCTTTAAATATTATTGGGTAATAAAAAAAAGCCCGCCATATATTAGCAAGCTTTTGTATTATCCTAATAGTTTTCTGTAGTTTTTAGGAGTTACTCCTTCAATTTTTTTGAAAACGACATTAAAATAAGTTGCATTCTTAAATCCAATTTTTTCTGCAATCTGATAATTAGTAAAATGAGTAGTGCTTAAAAGTTCTTTCGCCTTCTTAATTCTTAATTGGGTGATATAATCAGAAAAATTAATTCCTACTGTTTCTTTAAATAACTCACTAAAATAAGAAGGATTTAGAAAAACAATATCTGCTATTAATTTCATTGATATATCTTTGTTATAATTATATTCTATGTATTCAATTGCTTCTTGTATTGACTTTGGATATTGGCACTTCTTCTTTTGTATGTAACCACAGATTGTAAGAAGCATATTTTTAAACCAATTTAATAATTGTTTATAACTGTTTATCCTTTCAATTTCATATATACATTCTATAGAACGATTAAATATTGCTGTCATATCTATATTATTTTTTGTTAATTTCTTTTCTAGTACAATCATTATCTTTTTTATACGAGATTTGAATTCATATGGATTATAAACATTATTACTAGCCATTAATTTTTTGATTTGTTCATTTAGATATTTCTCTAATTTCTTAGCATCTCCTGTAAATATCATTTTGATTATTTTTTCTTCTTCCATAACATTACTAAAACAACTTAAACAGGAATGATCTAGATTATCAATCTTAGTCTTTTGATTGATCTCATAGATTTCGTTAAATAGTAAAAATCTCATTACCGTATAGCTCTCTTTATAAGCTTCTTTTAATCCATCTATAGAATAATATGTATTACTTATTCCTCCACATATCCAAGAACCTTTTTTGGTTATATCAAGTTTTACCATAGATAATAACTTAATAAATATATCCATATCACAAGTTTCGTTAATAATAATTATATATTGATTATTATATTCCAGTAATTGAACTATTTCTTGGGAATCTATTCGAGAAAGTAGTCGTTTCTCAAGTATTTGTCTAATGTCATCCTTGTTAATATAATAATCATTATATATAAAAGTAATTACTTTTATGTTATTTATATTAGTTTCTATATTGTCAATAGCTTTATCATTAAGTAAGTAGTTAAGTAGTTTTTCTTTTATATTTTCTTTCTGTTTGTGTTCTAACTTATTTTCTAACTCTTTCTTGATATTTATATTATTCTTTTTGGCACTTAATTCTGTGTTAATCTTTTGCAAAATACTTATTATTTCTTTAAATTTACATGGTTTTAATAAATAATCATATGCTCCATATCTAAGAGCATCTCTTGCGAATTGAAAATCAGCATGTCCAGATAATATGATAATATATGTATTTGGATATTTTTCCATAACTATTTTTGTTAACTCAATGCCGTCAATATCTGGCATCTTTACATCTGTTATAATTACATTAGGGTTAAGCTTATCTACTAAATCTAGTGCTAATACCCCCCCATTAGCAGTTCCTACTATTTCACATACATCATCTAATTTGCTTAATACATGTTGCATACCTTTCAAAACTATATTTTCATCATCAACTAATAAAATTCTAAGAATAGTAACTCACTCCTTTATTTGATTGGAAGTGTTACCTTAATATGCGTATATTCATTAGGTACACTATTTATATTCAATCCATACTGGCATCCATACATTATCTTTATTCTTTCATCAACAGCTTTTATGCCTAGACCCGTATGATTATTATCTTTTTCTAAATTCCCACTAAATATATCTTCTATTTTATTTGCTGACATTCCTATGCCATTATCTATGACTTCAAATATAATTTCATTATTATAAATATACCCTTTTATATTAATATTTCCATTTAATTTCATTTTTTTGAAGCCATGATTGATTGAATTTTCTACTAAAGGTTGTAATAACAGTTTAGGTATCATATGATTTTCTATATGGCTTGAAATATCTATAGTAACAATTAACTTATCTTCAAATCTAGTTTTTTGTATATAGAGATAATTCTTAAGTTGCAAAATATCTTCTTTTATAGAAACAAATTCTTCTCCCCTACTTATTGAGTATCTTAAAATATCAGATAACGCTACTACTAAATTACCGATTTCTTCTTCTTCTTTAATTATAAGCATCCAATATATTGTATCTAGTGTATTATATAAAAAATGGGGATTTAACTGAGCATGTAAAGCTTTTATTTCTGCTTCTCTATTAATAATTTCTTGTTTATATACTTTATCAATGAAATATTTCAATTCATCTATCATATCTTCAAAATGATTTGCTAATTCTCCTATTTCATTTTTTTGTTTTTTAGCTATACTTACATTAAGATTTCCTTTCTGAACTTGCTTCATAGCATCTATTAAATTATTAATAGGAGTTTCAATACTTTTTGAAATAATTATAGAAAATATAATAATTGTTAATATAGCAATTATCGTAAAATATAAAAATATTTTATTAAAATGTTCAATTTCTTTTCTATATACATATTTAGGGACTATTCCTGTTAATTTCCAATCGCTCTTCATTGAAATATCATAAACTACTATGTTATCTTCATTATTATCTATATCTAATTTTTCACCGATTAAATCTTGATTTTCATAATATACAATGGTGTTATTATTATCAACTAAATATATATCACCATTATCTCCTAATTCTATTTCATCAATTATATTCTTTAGATGTTTTGCATCAATATTAACTATAACTATTCCTAGTTCTTCTCCTGTGTTAATATCATTGATTTTTCTAATTGCAGAAAAAACATACGTTTCAATATTTCCAATCATTACTTTATTAATGGGAATTGTATTAGCCCATATTACTTCGCCAGTAGTTTTTTCTAATTTATTAAACCAAGGTAATTTTTTATTAGCGTCATAATCTGCATAGTTTGACATAAATATATAACTTATAGTTTTGTTATGTTTTGGTACTATATGTATAGAATTGATATTTTCATCAGAAATAGTTATTTTGGCAAGTTCTTGTTTTATTTTCAAGCTAGTATCTCCTAATTTATATATATCAATATTTCTTAAACAATCTTGTATTATATCATTAGAGATAATATTTCTAGTAGTTTTTTCGTATGAATATAATGATTCGTCAATTCTTCTATTAGCTTGTATTATAGTTTGTTTATAGTTATCTGTTGTCTTACGTTCAATAATATCATATAAAAAAAAGTAAGATATACCCACCTGTATAAGAAGACTTATCATTACAACAATTGAAAATGCAATCATCAACTTTATTTTTAGGGGTAGTATCTTACTTTTTATATACATTATTACACCTACTTATTATAATGTTATTTTCTGGTCAATTAATAATAATATAATCACAAAATGCATACTATCATCTCATATCTTATATAAATAATTTCACTTAATTATTTGTCATTTTATATAAATAATTTACTTATTTACCATTATAAATTTATACATTATATTATATATCCAAAAAACATTATATGCAATATTAGTTTTGCAATAAGGTGATTATTTTACAGATTTTAAGGCTTTTTCCATCTTTGCAGAAGCTTCTTTCATAGCTGAATCAACATCTTGACCAAATGCCAAAGCGTTATAACAGTCCATTAATGCTTCTGAAATTTGTGGATATACTGGAGTTACAGGTCTAGCTTTTGACCAATTAACTATTTGTGCGTTAAGTATTTCCCATAAATGACCTTCGCTAAACATTGGCTCTGATTCTAAGATAGATTTTCTAGCAGGAATATTTCTTGTTTCTTTACAATAGATTTTAGCTCCTTGTTCATTTGTTAATGCTTCTAACACTTTATATGCTAATTCTTTGTTTTTACATTGTTTAGTAATAGCAATATTCCAACTACCTGAGTTAGTAACTTTTGCTTTATTATGAGGTAATGGCATTGCTCCCCATTTATCTACAAATTCTGGGAAATTTTCTTCCCATACACTTGTCATCCATGGTCCATTAATCCACATAGCTACTTTTTCTCCAGCAAATGCACTTTGCATATCTTCTGTTGGAGCTACTTTATATGTATTGTGTAAATCATAGAAGAATTGTAAAGCTTCTTTATTAGCATCACTATTAAAATAACCTTCTACAGTTTTTCCATCTGGGCTTATTATATCTGCTCCAGCCCACCATGACCACATCATTTGTGTATATGTCATACCTTCATTACGATTATTTGGTGTAAACATAGTTGGAAGGATACCATATCTTATTATATTACCGCTATCATCTTTTTTAGTTAATTTCTTAGCGGCATCTAATATTTGATCAAATGTCCATGATTCATCTAATGTTTTTGCTGGAGTGAGCCCTGCTTCTTCAAACATTTCTTTGTTATAATATAATACTACACTAGACTCATTTAATGGAGCTGCCCATTTACTTCCATTATATTGCATTGCAGTTTGAGCTGAAGGTACTAAATCATCAAAATCTGCTTGATCCCAATAACTATCTAATGATTCAAGAGAACCCATATTTGCATAGTAAGCAATGTTAGGAGCATCAATACAAATTAAATCTCCAATTTCTCCACCTGCAATCATCATTCTGATTTTACTTTCATATTGATTTTGAGGTGTTTCTCTAAACTCTACCATATCAGCTAAACCAGCTGCTTCTAAACTTTTCATCATTTTATCTGGCCATAAATCTGGAAAAATATCAATTATAATTTTTTCTTGTTTTGCTACTTCTTTACTGTCCCCATTTTGGGTATTTTCTGCGTTTTCTGTTGATGCAGGTTTATCACTTTTTTCTCCACATCCAATCATACTAATTGTAATTAGTAACATTACTAATAATAATGATACATATTTCTTTAGCATATAACCATCTCCTTTTATTTATAATAAGATATCTGTCACAATATAAGCATTAATTACTTTAATTATATTGTACTACAGTTCTTGATTATAAATATACACCTTTTATTACTGTAAAAAAATATAAAATTATTTGGTTTATATTAATAATATTGGAAAATATATTTAATTAGTTCTACTGTATGTATAATTATATATTTATATATAAATGCAAAATAAAAACTATGATGAACATATACGTTTTCATAGTTTTTATTTTGGTTAATTCAATAATTAATTTATTTTTCCGGATGCTGTTTTAACAGCTGTGTTGTTATCTGCTTCTACATATATACACACTAAATAATCTTTAATTACATTCCCTGCATTTATAGTTATTACTTCTGATTCTGAACTATTAGCATTTATTTTCTTGGAAAATGATGTAGTTGATAGATTAATACCATCTGCACTTAGTGATACATTAGCTGTAGTTTCTACTGATCCACGATTAGTTATAGTAACTGTACAATTACCTGAAGTATTCTTACTTATAGTCTGCGGAACAGTCACACTAACTTCAATATAATCTGCAAAATCAACATTCCACTCCATGTATCCACTTGACAAAGTATCTATCTTCTTACTAAATGTTACCTTCCCATAAGTTGCATATAACATACCAGATTTTCCTATAGGTAAATTATCAATCTCACATTTTCCTGTTGAATCTGTTGTATAATTATATGTTTGACCGTCCATTATGACTTTAATGTTAGAGGCTACTGGCTGGTTATTGTTTTTTGTATTAATTTTAAGTAAGTAATCAGCTTCTATTCTCATAGCTCCATTTAGAAAAGACATACTATGCATAACGCCATCTTCTTGGTTATATACTCCTCCACCTGTATTATATATTCCATTAGGTCCATCTGGTATTGAAATTGGATCAATTGGATATTGGTTATTTGAAGTAAATCCATTAGGTATACTTCCTTCTGGTGGTATTCTTTCTGGATGTTGTGCAATTTTACCTCCAAAAGATACTTCCCCTATACCAGCTGCCCAAGAGAAAGCTCCCCAATCAGTGGCTTGTTCATTACGTTTATTTGGCCATCCTGGATTCATTCCTGTAATATAATTAATATTTCGTGCGGCTATATCTTGATACTCTTTGTCATTAAGAAAATTACCAATCTCTAATATATTAATTGCAGCTAAACCATATATAGAGTTAGCTCCATGATTAAGTGGTCTAAAGAAATCTATACCTCGACTTCTACTCATTCTTAATGGAGTTATTCCAAATGGAGTTAAGTCATCATATTGCTTAATATGGTTTTCTCCATATATTTTAATTGTATTATACCATTTTGCAGCATTGGAACTATTTGGTCTATAATTAAATAGCTCCATAATTCCATTAAGTCTTAATGGGTCATAATTTCCCATACTCCATTTTGCATACTGATGCATCTCTACAACAAAGGTTGTTTTATCATTATGAAATTCATAGAAATTACCATAAGTATTTTCTATCTTATTATTATAATCTACAAATTGTCTCTCTGAGATAATATTAGTGAATTCTTCTGCCTTATCTAAATATTTTTCCTGATTATCTACACTATATAACTGTGTACATGCCCATATTGCTGGCATAATATCTCTAGTTCTTAAATCAGTGATTGTATTGTTTCTTGGCATTGTCCACTTATTATCTTTGTCATAAAATGCACGTAAATCATACATAAGTGAAGCGTAATTCCAATTCGGTGACGAAACTTCTGGACCACTTAGTTCACTTAATAAATAATAAGGTCTATAAGTCATACAATCATATGCTAATTTAGCAGAATCTAACCATTTATTTGCTAATGTAGAATTAGTGTCTTTGAATAGTTTATATGATCTAACTAATGTCACTATTGCATGAGGCATATCTCTCCATGCAAATGTTTTTATTTCACCTTGATCCCAGCCCATTCCCATATGATGCATACGACCATTTTTCTGTGGATCTGAAGAAATTTCTTGAATATCCACTAGATAGTTGGCTGTTAATTTAATCAAATTATTTATTTCGTTTTTTTGTTGATCTGTCAATATATCATCTTGGTACTCAAGTATGTCAAGTAATGAATTGGCTGTTATTGTAGCACTTTCTAATTCAGTCATATTGGCTCCGCCACAATCTCTATATATATGTATTCCTTTATCCAGTGCTAATGTATATTTATAATCTCCACTTTGTCCTTTATATATTATTCCATTTTCCAAATGTGGTGGATTACTAGAATCTGGTAAATCATCAACTTTAACTATCCTACTTTTTAGATTATCTATCTGCGACTGAATAATTCCACTTTGTGTTAATAAATCATCATCTATCTTAAAATAATTACTTCTAATTAACGGCATATCATCTCCAGATACTTCAAAGTAATAATCGCCTTTTGTATCATAATCATTAAAGTCACCTATCCACCAGTGAGAGCCCCATTTTTGTCCCCAATAAGTTATATTTCCAGTTTTTGCAACAGAGTCATCTGCTTTTTTCTTGATTTTAAATGTAGCATTTTCTGGGTTCCAATTAGGAGTTCTTTTTGTACTTCTTAGTACCCCCATTTTTCTGTCTGAAGGTCTGAATCCAGCTTGATCTATAAGTAAACTAATATCTTGACCTGCCGAAACATTGTAACTACTGAATAAAGTATTTACCTGTGAATCTGATAAAGCACTATCATAATATCTTACATCATCAATACTACCTTTATAAGGCAATCTATACTTATTATCACTTAGTTTAATTCTATGTCCTATTTTAAAATCCCCTGCTCTATTAGTAATGGCTCCATTAATATCGCTACTTTGCTTTATAAGACTTCCATTCAAATATATTTTTTGATAATGTCCATCATAACTACACGTTATATGAGCCCATCTATTATCAATTAATGTTCCCAAGTCTGTATCAATATATCTTTCTGTGTTTCCATCAGGATATACTCCAAATCTTATTCTACCATCTACATCATGATTACCTATCCAAAATGTATTACCAATAGTACCAAACTTAGATAATATTGGTGTCCAATCTTTATGTATATCACTTGGTCTCATCCAAAATGAAATAGTAAAGCTTCCTTTCATTTCAAGATTGTTAAAATTAATAACATCGTCTTTACCATCCATATATAATCCAGTCAAACCATTAATTACATCTTTTGTAGTGTATACAGGACTACTTGTTGCTACACCATTAACTGATCCTTTTTCATCATTCAAATTATTTTCAAATCTCCAATGATGTTTAGGTTCTGGTAGTTCATTACTGCTACTCATTTCTGTAGCTATAACATTATCAAAAGTACTTTTCCCGTTATAATTAAATAATCCAAACTGTCCAGATGTATAACTGTTATCAACAACATCAATAACTGGTGTTTTGTTATCATCTAGAAATACTTGTATTTTATTGCCTATAGCTTTAACTGCTAAGTGATATTTTTTACCGATTTCAAAGCTATAACTATATTGATCTATAGGTGCATAAGGAAACTTATATAATTTAACTATATTACTATAAGAATCTAAAGCGACACAATATGTATTATCCATATTGTTATCACCTCTAAAAGATAGTATTCCGGCTGATGACTCTGTATCTATCGTTATATCAGCTTCGTATACAAAATCTGATGCTACAACTCCCTGTTTACATACTTTAATATCTTCATTCTGGTTAGAACTTCCTTGAAGTTGATTATTTACTACATTCCATGTTCCGTTAATTACATTAAAAGATGAACTACCATTATTAAAATCTTCTTTGAAAATAATTGATGAATCATCATTTAATATAATATTATTAAATGTAACTTTTGTTCCTGCTCTAAACAATCCAAATTGCCCACTTGAAAATGTGTTATCATTTACATCAATACAAGGACTATCTTCATTATTATAATAAATCTTTATATTATTTCCTACAGTTTTAACTTTAAGATTATATACTTCATTCCAATTAATTGTTTTGTCTGCTGTACCTATTATTTGCCCTACTCCATTATTAAATTTATGTATTTCTATACGTTGAATCTGTGGTGTTTTATGTAACATTACTATATAAGAATTATTATAAGAGTGACCGCTTGCTCTTATAAGCAAACCTCCTTGAGATGCTTCATTACCCGAACCATTTAGTGTTATATCTACCTTGTATTCAAAGTCATCTCCACTTTCTACTGATTTAATAGATAGATTATTACCCTCTCCAGTTATATTATTATCACTCTTTGTCCACCCTGAAGGAAAATTGTTCCATGTTAAATCTGAAACTAAGCTAGCATTTACAATAGTTATATCCCCAAACATACTTAATACCAATACTATCATACACATAATTGAAAGCTTTCTTCTTCTAACAAACATCTTACCATCTCCTCAAGTTATTTTTTTTATGATAAATTATATACCTCCTTCTATCTTAAAATAATATACTATTTTATATTATATAGGAATTAAAGATAATTAGATTTATATAGATATGATTGGAAATGAAATAATTTGATATACCCATCAAATATAATCAATAAGGAACCGCCTTACAAAGTATTTTCCTAATGATACAACTTTAATAGATGACTATTAGAATACTTTATTAGACAGCTCCTTTATTATATAATTACATTATATTTTTAATAATTATCACATGATACCTCAAAATAAGATTGTGGATGTTCACAAGATGGACAGACTTTTGGAGCTTCTTTACCAGTATATATATAACCACAATTACTACACTTCCAAACTGTTTCTTCATCTTTTTTAAATACTTTATTATTTTCAATATTTGCCAATAAAGCATTGAATCTTTCTTCATGATGTTTCTCAACAGTAGCGATTACTCTAAACACACTAGCAACTTGGCTATAACCCTCTTCCTCTGCCACTTTTGCAAATGCAGGATATAGATAACTCCATTCTTCGTTCTCTCCACTAGCGGCTGCTCCTAAATTCAATTTCGTATCTCCTAATGCTATAGGATAACTAGCAGTAATTTCTATAGCTTCTCGCTGAAAATCTTCTTTTAAAAACTTAAAAAATCTTTCAGCATGTTCTTTTTCATTTTCAGCTGTTTCTGTGAATATATTACTAATCTGAATATACCCTTCTTTTTTTGCTATCGATGCATAGTAAGTATATCTATTTCTAGCTTGGGATTCTCCGGCAAAAGATTTAAGTAAATTTTCAGCGGTTTTACTTCCTTTTAATGATTTCATTTTATTCCTCCTATAATTATGATCCATTAATATCTTCGCTCATAATAGTATATTCTATACATAAATAGAAAAATTTGTTAGTTATAATATATATGCTATAATAAAATATTCACTTTTTTTCTATATATTCTTTCAATAGAACCAATTTATTTTATATACCTAACTTCAACACTCCTACAACCTTACCATTAATGAACACCTCATTCGCATATCTAATAATAGGCTCATACTTGCTATTATCAGCCATTAACATAATTTTTTCACCCATCTTTACTACTTTCTTCATGGTTGCAGCATCATCTACAATCACTATAGCAATATCATAATTATCAACCGATTGTTGAATACGAACGAGAACATAATCTCCAGGGTCAATACCAGCATTTAACATACTATCTCCATCAGCTCTAAGCATCATATATCTATAGCTATCTTGAATCCATTCCTTTGGCAAAGGAATTTGTCTATCACATTCTTGTTTGTCATTATATTGAATAACTTTAAATAGTCCAGCTGATATATTCCCTAATATATCTATATTCTCGTACTTACTAATAGGTAAAATGCCTTCTTCATCAACATATTTAATGGAAATATTCATCTTGTCATATCCATTGACTATATATAGAAATTCTTTGTTATTGATTAAATTCTTAAATAAATATTTCTTATCAATGGTATTAACTAAGTTTTCATAAGATGGAAGACATGATCTGTCTAATATGTTGTTTCCAATCTTTTCAAAGAAAAAATGTTGTTTACCATTACTAATCATCCCAAATCTTACTGACGGTAAACCTTTCATATAATCAAATAGCTGTTGCTTATGCTTCTTAATTTCTTCATTTGGTGCTTTTGTCTCTATCACCACCAGTGGTTTTTCTTTATTATAAGTCTTATATATTACTATATCTGCATATCCAGTGCGTGAATATCGATTAACTGGCACTTCTATATCAACATTGTTAATAGGATAACCTAATTCATTTATTAGACTATGTATAATACCTTGTCTTATCATTTCTTCTTTTGTATGTTTTTCTAATAATTTTTCTCCAAAATAATAATCAACTTCTGGTAACTTCTTAATATTCCCAAATGGCTCATCATCATTAGTTATTAAATAATGTTTATTAATATCATTCATAAACTTAGAAGCTACACCATATGATGTTAGGTATAATTTTTCCTCTGCTCTAGTCATACCTACATATAGTAATTTTCTATCCTGAATTTCAGTATTATTAATATCCTCTGCTACACAAGAGCTTCTATAGGGGATAATCCCTTCATTCAACCCACAAATAAAAACTACTTTAAATTCTAATCCTTTAATTGAATGCATTGTGAATAATTTAATGATATCATCTTCAAATTTCACATCATCTTTATAAATCTTTGTATCTACTCCATTACTAATCATATATTCCTTAATAAGTTCTAATTGTTTATTATTCCGTGCTATCACTACCATATCTTTAAGCTCATATCTTTTACTCAAATGTTTTATTCTATCAACAATATATTCGTATTCCTCTTTATCATTATCAAAGTGTCTATACACAGGGAAACTACCTTCTCGTTCTACTACTTGTGGCTCAACATACAACTCATTGCTTGTAATACTCTCATCTTTTTCAGTAAGACTATATGCAGCCATTGCTACTTGTTTTGTTGTCCTATAATTTTTTGATAATATTCTAGCTCGTCCAGACATATTAAAATCTATAGTTGTAAATGGATGATATGATAGCCATGATTTTTCATAGATGCTCTGTGAAGTATCTGTAATAAAAATGGCTGAACTATATTTTTTTTCATTATATAATAAGCGTATAACATCTAATTGTCTTTTAGATAAATCTTGTGCTTCATCAATAATAATATGAGTATATTTTTGACAATTTATTTTATCAAATTGTTCACAAACAATTTTAGCCATATCACTAAAATCATAAAATTTCTTTTTCCTCATTTCAATATGATATATTTGATATGTTTCGAATATAGCCTCTCTCTGTCTGGAATTTTTATTGATACGCTGTACACCTTGACCTCCGCTTTTCTTCGTTTGAGTAGCACGTCCTAGTCTATCTGCTTCTTGATATGATTTGATGTTGTCATATCCACATGAAATTAGCCAATCAATTTCATTTAATAAAAATTGTTTGTTGGTTGCATTGTACCAAGCAATATCGCCATATTTATTTCCAAGATTAATTATTACACGTTCAAGAGCATCATATTTATCTTTCGTACTTGGTATATTAGGTTTATATCCTAATTTACAAAATAACTTGCAAATTATACTATCAACTGTTTTAATATCCAACTTTTTCTTATTATCATCAAATAAAGTTGATTGGAAATCCATCTTATTGTATAGATGACTAATATAATTAATAAGTGTTTTATTATATGTAAGTAACAATACTTTATCATCTTCTTTACAATAATATTCTAATAAAATTGGTATTCTAGCTATTGCAACTGTTGTCTTACCACTTCCTGCAACCCCTCTAATTAACATATGACCGTTCACTTCACTATCAACGATTCTACGTTGGTCTATATTAAGTATCATTTTATTCTATTCTCCTTCTTTAATAAGAATCTCCCTCAAATATACACTCCTTAATAAATATATAGAAAAAAAATTACCTTTCTATATAAACAAATACATATTATGTATATTTTACAACATTTATTGTTATATTTCTACTTTTATAATTTTTTATATTATAAATATATTACGTTTTTTAAAATAGTATTTATTACATTGATTTATCTAATATTTATATTAAGTATAACAACTATAATAAATTTATTATATATTATTAACAAAAAAGTTTGATATATGGTTTCAAACCATATATCAAACTTTTTAATGGAAATTTTTATTATTCAACAATCAAGTTATATTACTCTACAACCTATTCCACCGTAACACTCTTAGCCAAATTCCTTGGTTTATCAACATCATGCCCAAGCCCTACAGAAATATAATAAGCAAATAACTGTTGTGGAATATTCTCTAGAATTGATGTGAACATCCAATGAGTTCTAGGAACATATATAACATCATTAGCTATTTTATCTATTTCTGTATTGCCTTCTAGAGCTATTGCAAGTACATTAGCTCCTCTTGCTTTTACTTCTTTTATATTACTTACTGTTTTTTCATATAATTGTTCATAAGCTGTAAGACCAACTAGAAGCGAATTATCTTCTATTAGTGCTATTGGTCCGTGTTTTAATTCTCCTGCTGCATATGGTTCTGCGTGAAGATATGCTATTTCTTTTAATTTAAGAGCTCCCTCCATTGATACTGCAAAGTCTAATCCTCTTCCTATATAAAATACATTTTTTGAGTTAATGTATTTATTAGCTAATTTTTTGATTGCATCTGATTGTTCTAGCACTTTTTCTACTTTTTCTGGTAATAAGTATAACTCTTTCCTAAGTTCAATAAATTCTTCTTGAGATATCTTTTCAAGTTCCATTCCTATTTTGATAGATAACAGATACATAGCACATAATTGAGCTGAATATGCCTTCGTAGATGCTACAGCGATCTCAGGACCTGCCAGAGTATATAGTACATCATCTGCTTCTCTTGATATAGTTGAACCTACTACATTAACAATACTTATAACATGTGCTCCTGCTTTCTTAGCAAGTCTAAGCGCCGCAAGAGTATCAGCTGTTTCACCCGATTGTGATACAACTATCATTAATGTTTTTTCATCTAGTATTGGCTCTTTATATCTAAATTCAGATGCTACATCAGCTACAACAGGAATTCTTGCAATTTTCTCTATTAAAAATTTACCTACTAGTCCTGTATATGAAGCCGTTCCACAGGCAACAATATATATTTTATTAATATTTCTTAGCACTTCTTTTGTTAAAGTTATATTATCAAGAGTTATATTATTAACATCTAATGGTAGTCTAGGTGTTAAAGTATCTTTTATAACTTTTGGTTGCTCATATATTTCTTTTAACATGTAATGATCATAACCTTCTTTTTGAGCCGCACATATATCCCAAGTAACATTAAACACTTCTTTATTAATAATATTCTTATTCATATCCATAATAGTAATATCTTCTGTAGTTACTACTGCAACTTCTTTATCTTCAAGAAGGTAAATATCTCTTGTATGTTCAAGTATTGCTGGTATATCAGAAGCAATGAAGTTCTCACCTTCCCCTATACCAATTATTAATGGACTATCTTTTCTTGCAGCGATTAGTTTATCTGGTTCATCATTACACAAAACCCCAAATGCATATGAACCTTCAATTCTTTCAATAGCTTTATAAACAGCATCTAATAAGTTATTAGATTGTTTATAATAATAGTCTACTAACTGTACCGCAACTTCTGTATCTGTTTCTGATAAAAAATTATGCCCATTAGCTTCTAGTTCTTCTTTTAATACCATATAGTTCTCTATAATACCGTTATGAACTAAAGATATTGTGCTAGTACTATTCATATGGGGGTGAGAATTGACATCTGATGGTTCTCCGTGAGTTGCCCATCTAGTATGACCTATTCCTATACAACCGTTCAATGATACTGTATCTAATTTTTTTTCTAAATTAGATAATCTTCCTTTTGTCTTAACAGAATTAATCTTATCGTTATATATAGATACTCCTGCTGAATCATATCCTCTATACTCTAGACTTTTTAATCCCTTTATTAAAATTGGTGCTGCTTCTTGATTACCAATATAACCTACTATTCCACACAAAATAATTTCCTCCTTGTACTACACTAATTAAAATATATTATTAATAATTTTTTACTAACCTAATTTACATTCAATTAGATTAGCTAATGAATTTGCTTCTTCAGCCAATATAGACTGATCTGTTCCTTCAATCATAACTCTTATTAATGGTTCTGTTCCAGAAGGTCTTATCAATACGCGTCCTTCTCCATTAAACTTATCTTCAACCTTCTCTATGGCATTTTTAATCTCATTGTCTTTTAGATAATCGTATTTATTATCATTTTTAACTTTGGCATTAACTAGTACTTGTGGTAATACATTCATAACTTTAGCTAATTCAGATAATTTTTTGTTATAGTATTTAAGTGCCTCTAACAAGTGTAGAGATGTTATAAGACCATCTCCTGTAGTATTTTCATCTAAAAATATAATATGTCCTGATTGTTCTCCACCCATGTTATACCCTTTTTCAATCATTCTTTCTAAAACATATCTATCTCCGACTTTAGTCTGTTCTATATTAATATTTTTTTCTTTTCCCATAATGAATAAACCAAGATTACTCATAACAGTTGCAACTATTGTATCTTTCTTAAGACATCCTTGTTCTTTCATATACATACCACATATAGCCATAATTTGATCTCCATCAACTAGATTACCTTGTTCATCTACTGCAAGACAGCGGTCTGCATCTCCGTCATATGCAAGCCCTATATGAGCACCTATTTGTTTAACATACTGTTTTAAATCTTCCATATGTGTTGAACCACATTTTTTATTAATATTAGTGCCATCTGGTTCATTATGAATTATAAAAACTTCTGCACCAAGTTGTCTGAGTGTTTCTGGAGCAGATACATAAGATGCTCCATTAGCACAATCAATAACTATCTTCATTCCTTCTAAATTCATATTAATTATTCTCTTAGCATAATCAATATACTCTGTAATACTTTCTCTCTTATATTTCACTCTTCCTATATTAGTTCCTACAGCAAGTTCAATTTTATCATTATTATGTAATATAATATCTTCTATTTCTTCTTCCAGTTGGTCAGATAATTTATAACCTTTGTTGTTAAAAAACTTAATCCCATTATATTCTACTGGATTATGAGAAGCTGATATAACAACTCCTGCATCTGCATTATATAACCTTGTAAGATAAGCTACTGCTGGTGTAGGTACTATTCCAATACTAACCGCATTAGCACCTACAGAACAGATTCCAGATATTAACGCAGCCTCTAGCATCTCTCCAGATATTCTAGTATCTCTTCCTATAAGTATCGTCGGTTTATGTTTGTTTTCCTTAGTAAGCACATATGCACCTGCTTGACCTAGCTTATATGCAATCTCTATTGTAAGTTCTTCATTAGCTATACCTCTTACACCATCTGTTCCAAATAATTTCCCCATATCTATTTCCTTTCGTTTTATCCTATATTTTTATATTAATAATCTATATTTTACTTACTAATGTTAAATATTTGCTTTTCAATTATAACACTCCCATTTTCTGGCTTCAATAAATTACAGTATTATTAACTACTACTTTTATTTCTGGTATATACCACTTAATGAATTGGTATATACTATAGTTATATGATTTAATATGATTTATTGTTACTCTAATAGTATATCATCAATTTTCATCATAAAAAAAGAGTACAAATTGCACTCTTATCTTATAAAATCATTTATTCTTTTTCCTCTGTGGTAGTTTCTTTCTCTTTTGTCAACTCTATTCTTATCTTTGGAATATCAGATACTAACTCTACGTTATCTGGATAAGTTAGATTAAGATCGATTTCATGTTGTCCTTCTTCTAAATTATTTAGATTAACATTAGGATTAAGACTATATACATGAATTTTATTCAAATCATCTGAAATACCTTTAAATAGTACAGTTATATTATCTTTTATTGGTGTTATAATTAATCCTTCTGGTGGTTTTACTATACTTATATCATGAGGAGCAATTTCGATTGCCTTTTCTTCAATCTTATCTACCTCAAGTTTAACTGTAACTAAATTAGAACCATCGTCTCTTGAAACATTATTAGGTAACACTGTACTCAAATCATATTCTATAGATGTATCTGAGGTAATTCCATCTAGAGGTATATTAAGTTTACGATTACCTATTTTATTGATTATATCTTCCTTACCTATAAGAGTAACTCTACTTGGTATAACTTGTGAACCAGTAAGCTTATATCCTGATGGTAACTTCCCAACTGGATTAACTTCTAGATTAATTGTTTTTAGCTTTCTAATTGGAATAGATATTTTAACTTCATCAACACTTTTATCTATTTTTTCTACCATGTTACCATTTTCATCTAATAAAACGACCATTCCAATTGATGAAATATCATTTGAAGCCCCTTCTAGACTTACTCTAGCTAGTGCTTTTGATACCATAGCCACTTTTGATTCTGGACCTGTTATCTCAATAGTATTTGGTGAAATAATAGGCTCAAGAGCTCTATAGGATTTATGGGGATCTCCATCAATTTCAAGAGTTATTTTTCTATTCTCAGTTTTAATATTTTCTAACTCTACTACCATATTATCTGGACTTTTCTCTATTACTTCAATTGATTTATCTTCTGTTATTATATCTATCTTTACTGAATACAGATAAGACATATATTTCATATTAGCAACAGCTTCGATATCTTCTTCTCCAAGCTTATCCATTACTGAACGTTTACCTCTTAATTTCACAGTAACATATTGTCCCTCTTTGTATATTATAGATTTTTTGGGCGTAATTAATTGTTCGTTTTTCACATTAACTGGAATATCCTTAAACTCTTTTGTAACAGAAGGATCTTGATATCTTACAACTGCAAACCAGAGTAGGAAAGCTAATATAATGGATGTAATTTTCCAGCCCAGATTTCTTGAAAATATATTATTCATTCTTCTGTCTACCTTTCCATATTTTAAATTTCTTAGCATCATTTGATTTCTTTTGATATACTAATTTATTTCTTAAATAATCGCTATCAACATTTCTAACTATATTACCACCTATTGCTATAGATACTTTGCCAGTTTCTTCTGATATAATTATAACCATACAGTCAGAAATTTCACTAATTCCTACGGCAGCTCTATGTCTTGTCCCTAGCTCTTTGCTCAAGCTCATATTATCCGATAAAGGTAAATAACACGTTGCAGCAACTATTCTATTATTTCTTATTATTATTGCTCCATCGTGTAAGGGAGTGTTGTGTTCAAATATATTAATTAGTAATTGATTTGAAATAATAGAATGTAGCGGAATTCCAGTTCTTTCATATTCACCCAGCCTAACTTCTTTTTCTATAACAATTAAAGCTCCTGTTTTATATTTTGCCATTTCTTCAACAGCTATTATGATCTCTTCAATAGACTTTAGAGTAATTTTTTCTTTTCTTTCTTTTTGTTCATCAAGTATTAGCAATGTAGAAAAAAAGTTTCTGCGTCCTAACTGCTCTAGAGCACTTCTAAGCTCTGGTTGAAATACAATAAGCAATGCTATTATACCAACATCAATTGTATTGCTAAATATCCATAATATAGTATTTAGCTCAAATATTAAGGCTATAATAGCAATAATGAATATGATTATCATTCCTTTAAATAGAGTCCATGCTCTCGTTCCTCTTATCCACTTTAAAAGTTGGTAGATAACAAACGCAATTAAAGCTATCTCTATTATATCTTTTAGGTTAATAACCGGTAACTCTAAAGATGATAATCTTAAATTTTGCCATAGTCTATCTAAATTATTCACTATTACACCTCTTTAATGAATTCTATCTACTGATATTAATTGTATATGTAATTTAATATGTTTTCTTTCCGCTATACAGTCTAACTTATTATATTATATCATTATTTTTCAACGAGAAAAATATATTTTTAAAATAAATTCATATTATCCTATCTCATTATTATAGAAATAATTATACTATTTTTTTATAAAACAAATTATAAGTAATGTGATGATATATATTTGCTTTAATATAGAGGAAGATATACTATATTTAGCAGTAAGAAAGCCATGTTTGGCATAACCGATACCTTTAAACTATTACGTCTAAAGGTGTGATAGCTAAAACTAGTATATCTTCTAAATTGTTAGGCATTAAACAATGTCAAAAATCTATTTAATACGCTTTACTTTCTTCACCTGTTTACCTATTTTAATTTTAGGTATTGCTTTTACATAATATATATAGTCATCATCTTCAAATTGAACTTTTTCAGCTCTTGAATAATCAAGTGATATTTTGAAAAATTGACAAATTGACACTATGGCTATTGCAAATATTGATCCAAACACTACTTTAATTATACTTACATCAGTTTTTAATATTATATTACCTATTGTAAAACCTAACATATTAGTAATGCCTCCAGCTACAATAGCAATGTACCAAATATAATCATACTCTAGTCTACTTAACAAATATGTAATTAGCATAACTGTAATAAATATAATTATTGTTAACATCATTGTTTTATCATTCAGTAAAGATGTTACAATTGTTTTATACATATTTGTTAGTGTCTCTGGTAAATCCGTTAAATCTTTTGCTTCAATGGATGTTAAAGCTGGTAAATACCCTCCAAAAAAGTAAATAACTACTCCTATAAATAATGGTACAATAGACATTGGACCAATAAATAATCCTGCAAAAATAGGAACTATATATGGTATTCCTACTGAAAAAAGTAATGGAACAATCACTATCAAGTAGCCCATTTTAGGAAAAATCCTAATATACATTAGATAAATTATTGCCATTATTGCACTTATTATAATAATAGCTTCTAGCGAAACAAAAAACAAATGATTACTTATTACAATTATTAATATTAATACTAACCAATTGCCAGGAATAAAACTAGATACCGCTGCAAGTATTATATTAACTATAGGTTTATTAAATACATCTGCATAATCAAGAAAATTATTTAGTTTAATAAATACAATTAACGCAAAAATAAATTTTGCTATAGGACCAATAAATCTTTCATATCGTTTAATTAGTGTTATGAGCACTTCTCTTATCTCATAAAGCTTTGTCATGACCAATATATCCTCCTTAAAGTCAAGAACTAATAATTCTTATACTATAATTTTATTATGAAATTATCTTATCTAATTTATTAAGCAACTTTTTATACTGGCTTATTCTTACTTGAGCCTTTTTATATCTTTTCTTATATATCATAGTTGAGATAATTGTATATATTGTTAGTACAACTACTAAAATAATTATATATCTAGCACCCATTTTAATATAATCAAACTCTAAAGCATTGTTTATATTTTGAGACAACTGCCTTACTATATCTGCTCCAAAAATAATTAACATAGCAAAAGCCACACCTAATCTAGTTTTGAAGTTATTATATGAAACATAATTAGATTTGAAATAACTATTTACAGAGAAATCGTCTTTACCTACATTCTTCTCATATATAGCCAATCTAGTCATAATTTTAACTTTTTCTTTCTTCACAAACATTCACCCTCTTTCAATAAGAGTATATCTATTTTATTGCTGTAGTAGTCCATCAGACGAATAGTTAGAGCCTGCATTCCATAGTATCCATTCTTCAAGTCCTGCATCGTAAGTAGCTTGAATCTGAGCTCTAATCTCTTTTCCACCATAATTAATATGGCTTCCTTTTCCATATATCTTATCTAAATACCCAGCTGTAAAAGCTTGAAGCCAAGGTCTTACTATAGCAGCTTTTTTTCCTTCTAACTCTTGATATCTTTCATTAGAATCTGACATAGAACCATATATTGTTTCATATGGATATAAATCAGAATGTTTATTTTTGGGAATACCGAAAAACCCTTTACCGTAATGAGATGGATAAACCATAGGACATATAACATCTAATTTTTCTGCCATCATTAAATAATCTTGTCCAATTAATCTAGCATCTACTTTACTAGTTATAATAGTTCCAAATACATCAGCTGAAACTTTTACATCATATGGCTCTAATTCTTTCATTGCATATTCAATGAAATGTACAATAATATCCATTCTATTTTTACTATCTGTATTTGCTCCAAAATCTGCATCTTGCAATTTTCTTGTAGCTTCAAATCTTATATAGTCAAATTGAATTTCTTTGAAACCAACTTTTGCTGCTTCTTTTGCAATGTTAACAATATACTCCCAAGCTCCTTTGTCATAAGGATTAAGCCATGAAATTCCTTTATGAACCCATAAGCTACCATCTTTATTCTTAATGGCATATTCTGGTACATTTTTAGATGCCCAAGGATCTTTAAAAGCCACAATTCTAGCAATAGGATATATATCATTATCATACAATGTATCTAGAACACCATTAATATCTTTTATATATTTATATTCTGCCTTAATTTCATCAACAATTTCATTATCTATATCAAAAGTTACTCTTCCTGAATCATTTTTCACATCAATTACAAAAGCGTTAATCTCTGTAGTATTAGCTAATTCTATTAATGAATTAATTTTATTTTTGAGAGTATACGTTGGTGCGCTTACATATATACCTTTTACCTTTGGAGTTTTTTCATATAATTCATAATTAACTATAGGTACTTCTAGATAATCATTAAACCCAACTTCCAACGATTTTACTTCTTCTACTTGCTCTTTATTATTATTTTCACTAATATTATCTTCTTTTTCTTCAGATATTTCATTGCTACTGTACATATTGTATATTATAGGAATACTTATCACAATAATTGCTAATAGTAATATTAATATATATTTTTTGCCTTTATGTTGTCGATTATTATATGTCATATAATAGTCCCTCTCTCTATGATTACCTAAACCCTTATTAATAGACAACTTTTTGTTCATATAAAATAAATTATAGCATATAAATATTATATTTTCGACACTTTTTTATTAATATAATAATTAATACCTACTTATAATTCATTAATTTATATGTACATATTTCAATAGTAAAAAAACATTAAATATACTTTTATATTACATTATATTCTGTTTGTCTTATTATGTATTATGTATATAATTAATCTTAGATAAATTATCAATAAATGGATTGAGTTTTACATTATAATAGTTATGAGGAATTTTATTATCTACATTCAAATCTTCTGATATATGTGCAATCTGTTCATTATTAATTGGAGATGGTAATTTACATATTTCTAGTACCTTAGCACCAAATCTAATTAATTTTAATGGAAAATGTACTATTTTGATATTTTTACCAATATAACTTGCTAATGTATTTATCATAACATCATATTCCATAGCTTCTTTTCCTGCTATAGGTATAGTTATATTTTCATGGAAATTATTAATAGCTTCTATAATATACTCTGCTACTTCTTTTACATATATTGGTTGCTCTAATGCTTTTCCATTTCCAATAACAGGAATGAATTTACTCTTTTTAATTAATTTACATAATTTTGATAATCCAATATCTTCATTACCATATATTAATGTAGGTCTCATAATAATATAGCTCAAATCAGATTTTATAATTTCTTCTTCTGCCATTAATTTCGTCTTAGCATAATTTCCTTTATTCATGAGATTAACATTAATAGTACTTAGATATATTATTTTATTTATATTATTATTCTTACAAAACTTAATACAGGACTTAGTTCCATCAACATTTATCTTATTTAACATATTGTAATTTTCTTTTTGCCAATATCCTACTAAATGGATTACTATAGATATATTATCTTCTATTTTCATAGTTGATAAACTGTTGATATCACCCATAATAGGTATTATTTTATCAGATTGAATATTAATTGGTTTGTTTCTATATAGACAATACACTTTATTGATATTATTACACTGTTCAAGTTTTTTAATCAAGCTCTGTCCAACTAATCCACTTGCTCCAGTAACAAATATATTCATTATATCTTCCCTCCGACAAAAAAATTTATCAAAATGTTCATCATAACTATAATAAATTTAATTATTTATTTAAAAAAAGTTTCCATAAGTAATCATCTGTTTAATAATTCTTGGCGTGTGTAATAATATTCTCCATTTTTTTCTAAGAAGTACACCAATTTCTCTTGCATCATTGTAGAAACATGGTGTTTCATTATTGCATTTATATAACATTTTCTTATATTTCTTTTTATCATTTTTAAAGTTATCTATATTAACTTGTTTATTAGTAAATTCTATACATGGTGCAAATACTCCATCTTCTTTCATAACAAAAGAATATTTCATAGCGTCACATTCTGGCATTGCTTGTCTCTTAATATATTTAATATGTTCTTCATATATTAAGCTTGCGAAGTAATTATTTTTCCTTGCTTTTTTTAACATATATTCAAATATTTCTTTAATATCATTATATTCATATACAAGTTCTTCTTCTTTTTTTCCTGCCATACCATTCACGTATATATATGGTCTAATTGCATACATAAAACCATTTCCATTAGCAAAACTTTCAAGTTTTTTAATTTCTTCTAAAGTAGTTATTTTTGATACTGTTGTTGTAACTGCCCAGTTACCTTTTCTTTTGATATCAGCTATGTTTTTAATATTGCTAATAACTTTTTCAAATGCATCTACGCCTCTGTATTGTTTGAACTTTTCTCTATCTAGTGAGTCAACACTTATTGCTAGATTACATTTTCTTACTGCTATTTTTTCTGCTAATTCTCTATTTAATAATATGCCATTAGTTATAACAGTTGGCTTAATTTTACACTTTATAAATATATCTACTATATCTATAAGGTCTTTTCTCAAAGTAGGTTCGCCACCTTGGATAAAAACATATCCTACTCCAAATTTTTTTAATCTCTTAGCTATATTTTCAATCTCCGTAAGATTCATATCATCACTTTTAGTTTTCCATATATTACACATAGGACATCGTTCATTACATAATTTTGTTACATCATATATAGCTAATATAGGTTTTTTTAATAAAATATTTTTTGCTGTTCTAATCATAATATCCCTCATTTATTTTTTTATATATTATCGTTATGTATTAAATATATAACAGTATTAATATACAAGATATTCCAAATATACATATATCTAACAACAACGGCTTATCTCCGATAATAATCTCTTCAGGCATTCTTCCGTCACCACTTAGTAATAAATACACATATCTGAAAATGCCATAAAAAACAAAAATAATAGTAACCATAAATATTTGACTTTCGTATTCTAAAATAGTATATAAAGAATATGTAATAATCGTACAAGCTACACAAATTAGTAGCATATAGTCAATCAACTTAACAGAATATATCTGTAGATTATCTCTATGGTAAGATGCTTTATTCTCTAATGCTATCATCTCACTACGCCTTTTACCGAGAGCCATAAGCATAGATAAGAAAAATGTACATATAATTATCCATGATGAAATATATACATCTAAAACTAATGCGCCTGTAACTACTCTTAATAAAAATCCTATAGAAATCATCATTACATCAATGATTATATTATTCTTTAACCCAAATGTATAAAAAATATTGTTTAGAATATATAATGCTATTACTAAGTTAACATTTAGTCCGAAATTAATACCCATTAAACATGCTATAATAACTAAAAATATAATAAAAAATATAGCTTTATTTTTAGTTATTTTACCGCTTGCAATAGGTCTATTCTTCTTCTTAGGATGATGTTTATCTCTATCAGCATCAACTAAATCATTAAATACATATATTACTGAAGATATTAAAGTAAAGTAAATAAATAGTAATGCTGAATATACTATTGCATCTATCTCTATGAATTTTTTTGAAAACACAAGTGCTGCAAGTACAAAAAGATTTTTTATCCATTGTTTTGGACGCATTAACTTAATGTAATTTATTATCATCTGTATCATCCTTTTTATTAATTACTACTATTAATTCTATATATAACTCCATCTGATAACTTTTTTACAAGTTCCACTGAGTAATGCTTACTTATATCATTAATGGTATAGAATGTATTACTATTTGTATCTCCAAACCAAGCTATGTACAAATTATTTGAGGTTTCGATTGTTTGTTCAAACTGATCAAATCCATATATCTCAATTCCATTTTTTTTAGGTGTCCATCTACTATCAAAATCTGTATGGTAAGTTAATATAGATGGATTATTACCAAAAATAATAGCATCATCTTCAAATGAATTATTATTAATATAATGTATTGTTTCACTGTTCGTAACATGTTCACTGTAAGCTGTTCCTATCTTACATAAGTGAAATGAATGTCTATTAGATATATAATATTTAATCTGGTAACTTACTATTATTATCAAGGATATGTACACACTTATTTTGAAACATCTAATTAATAATTTATTATCTATTATAAGATTATTAACAATTATATCTATAATATAAAATGTAACAAAAATTAATGGGATATATATTGGAGACCAAAGTCTATCATTAAGTGGGTCCATTGCATATTTTGATGCTGAGTGAATTAATATAATAAAATATAGCATAGAAAATATGAGAAATTCTATAAATCCTTTGTTACAACCTCTAATAATTTCTTTGCTTCTTTTTCTCATTATTAAAATAATAATTGATATTATAACAATTAAAGTTAATGAAATAATTCCAATAATACTTATTCTGAACTCTTCTCCTGTAAACCATGAATAAAATATATGTAATGTCTTCTTAATATTATTTATTATAGAAGTTCTCTTTATAGTTCTACCTCCTGTAATAGTATTAGATAGAATTATATTTCTAATAACCCATACAGCCATGGGTATTGCTGAAAGGCTTCCATAAATAAATAGATCTATTAATTTATTTTTAATTGATTTTCTATATATTAGTATTAGCAGACAACAAGTAATAAGAACAGTAATACCTGTATATCTAGTTAACCAACATATTGAAGATATTAACCCACTAATTATTAACCATTTCATAGAATATTTTTCAAGATATTTTTCAAAACAAATTAATGATGTTATCAATAATAGTATAAATAGTGGCTCCGTCCAGATAAATCTAGAGATATGAATTATAGGTATAGAGAACATTATAAAAATAACACCTAAGTATACTAACATTTTGCTTTTTAGATGTTCATAAAACCATTTACCTGATATAAATAATATAAAAGCAAATAAGAAACTATTAAAGAATATAACAAACCTTGAAATTTCTAAACCAATTGCAGTAGGTATTACTAATAACAAGCTATATAATGGTGGCCATTGAATAATTGGCGTTTTATATCCAAAATATTTTAATCCTTGTCCATTTAATAATGATTTTGCTCCATACGTATAAGCAACGGAATCGTGTGTGTATATAGCCCCTACTTTAGGTAAAATATTCAACAATAAAATAAAACCAAATACTGAACTAATACCTAATATTAAGTTAAGCTTCATATATTTTTTCATATGTATACCTCCATATATAACTTATTAAGTATACCATAATATTACAAACTATGTAAATAATATGAAATAAAATGCAAAAAAAAGCATTACTATTATTGATAACCCCTCTCATATACTAAATGTAAAAATATGAGGGGTGGTTTAACTTTTTGTAAATTACTCCCTAGACGGGAGTAATCTAAGTGATGTCTATATCATATATCCATAGTTCACACAAATAATATAAACATTCAAATTCTAATATTCTTGGTAAAAATCATTTCTTCAAATTTACTAATCAATGATAATGAAAATTGTATACATGGTCCTGTTGCTACTATTACAAATATACTTCCTATATTAAATTTCGCACCCATAATAACTCCACAAATCACCATTGATGAATCTAAAACTATTCTTACAATGTTAATCTTTAATTTAAACTTATCGTGCAATGCCATCATTAGTGAATCTAATGCTCCTTCACCTAAATCAGCAGATATATAAAATGCAATTCCAAAACTTAAAATCACAGTCCCAAACACCAAAGAAGCAATTCTTAACAATAAACTAGTATTAAAAATTGAAAATTCAAGAAAAAATCCTATTATAGAACCATTTATTAATGCATGTATCACAGTTCCAATTCTTAATCTTTTTTTATCAATTAGAAGTACAATAATAATCAGTGATATAAGAAAAATCTGTGAAGCTACTCCAAAACTGGTTTTTGTAATATTTGATATACCTAACATTATTGTTGAAATTGGATCAGAACCAAAGTTAGCATTTATTACCATAGAAACTCCTATTCCCAGAAGTATAAGCCCACACCAATATTTTATCCATTTAATCATAATAATCACCTTTAATGAAATATAAGTTTCTCATTATCCTTTCTTAATTTATATTTATCTCAAATCAAAAATCTATATTACAACTCAAACGACCTTCACGCCTTATCTTTATATACAATAATATGGGCTTGAAGGTTTCCAAAATTTCTATTACAAAAAAAGTACTGGTCTTCACACAGTACTTAATTCATACAAAGCTATAACAAACTATACTACTTTTTATGATGAACACTCTCTTTAATATTTTTTTAGTACATATTGCTCAACAGAATCATGCGTATACATATCAGCTCTGTGTGGATTTAATTTGCTTCTTCTTTTATTTTCCCTTATCTACTATCAAGGTTATATGGTTTTCCAATAGCTTTTGGAGCAGCAGACTCTTTAGCAAATAATACAAGCACTGCAATCGTTACTACATATGGAAGCAATGATAAAATATCTACTGAAATCTCAAATGGCACTGAAGGTCCTCCAATAAAAATTTGTAGGCTTTTAGTAAAACCAAACAACAAACACGCAAACATTGTAGACTTTGGCTTCCATCTTCCAAAAATCATAGCGGCTAATGCAATATAACCTTGTCCAGAAATTAAACCTTGTCTAAAGTTAGATACTATAGCCAATGAAAAACAAGCTCCACCGATACCAGCTAAAGCCCCAGAAATAAATACACTAAAGAAACGAATTCGTAACACATTGATTCCAACTGTTGCAGCAGCAATAGGATGTTCACCAACAGCCTTAATCCTTAGACCCAATTTAGTTCTATTCATAATGATTATCGTAATTATAACCACTGCAAATGCTAAGTATACAACTACATATTGGCTAAATATGAGATTTAACAATTCTCCAAACTCTGTTTTACTATCAATTCCAGTAAAAAGTTTCGGAAGTTTGTTAGCAATCGTTGGCGTCATTGTTGCACCATCAAAAAGTAATCTTGACAAATATAACGCCAATCCTGGTGCCAGAAAATTAATAGCAATGCCTGAAACCACCTGATTTGCATTTCTCATAATACATGCGTATCCGTGAAGCAAACCAAACACTCCACCACTTAATGCAGCAATAACCAACGCTAACCAAGGATTTCCAGTAATAACTGCAACTGCTGCTGCTGAGAAGCACCCAAAATACATCATTCCTTCAAGTCCGATGTTTATAATGCCTGATTTCTCAGAAAATAATGCACCGATGGCAACTAATATTAAAGGGGATGAATACATTAAAGTAGATCCTATTAAAAAACCTATCGTAATCAAGAAACTCATTATATTGTACCTCCCTTTGTCAATTTTAAATAAAATTTACTGAACAAATTATTTTTTTTACTTGATAACGCAGTATTAAAAATTATTAAACCAAAAATTATATTTATGACTTCTGAGGGAATCCCAATAAACTGCATTTTAGCATTTCCATATTGCATACCAGCAAAGAATAATCCTGCAAATATTACACCAATAGGAGAGTTTGCTGCTAACAAGGAAACTGCAATTCCATTAAAGCCATAGTTTTCAGATATACTAAGTTTAGATATATGATATGTAACACCCATAACATGTACTGCTCCTGCTAGACCAGCTAATGCTCCAGCTATGAACATGGATCTAATTGTCGCCTTGTTGATATTAATTCCTGCATATTTCGCACCGTGTTTATTTAATCCTACCGCTCGTAGCTCATAGCCTTTAGTAGTTCTAAACAAGTAAAATGCAGCAATGATTACTACTATAATCGCGATTATAACCCCCCAATTATTTTTAACTCCTCTACCTGTTAACTCGTTAAGAAGTGTAGTTGTTATTTTAGCAGTTTCACTAATATCATAAGTTGATTCTGATCCTACCTTTTTTATTGATGGTAAATAAACAAAATAGTTTGCAACATACAGGGCAATCCAGTTTAACATAATTGTACTTATTACTTCATTTACTTTAAACTTAGCTTTTAAATATCCAGCAAAAGCACCATATATACCACCTGCAAAAATTGCACCAACTATAACAACTGGAACATGAATAAAACTCGGTATCTTTAACGAAACACCTAATATAGTAGCAACTAATGTTCCAACAATGAACTGTCCTTCCGCCCCAATATTAAATAAACCCGTTCTAAATGCAAACGCTACAGAAAGCCCTGTAAGAATAATAGGTGTTGCCTTAATAACTGTCCAAGAGATATACTGTGGTTTTGAAATAACACCTAAAAGCATTTGTCCATATGCCTCAATAGGATTATATCCTGACAAAAGTAGAATAATCCCACCAATTAATAAACCTATAAATAGTGACCTAAACACTTTAAATACAGAACTATATTTTACCATTACATTTTTAAAACTTTTCATTTGTAGTACCTCCTGACATCAACAAACCTAATTCATATTCATCTACTTCAGATGTCAGATATTCTCCGACTATCTTTCCTTCATAAATTACAGCTATCCTGTCAGCAATATTCATTATTTCATCCAATTCATAAGAAACCAAAATTATAGTTTTACCAAGTTCTCTTTGTTCTAATAACGCTCTATGAACAAATTCGATTGCACCAACATCAAGTCCTCTTGTTGGTTGTGATGCAACTAAGACATCTGGATTATTTGACACTTCTCTAGCAATAATGACTTTTTGCTGATTTCCTCCCGACAATACTGCCACTCTTGAATTAAGCCCATCAAGTCGCACATCAAATTTTTCTACTAATGAACTAGCAAAACTATTAATTGAATTACGTTTAAGTATACATTTATCAGAAAATTGAGGATCATTATATCTATTCAAAATAAAATTCTCAGAAACGGAAAAATCTAATACTAGTCCATGCTTATGTCTATCTTCTGGAATAAGTGAAAAACCTCCTTTATTTCTTGCTCTTATTGTTTGATCTTGAACTTCCTTTCCATTTAACAATATTTTTCCTGAATTAATTTTTCTTAGCCCTAACAAACCTTCTACTAGTTCAGATTGTCCATTACCATCAATACCTGCAATACCTAGTATTTCACTGCCATATGTTTTAAGGCATAATTCATCAACTACATTTATTCCTTTTGAATTAGTAATAACTAAGTCATTAATCTCAAATTTGGATTTTTTAGGTTCATACTCACTTTTATCAACTTTAAAAACAACCTCTCTACCAACCATCATACTTGCCAACTCTGATTCATTGGTATTAGCAACATCAACTATTCCAATTTTTTTCCCTTTTCTTATGACAGTACATCTATCTGCCATAGCAAGGATTTCCTTCAATTTGTGTGTAATAATAATGACTGTTTTACCTTCTTGTGTAAGGTTCTTAATTATTTCTTTTAAACTATCAATTTCTTGTGGTGTTAGCACCGCTGTAGGTTCATCTAAAATCAATACATCAGCTTCTCTATACAATGCTTTTAAAATTTCCACCCTTTGTTGCATCCCTACTGTCAATTCTGATACTAACGAATCTGGATCAATTGCCAATTTATATTGATCTGAAAGTTTAATTAGTTTATTTTTAGCCTCAGCAGAATTTAAAAATCCATTTTTTACTGATTCATTTCCCAACATAATATTCTCTGTAACTGTAAAAACAGGTATTAGCATAAAATGTTGATGCACCATGCCAATACCGTGTTTGATAGCATCATTAGGAGACGAAATATCAATTACATCCCCATTTACAGTGACACTACCTTTAGTTGCTTTGTACAAACCATAGAGAATATTCATCAGAGTTGATTTACCTGCCCCATTTTCTCCTAGTAAAGCATGAACTTCACCCTTTCGAAAATCGATAGTAATATTATCATTTGCAGTAAAACTCCCAAATTTTTTAGTAATATTTTTCATTTCTACTACTACTTCATGATTTTGCATACCCATTCATCTCCTCCAGATTTGCTGCTCCATTAAATAATTTCTAAAGCTATTCTCATCATATCTAGGAAAGTTTTTTGTCTTTCCTCTGAAGATGTTTCTTCATCTGTAACTAACGAATCACTTACGGTTAAGAGTGATAAAGCTTTTACTTTTCTCTTAGCAGCAATTGTGTATAATGATGATGTTTCCATCTCAACGCCCATAACTCCATGCTCAGCAAAGACCTTAATTTCTTCTTTGTCACCATCATAGAATGTGTCATTCGTATAGATTCCCCCAACATGAATATCTGATTTCACATTATCTCTTAACTCATATGCTTTAAATAAAAGTTCAAAATCAGCACATGGCGCAAAATCTAGACCCTTGAATTTTCTTTTATTAACATTTGAGTTTGATGATGCTGTCATTGCAATAATAACGTCTCTTATTTTTACTTCTTCCTGCAATGATCCACAAGTTCCTACTCTAATAAGATTTTTCACACCATATTCATCTATTAATTCAGTAATATATATAGAAGCAGAAGGCACTCCCATACCTGTCCCCTGAACTGATACTTTCTTCCCATTGTAGTATCCTGTAAAACCTAGCATTCCCCTTACATTGTTATAACATTTAATATCTGTCAAAAATGTTTCAGCAATGTATTTCGCTCTTAATGGATCACCTGGTAATATAACTCTTTCCGCTATTTCTCCTTTTTTTGCACTAATATGTGTACTCATACTAATCTCCTTTCAAATAAATCATTTTATTTTAGTCAATTGCAAAACTCTCAAAGTATTGATAAATCTACATTTATTTTATGCTATTTCTAGACTCCTCAAATTACATTACTTCTATCAGTTTTTTTAGTTTTGCAATCACCTACAATCATTTCATATATTTATTTATATAATTAATTATCACCTTAACAATTATATAAAACATTTATATTTACATCTTACATTTGAATATATTATCTGTGGATATTTCATAATTAAACGTTTTTGCCTTTGTGCCATCTAGCACCTTTAGTTAACCATCTATATATGACCCTTGATCTCTATCCACAGATTTTTATATTCATAATAACAATATTTGTGTTAAATTTATAACTTCATTTAATTATAACTAGCTTCAAACTCCTCTTTATTCTCTGGGACAACTATACTACCCGAAATAATTTCATCTTTTATCTTATATACTTCATCTAAAATTTCTTCAGGTACATGCTCGTTTGAAGTATCTGCAATATCTACACCACCATCAGCCAAGCCATATTCTACAGTTGTTCCACCAAGCCAATTACCATTATCCAATTCACTTGTCAAATTATATACTGCATTATCAACTCTCTTTATTGCTGAAGTCAACACATTATCAGGTGCTAAATCACTTTGATCTCTATCTACACCTATAACCCATTTATCAAGCTCTTTTGCGGCTTCAATTACACCATTTCCAGTGGCACCTGATGCATGATATATAACATCCGCTCCACTGCTATAGAATTGTTCTGCAATCGACTTACCAGCTGCAGCATCTCCAAATGATCCTGCATATTGAACATAAACTTCTGCTTCTGGATTTGCATAAGCTACACCAGCCATAAATCCATATTGAAATTTATTAATTATGTAAAAATCTACCCCTCCTACAAATCCCACCTTATTTGTTTCAGTCATCTTGCCTGCAATATATCCAACTAAAAAAGATGCCTCATGTTCTTTAAAACTTATTCCAACAACATTTTCTGGAGTTTCATCACCATAAGAGTTGTCAACAATTGCAAACCTGCAGTCTGTGTAAAGTTCTGATGCATTCTTAATAGCATCAGCCATTACATAACCTATACCATAAATTAGTTCTGATTCTTCATCAACCAAAAACTGAATGTTCGTTTCATAATCACTTTCCTGTTTTGATTCCAGATAACTTACATTGATATCAAAATCTTTTTCTAGTCTTTGCATACCTTCCCATGCCGATTGGTTAAATGATAAATCATTTACTCCACCAACATCTGTTACCATAGAAACATTCAATGAATCTTTCTCATTTTCATTAGCTTCATTCTCCCCTTTAGCTACATCGCCTCCATTAGCTACATTCGTAGCATTATCACTACTTGTTGAACATCCAGCAATAACAACCATCATTGTAAGTACGAGAAAAACACTTAGTATTCTTTTCATTTTATTCCTCCTTAAAATAAAGAATAGTTTTGACAAAATAATACTAGCATTTTGAATTATCAAATTACAGGTCATTTGACTCCTGTGATAATTTATTTTCAATATAGACTCCAATACAAAGAAGATAGTAAACTAAATATTGCATTTGTACTAACATACTATATATCATTGAATAATTTACACATGTTAACCTACAACTTATATGTATCAAAAGGATAATGCAAAATAAAAGATAGAAATGACTTTTCCTCTATCACTCCTATCTATTGTTATATTGTGAATTTAGCGGTTGTTTGATGAGCGATCATCTTCTTACTCTTCGCAATTTTCTTTAATCCACTTATCAAATTTTTCTAAGTAACGTTGACCTTTTATGGAATATTCAAAGCAATTTCTAAGCAATGAAACAACTTCTTTTTCAGTCAAGTTCATTGCTGTTATACACTCTCTTAGCGTATTAATTAAATCCGTTGCATATGGTGGATCATCAGAATTGATTGAACAAACCACATTATTTGCCATAAGCTCCCTAAGAGGATGTTTTGACAAATCTTTATAAATTGTCATATCAATATTAGCATAAGGACAAGTAGTCAGCATAATTTTTTCATCAGCTAATCTTCTCATTAATTCTTTGCTTTCAACAGCCCTAATCCCATGGTCTAATCTATCTAATTTTAGTGAATCTAACGCTTCAATTACACTTTCATAACCAAGATCTTCACCACAATGAGCAGTTAAAAAAAGACTGTTTTCTTTTGCCAATTCAAACGCTTCTTTATGATTCGTAGCAGGATAATTCTTCTCATCGCAATCCATACCAAGACCATCTATAATATCACGATATTTAAGTAAGTCTTTTACAAACTGTAAAGAGGATTCAGATGAAACCGTTCTGTCTACACATGGAATAAATACGATTTCAACACCGAAATCTTCCTGAGCTTTCTTTCTTCCTTTTTCACAACCATTCATATATGTTTCAAGTGATACGCCCCGTACCTGATTTAAAGGATAGTCCAAGAAAATTTCACGATATATAATGTTTTGGTTGTACCCTTCCTCTGCCAAATCATAAACTGCTCTTGCATAGTCTTCTTCATAAATTAAACAAGAATTTACCAGCCTATCGCAAATCAAAAATTCTGTTAAACTTGTAGTTTTACTTTTTAGATATTTTAACATCTCATCTTCTGTCTTAAACGGAAGTTGGATATTATTTTTCTGACTTGTCCAAATTACCGTTTTGGGCATAGTCGAACTTTCCAAGTGAAGATGTGCCTCAGCTTTTGGTATACCTGTTATCAATTTTTCCATTCTTTGTGTTAACATAATTTCCTCCTTATTTAGTAAAGTTTTTTCCTTGTAACTAGTTCTTTGATTTTTTTTTATAACTAATGTGTTAGATTTGAGAAAAATGCAATATGCACGGAGCAATTGTAATTTATAAATTTCTACAAATAATTATTATTTGATTAGTCACAATGTAAATGTTACTTTGGTTAAATAATTGCTATAAATATAATTACAAAAAAAGCCTAAAAAAGGAAGGTCAATTGACCTCAGTATGGTATAATTGATATAATGATACTAATCAACATTTCACTGAAACTGACATACGAAGGAGAAAATATGATTTTTTCTGATAAAATCGAAAATCTTCCACATGAAATAAAAAATAAACTTGTTACCAAATCATATACACAAGGTGAATTTATCATTTTACAAGGTGAAAAAAACGAATATTTATATATCATTTTAAAAGGAGAAGTTGAGGTATTTACCGAATCACATAATGGCACGCGTATCAAGCTTAGAAATCACTTTCCATCAGATTCTTTTGGTGTTTTAGAACTTTTTAAAAACTTACTTAAAACACAAAGTTGTATGGCTAAAACAGATTGTACACTCGTTAAACTCCACCGAGATTATGTATTAAAATGGATGGAATATGATTTTGAGTTCAACTTATATATTATTGACTTATTACTAGAATGCTATACTCAGAGTAACGAAGTCTCATTATCTCTGTCCACAATGACTGTTAAAGAAAGATTTTTAAGAATTATATACCTACATTATATTGATGGAACATTGCATGTAACAGATAAAGAAACATTAATGAAAGAAATAGTTATCCCTCGACGAAGTCTTAATCGAATCATTAAAGAATGTCAATCGGAGGGTTATATTAGTTATTCAAACAAAAAAATAGTCGTAAGTAATCTTACTAAATTAGAAAAATCTACCCAGTTTCTTTTATGATATCTTGGACTAAAGTGTCAAATTAGAAATTATTGAATTATCTCCAACAAAACACCATGAAAAACAAAAAACCCCTATTGGGGTTTTTATTATGTTTACTACTCTTTATTTTTCATAGTTGGGAATAGTAGTACATCTCTTATTGAGTATGAGTTAGTAAGCAACATTACTAATCTATCAATTCCTATTCCAAGTCCTCCAGTTGGAGGCATTCCGTATTCTAAAGCAGTAATGAAATCTTCATCAATCATACTAGCTTCTTCATCGCCTGCTGCACGAAGTTCTTCTTGTCTTTCAAATCTTTGTCTTTGATCTATAGGATCGTTAAGTTCTGAGAATGCATTAGCAAATTCTCTCTTAGTAATAAATAGTTCAAATCTCTCTGTATAATCTGGCTTATCAGGTTTTCTCTTAGCAAGTGGAGAAATTTCAACTGGATGATCCATAATAAATGTTGGTTGAACTAAATGCTCTTCAACATACTCTTCAAAGAAAAGATTAAGTATATCACCTTTTTTGTGATGTTTTTCATATTCTATATGATGTTCTTTAGCTAATTCTTTAGCTTGTTCATCTGTTTTTATCTCTTCAAAATCTACATTTGCATATTGCTTAACTGCATCTAACATAGTTAATCTTGCAAATGGTTTTCCTAGATCTATTTCTGCATCATCATATGTAACAGTAGTTTTTCCTAGTACTTTAGTTGCTACTGTACGAATGATTTCTTCAGTTATATCCATCATACCATGATAATCAGTATATGCTTCATAAAGTTCAAGTAATGTAAATTCTGGATTATGTCTTACTGATAATCCTTCGTTTCTAAATACTCTTCCTATTTCATATACTTTTTCAAAACCACCAACAATCAATCTTTTTAGAGGTAACTCAAGAGCTATTCTCATGTACATCTCCATATCAAGAGCATTATGATGAGTAATGAATGGTCTTGCAGAAGCTCCACCAGAAATAGTGTTAAGTACTGGTGTTTCAACTTCTAAATAACCTTTATTATCAAGAACGTTTCTAATTTCTTTAATTATCTTAGTTCTAATAAAGAATGCTTCTTTTACTTCTGGATTAACTATTAAGTCAAGGTATCTTTGACGATATCTAGTATCAGTATCTTTTAATCCATGATATTTTTCAGGTAGGATTTGTAAGCTCTTAGAAAGTAATGTCACTTCCTTCGCCTTGACAGATATTTCACCTTTCTGAGTTCTAAAAACTTCACCTTTTATGCCTACAATATCTCCTAAGTCATAATGTTTGAATTCAGCATAATCTTCTTCACCAATTGCATCTTTTCTAACATATGTCTGAATTTGACCATTTCTATCTGCAATATGACAAAATGATGCTTTACCCATTACACGCTTAGTCATAATTCTACCTGCAATAGATACTTCTTTTCCTTCTAACTCTTCAAAATTATCTATAATATCATTACTATGATAATCTACATCAAATTTAGTCAATTGAAAAGGATCTTTTCCTTTGCTTTGTAATTGCTCTAACTTGTCTCTTCTAATTTTTAAGAGTTCGTTAAGGTCCTGTTCCTTGTCCATATTGTTTACGTTGTTATCTGACACTTACAAGCCCTCCTTTGTATTTTTAGTATAATCATTTGTATTTATAATTTATCCTATTTTCATAGAATTCTTATCTGTGAATATCTAATACTTTTAATTTAATTAAACCATTAGGTGTCTCTACTTCTACTTCTTCTCCAACTTTAGCTCCAATTAATGCACTTCCTACTGGAGATTCATTAGAAATCTTATATTCTAATGGGTCTGCCTCTGTTGAACCAACGATAGCATAATCAACTTCTTCATCGAATTCTATATCATATATTCTTACTTTACAGCCAACATTAATACTATCTAATGATACTTCTTCTTCATCAATTACTTCAACATTTTTAAGTAATTTTTCGATCTCAACTATTCTAGATTCTATTTCTGCTTGCTCTTCTTTGGCTGCGTCATACTCTGCGTTCTCGGAAAGATCTCCTTGTGCTCTTGCTTCTTTAATCTTTTCTGCTACATCTTTTCTTCTAACTAATTTCAGATTTTGTAATTCTTCTTCTAATTCTCTCAACCCACTGTATGTTAGTATTACTTTTTTGTCAGGCATCTTGATACACCCTTCCTCTTAATAATATAATAAAATTTTCCCTACATATAAATGTAAATTTGTTTATTTAACAATATTTATATTCATGGTATTATAACTTAATAATAACAAGTTGTCAAGATATTTAAAATGTTTCGTCTATACGTGTTTTAACCAATAGTTAGTGTATTTCCTCCCCTCTTTGATACATTTTCCCAATAGTTATATTATACTTATTTTTAATGGTATTTAACCTATCAAACATAGTATCTCTATAACCATACAAGTATATACTTCTAATAATACGATTTTCATTGAGTAAAACACCATGAAATAAATCTTTACTTATTAAATGGTTATTAACATACATATCTATGTTAGTAACTATATTAATATCACTTCTTTTTATCATTATATTTCTAATTTTATTTTCATCAGATACGAAGTCAATAATATATGAACCTTCACTGAAACAATAAAACACTTTATCATTATCTTGATTACAGTTAATAATTATATCGCTAGATATATTTTGATTCACATTATAGTTCGTAATCTGAACAGCTAATCCTGTATCATCATATATTTCTTCAACAATTTCTTCGTATGATTCTGGATGAGATGTAATAACAGTTAGTGAATTAATGTCTTTATAGATATTATCAATGATATATCTAGTTTTACTATTATCTCCGTCTATTATAACAAAATTCATATCTTTTAATTCTTTATGTATAAGATTAATTACTTGTTCAATTACCTTATTAATGTATAGAAATTGAACATGTTTTTCATCAGCAATTAAGCACTTAAAATCATTTCTATAATTCTGCAATTCTTTTGAGAGTATAATAACGTTAATATTATATATTAATAATTTATCGTTAAACTCTTCAATAATTGCTTTGATATATTCTTCTTCATTAAAGATGCTAGGTAATATTGGCAACTTAATTTCTAGACCTTTATTATCTAGATAGTCTACTTCTGATACATTAAGAGGTAATTTCTTGAGTATATATTTCATAATATATTTATTTGGATAATACTTTATTAAAGGGTTAGTGAACTTAATTTGTTGCATGTCTTCTGAACAACTAATTATGGCATAATTTTTATACATATTATCACTTCAAATAATGTTTTAATATAACTTATTAACAATATTTGATTTTTATACATAATTAATCCACAAAAAATAAGAATGTATAATTGGTAGTATAACTATATCTATACAATAAGCTCTAATACTTTGTTTTTCAATTCATCCATTGATTCAATATAATTAATTTCTCTTCTTATATTGGCACCGTTATATAGCCCTTTAGTATACCATGATATATGCTTTCTCATTTCTCTTACCGCTGTATATTCACCTTTGAATGTTGTTAACATCTCAATATGTCTATTAATCATATTAACAATATCTTCAATATGAGGTTCAGGTAATAACTCGCCTGTTTCTAGATAATGAATAATTCTCTTAAATAACCAAGGATTGCCTTGAGCACCTCTACCTATCATAATGCCATCACAGTTAGTCTCATCTATTAACTTCTTAGCATCTTGTGGAGTAAAAACATCTCCGTTACCAAGGACTGGTATTGAAACTTCTTCTTTTACTTTTCTTATAATATCCCAATCAGCTTTTCCTGTATAATATTGTTCTCTAGTTCTACCGTGAACCCCTATTGCTGCTGCTCCATTTTCTTGTGCAATTTTAGCGATTTCAACAGCATTAATACTACTTTCATCAAATCCTTTACGAATCTTTATAGTTAGTGGCTTATTAATTGCTGATGATACTTGTTTAACAATTTCACCAACTAACTTAGGATTTTTCATAAGAGCTGAACCTTCACCGTTATTAACAACTTTTGGCACTGGACATCCCATATTAATATCAATAATATCAATTAATGGATTAGTTTCTGTTATTTTCATTGCCATATTAGCCATAAGCTGTGGGTCTTTTCCAAATAGCTGAAGAGCTACTGGTCTTTCCCTCTCATCTATTCTCATTAAAAGTTCTGTATTTTTATTATTATAAAATAAAGCTTTAGCACTAACCATCTCTGTATATACTAATCCACATCCTTGTTCTTTACACAAAAGACGATAAGGCAAATCTGTTACCCCAGCCATAGGTGCTAGTATTACATTATTTTTCAATTCTACATTTCCAATTTTCATATAATATCACCGTTTTTATAGTCTATTTATTCTAGCTTTTATTTTTGTCGTATATAATTTTAAGTCCTTTTAAAGTAAGCATAGGGTCTAGTACATCTATAACATCTGTTTCAGAATTAATTATCTTGGCTAATCCACCTGTTGCAACTACTTTCATTTCTTCGCAATTCATTTCTTGCTTTACTTTTTTTACTATATACTCAACTTGTCCTATATATCCATATACTAGTCCTGCTTGCATACTTGTTACTGTATTTTTTGCTAATATACTTTTTGGTTTCTTTATTTCTATTTCTGGCAATTTAGCCGCTTTTTGATATAAAGCGTTTGCACATATTTTAATTCCTGGTGATGTAATAGCAGCACTAAAAACTCCATCTTCTGTCACAACGTCATAAGTAGTTGCAGTACCAAAATCTATTACTATAGCAGGGCCTCCATATGTATAATAAGCACTTACAGTATTAACTATTCTATCTGCTCCAACCTCTTTTGGATTATCAGTTCTTATATTGATACCCGTTTTCACACCAGGACCAACAATTATTGGTTGTGTATCAAAATATTTAATAATACCGCTTACTAATGAATACATTATATTAGGTACTACAGATGATATAATAACGTCTTTTATCTCATCTTTTTTAATTCCTCTGTGTTCAAGTAAACTATACATAAATAATCCATATTCATCTGACGTTCTTGGTGTTTTAGTAGTCATTCTCCAGTTAGCTACTAATTCATCACCTCTATATGCTCCAATTACTATATTAGTATTACCTATATCTATAACTAATAACATTTTTTCACATCCTTATTCGTCAAAAAGGGGCTGTCGCATAATATATTTTTAACGTCAATATCAAAGGAAGGTAGACTAGGTTTAGCGATAAGCGAAGCCACGGACGGCGTAGCACCTACCCTTTAAACAGGACGTTTAAGGGTAGGAATAGCTAAACCTAGTCTACCTTCCAAAACTTATAGCCATCCAAAAAATATATTATGCGACAGCCCCTTTATATAAACATTATTTTTCAAAATCTACACATGCTCTTTTTTCAACTACTTTTTTGATAAATCCACCTACTGCTTTATGATCTTCGTTATTTTGATATGCATTAAGATCAGATATACTATCCACATCAACTGTTAGTATTAGATCATAATTACTATTATCTGCTTGTTCATGATTAAGAGCCACATGCAGATATTTTATTTCTTCTACTTTATTAACTAAATTTTCTAGCATCTCTTTTGATTTATTTAGATTATATTGTTTTGTATTACCTTCTGCTGATTGTTGGTACTTAAACATAACTACATGACGAATCATACTATATCCTCCTTTAACCTTCTCCTAAGAAAAATACTTTGAAATACGTTTCAAGAGATTCCCATAACTCTTTTTTATCTTCTTGTAATTGTTTTATTTTAAGAACGCTTCCTATTTCATCAAATAATAAGTCGTTCTCATTAGCTTCTACTTCAAGAAACAAATCTCCGTTTTCTTCAAATCCAATTGTAAGTATTCCACCTACATCTTCTGTATATAGAACAGCCAATATTTTTAGTTCATCTTGTATCCCTTGTGGTAGTTGGTCAAAATCTTCATTAAAATAATATTGTTTACTATATACATTAGATACTGATAATATTACTCTTTCATCAAACATTATTTCTAGTTCCTTTCTTATTATAGTTATACTTTTGTATAATTATAACGCAAACTTATACATAACCATATATACCTCTTACTGATACTTCTCCAGATGTTATCAAAGTATCTTTGCCAGTACTATCTGTAACAATAAGCTCTCCTTTTGGTGTGACACATTTTACTGTACCAGTTATGCTAATATCTTTACTTTTTACTATTACTTCTCTTGAAATATTAACACAATAAGAATTGTATTCATCTATTATCTCTTGTAAATCCTCTGTTTCAAGATACTTATTATAACATATTTCAAATTCTTCAAGTATTTTTTTTAAAATATCTTGTCTTTTATAGGCTTTATTTCCTTGTAACTTTAGAGACGTTGCAATACTATCAAGTTCTTCTGGGAATTTCTTAGTATTTACATTAATACCAATACCTACAACTACAAAATTAATATAATCTATTTCCGAACTCATTTCTGTTAATATACCACATATCTTTTTTCCATTTATAACAATATCATTTGGCCATTTAATTAATGGTTTAATGTCAGTAGTAGTCTCAATAGCTTTACAAACTGCAAGTCCTGCTACTAAAGTAATCATTGAGGCATTCTCAGGTCTTATATCAGGTCTTAATAACATGGACATCCATATTCCTGTTCTTTTTGGTGAAACCCAATTCCTTCCTCTTCTACCTTTACCATTTAATTGTTCATCTGCAACAATAACAGTTCCTTCTTCTGTACCTTGTAGTGCTAACTTTTTAGCTTCTTTGTTAGTTGAATCAACTTGATCATAAGTTATGATTTTCTTTCCTATTAAGCTAGTTTTTAGATTATAATGAATTTCTTCTTCTTCTAAAATATCTGGTGACGATAACAATTTGTAACCTTTTCTAGTTACAGACTCTATTTCGTAACCCTGTTCTTTTAAACTTTTAATAACTTTCCATATTGCTGTTCTTGATACCCCTAATTTATTACTTATCTCTTCCCCAGATATATAGTCATCTGACTCATTTAATAATAGTAATATCTTTTCTCTCATAGTTATATTCCCTACTTTCACAACTATTATACTATTATTAAATGAACACTTCAAGATTATAATACTTCAATACAGTAATTTAGCCTTTGATTAACAATATTAATCAAAGGCTAATAAATAATTATCTAAATCATAGCAACCATAACTGCTTTAATTGTATGCATTCTATTTTCTGCTTCATCAAAAATAACTTGTGCATGTTGTTCAAATACATCTTCTGTTATTTCATTACCTTTTACAGCTGGAAGGCAGTGCATACATATTGTTTCTTCTTTCTCTGTCTTAGATACAAGTTCCTTATTAACTTGGTATGGTTTTAACATATTAATTCTGTCAGAAGCTTTTTCTTCTTCACCCATAGAACACCATACATCTGTATATATAACATCTGAACCTTTAACCATATTAACATCTTCTGTTATAGTTATACTACTTCCTGACTCTGTAGAAAATTCTTTACATTCATTTATAAGTTCATCAACTGGCCATAATTTAGTTGGTGCAATAAGTGTGAAATTAATTCCCATTTTACTACAGCCAATCATTAAGCTATTAGCCATATTATTTCGCCCATCCCCTATATAAGTAAAATTCAATCCTTTTAATTTTCCAAACTGTTCTTTAATTGTAAGTAAATCAGCTAATATCTGAGTTGGATGGTAATCATCTGTCAAACCATTGAATACTGGTACTCCACTATACTTAGCTAGTTTCTCCACATGCTCTTGAGAAAAACCTCTAAACTGTATTCCATCAAATAGTCTTCCAAGTACCCTAGCTGTATCTTCAATAGACTCTTTGTACCCTAATTGGATATCATTCTTTCCTAGATATTCTGGATGACCTCCTTCATCAACACATGCCACTGTAAAAGCACAACGTGTTCTTGTTGAAGGTTTTTCAAAAATTAGAGCTACATTTTTACCTTTTAGCTGTTGTCCTATAATACCCATTCTTTTCTTTTGCTTTAAATCAGAAGATAAATCTAATAAATATTCAATTTCTGATTTAGTAAAATCTTTTAATGTAAGTAGACTTTTCCCTTTTAAATTAACTGGCATACGCTTCTCTCCTTCATGTATAATTATACATTTATTCTTATTATTATTCTATTTTGTTTGTTTCATTTTGTCAAGTCATAATTACAATACAACTTAAATAACGTTAAACTATATCTATACAGAATCTTATTACTAACAATTTAATCTTGGTAACATTTACTTGACTTTTATCTTAAAAATGATTACTCTGTTTATATCATTTATATACAGATATTAATATAATTTTATGAGGTGAATAATATGCTAAAAGTAGAAAATCTAACAAAAAAATATGAAAAAACAAAAGCTGTTGATGATATAAGCTTTGAAGTAAAAGATGGTGAAATCGCAGTTTTATTAGGACCTAATGGTGCTGGTAAAAGTACTACAATTAAATCAATTGCAGGTCTTCTTAAATATAATGGAGATATTACAATTAACAATATGAATAATAAAACTATAGACGCTAAGAGAATTTTTGGATATGTTCCAGAAGCTCCTGCTGTATATGATATGTTAACTGTATATGAACATATAAAATTTATTGCTAGCGCTTATAAATTAAAAAACTATGAAGACAAAGCAAAAGAATTATTAACTACTTTTGACTTATGGGATAAAAAAGATAAACTTGGTGGTAGCTTATCAAAAGGTATGCAACAAAAAATTAGCATTTGTTGCTCCCTATTACTAAATCCAAAAGTTATTTTATTTGATGAACCTATGATTGGATTAGACCCAAAAGCAATTAAAGAATTAAAAAGTTATTTTATCAAGTTAAAAGCAATGAATTGTAGTGTTCTAATTAGTACACATATTATTGATAGTATTGATGAAGTATGGGATAAAGCGTTAATTATGAAAGATGGCAAAATAGTACTTTCTAGAACGAGAGAAGAGATAACTTTTAACAATGAATCTCTAGAAAAAATATTTTTTGATGTTACGGAGGCATAGATATGAACCCATTATTTTACATAATGAAAAGAAGTTTTATTAATCATATAAAAAAACTATTTAAGAAACCATTATATCTAGTATTATATCTATTTCTTATTATATGCTTTGTAGGTTTTATAGTTATAAGTATTACTATGCCTACTCAAAGTATATCAGCAAACCCTAAAGTGTCTTTTGATATGATATCGACTATTTTTATATTGTTTATGGTTTATTTCCAACTTAATCAAGGTATAGAAAAAGGAAATAGCTTTTTCAGACAATCAGATGTTAACTTTATATTTACAGCTCCAATATCTCCAAAAAAAACTTTAATATACGGATTTATAAAAGAGCTATTAAAAACCATTTTCTTTGTATTTTTAATAATTTTACAAATACCTAATTTAAAAAATTTCTACCCTGTTACTGGTATTGGTGTTGTTATTATATTTTTGACAGTATTCTTATTATCTTTTACTATGGGAATTTTTAGTATTGTTATATACTCTATTACTTCTAAGAAAAAAAGAAATAGATTGTTAGCCAAAAGGTGTATTAATGGATTATTTTGCGGTATAGGCGTATGGTTTTTAGTTGTTTTATCACAAATGCAAGATTTGATCAAGGCGTCTGATTCTGTATTTAATAGTAATACATTCAATATATTACCTATTATTGGTTGGTTTAAAGTAGTATTATCCTATGCCACCAAAGAAATTGATTTAGTTTTTTATATATATTTATCTTTATTATTAGTTACTGTTATAATATTAATTATTGTACTATACTATGTTAATACAGATTATTATGAAGATGTTTTGGCTGCCACAGAAAGAAAAGAAAAATTGTATTTAGCGAAAAAATCCGGCTCAAGAGTTAGAGAGATTAAAGAAAACAAAGTTAAGAAAGTTAATCAAGGCTTTGGCTCAGGTGGTGCAAAAGCAATCTTCTATAAACATATCATTGAATATAGGAAAAATGGTTTCTTCTTTGTAGGTAAAGAAACAATAGGAATAGTGGTTTTTGGATTCATGTCAAAATACATGACTCATTCATCTAATATAAAATCTGTTCTTTATTTTAGTATATATATGTTGTTTATATTTTCTTTACAAGGAAAATGGATAGAAGAAATGAAGATGCATTATATATATATTATTCCTGCTGATTCTATAGAAAAAGTATTCTGGGGAACTCTAGCTAATCATCTTAAAAATTTCGTTGATGGCTTAATACTCTTTAGTATTACAGCATTTATGTTTAAGCAAAATGTTATAATAATACTTCTAAGTGCATTAACTTACACTACTTTTGGTGCTTTATTTGTCTATACCGATGTATTAACTAGAAGGGTATTTGGTTCTACTCATAGTAAAGTTTTCAAATTTTTAACTAAGTTTATTTTGGTTCTACTTATTATTCTTCCAAGTATTATAGGTTCTAGTATAATTGAGCATGTTATACTTAAAAGTAATTTATATGCTCCTTATATTGGATACGGAATATTAATAGCGTACAATATTGTTATAAGTTTTATATTGATATTGAGTGGAAGAAAAGTTTTTGAAGTTGCTGAAATATAGTAATAGTAAAGAATAACTATAAGGAGATTGAAATGTACTATTTATTTTTATTAATACACGTTATAATTTATATATTTTTTACAAATATCTTATTTCCTGGTGTAGCACAATACATATTTTTTATTCCATCCATCATTATAATTTTCACAGCATTTGCTTTATATATAATAGCTATTGGTGCTTATGAAGAATTTATGGGTGGATTAAAAGTACTGCTATTTCCCAAGAGAAAATATACAAATGAAAAGTTAAAAAAAATTAATAAGTTTTATAAAAGTTTATGTCTTTTTGGTTTTATTTATACTGTATCAATTTTTATTTTACACTTATTATTGTCATATATCTTTCAAAATAAGCCAGATATTTATATAGCATTTACTTATATTATTTATTATGTATTTTGTTCAATATTCATTATGTACCCTGTCATTAATAAAACTTCTAGTTATACCGAATACATAGAGGAGGATACTTATGGATAAAACAAAATCAAAGATTATAATAAGTTTAACTTTATTTTGTTTAATATTCTTATTCTTTTTAATGATTTATGGTCTTGAAGAAATAGGTATAGAGGTAAGAATATTTGGTTCACTTTTTATTTTAGGTATTATGATTATAACTAAAATAATAAATAAAACATTTAAAAAGTTAGACGTACTCTATGTTATTTGTTTCATAGGAGGAATTATTCTTCTGATGGTAAGCAAGTTTTCTTAAATAAAAATGAGGTGACTTATAATACATTCTAATGTCAATATATAGAAAATGTATTATAAGGCAACCCCTTTTATTTAATCACTATTCATAATAGGAATAAAAATATCTTTCTCTTTTTCAACTGAATACTCTTTTATAGCATTAGTAGCTAATTTTGAAAAGTATTCTTGTGAATCTATGACTTTTTTTCCTCGTCTATCAATTTTAATATATTCTCCATGACTATTTTTGATCTTTGCTTTCACTGTATCTTTCAGAAGAATATCTAAGATTTTCTTAATTCTTGTTTTTATTGCTTCATCTTCTACTGGAAACAGTAATTCTACTCTTCTATTGAGATTTCTTGGCATACAATCAGCACTTGAGAGATATATCTCCTCATGCCCATCATTATAGAAATAGAATACTCTACTATGCTCAAGATATCTACCAACTATACTTCTTACTGTAATATTATCGCTTATATCTTCAATTCCTGGTATTATACCACATATTCCTCTTACAATAAGTTCAATTTCAACTCCTGCTGACGAAGCTTTGTATATTGCTTTCATAATCTTAGGATCACATAATGAATTCATCTTCAATATAATTTTTGCCTTTTTACCTAGAATAGCATTATTTTCTTCTTTTTCAATTAGTTGCATTAATTTTTTTCTAAGTCCCGTTGGTGCCATAGTTAATTTATATAGTCTTGGTGGTTCAGAATATCCTGATAAAGTATTAAATACTGCTGATGTATCAGCCCCAATTTTTTCATTACATGTAAGTATTCCCATATCAGTGTAAAATCTAGCTGTAATATCGTTATAATTACCAGTTCCTAGATGTACATATCTTCTTATTCCATCATGTTCCATTCTAACAATTAATGTAATTTTACTATGAGTTTTGAGACCAAGTAAACCGTATATTACATGACATCCCGATTTTTCTAATCTTCTTGCCCATTGAATATTATTTTCTTCATCAAATCTAGCTTTTAGTTCAACTAGAACTGTAACTTGTTTTCCGGATTCTGCTGCTTCTGCTAGAGCTTTTACAATAGGAGAACGCCCGCTTACACGATATAGAGTCTGTTTAATGGCTAACACTTTATCATCTTTTGCGGCTCTTTTAATAAGAGCTACTACTGGGGAAAATGATTCAAATGGATGGTGAAGAAAAACATCTCTTTCTCTTACTACTTTAAATATATCATTGTCTCCTAATAAATCTTTTGGTGTCCCAGGTTTATATTTATCATATTTTAATTTATCAAATCCTTTTAAATCATATAATTTCATTAAGTAAGTTAAATCTAGTGGTCCATTAATATAATATATATCTTTTTCATGAATTGAAAGTGCATATTTTAGTATATTAACTAGTCGTTCATCCATATCATAAGCCACTTCTAGTCGTATAGCTTCTCCCCATTTTCTTTTCTTAACTGATTTTTCTATTTCAATTAATAAATCATCTGCTTCTTCTTCATCAATAGTTAAATCTGCGTCACGAGTAATTCTATATGAAAAGGAACAAATAACGTCAAAACCTACAAACAATCTTTTTATAAATAACTTAATTACATCTTCTAATAGTATATAATCTTTGTTCTCACAAGTACTGTTTGGTATCTCCACATATCGTGGTAATACAGAAGGTACTTGGACAGTTGCAAAGACTTCTTCTTCATCTCTTTTTACTAATATAGCTAGATTTAAACTCTTATTAAGTATTAGAGGAAATGGTCTACTAGAATCTACTGCTAATGGAGTCAAAACAGGATAAATAATTTCCGTAAAATACTCTTCTAAATAGCTTTTTTGCTTATCGCTCAAATCGCTTATATGTATAAGATTAATACCTTTTGTTTTTAATAATGGAACGATTGATCTTTTGTAATGACTATATTGTTCTTCTACTAAACGATGTATTCTATTAGAAATCTTATTTAATTGTTCTTTTGGGGAAAGACCAGCAATATCTTTTTTTTCATAGCCTACATTTACTTGTTCTTTAAGAGATGCTACTCTTACCATGATAAATTCATCAAGATTAGAACTAACAATAGAAAGAAATTTAATCCTTTCAAATAATGGGTTTTCTGGATTTTCAGCTTCATCAAGTACTCTTTGATTAAACTCTAACCAGCTCAACTCTCTATTGTCATAATATTCAACCTTATCAAATGTTTTATCAATCATATTAACTCTATTCCTTTCATACCTTATATATCAAGAATATACTATATCTCTTTTTTTATAATAAGTATAGGGGTAATTCCAAAAACTTCTTTAAAGAATTCTGCTTTCTTTTTAAAAGTCCACATTTCTAGCATTGTATTTGCTGATGATTTTCCATAAATTATTAGTTGTTTGTTTCTTCTTTTTACTGATATTATCTCTATTTTTTGATTGTGACTTTTATCTAAGGCGTTAGCTAGACGCAAAATTGCAGCAAGCTTACCTACAATCACTTTATTTTTATTAGATAATTTTCCAAAATTAATATCTCTAATGCTAGGGGTCTCTACACTATTATATCTTGCTACATTAGCTATTATCTCCAATTGTTCATTTGAAATACCAAATATTTCAATAGATTTTATTATAGTATATGAAAGAATATGTGTGTTATATACACTTATATATTTGCCAATATCATGAAGTATAGCGGCTATTCTAAGTAAATGTCTTTCGCTTACTAATCCATGTATATCTTTGCAATTATCAAATATTATTTTGGCATTTTTTTCTACTTCAAGGCTATGCTCCTTATTATAATCATATTTTTTTGCTATATTTTTTACACAAGTAAATATATCTTTTAACGACATTTCCTCTTTATCTAAATTATATTTTTCTTCGTATATATCCATAATTATTCCATCTGATAAAGTTATATTAGGCACAAGTATTTTATCAGTTCTTGATTTATCGAGAAATTTTTTAAAAAGCATCATAGAAGGAATTATTATTTCTGCTCTTTCTCTTTCTATATTGTATTCAAGTATTTCTTCGGTAGATTTATGTAAAAACTCTTTATATAATATCTCAAATTGTTTTCTATTAATATATATAATATCTTGTTCTATATGTTCTTCATTAATTAACTTAGATATTGTAGTAATTTCCCCACCGACTGCAATAAAATGATTATAATCATTACTACGCTTGAAAAAATCAATAGATTCAATATTAACTCTAATATACTCTTCTAGAATTTTGTAATAACTAAAAGATTCTCGTTCTAAATCTCCTAGAACTTCTTTTACTCTTAATGCACCTAATTTTACATTCTGACTTGAAATAAGTTGGGAGTTTTTATACAAAGTTATTTGAATACTTCCAGCACCAATAACTACCATTACTACCCCTTTTTCAATTAGGGAATCAAAATCATCAATTTTTCTCTTTATAGCTTTGTGAGTAAGATATTGTTCTCTTGCATTATCTATTACTTTTATATCAAGACCTGTTTTTAATTTTATCTGATCTATTATATAATCTTTATTTTCAGCTTCTCTTATAGCACTTGTCGCCATAGCTTTATAGTCAGTAATTCTGTAGTCTTTCATACATTTTTTGAACATCTTCAAAATATTGCACACTGTATCTACAGATTCAAAACTAATTTTACCATCGTTAAATGTATCATGCCCAAGAACTGCTGTTTTTCTAAGACTTTCTAATTCTTTAAAATTTCCTTCTTCATCTATTTCACCAATTTTCATCCTAAGGGCATGTGACCCTACATCAATAGCTGCTATTAAGTTATTTTCCAAAATCACGCACTCCTTTATTAACCTATAATAGATAAATATATTATATCATATACATGTACCTATATGAAAAGGATAAAAAAGTATATTAACAAAGTTATGACAAGTCCATTTAATGAACTAATCTATCAAAATTAACTAAACTATGATATAATTACTCTAGTAAAGGAAATAGATTAATATATTTAAGGAGTAGAAGAATATGAATGATACCCTTAGTAATGAACTATTGACTTTGTTTACTTCACGTATTAACAGATTAAATAAGCAGGACTCCTCTAATACAACTAATAATCAAGAATCATTTGATAGGAGTTCAGTCATAGTTCAAGCACTAATTAATATACCTAACGGTATACTTATTATAGATAATAATAGCAACTTATTATTTATTAATAAAGTGGCAAAAAAAATATTTAATTGTAAGAAAAATACTTATACCAACCAACATATTTCTTTCTTAATTAACAACTCATATATTTCTATAAAACAAGCTAAAGACTTTCAATATACTTTTGCATATTCAAAAAATAATATTTCAACATATAATATAGAATTTAAAGAAATAGTTAATAATACATATCTTATTGTAACATTCAAAGACGAAACTAAACTTAATAAAACAAAAACAGATTTATTAAATTCTAATTCCAAATATAATTTGCTTATAAATAATATACCTGATATTTTACTTCAACTTAATGATAAAGGAGATATTATCAATTACAATTACGGACAATTAGATGATTCCTGTTTTAATCCAGATCAATATCATAATAAAAATATATTTGAAGTTTTTCCTATTGAGATTGCGAAGAAAATTAAGACTATGATTACTAAAGTTTTATCATCTAATGATACAAAAGAATTTAAGTCAACTATTCAAAAATTGAATAAAACTTATCATTCTATTATAAGAATTTATCCTAATAACGAAGGAGAAGTAATATGCCTAATTAGAGATATTTCTGAACAAATACTCATTGAGAATAAATTAGAATATCTTAATATATATGACTCTCTTACAGGATTATTCAATAGAACTTATTTTGAAAATAGGTTATCCTATTATAATGACCCAGCTTTTCTACCTATGGGGTTAGTAATATGCGATCTAAATGGTCTGAAGCTTGTTAATGACACTCTTGGTCACTCCTATGGTGATATTATTATTAAAGAGTCAGCAAATATAATTAAATTATCACTTAGTAATTATGAAGAAGCCTGTAGAATAGGTGGAGATGAATTCGCAATATTTTTCCCTAATTGTAGTGAATCTTTACTAATTAAGTATAAAGATAACGTTATTAATAAGTTAAATGAATATAATGAGTCAAATCCTAAATTACCACTTAGTTTTTCAATAGGCTATAGCATAAAATCAAATACAGATGTTGACATGAATACTATTTTTATCGCAGCTGACAATAATATGTATCATGATAAACTATTACAAGGAATCAAAAATAGAAATGCAATTATAGAAGGATTAATTCAATCATTATCTAATAAAGAATATAAAAATGCTGACTTAAAAAGTTCTCTATATAATTACGTTATGAAGCTTGCAAAAGCCATTAATTATCCAGAGCAAAATATGGAAAATTTAAAGCTATTTGTTAACTTTCATGACCTAGGGCAAGTGAGTATTTCAAACGAAATATTGTACAAACAAGAGCCTCTAACTGAAGAAGAAATCAATATTATTAAAAGACATAGCGAAGTGGGCTATAAGATTTCTCTATCTATACCTAATTTATTTCATATAGCTGATTGGATACTAAAGCATCATGAATGGTGGAATGGAGAAGGATATCCTCTTAACATAAAAGGAAATGAGATTCCTGTGGAATGTAGATTATTTGCTATTGTTGAAAGTTATATTGCCATGATTAGTGAAAAGCCATACAAAAAAGCTATTTCAAAAGAAGACGCTATATTAGAACTTAAGCGATGTTCCTCAAAGCAATTTGATCCTTTATTAGTAGATAAGTTTATAGATATAATTAAGCAAGAACTATAACAGTAGGATATTTTATCAGAGAATTTCTTTAACTATTTCAAGAAATTCTCTATATAATATATAATTTTATGCACTTCTTCGCTTTTTAGTGAAATACGTAGCTATTCTAATTGTAAGTAATACAAGTCCACTCAAAATCATATTACCATAATAAGTAATTATTCTCCATAACGCCATTGCATATAGTAAAATATCTCTTGAGAAAAATACTTTGAACAAAATATAAAAGCTACCTTCTGATGCACCAGCTCCACCTGGAGTTGGAATAAAACTAACTACAACATATACAATAGTTTGCAATGCTAATATGTCTATATAATGAGCTCCTTTTTGTCCTAATGATAAATATATAAAATAAGTTATAGAGAAAAATATAGTTAGCTGAATAAATGTAATAATTACTAGAGATATCATTGTTTTTTTGTTGTTTTTAATCTCATCTATATTTTTCACATAATCATCAATATGACTTATTATTTTATCTCTATCTATATATTTTGCCAAATGTAATTTTCTAAGTACTGTAATTAATATATCTAACAGTTTGACTACTATTACTTTTGAATAAGATAATAGAATAATAGATATTCCTCCTACGAGATTAACTATTAATCCTACAACAATAAAAAGTATGATACCTGAATACTTATTCATTATAAAAGATATTTTAAGAAAAAACATAACAATAGCATATAATGATACAACTACTTGAAATATCAAAAACTTCTTAACGGTAATTGTAGTTCCAACAGATAGCGGTATATTATATCTTGATTTCATTGCATATATCTGAGCTGGTTGTCCTCCACTAGCAAAAGGAGTTATTAAACTATAATACTGTCCTACAAATGAAAGATATATTGAATTAAAAAATGTAATCTCTTTACTTATTTCTCTACCAATAATATAGATGATAGTAGAATTAATTATTAAATAACTAATCATACATAAAATCGCCATATATAAAAATCTTATATCAATTCTTTTTATTAACTCAGGGAACTCTGCTAATTCTTGGCTTTTAAAAAGCAAACATAGCGTTATTATAGAAAATGTTGCAACTATAATTAACCCTATAATTTTTTTCTTCTTCATAATTATTCTCCTATATATTAAACAAAGATAGTACTACGATTTATTTTTTCTACTTTACACAGCTAATAAGTTTCTCCTTAGATATCCAGATTTCTTTTGGTTCTCTTACTATAAATTTTCCCTTCTTAGACTTAGAAAATACTAGTTTTATAAGATTATCCCATAATTTCAAGAAAATCTTTAAAGATTTTTTCTCAATATCAAATACTTCAAAACCCATTTTCTTTGTTATGGGATAGAGTACTGTTCTACCAAATATTGCTTTTATTTGAGAGTATTCATTATCATTGCTAACTGCTTCTGCCATAGATTTAAACTCTGAATTAAAAATCTTAAATACCATTTTAAAGGAGCCTTCTTTGACTTCTTTGTTATTAATATGCATTTCTGCTACTAAATCGCCTTTTGTTATAACTGTCCCATCAGAAAGTAATTTATCTTTTCCTTTATATTCAAATCTATCAATATAAACAAATCCATACTCTGAATTAGGAATCAACGTCCAATTATTTTTCTTTCTATAGATTTTTTCTATTCTATTAAAAAATCTCTGTAATAATCTTTTCATTGGTACTCTCCTATTGTTATCCATAAATCTGGATTAACTCTTCTTTTATTGATATTATATAATTTTAATTTAACACTTCATCAATAGTAATAAAATTAAATCCTTTTTGTAATAGCTTAGGAATAACATTTTCTAGTGCATCAAGTGTGTTTTGTGGTGCGCCTTTTGCTCCTCCACTATCATGTAAAACAATAATATCATTATCTTTAATACGCTCAAGTAAAATCTTCTCAATATTTTTACCTGAATTATTTTTTCTCCAGTCATATGCTTCTACTGTCCATAGAATTGTCTTTAATGAATTATCTATAGCACTTCTTAATGTATAAGCATTAAATGTTCCCCAAGGCGGTCTAAAATATGTAATATTAAGTCCAATGCTATTAAAGATCTCTAATGCCTTTTTAAATTCATTTTTAGTTTCTGTTGGGAAAGTTATCCATGCACTTTTATGGTACAGAGAATGCATGCCAATGCCATGTCCTTCTTCTTTCATTCTCTCTACAATATCAATATTTTTTTGTGCATTTCCTGCTACTAAGAAAAAACTAGCTTTTACATTATTTTTCTTCAGAATATCTAATAGCTTATTAGTATATAATGGATCTGGACCATCATCAAATGTTAACGCTATAGTTTTATTTTTGTTATTTAATTCAACTGTCTTAATAACATCTTTTGATATATTTCTTGCATAGTAATTAGGTATCACCATATAAATCAAAAAGATTAACAGTATCCCCAATGTGATATATAGTGCTATAACCATTTATTTCACCTCAGATAAATAACTTAGATTATGATTATCTTATTCATTAGTATTATATAGATTCATAATACTATGTGCTAATAATTCCATATCAATATTTTTATATTCTTCCTCTAAGTTATTGATTATTTTATCTCTTGTTAACTTATCTTTTATTAATGTACTAATTCTATCTTGTAATTCATTTTCTGTTGATACTATATAGCCTAGTTGCTTCTTCTCTATATACTTACAATTTTCTATTTCTTGTCCCAATATAGGTTTATATATAATAAATGGAAGCTTACTAGAAATAGCTTCAAATAAAGTTATTCCTCCGGGCTTAGTAATTAGCAAATCTGACATTGTCATTATCTCTGATACTTTGTTAGTATATTTCATTATAGTAATATTACTATACTTATCATATTTACTTATTTTATTATATAGCTTATTGTTATTTCCTGTAATAATAATAAGCTTTATTTTACTCTGATTGTTAATCCATTTATAAAAAGATAGTTGCTTAGGTATTAACCCCATGCCTCCACCCATCATTAGGATTACAAAATCATCTTCTGATATCTTATTATTTCTTCTAATAATATCTCTATTCTTAGGTGTAATAAAATCTCTACGAATTGGAATTCCAGTAGTAACTATGTTATCTTTACTAATACCTCTATCTATTAAACTAGTTTTAACTGTATCTGTTGCAACTAAATATAGATTAGAACCTTTATGCATCCATTCAGAGCCTTTTACAATATCAGTTATACAAGTAATCAACGGTGTATTTACATTATTATCCTGCTTATATTTTGTTATATAAGCTGAACATGTAGGGAAAGTTGATATTATAATGGAAGGTTGCACCTCTTCCATATACCTAGCTAACCTTCTTGAACTAGATTTAAAACAAGAGTGCAACTCACATAATTTATCATTATTATTCTTTTTATAATAGTCATAATTATAAATATGTACTGCATATTTAATAAGTAAAGTAAAGCATCTATATATATATTTATGTAATTTTGGTCTAATAATTTTATACATATCAACCGTTTCAATTTCTAGAGATTTATCTATATCTTTAATATAATTTTCTATAGCTTTTGAAACACTAATATGTCCACTTCCAAAATTAGCAGTAAGTATTAATATATCACATTTTCTATGCATCTTTAATCTCCATCATATGATTATAATTATCAATAAAATCAATACATAAATTAATTGTACTATCTATAGAGTGATCTTTTGAAAGGTCTTTCATATTTTGTTTTAGCCACGCCATTTTACTTGAGTCTTTCATAAGAACTTCTACTGCTTCATCTAACTCCTTAATGCTATCTACTTTGATAGCTGCTCCTGCACTAACTAGGACTTCTGCGTTTTCTTCTTCTTGTCCAGGAATAAAGTAAGGAATAATCATAGGAATGTTTTTTGCGAGAGATTCTGTTACTGTAAGACCTCCAGGCTTTGTTATTATTACATCAGATAATTCCATAAGCTCTGGTATTTTATTAGTAAACCCAAGAATCTCTATGTCTTTATTAGGAATATAACCACTATATTTTTCTTCAATAGAATTTTTTAGTGTTTCATTATTACCACAAACTACTATGATTTTCAACTTATCTTCTATATTAACTAAGTTTTTTAGAGCTTTCTTTATTGAATTAACACCCATACTACCGCCCATTAATAAAATAGTAAATATATCTTCTCTCTTATCAGTTACTATATCTTCACGGAATATTCTCTTAATTGGTATTCCATATACATGTACTTTATCATGACTTACACCTCTTGCCACAATACCGTTTTTGGTAAATGTACTTCCAACAACATATGCATCTACATAATCATTAATATAGCTTTGATGTGGTAAGAAATCAGTAACTATTGAGACAAATGGTATATTAATGATATTATCTCTTTTTAGTGAAGAAACTACATCAACTATCAATGGGTGTGTACTTATTATTAAGCTTGCCTGTTCAATAGTAACAATTTCTTCTATTTTTTCCTGTAATGCATTTATTAATAATTTTGCTACTGGTTTATTCATCGTCTCGTTATTACTAATTTTATATATTGTTCCATACATTTTTGGCATCATTGTAGCTAACATTTTGTAGCCATCTGATACTAATATATCTAATGACTTACTTACCTCTTTCAGTGGCTCATAAATTGCAGCTTCATATCCTTTTTCTTCAAATTCTATTTTAAGTGCGTCTGCAACTTGGTTATGACCCTGACCTGTAGATGCTGATACTATTACTACTTTATTTTTCATAATTATCCCCCTAAATTAGTCTAGTTAAAGTTAATTAAGACTAAGTCTATCAACGAAATAATGTTAATTATATTATTTAAAATTAATTTACTAACTAATGTTATTTCTTTATTAAATTATTGTCCAGTATATATTTAGATGTATCTAGCAGTTTCAATGCTCTTTCATAAGAATCAAATAAATCTATATCTTCTATTTCTTCATTAGTTAAAATATTTCTTGGTTTACTTGATTCAAATAATCCTTCTCGTGATAATTCAAATATTACACCATCAGTTATAAAGGATCCTCTTAACATATATGTTACAGATGCTACATAACCTTTTTTTGCATTGATTATATCTTGTCCTAATATATATTTATTATTGATTTCTACTCCAAGTAAGTTACTTATTGTTGGTAAGAAATCCACTTGTCCACCTACTGTTGAAACAGTTCTATTAACATCTTTTCCAGGTATATTAATAATTAAAGGTATATTAAGCATTTCATTATAGTCATATTCATGACCTAAGTATCTAGTCATACATTCATAATTACTTGCATCTTTGCAGTTTAATCCATGATGATCACCATATATTGCAATTATAGTATTATCATATAATCCTTTTTCCTTCAATGCTTCTATAAATTGACCTATTGCTAAATCAGAATAATGTGCACCTTGTAAGTAATTACCAAATACTGTTCCTTTATCTTCATCATTAAGCTTAATAGTATTATATTCATCAGGCATAGCATATGGATGATGACAAGATAGTGTTACTAAAAAGCTGTAAAATGGTTTTTCCATTTTGTCAAGATAATCTGCTGCTTGTCTAAACATAGATGTATCTGATAAACCAAATCCTATTTTCTCTTCAAGTTCAAGGTCTTCTAAGCTAATAAATTCTTCAAATCCTTGATTTGGATATGCGTTTTCTCTATTCCAAAAATGTCCCTTATATCCATGAAAAGCAACTGTTTTATAATCGTTCTCTCTCATAATCCATGGCAAACCGTAAAATGTATTTTGTTCATATAATCTATAAGTCTCTCCTTCTATAACAGGGTATAGAGAGTTTTGAGTTGAAAATTCTGCATCAGATGTATTTCCTCTACCTATATTTTGATAATAGTTTTCAAAGTATATAGTATCTTCTTTTATTAATTTATTAAGATTAGGTGTTATTTCTTGTCCTTCGTATAATGAATTAATGGGAAAGTTTTGAAGAGATTCTACTTGTATTACTACTAGATTTCTGCCTTTTGCTATTCCATTTAATTCTTTATCCTTAGATTTTTCTTCATTTAATTCTTTAATAATTTTATCTACGTCTTTAGCAGATTCAACTTGCTTATCATTATATCCAAAAAACTTAGTATATATATCATGCATATGATAAGTTAAAAACTCAGTGTGATTAACTGCCTTAACTGTATCTACATTCATAGGATTCCAAGCCATTATTAATAATATACCAATCAATAATGAAACGAATGCTCTTTTGAGATTTTTATATTGATCAAATCTATATCCATCTAATTTTTGCTTTTTCTTTTTGAAGTAATAATAATAGATAGGTATATCAAGAAATAGTAAAATACTTATTGGTGGAGTTGTACTTTTAACGCTTTCATCAACTACAACTAAGCTACTCATTTGAGCAAGTTGATTAACTGATGGTAATTGATTAAAATAACTATAATATACAGTGTCCACAACCATTAACAAGGTCAACAATGTATATATTAATAGAAACCATTTGATACTATGCTTACCACTATTAAATAAAAACATGCTAAATATTATTATAAAAAATACAAATGTAATAATTCCTAATATTATACTTGAACTTGAAAATCCGATTAATAAATAAAAACATACAATTTTAGCAATAAGAATCGCTATCATTATCATATCTTTATAAGATATTTTTTTTATTAAATTCATTTTATCTCCTCACTTACTGTGTATGTGATAATCTTAATTAAATGGAACAGTCATTCTAACATACGTTCTCTATATAACAAATTAAGAAAATCTCATATTTAACTATATGTAACACTTAAAAGCATCTATAATGTTTAATTAATATTAAGTAAATTTATAATGATAATTAGTTACAAATATAATTGTTATTGATAATTAGTCATATTTGATAATCTAATTTTATATACATATTCAATCTTTAGTATAGGTTAGCCAATAATTAGGCTAACCTATATATTTAACTAGTGTTATTATTCATGTTTTTCTTAGCTTATAATTTCTAAATATCTGGTTTAATGCTTACTTATTTATTACTTTATTATCTGGTTTTGCCACTTCTATAAGTGAAGTTGCAAGACCCGCTAATCCTTGAATTTCTGATGGAATAATTATCTTAGTAGCTTTTCCGTCTGCCGCTTTAGCAAAAGCTTCTAAACTCTTAATAGAAATAACTTGTTTAGAAGGATTTGATTCATTAATTTTCTTAATACCTTCTGCTGTTGCAGATTGTACTTTCAAGATTGCTTCCGCTTCACCTTCTGCTTCTCTAATTGCTGCTTCTTTTCTTGCTTCAGCTCTTAGAATAGCTGCTGCTTTTTGAGCTTCTGCTTCAAGTATAGCTGATTCTTTTTTACCTTCTGCTACTAATATGGCTGATTTTTTCTCTCCTTCAGCTTTTAGGATTGCTTCTCTTCTTCCTCTTTCAGCTTTCATTTGACGCTCCATAGCATCTTGAATTTCAGCTGGTGGAATAATGTTTTTAAGTTCTACTCTATTAACTTTGATACCCCATGGGTCTGTTGCTTCATCAAGTATACTTCTCATTTTAGTATTAATAATTTCTCTTGATGTTAATGTTTCATCAAGCTCTAAGTCACCAATAATATTTCTAAGTGTTGTTGCTGTTAAATTCTCAATAGCTGATAGAGGATTAACAATTCCATAAGCATAAGCTTTTGGATCAGTTATTTGATAATATACAACCGTATCTATTCTCATTGTAACATTATCTTTAGTAATAACAGGTTGTGGTGGAAAATCCAATACTTGCTCTTTCAAAGATACTCTTCTCGCAACTTTATCAATTAGTGGTATCTTAATATGTAATCCAACTGACCACGAAGTTTGAAAAGCTCCTAGACGTTCAATTACATATGCTTGTGCTTGTGGTACTACTTTAATATTAGATACTATTAGTAAAATAATTAATACAATAATTCCTATTCCTGCATATTCCATTAATAATTCCTCCTCATTTTTAATTAATAATTAATTACTACAAAATTATTTTGTTAAGCCTTTTCCACTATTAATTTAACACCCTTTACTTCATTAACAATAACTTTTTGTCCTTTTGTAATATGCTCACCAGATAAAGTACGACAACTCCAAACTTGACCTTCAACTTTCACTTGTCCTTTTGAAGCTAGGTTATCTATATCTTCTGTAACAATACCTTTCTTTCCTATTATTGATTCATAGTTAGTTTTAACATGACCAATCTTTAGTACTTTTACAGCAATAGGTCTTGTAAAATATAGCAAACATACTGAAACAATTAAAAAGATTAACACTTGAACAAATATACTTACACCTAATAAAGAAAAAAGTAGTGATACTAAAGCACCAAAGGCAAACCAGATAGAAGTTAATCCTAATGTTGCAGCTTCAATTACTAAACAAATAATTAATACTCCAAGCCAAATGATATATGGTTCATTAATATACTCCATATACTTCTCCCTCCTTCTTATATAAAGAGTTTGATATATTGTATCATATACCTATATGTTGTCAAGTTGCTATTAAATAATGGTTATGACATTAGATAATTGTTTAGTGGCTTATTACATTACAATTATCTCTACCTTATATTTTACAAAAAAAATACATATAATGCAACTTTATTATTCTATGCTTACACGGTAATTGATTATGAATGTTAATTTTTATATAAAATAACTTAGTCTTTTATGTTACTACTATAAATTATCTCATGTTCATTAATATTTAATTAAAATAACTTTAGATTATCATTATGTTTTATATTCAATTGAAAAAAAAGTATTATTATAGTATTATTGATAGAGAAAATAGTATTATCCATTATACTACTAGATAAGTTTTCTATAGCGAAAGGAAGAAAAAAATGAAATTTTTGGGAAAGAAATGGAAATTTGTTACAATTGTTTACTTAGTAGTAGCTTATTTATATGTTATAGTTATTAATGATATGTCAATTAGTACACTACTACTTTTTTATGCTGGATTTCTTGCGTTAACTATTATTCTTTTTCTTGGAACTACAATTGGTATTGTAGGTATTATTTTTCAGTCAACTTTTAATAACGATATAAAAGCTACTAAACTCTACAAAATATCTTATACCTTAAAAACTAATAATGCTAACGTTTTATCATCATATGGTCTAATAATGTTAAAAGAAAATAATATAAAAAAAGCATTAGAAATATTCGAAAAATGTCTTACCCTTCAACCATATTTTCTCGTTGATAAAATTGTTAAATGTAATATAGCTATTTGTCATTGGAAATTAAATAATGTTGATAAGGCAATTGAAATATATGAAAAAATAATGACTGATTTTGCAAATACTAATTATGATGAAGACGATGAAGATGCAGACAAAACTATCATAGAAGATACTGATGAAATTATTGTAACAACTAATTCTTATGTATATGCACAAGATTATACTACATTAGGTTTTTTATATTTATTAAAAAAAGATTATGATGAAGCAATACTAAACAGTAAAAAAGCTCTAATACTTGATGAAAATCATGCCCCTGCTCTAGATAATCTAGGTCAGATATATTATTATATGAAAGATTATGAAAAAGCAGAAGAATATTTAAAGTCTGCTTTAGATTTAAAACCTCATATGGCTGATAGTAATTATTATCTGGGATTAGTTTATGAGCAACAAGAAAACTTTGAAGAAGCTAAGAAGTATTTTGATCTTACTGCTACATGCAATATTAATGCACTTAATACAGTTACTCAAGAAGAAGTAGATAATAAATTAGAGAAATACAACTAATTTGTATTTCTCTAATGATTATAATTCTATATAATAAAATCTAGTTTAACTTATTCATAGGGCTTTTCGCAAATACATACATTATACGTTAATATACATACACTTGAACCAGCCCTATGAACTACTTATATATTATCTATCACTATAACCTTTCTATTTCTTAGTCATTAAGCTATTAATATATAATATTTATTTACTTATAATTTCTTTGTCTTAATGACTCGTATGCAATAATGCTTGTTGCCACTCCTGCATTTAGTGATTCAGACTCTCCTATCATTGGTATCTTTATATTTTTATCTGCTAAATTAGCTATTTGTTCTGTTAGTCCATTTCCTTCATTACCTATTAATACACATATTCCTCTAGTTAAATCACAGTTATATATATTAGTACTTCCTTTTAGATGAGAAGCTAGAATTTCCACATTATTTTTTCTAAGCTTTGATATATCATCTATTAGATTTCTATCTTGAATAATGGGTACTCTGAAAATAGACCCCATAGTTGCTCTTACAACTTTTGGATTAAATACATCTACTGATCCTTTTGATAAAATTATGCCACTTGCTTTTACAGCATCAGCAGTTCTAATAATAGTTCCAAGATTACCTGGGTCTTGAATATTTTCAAGCATTATTATAAAAGGATTATTATTAATTATAGTACTAACTTGTGTATCAACTATTTTAATCAACCCAATTATACCTTGTGGTGTAACTGAGCTTGATATATGTTTCATAACATTATCACTAACTATTTCAACTTGAATATTGCTTTTATATAATTTGTTAACATAACTTTCATGTTTTTCTAAAAACGTATTAGAAATATATATTTCCCATATTCTAGAACAATTAATTTCATCAATTATCTTCTTACCCTCAACTATAAATAGTCTTTCTTTTTTTCTAATTTTAGATTTAGATAATAATTGATTGATTTTCTTAATTTTTAAGTTCTGTGTACTAGTAATCATAACATATCTATTCCTATCTATTTTTCGATATTAATCTTTTTAAGGTCTTTGTTACTACCAATAACAACTAAAATATCCCCTTCTTCAAGTATAACATCTGGACCTGGAGTTATGGTGATATTTACTCCTTTTCTTATAGCCATGACATTAATTCCATATTTTGCTCTCATATTTAAGTCTCTGAGATTATTTCCAACCCATTCATCAAGAATAGAAATTTCAACGATACTATAGTCTTCTGATAGTTCGATGTAATCCACAAAATTCTCAGAAATTAAATTATTAGCTATTCTTACCCCAATTTCTCTTTCTGGGAATACTACTTTATCTGCTCCTACTTTTTCAAGAACTTTCTTATGAATTTCATTTTGAGCTTTTGCTAGTACATATGGAACGCCTAGCTCTTTTACTAATATAGTAGCCATTATACTTGATTGCATATCATTAGATATAGCAACAATAGCTGCATCAAAGTTCCTAACTCCTAATGCAGTAAGTGCATCTTGATCAGTAACATCTGCTTGTACTGCATGAGTTACTGTAGAAGCTATATCTTGAATAATCTCTTCATTCTTATCTATTGCTAATACGTCGCATCCATTAAGACTAAGTGATTCTGCAACGCTCCTACCAAATTTACCTAAACCAAATACTACAAAATCTCTTTTCTTACCCATATATAATCCATCCTTTCATATATCTAATATATCTCCATCTATATATTTCCTTGTCATAATATCTTATATAAATTATCCAACCATAACTTTTTCTTCTGGTTTTGTAATCGCAGCTTTTGATTTTGTACCTTTTAGTGATATAGCTACTGCCATTGTAACAGGTCCTAATCTTCCTATAAACATTGTTATACATATGACTATCTTTCCTATTGTAGTAAGACTTCCTGTTATCCCTAGTGTTAATCCAACAGTAGCAAATGCAGATACCGCCTCAAAGAATATATCCATAAAACTACCTACTTCTGTTACAGATAATATCATAGTTACTAAAATAACAACAGATATACCAATCATAATAACTGCTAATGCTCTTTTTATTATAACTTCTGGAATAGTTCTATTAAATGCTTCTGTTTTTTCTTTTCCTCTAACTCCTGATATTACAGTAAGTATTATTACACCCATAGTAACAGTTTTAATTCCTCCTGCTGTACCCGCTGGCGATCCTCCAATAAACATCAAAATAATAGTCATAAATTTTGAACCATGAGTCATCTCTGCTAAAGGTATCGTATTAAAACCAGCTGTTCTTGGTGTAATAGCCTGAAATAAAGAACCTAATATTTTATTTTTCATAGATAATTGTCCTAAAGTATTAGGATTAGTTGTTTCCATAATGAAAAAGAATATAAATCCAATTATAATTAATGAAGTTGTTAATACTATTACAATTTTTGTATGCAAAGTAAATTTTCTAAATGTTCTTTTAAATCCTAATTTGTTATTAAATTTCTCTTTCATAACTCTAAGTATATCAATCCATACTGTAAATCCTAAACCACCTAATATTATAAGAAGCATTATAGTAACATTAATAATAATATCTCCTACAAATGGACTTAAACTACTATCTCCTATAATATCAAATCCAGCATTACAAAAGGCGGAAACAGAATGAAATATTGCTTTGAATATTCCGTATGGTCCATCTTCTGGAACAAATCTAATAGATAATAATAGTGCTCCTATTCCTTCTATTAACAATGTGCCTAAAAGAACATTTTTAGTTAGACGAACCATTCCAGATAATGTATATTGATTCAAAGCTTCTTGAATGATAAGTCTTTCTTTTAGTCTAATTTTTCTTCCCATTAATATAAAGAAAGTTGTTGCAAATGTCATGAAACCTAGACCACCTATTTGAATAAGTATTAAAATAACTACTTTTCCAAACATACTCCAATACTCAAGAGTATTAACAACTACAAGCCCTGTAACACATACAGCTGAAGTTGATGTAAATAATGCATCTATAAAACCAATACTTTTATGATTTGTTGCTGCTATAGGTAAATTAAGTAGCATTGCTCCTACAAATATTAGTAATAAAAACCCAAGCACCAGAATCTGAGTGGGTTTTAAATCAATTTTAAATTTTTTTTTCTGTTTACTACCCATTAAATAATCCTCCACTTTTGTAAATAATTTATGATTCAGCTCTCACAATTACTCTATTATACCATAATATTGAAAATGGACAAAATAATTTTTTTAGCTACTTACTTAATACTAGTTTATTTATTGACTTTAGATACATCTTGTGTTAATCTACTATCAAATGATATTAATTATCATCTAACAAATATAATATCTGTATTTATG
>JAOARM010000001.1 GCA_025210515.1 Vallitalea sp. | reverse complement strand
AATGTTTGGATACTTTTCATGAAAAGCAGGTAAAATTTTATCTTGCCAAACTGCTAAATCATCCATTCTCCAACTCTCAATAATCAACTCAACAGGCTCTTTTCCTTCTTTTAATCCTGTTTCGTCCTTTTGTTTCTTTGGTTCATTATCCTTTGTTTTCACATCATCTTTGGCTCCACATCCACTAAAAATCCCTACCGCCATTACGGCACATATTAAGATACATATAAATTTTTTCATATTGCCTCCTCCTGTATAATTATTGCAATACATTTTATATTTCCCTAAGTATGTTAAAGATATTTAAAGATTCATTTTTTTCTTAAGTACCCTTTGCAACAGCTCAGATTGACAGCATAATAATATGATTTTCTTGCCAAATAAATGTTTAAATTTGCTAAAAATCACAGGGCATCAATATATAGTCTCCCCTTATAACTAATTTTATATGCTATATCATATAAAAATGTGTTAGCAAATCTACAAGTAGGAGTTAATGACCATCCCTATTGTTTAATTGGTTTAAGATGTTCGGTATTACAACTAGTATTTTTCCCTTCCCCTCCTTTTATAATAAGAATAGCTAATTACGAAACTAATGATTTTAATTGTTAATATACAATATGTAGTTCTTATTATAAGCGAAAACTCAACATAATGTAGTTTCGCAATTACTTATAATAAATTAGTAAATAGTTACATGTTTTTTATTAATCAATTCAACCCAAGTTTCTGTGAAATTAATGCATTTCTAGAATTAATAATATGTTTTTTTAATACAATACTAGCTCTTTGAGAATCTTTTTCTTCAATAGTATCAAGAATTTCTATATGCTCCAATATCATAACTTCTGGCAATCTTTTTTTAAAGCAAGCCATTCTATAACGAGTATTTTGCTCATAAATATTTTTTAAGATGGAACCTAGATTATTATTATTTAAAGGTCTAATTAGATCCATATGGAAATTCATGTCAAGTTTTAAATATTCCAAATAATTTATTGAGTCCTCTGTTTTTCTTATTTCTTCAAATTTTTCTCTGTAATACCTAATTGTCTCTTTTGTTATTAAAGGACATGTAATACCAAGTGTAGTTGGTTCAATAATTTCTCTAATCTGATAATTGTCCGTTACATCATTTAGTGATAATTCAGAAACAAACATACCTTGACGTGGTACTATCTTAACTAAATCTTCATCTCGTAAAGATACCAATGCTTCTCTTACTGGAGTAAAACTTTTAAAACCTATCTCTTGAGTCAATGCCCTTAAATTAAGTACTTGTCCTGGCGAATATTCGCAAAATATTATTTTTTCTTTTATTATTTTGTAAGCATCAGTTGCAAGAGTTCTTTTTATATTTGGTGCATTCATAATTATTCCTCCTAAAATATAGCACTTATGAATACATTCAAAAAATCTTAAAGTTTTGCTATTAAGTTATTATAGGTATTTTTCGAATATACTCAACACTATTATAACAGTATTTCTTACCCCAGTTATATTGCTTTCTTTGATGTAACTCTGTTATAACACTATTATATCACCTCCCTTTTTAATGTCAATACTTTTCCATAATAAAGACAGATGTCCATTATTTTTACTGACAAATTAACAAAAAACGAATAAAATAATAGCTAAAAATATTGATGAAATGGGGAGCTAATTTTAAAAAAGGCAAAGTACCTGTTTTTTTAACAAGCAATTTTGCCTTTTGATTCTAAGATTTAACACTATTAACCTATTTCTTTACTTAAACATATTGTAAAAATCACAGCTCTTAACTCCATATCTAGTTACATTAGTCTCTAAATCCTCAATCCAATAAGGATCGTTGAATACTTCATTAAGCTTTGTACCGCTTAACTTTTCATTAGCAATGCTGTGATAAATTTCCTTATGTAATTGCTTTCCACATTTATCCTTACCATATGTATAGAATCTTTGAGTCTGGCTATTACTCCATAGATGATACTTCCCATATTCCCATCCATCATTATAACGTTTGGGAAACTTAATAAAATCTCCGTCTTCTCCAATAGCTCCCTCTGGTCCCCAATTGGCTTCATAGTCACAAGCTTTTTTTCTAAGAGCCTTATATACTTTACTACCTTTATAATCACTTATAATATTATGAGCTTCACATGGATCCAATTTCATATCATAAAACTCTTCAAAACCATCATTATAGCGATAGATATATTTATACCTTTTATTCCTGCTCATCACCCATCTAGTATCATTCAGAAATTCACAAGCACATATAATTTCCTCTCTGTTTTTGCTTTTTATTGTTTCATTACAAAGAGATTCACCATATAAATTATCAATATCACCAGGATATTCTAGGCTACAAACATCTAGACAAGTAGGCAAAATATCCATTAAGTCAACAAAATCTTCGTTTCTGGTATTGGCTTTAAATAATTCTGGATAGCGAATAACAAAAGGCACTCTTACAGATGAATCATATGGCATTTGCTTACTATAATACCCTTTATCCTGAAGCATCTCACCATGATCTGATGTAAAAATAATCATCGTATTATCAAGTTGCCCCGATTTTCTCAGATAAGTAATAATCTCTCCAATACTATTATCAATCATAGTAATCGTGGTAAAGTATGCTTCTCTTATTTTACGCTTTTGCTCCTCGCTGTCGTCGTCACCAAACCAACTTCCACTAGCCTTGTTATTTGGAAAAAGTCTAGGAGCGTTAATCGCTTTTTTAATATCTTTACCCTTATAAATTCCTTGATATTCTTTTGGAATATCCCAAGGTGGATGTGGCTTAATATATCCTACGAACAAAAAGAAAGGATCCCTATCATTATTATCTAACCACTCTATGGTTGTATCCTTAACCCAACTAGTTTCATAATGGGGCAGAGGTACCTGTGACTGTTGTGGCGTATGATATAGATGTGGTCTTACTCCGTGTAGATTCTGCACCTCTTCCAATCCAACGTCTTTTAGATAAGTAGCATATTGATCATCATATCGATGCTTAGGTAATTCTTCCATTAAATATAATTCATTATATCCATGATGAGCTCTCGACGGTGAAAAATGCATTTTACCAATAGCTGCAGTTCGATAACCAGCATCTGAAAAAATCCTTGAAAGTGTAGGAAGAGAATAATCTTTAATACTCTGTATCTCATTATTTGCAAAATATCCATGAGCTCTTGCTGGCATTCCTAGCAGTAAATCGTGTCTTGCTGGCATACATACAGGATTGTGGGTATGAGCATTCACGTAAGAACAACCTTCTTTACAAAGCTCATCTAAGTTTGGTGTAATCATATAATCATAACCTAGTTCATGAATAGTATCATAGCGCTGCTGGTCTGTACAAATAATCATCACATTGGGTTTATTATCCATATTTTTTATCCCTCTTTAACCAAAAATCAACTCAATAGTAATAAAAATATTTTTATTTAACTTTATAAATCATACAGTTTTATAAGATTAGTTTTTTTACCTTTTAGTACAAATACTGGCATACTATTTAAAGGGGCTTGAACTATACATGTTTGATTTCCTTTATATTCTTCTTTAGTATCAATATGAATCCAATTACCTTCTGGGAAATAAACTTTTCTTTCGGTCATTTCCTCATATAATATTGGTGCAACTAAAATTTGTGAACCAAACATATACTCATCTTTAATCTCCCAAGTTTTTTCATCATCATAAAAATCATAGAATAATGGACGCATTACTGGAGTACCTTTTGTACTGGCAATCTCCATCTGCTGTTTAATATATTCCCTAAGTTTTTCACGAATAAACATATATTTTTTACAAATCTTATATACCTCTTCACCATATGTCCATACTTCATTATCAGCACCACTTGCTACCTGTGCTCCCTTAGTTGTTCCTAGTGGTTTTTTATGTGGTTCTCTGTCTCCATGTAATCTAAATACTGGACAGAATGCTCCAAATTCAAACCATCTTACTAAACACTCATGGAACTTTTTATCTTCAATATGACCACCGTGAAAACCTCCTATATCCGTTGTCCACCAAGGTATACCTGCCAAACCCATATTCAATCCTGCAGACAATTGGTTTCTTAATGAACGGAAACTTGAATCAATATCACCTGACCATATAAGACTACCGTATTTTTGCGATCCAACCCATGCACATCTAACCAAACTTATTACATCTTCTTGCTGTTCTTGTTTAAGACCATCATAAACCATTTGAGAATAATATCTGGGATAGCTATTTCCAACTTCTAAATCAGAACCTAATTGATATCGATATTGTTCAAAAGCATATTCAAAGTATTCCGGTTCAGCTTCATCTAACCAAAAAGTTCTAATTCCATAATCATAGTAGTTTTTCTTCAGTTTATTCCACACATAGTTTCTCGCCTCTTGATTCGTTGCATCTATAAATTTAGCATTATTTAACTGTGTAATTCTACCTCCCATTTCAGTTCTGACTAACATCTGGTTCTCAAACATATCAGCAAAGCTTTCACTTTGATATTCAACGGTTGGCCAAACTGAAACCATTAATTCAATACCCATATCTTTTAATTCATCAACCATTGCTTTTGGGTCAGGCCAATATTCTTCATCAAACCTCCAGTCCCCTTCATAAGGCCAATGATAAAAGTCACAGACAATCACAGAGATTGGTAATCCTCTTCTCTTATATTCCCTAGCTACTTCTAATAACTCTTCTTGAGTTTGATATCTAAGCTTGCATTGCCAAAAACCAAGAGCATATTCAGGAATCGTAGGAGCTCTTCCTACAACATCTGTATAGTTTTCTTCGATGTTTCCAGGAGAATCATCCACTGTAATCCAATAATCTAACTGCTTTGTTGATTTTGCTGTCCATTCTGTCAAGTTTTCCCCAAAAGTAACCTTTCCTATGGCTGGATTATTCCATAATAGACCATAACCATGATTAGAAATCATAAAAGGAACACTGGCTTGGGAATTACGTTGTGCCAGCTCAAGAATACAGCCTTTTAAGTTTAAGTTGGCTTGCTGATACTGTCCCATTCCAAATATTTTTTCACCTTCATT
>JAOARM010000049.1 GCA_025210515.1 Vallitalea sp. | reverse complement strand
ATGATTTTAGTCCCCCAACTTGGCTGTTCTTTTTCAATTAGCTCAATAGCACGAAGAATATATGTTGTTCCTTTGTTATTATCTGCATTAATAAATATATGAGAAACAAAAGTACACTCACCTAGAAATCTTTTATGGTATTGATAAAAGTACAATCCCCTAGCAATAGCTTCAAAGGAATGCATGAGTCTATAATTATCTATAGTAATCAATTGGACAGGGAATTGCTGACCTTTGACATGTAAGATATCCCCTTTATCAACTTTGATTATTTTAGGATTTCTAATTCTTGCTCTTTTTACTTTTGTTGCATTATGTATGTAGGCAACACCGTTATTACCAACCCTTCCACTTAAACAAGCCATCAAATACTCATCATCATGAGATTTTTTCATGTTGTGTTTATCGCAAGAAGGAACAGTAATTAAGTTATTGCGAAATGATTGAGAATATATGTCCTTAACATCTTTATTTTCTGGGAAAAGACATTTAGGAGGTACGTGTTCTCTTGATGTTGCTAACTCGCCACACCAATAACAAATGTCTTCATTCATGCTTTCACCTCTTTTGTATGTATAACTGTAAAACATTGATATTTATATGGTGCCTATTATCGTTCATTAAAGTTGCTGACCGACATAGGGTAAAGAAAAAAGAGCACTACGGTCAAAGTCTTTAAAGCCGATTCTAAGGTCTTTAGGGGGGCGAAGCTCAAAATCAAGAGATATCCCTCTCCAAATGGGAAAACAGTACATAATATCTTAGTTATAACATTATCTTTTCCAATCATCTTCAATATTAGTAATAGACATTGGTGGAATAATCTGTTCCTTTCTCTGGGTATTTCTATAGTATTCTTCAATGTTTACTGCAATTGACAAATACATTATAGCATCTCGAACTATCTTAAATAAAAACATAGTATTATCTATGAAATCATTTCTAGCGATAGTCATTGCATACCCTTCTGGTTCTGTAAAATATCTTGAACCAATGTCCATATCAAGAATTTTTAAATGTTTATGTTCAATATAATTCCGTAACGTAGGAACTTTCCTAGAAAAAACACTTAAATCACCAGTATAAATATCTTTCTCATGTAATTCTTTACTTAGCCAAATCAGGGCATTGACAGCCCAGTTCTTATCACTACGTAAATTAGACCTTAATTGAAATTTGTTTTTAATCTTTTCACTCCATATGCTTCTAAAATTTACCTTATGATATGGTAAGTTAATTTCATAATAGATATTAATAAAATAGGCTATTTTATCAAGGAGTGAGTATACGATTCTAAAGCCTGCTTTAACACATTCATTATTGTAAGATTGACTTGCATAATCTAAAGTATTATAAATAGACACTTCTTTATCTGAGAAATGAGTACCTTCACGATTTAGACCTTTATAAAAAAGATAACGTGAAGAAACGTATTCTTGCTTAATATTATTGTACATAGAATGATAATAGGGACCGTCACCTACTTTTGTCACTATAGATGGTAAACCAAATACATCTCTAGCAGATAAATTATTATCCATTATTGAATTTAATGGATTAAGAAATAATTGGTGACGTAAACACCATTTTCTATACTGCCTATTTTTATTTTCCTCAATGATTAGTTCATTTGAATGATTTTCGTTTATTAGCATATTAAAATCTTCAGCATAAGGCTCTAAATTGTTATATATCTTACTGTATGGAATCTTTGCATATTCAGGTAATTCCTTATTGCTAAGAGCTTTTCTATAACAATCAAAAATACTTGCATATAATAAGTTTTTATGGCCATCATCATATATTGAATCAGCAATACTATTTAATATTCTAGCTTTATTTCCTAAAGCTATAGGATGATTAGAATCATATTCAAGTGCTTCATTAATATATCTAAGAGAGTCAAAATTTCTTCCCACTGCTGACATACTATTTGCTAAGTTGACGAGTATACTACTCTTATGTTGAGTATCAATCTCATCCGAATCTAAAGCTATTCTATAGTGATAAATACCTTTTTCCAATCCTTTTATTTTGAAACCCTTATCCATTGTTATCATTTCAGAATATGCAACACCTAAATAATAGTTTAGTATACTATAGGTATAATCACTTAATTCTTTTTGATTTTCACTAAGTAAGGTTTCTCCAATATTTATGGCATTTTTTAAACCGTTAACATTTAGCAGGTTAATTGCTTCATCAATCATAGTGCCAAGTATTTGTATTGCTTCATTTATGTTTTCTTGTCGAGATTTGACAATTAAATTTTCCATATAAGAGAAGTATTCTATTTCAGATTCTTTATTCATTATTATTTCCCCATTTGTAATATTGATAGAACTAAGTAACAATCTAATTATATAAATATTATCAAATATTATGATAATATGCAATAAAAATCCTAATTACAGTAATTATTGTACTGTTTTCCATTTAGAGATACCATAAAAGATTTCTAGGTGAGTGTACTTTTGTTTCTCATATATTTATTAATGCAGATAATAACAAAGGAACAACATATATTCTTCGTGCTATTGAGCTAATTGAAAAAGAACAGCCAAGTTGGGGGACTAAAATCAT
>JAOARM010000048.1 GCA_025210515.1 Vallitalea sp. | reverse complement strand
TTATTTAACAAGTGTAATGGACCTATTTTCTAGGAAAATAATTGGCTGGCATTTATCCGATAATTTATCAACAGAAGGAGTTTTAAAAGCAATAAACAAAGCCAAATTTAATAGAAAACTAAGTAAACCAGTTATTATACACACATAGTAACACAATTCATGAAGTTCCACATGATGTTACTTATGACCAGTGGAAGAAATGGCAAGATACTAGGAAAAAGAGTTGGTAAAACAAATACAAAGGGACTGAATTTGACAGTCCCCTTTTTGTACCTTTTTGTGTTCTAATTTGTGTTCAAACACAAGCAATGACTCTGTTAAAGAATGTGCTGTCGTGATGGGGAAAAATAAGATATTACCTTTGATGTATCAATGCAAAGGTTATAATCTTGCATATCATACCACTTTTGACCTGTGTAATATTCGTAATACTTTGCCCGTTCTTTGTTAATACGAAGTATTTCTTTTTCAATCGCTTTGGCAGATTTACTTTTATCTGTTGGAACTTTTGCATAGCATCGGTTAATACAGAAATCCATATCAGACGAATATATAAAAACTTTAAAAGCCTTTTCTTCTAATATGTGACTTGCACATCTGCCAACGATAATACAATCTTGCTTTTCGCTTAATTACTTAATGATTTTAGATTGTGCAATTTGGATTTTGCTATCCGGCATAAGTAGTGATATTGAAAAAGTCCTTACAGAAACAAAGGGATATTGTCTTGTTGCAACTTTTTCTTGATAACGCTCAATGAAAGTTGGTTTCAAATCCGTTTTTTCTGCAATTTTATGGATTAAATCTTTGTCATAATAAGCAATATCCAAAGCATCGGCTAATCGCTTTCCAACCTCACGACCACCTGAGCCAAATTACCTGTTAATCGTAATAATAGTTTTCATACATAACTCCCCCTAGTAGTGATATTTTTTTTGTTTTTTGCAATATATAAAAAAGAAATAAAAATACTTACAAATTCTGCAAAAGGAACAGATAACCAAATTCCGTTTTCACCTATGATTTGTGGAAAAATCAGTACAAACACTACAATTAGAAGTAATGTTCTAACAAACGAAATAAATGCAGATGTTTTACCGTCAGATAAAGAAGTAAACATTGCAGAAGTAAATATATTTACACCCTGTGGTAAAAATGACAGCGCAAATAAAATCAGTCCCGATTTCGTAAGGTTAAATGCTTCACTACCTTCTTCTAAATATATTCCCACAACTACATCGGAAGTAAGTAGTGTTAAAATATAAATTCCGATACCTGCAACTAAATTGATAATCAGACTTAGCTTGATAACTGTTCTTAATCTTTTGGGTTTCTTTGCACCATAATTAAAGCTAATAACAGGCGAAACACCTTGTGAGAAACCTAAAAATGCCGATTGGAACAAGTATTGTGCATACATAATAACACCCACTGCCGCAACACCCATCTCACCAGCAATATCTAAGATGATAATATTGAATAGGAATGTTGTTATTGTTCCTGCAAGTCCTGTTACCATTTCAGATGAACCATTAAAGCAAGCATATACAATAACTTTGCTATTCCATTTAGGCATTTCAAATCGCAATCCTTGCTTGTTTTTTCTTGCAAAATAAATAAGGAAAGTAAGTGCCGGAATGGAATACCCAATACCTGTTGCAAGTGCAGCACCTGTTACTCCCATATTAATTTGTGAAATAAAGATGAAGTCCAAAATCATATTGGCAATACCACCTACAATACCTACACCAAAACCTAACATAGGTCTACCATCAGCAATAAAAAACATCTGAGATGCAAGTTGTAGTAATAATGGTGTAGCGAAACAAGCTAAAAGTCTTAAGTAAGTAGTAGCATCTTTGGAAAGCAATTCGGTTGCCCCTAAAAATTCAACAATTTGTTCGGTAAACACTGTTCCTACAATCGTTAGCAAAACACCAATAACCACTGTGAAAAGAGTAAGTAAACTTAAATTCCTACTAGCAGAGTCAACATTGCTTTCACCAATCTGCTTTGATAAAATAGCACAGCCACCTGTGCCAAGCATTAAGCCAATAGCAATCACTGCCGATGTCCACGGAAAAACAAGATTGACAGACGCAAATGCGTTTTCGCTGACAAAATTCGCTACAAAATATCCATCGACTGCTGAATAAAGCGAGGAAAACATCATGAGTAGAACAGTTGGTATTGTAAATTTAAGAAGTGAGCCTAACTTAAAGTCTTGGTCCAACCAACTTTCGTCCCCCCAATTATCGTCTGAGTTCCAGTTTTCGTTTTCTGATTTCATAAAAAACCTCCCTTTTGATTTATAAATATATGAGCAAGGCAAACGAAAGCTTGAAAAAACAAAAGGAGTGCCGCATAGAAAATAATCTAATTGCGGCACTCCATCTAAGTCTTAAAAGACATATGTTGCACGAATCATACTTAGTCATTTTATAGAAAAATAAAGAAAATGTCAAGGCTTTTAAAAAACATTAAGCTCCGAATCTGATCCATTTATGATAATGTCTTAGTATACCGTTTTTGATTTTGTCCCAAAAGAAGTAATTTTTAGTGTATAGTAAAACCTCATTTTATTTTTATAGTATGGGGTGATTAAAATCAGAAAGGTAGATTTAAGAATGAATGAAAATTTTAAATATGAGATTATTAAAAAATTAGTTGATACTGATGGTAATAAAAAGAATGCTGCATTAAAATTAGGTTGTACTGTAAGAAATGTTAATCGTTTAATTAACCTCTATAAGACTTTGGGGAAAGAAGGCTTTATTCATGGTAATCGTGGTCGTAAGCCAGCTCATACTATTCCTTCTAATATTAAGCAAACTATTTTAGATTTATATCGCAATAAATATTATGACGCTAATTTTGAGCATTTTTGTGAACTATTATCTAGATTTGAGAATATCACTATTTCTCCTAGCACTGTTCGTTCTGTCCTTATGCAGGAATTCATCCTTTCTCCTAAGGCTAATCGTGCTACTAAGAAAAAAATTAAAAAGCTTCTTTCTCAGCAGAAGAAAAAATCTTCTTCAAAGAAAGAAATTGCTAAAATATCAGATGCTATTCTTTCTATAGATGATGCTCATCCAAGAAGACCTCGTTGTGCTTTCTTTGGTGAAATGATTCAAATGGATGCTTCTGTACATAACTGGTTTGGTAATAATAAGACCCAATTACATATTGCTGTTGATGATTCCACTGGTTGTATTGTTGGTGCTTATTTTGATCACCAGGAAACTTTAAATGGTTATTATCATGTTTTTCATCAAATTTTAACCAATTACGGTATTCCTTATATGTTTTTTACTGATAGACGTACTGTATTTGAATACAAGAAAAAAAATACTCCATCTGTGGATAAAGATACCTTTACTCAATTTAGTTATGCTTGTAATCAATTAGGGGTTGAGATTAAGACTAGTAGTGTTCCACAGGCAAAGGGACGTGTTGAAAGAATCTTTCAGACATTACAATCACGCCTGCATCTCGAACTACGATTGGCAGGCATAACAACCAACGAGCAAGCAAATATATTCTTGAACTCCTACATAAAAGAATATAATGCTAAATTTGCTCTACCTATAGATAATATCAAATCTGTCTTTGAAAAACAACCTGACACTGAAAAAATTAATCTGATTTTATCAGTTATTGAAGAAAGAAAAGTTGATAATGGTCATTGCATACGTTTCAATAATAAATATTTTAAACTAATAGATTGTAAAGGACACCCTGTATATTACCATAAGGTTATAAGAGCATTTGATAAAAGCTTATATGCATGTGTAAATGAAAGGGTTTATGCTCTAGAAGAAGTACCAAAACATGAATATACATCAAGGAATTTTGTCTTTAATGAACCTATAAAGAAAACTAAGAAAAAATATATTCCTCCAATGAACCATCCTTGGAGGAAATCAACTTTCTTGAAATTTGTTAATAAACAATCACATCGTCATGTAGAGATTGTTTGATGTAATTATCAATTAAATTAACCTTATGATTTAATGTTTATTAAGCATACTCTTTTTTACAGATAGGTGGTGATTTAGCTTTATGCCGCGAAAGCCTCTTTACAATGAGAAAATGGCATGTTAGGCTTATTGCCTAGCATCACACAGTTACTAGCATATTTTTATTATATAATTAGGTGATGCTTCTGATGATTGAAAACATGCCATTAGAGGCTCGTTGTCAAGAGGACGTGGAATAAATGCGGTAATAAGACTTATTTTTTATCTAGTTATTTATTAAAAGCACCAGATTTTTACTGGTGCTAATATTTAAATATTTATGGGACATTTTCAAAAACGCTTGACAGGCTTTTAAAAAACATTAAGCTCCGAAAGGTAAATAATCTCATCGTAATCCATTTCCCGAAACTTTGTATTATTTTTGTCAACCTATTTTGTAATAAGGTCAAGACAAGAATGTTGGTTTTAATCACCTTTGACAATGTATGCTTCATGCGTACTTCCACCCAATGAAGAGATGTGCGTAGCGAACGGAAATATATTGTTATCAGAAGTTAATTCATTCTGCTTCGAAGCTTAACCCTAAAGATTAATTAGTTCTAACACCGAATCATGCATTTTAGATAATACTTCTCTATGATATAGATTAATGTCCTTATTAAATTTCTCTTCATCAAGAAAATATTCAACTATATCATGGATTTTACCTTTACAAGATTCTAATAATTCACTATTAGTATTAGGATAATATCCTAACACACAATATCTTTCCATTCTTAATGGAAACATTAAAGGCTTTAAAATATAAGTTCTGATTTTATGATATGTTAGATTTTCCTTTGGTTCATCTACAGAAATATAATGTCTTATACTCATCAATACATCTACTAGATATCTTTTATATATCAATTTAAGTTCAGCTACTGATACATCATTTTCAAATAAATCTTCTCCAAATAAAAGTACAGCATCTAAGATTTTAACTGGTTCTTCATTCCAATTAGAAAAATTATGATTTTTAATCTCTTCTATAGTAAAGCACTGAGAGTTCACCTCAAGTTTATTATATGAAACAGGTAATGCTTGAGCTACAATACCAACATCATGAAGGACTTTACTATCTATATATTCAAAGATACACCAAACATCTAAATCTGAGGAATCAGTAGCATCTCCTCTCGCATAACTTCCTGTCAGAAAAATACTTACAAGATTATCTTTTTGCTTTTGTCTTAATAATCGAATAATACATTCTAAAACTTCATCATAATCCACCTTAACATTATTTATTGGAATAATTTTTTTCATACTTAGTTTTAATTCTCCCTTCCAAAAGAATACCCCGAAATGAATGAGTCAATTTCTTATAACGTTCCGTATTTCCGACGTCTCTGAACTGGACCCACAGAGTTCTTCTCCCTGGCAGTGCTCGCATTTACCAATAGCTCTAAATTAACTACTGGTGTATTGTGCATATTTATTTAATTGTATATATATTCTTTTTTACATTGCCAATCACAAACATAACCTACTACAAAATTGTCGCCAAAATATTTTTCAGCTAATATCATATGTGCATGCCATTCATTGTAAAAAGTTACATATGCATAAATCACATTATCTTGTGAAACAATATAAACACAATGTGCTTTATCGGGCAATTCATTTATGTGCTTTCTGAAAATCCTGTTATGCATTTCACTTGGTTTTATATAAGGTTTCATGTCATTACACTCAATTATATCTTTACGCAAGTTATCAAAAATACTGGAAAGTACAAAATCATGATTCATAAGATATGCCAGAGCATTAAATGCAGTCTTAACAAAAATAAATACAAAAGAATTACTTGTAATATCTATTGTTTGTCTATGAAGAAACCCTACTTTCTCTTCAATAGATTCTTTTTTTGAATTCTCGTTAGAAAGAATTATATTATTAAAAGAATATGTAAGAATTCTATTGAAAATATTATTTATATCAAATAAAAGCATACTACTTGATATATACCATTTTCCTCTATGGAAACCTATATTAATAGTGTTATCAATTTCTTTAAATTCGTCTTTAATAAAAGTATAAGATCTATTCTCATCTAATAAGAACTCCATTAGCTTTATTCTAAATTCTAAAATGTACTTATTATAATCTTTTACTTCATAATTGTCGCCAACATAAATTGCTGACATTGTATCATTCATAAAATAAAAAGTGCAAAATATTTGTGGTAAAATATATGCATTTCCTAAAAACAAATATCCTAAAAGAAAATTATCATAACCACTAGTTTCATCTTTCAGTAGTTGAATTTTAGGATTTTTTTCTCTCTTTACACTTTGATTACCTCTTTTTCCAGATCCATGTCTTATTCTATTTCCAGTAAGTAGCGAATGCCTCATTGCCTTTAATTCATACTTTGAAAACAGGTTATTGGCTTTATCTGAAACATAACCTTTTGACAATTTTGCTATTCCCCCAAGACCAGCTGGTATTACATGTTCTTCGCTAATATATTTTAGTTCTTCTGATGACTCCGTTAAATAAATGCATCTATTCATATTCTCACCTACCAATTTAAATAATTTTATATGATTGAAGTTGCTGATATTTTACATCAACATTTTTCTGATTTTCTTAATGCATATAGCATACCCTATGATTACTATAAAGTTGTTAATGCTTTACTTAATTGCAGAACTTCTGCTCTTGGTTCTCATGTAGATATATGTGATGATTGTGGGCATGAAATTATTTC
>JAOARM010000047.1 GCA_025210515.1 Vallitalea sp. | reverse complement strand
GGCCAGAAGCCCGCTGTCCAAAAACATGATATTTCGCTATTATATTGACCTTCTATTGATACATGTGGAAATGTATCTTTTATTCTATGACTTATTTGTGACACGTTTTTGATTGATTGTTCCCATGCTTCATCATACCATTTATTCATTATGAAACAATCTCCTCTCTTAACCTTTAACTCAGCCTAACATTACACCTTTTGTAAAATACTTTTGTAAGAATGGATATACACAAAGTATTGGTACTACAGAAATCATAACTGTAGCCATCTTGAAATTCTCAGGAGATGTGAAAATATCATCTGTATCAATGGCTGATGTTGTTTGGTCAAGCATATCACGGAGTACAACCTGTAAAGTCCATTTTGTTCTATCATTAAGATACATCATACCTGGTAAAAAAGCATTCCAATTTGTAACTGTATAAAATAATCCTACTGTTGCTAATACAGATTTTGATAGAGGTAATACAACTTTAAAGAGTATACGAATTTCACTACACCCATCAATTCTAGCTGATTCAATTAAGCTTTCTGGAACATTTTTGAAGAATTTCATTACAATTAGTAGGTTATATACAATAATTGCCTTTGGCAATATTAATGCACCTAGAGTATCAATTAAGCCATAGGATTTTACTGTTAAATAAGTAGGTATTAATCCACCGTTAAATAACATAGTAACCATAATCATCCAAAAGAAAAACTTTTTGCCCTTTAGATGTTCTCTTGATAATGGATATGCAGTTATAACACTTAAAAACATACTTAGAAATGTTCCTACTAAAGTAACAATAATAGAATTTAGAAAACCTGTATAAATAATACTTTTTCTAAAGGCTGCTGCATATGTATTTAATGTAAAACCATTAGGTAATAAATATAAATTATTAAGTGTTACTTTGGTAGGATCACTTAGTGAATACATTAATACATACCAAAATGGATAAAACATAAGAAGACCAATTATTACAAAGAAAGTATAATTAAATATTTTAAATGGAGTTACTTTTCTACTAACCATTATAATAATCCCTCCTCACCAATACGCTTACTTATTTTATCTGTAGTTACTACTAACAATAATGCTACTACTGATTTGAACATATCTACCGTTGCAGCTATACTATATTGTCCTCTTGTTAGTCCATTTCTATAAACATATGTATCAAAAATATCACTAATACTTTGAACTAATGGTGTTTGTAATACCATGATTTGTTGGAATCCTGCATTCATTACTCTACCAATTCTTAATATTAGTAACATCACAATAATACCTGAGATTGCAGGTAAAGTAATATGAATTGTTTGCTTCCATTTACTTGCACCATCAATATTAGCAGCTTCATATAAATTAGGATCAATCTGTGTTAACGCAGCTAAATAGACAATAGTTCCCCAACCAGACTCTTTCCATATATCTGATATAATCAAAATACTTCTAAAATGATTTTTACTTGCCAACAAGTTAACAGGTTCCATTCCAAACAGTCTAAAAATTTCACCTACTACACCATAACTTGGAGAGAATAAATTCAACATAATTCCCCCTATTACCACCCATGATAAAAAGTGTGGTAAGTAAAGTACTGTTTGGCTCATTCGTTTAAACTTATAATTTTTCATCTCATTAAGCATTAATGCTAAAATAATAGGTACAGGGAAACCGATTAATATTTTTAACAAACTGATAACCATTGTATTAGAAAATACTTGTTTAAAATCACTTGAACCAAATACCACTCTAAAATTATCAAATCCTACCCAAGCACTATCAAAAATACCTTTAAATATATCGTAATCTTTAAATGCAATAATCAAACCCAAAATAGGGACATATCTAAAAAGAATAAAATACAATAAACCTGGGATTAATAAGATGTATAACCATTTATTTTTCTTCATATATTTCAATAACTTATTTGATGAATTATTATAGCTTTTTAATTGTTTTTGTTTATTGGATTTAATACCCATCTGTTCTCCTCTTTCCTATAGTCAGAAATAACCAGTGTGTTCTAAATTTGACTTCTCTAGAACACACTATCAAAAATATTTATCTCTATTATTTTGATTGGTATTTTTCGTTAAGAGCGTTAGTTAAAGCTTCTCCACCTCTTTTATTCCATTCGTCTACAAACGAATCAAAACCAGTTTCTATATCAATAGCTCCAACAATCATAGAAATAAATACTCTATTTGTAAAATCTCTTAAATCTGCATCATATTTAGTAGCTTCTGTTACCATAAGTCCATCAGCTGGATTTGGTAAAGCTATTGATTCATTGTGTTTAAATGCATCAAATAGTTCTTTTGATGAGTGATTAAATAATATTTTTTTTGCAATATTATATTTATTAATATCTAATTCACTGGATTTATTATTATCAATGGTTCTAATAAGTTTACCGTCTTCTTCTTTATAATGCTCGCCTTCTAAACCATAATTAATGAACTTATTACCTTCACTAGCTGTCCAAGTTAACAATCGAAGAGCTGCATCTACATCTTTCGTTTCACTACTAACACCTGTTCTTACCCAGCCTTTTATAGATGCCATTCTTATACCAACAGGATTATCTGAACCACCTTTTAAAATAGGTCCAAACACAAACTCTCCTTCTGGATTCTTTGTCTTGAAAGGCACATAATAATTTTGATGATTATTTTTGTCAAATAAATGTATTTTCATTTCACCACCACCAAATGTACCTG
>JAOARM010000006.1 GCA_025210515.1 Vallitalea sp. | reverse complement strand
AGTTGAGTTGTGGTAAAATATGTTTATCTAGAGATTTTCGATCTATTCTACTATGAGTCTCTGAAGGTAGTGAAGGATACTCAATCAGGTTAATATGTTGACTTAACCTGATTGAGTAATATTTATAATCCTATATTAGAGGATATTTTCTTAACGTCGTTCATGCATTTGAGCATCTTCTATATTGCCAATGCTTTTCCTTGTTCTTTTGTTTGTCTTGCTGCCTTTGTTAAAATTAATACTTAATCCAATGAATGCTTGCATGTCTCTTTCATTTATGCTCTTTTGGAAGTTCTCAGAATAGTTTGTGCTTTCGATATTATACTCTTCTTCCCATGGAACGATATACCTTACACCTGCATTAAAGGAGATCCATTTTTGTATTTTCCATTGTGCATAAAAGGATGACTCCATAGGAGGGGTGTAAATCATGTTTGAACTTAAATCATCTGCTTTACAATAGAAGTTAATATTTGCAGATAATGACTTGTGTGTAAATGTACTTTGAATCTGATACCCATAAGAGAATAGCTTACGATCTATATTGTTGTCGTAATATTTACTTTTATTAAGCGAAATACTTGCTTTTAATCTCCACCATTCAAACACGTTCTTTTCAGTGTGTAGCTTAAATTGGATCATATTGTATCTTGCAATATTATCATAGGTAATGTAATATGTCCCATTATTATTCAATGTACCTATGGCTGCAATATAATTATTGGTAAACGAATAACTTATTTCTGGTGTGATATAAAGGCTTCCTGCTGAGATGTTATATCTAAGACTGGTTGTGTTAAAATAAAAAGGCTCCAAGTAGGGATTTCCTGTAGTTACTTTTATTCCATCGGTATATCTTTCAAATGGATTGATTGACTGAATCGATGGAGCTTCACGTGATAATTTGTAGTTTAAGTTTAATGAGTGCTTATTGTTTGGTCTATAGTTTATTGTAAAGTTTGGAAGTAGAAAAAGATAATTGTTCTTCGTTTTCGAGTTAATTTCAATATTGGAATAATCCATATTTAATCCCAATAGAATATTTAGCCTTTTTAGTCGCGTAATATTTAGTGTCGTATAAGCAACATAGCGGTTCTCTTTCAAATGTAATGTGTTGTTGTTTTTATCGACATTATAGGTGCTTGTTAGGTCAATATATTGGTTGTTATATCGAGCACCTATCTCTAAACGTCCTAGTCTATTGATTACATATTCGTAATCAATAAATGTGTTGAGGTATTTACGTGTATTATGAAAATTTTGGTTGTTTACGTTTTTGGAATGATCAAATTGTTCCGTGTAATCATTTATATAACTTGATACAAAATTGTTATAGTCTAGATTAATACTCAGACTATTTTTGTCATCTTTATGTTGGTATTGAATGGCATAAGTATGGTTCTTAGTGTTACTTTCATTTTTTAGAGTGGATTTACTTGTTTGTGACTTATTTCCATCTCTATAATATTCTCCTTTAATAAGATTGTCTAGACTGTATTTATTGGATGTATTGGTGTATTCAAAAATAAGAGTTGATTTGTTCGAAACTCTGTAATCTGCCCCTATATTGATGTTGTTACCTACATATTTAAAAGGGTATTTATTGCTGGTTTTTATTAGTTCGAGATCAGAGCCTGTGCTCTTTCTTTTTATTGTTCTTTTACTGTGATGCTCCTGTTCATCAAAGAAGAAGTTCTGCCCACCTAATTGAAAAGAGAATTTGGGCGTTGAATATAGAATGGAGCCATAAGTTAAACCATATTCTAGGATGGGAGATAGTCTTGTTCCTAGATAACCTGAATATCCTCTTTCTTTTTTGTTGGTGATGATATTTATTACTGAAGAAACATCTTTAGAGAGGTATTTTCCACTAGGATTCTCAATAACTATGATCTCTTTTATATCGTTAGAGGATATGTTATTGAGGTAGTCCATGGTTCTATGAATGCCGTTTACTTCGATGTAAACATTATTTTCGCCATTTACTTCTAGTGTTCTCTCAAATATGTTTGCATTCACATTTGGGATATGCTGAAGGAGCTGAAATGATGAGGTCGATGAATTGCTAATAACTTTAGGAATCTTATAACTGATGAGATTAGAGCTAGTTTTAACAAACCTCTTATTACTTACAATTTTTATCCCCTCTAGCTCATAAAATTTATTGTTTAAATGAATTATGCCAATAATGGTATCTCCTGTGATTAGGATATCTTGTTTGTGCTCGGTGTAGTTGATATGCTGAATAATAAGCTTATAGCTACCATCCGAAATGTTATCAATTTTAAAGTGTCCTTTGGTATCGGTTGTTGTGTCATATTTCAACGAATCCTTTTCTGTAAGTTCAATATGTACATCGTCTATAGGAATGTCTTGCATGTTATAAAGCGTTCCAATAATGGAATTTTGAGAGTAGACCTTTACTGTGAATATTAATATCAACGAAATAATTATAAAGGATTTTTTTTGCATAGATTTTCTTGTGTGGTTATATGTGTGAAATATATATTTTCATGTAAGTGTGATGTTTTGCCTTCGATTAAGGTGGAAATATTCTAACTTCTGTAGGCTTTTACAAATGACTCTTCAAATAAGAATTAAATTATACTATAAATTATATAATATAGACCTCTCTAGGGAAGTGTATATTATTTCCGTATTTTGCTATTTCGAGAATAATTAGAGTGTGTTAATATATTGCAATTATAGTAAAATAATGTAATTAAATGGATCAGTTGTGTTCTATTCTTAAAGAGACAAAATAGTAGATGTGGATTATTAATATTACGATGTATTAATAATATTGGAATATTAGACTTTAAACAAAACATCAATGACAAAAACAATAGAGGTATAATATTCTTTTAGAATGGATAATGGTAGTGTCTAAATCTAATGAATGTTATTTAGAGTGTCCTTGTTGAAGTAAATTAGGACATAAAAAAGGAGATATTATGCATGATAATACCTCCTTTGTCTTTTATCTAAAGATTAGATTATTTTGCTGGAATATTTTTAAGTGTTTCTTTAAGATATTCCCAAAATTTATCTACGGTTTCGATGTTTACCTTCTCGTCAGGAGAGTGAGGAGAGCGAATTGTAGGTCCGAAAGAGATCATGTCCCAATTAGGATATTGTGATCCAAGAAGCCCACATTCAAGCCCTGCATGGATTGCACGAAGCTCTGGTCGGTTTCCCCATTTGTTGTTATATACCTCGTGCATCTCTTTT
>JAOARM010000005.1 GCA_025210515.1 Vallitalea sp. | reverse complement strand
TTTTTATTCATGATGACCTCATTCCTGCACAGGCAGGCAATCAACTGTTACTTCCCATTATACAGGAATATGTGTGCAAAAGTAATTTCGTGTTAACTAGAATTTTCTTTTGCAATCTAGAATTTAGTTTTTCATTCAACCAACAGTAATCTAATTTTTATTTGACAGCACCACGTGCGAACGTATGTTTGCATATTTTGTCTAAATCTGATATAATATTTATAGGAATATTTATAGGATAAATTAATTAAGTTCAAGGAAATATAATCTTAGATAATAAAAACAAAAATGTTAATGGTGATTGCATATGAAAGAAAATACAATGAAAAAGCTACAGGTTCTAGCTGATGCTGCTAAATATGATGTTTCATGTTCATCAAGTGGAGTTAACAGGAAAAATACTGGTAGAATAGGAAGTTCTTCTGTAAGTGGTATTTGCCATACTTGGTCATCTGATGGAAGATGTGTTTCTCTACTTAAAATACTTCTTACTAACTATTGTGTATTCGATTGTGAGTACTGCGTTAATAGGTTAAGTAATGATGTAGAAAGAGCTAGTTTCACACCAGAAGAAGTGGCAGAGCTTACTATTGAATTCTATAGAAGAAATTATATAGAAGGATTATTTCTAAGTTCAGCAGTAGAGAAAAATCCTAATCATACTATGGAGAATATAGTAAAGACTTTATTAATACTTAGAAATAAATATCATTTTTCAGGATATATCCATGTGAAAGCTATACCTGGTGCTGATGAGATATTAATTAGACAAGCAGGAGAACTTGCTGATAGAATGAGTGTTAATATCGAGTTACCAACAGAAGATGGGCTTAAGCTTCTTGCTCCACAGAAATCTATGAAGAAGTTGTTTCTTCCAATGAATCAGATAAAAGAAGGAATAGATAAATCTAATTATCAATTAACAAAATATAGAAATGCTAAGAAATTTGTACCAGCTGGACAATCTACACAAATGATTGTTGGAGCTACTAATGAAAGTGATTTATCTATGTTAAATATTACAGATAAATTATATAAAAGCTTTAGTTTGAAGAGGGTATATTTTTCTGCTTATGTACCAGTTAATAGAGGTAATAATTTGCCAGCACTTAATACAGCACCACCAATGCTTAGGGAACATAGACTTTATCAAGCTGATTGGCTGTTAAGATTTTATAAGTTTGAAGCTAATGAATTATTGGATAAGGAAAATCCTAATTTTGATACGAATTTTGACCCTAAGATGATATGGGCACTAAGGAATATTAATGAGTTTCCAAAAGAGATTAATAATGTATCTTTGCAAGAGTTATTAAGAATACCAGGAATAGGAATGGTATCTGCTAGAAGGATTATTAAGCAAAGAAAAGTAAGAAAAGTGACATATGAGGATTTGAAGAAAATTGGTGTATTTTTGAAAAGAGCTAGGTTCTTTTTGACTTGTAGTGGGAAATATTATGGTGAGAAGAATTTAGAGCCAGAAGTTATAAAAGAGATGCTTAATCCTAAGGCTAGATTTGAGCAGTTGAAGTTGGAGATTTAGAGTTTATATTAGATGTTATTTAGAGGTCAGGGTATAAGGTATTATAATAACTTGCCTTACCCTGGGAAGCGGTCGGTCTGCGTTATTATAATACCTTATACCCTTCTGTTTTGTATATTGATATATTTATTAGGAGTTTTAAACGTATTATTAAAACGTACTTTATAGGGGGATTAGTATAATAGGATTAGTGGTTATAGTTATGGACATATTAAGAATAAGGTAGAGGGTAAAGGGATTTTTTAATAGGGAGTTGATAGAGGGATGATTTATTTATATGATGGTACGTTGAATGGATTATTTACATGTGTATATCAGCACTATTATTGTGAAAAAGCTACTGGAATCTACTGTGATGAAGTGTATGAGAAAAATCTTTTTGAAGAAGAAGTATTAGTAGAGACTGATGAAGATAAGGCTATGAAAGTGTATAATGGAATTATTAATAAAATATCTCATGAAGCTATGAAGCATGTATATTATACGTATTTATCATGTGAATATAAGAAAGATTGCTATATATTAGGATATTTGGAATATGGATTTAAAGTTGGCTATCAAGTAGATAATGACCATACACATAAATACGTACATGAAGTTCATAAGTTATCATCAAAAGTAGCAAAAGAAAAACATTTATTACTAGGAATTTTAAGATTTCAAGAAGTTGGAAAAGGATTATATGCTTATGTCACTCCAGATAACGATGTAATTGAATTATTAGCAGAGCATTTTGCAGATAGACTTAAAAATGAACAATTTATTATACATGATAGAAGGAGAAATAAAGCAGTTATATATAATAAACAAGATTGGTTTATTACAGATTTTCATTATAATAAAAATGTTATGTTATCAGATAGAGAAAAAGATTTTCAAGAAATGTGGAAAGGATATTTTGAACATATCGGTATAGAAGAAAGAAAAAATTATAAGTTACAGAGACGATATGTACCTACAAGATATCATAAAAATATAGTAGAGTTTAAATAATAGTTAGTAAAATAAAAAAGCATCGACTTCGTCATCGATGCTTATATAAAGGATGAGGGGGGGAGTATCTATTTGTAAGAGGTATTTCTTACATATACATTATAATATTTCTATGTGTATAAAAAGTGTTGAAAATGTAAACATTGTATGAACATTGTTTGATAATCAAAATTTTTGTAAATAATACCCATTTCATATATTATTCTATGCGTTTATTTAACAAAACCATGTGGCAATGGTCTTCCCATATACCATTAATTTTAAGATATTTCTTTGAAGTACCTTCATTTTCAAATCCTAGTTTTTTGACTAAATTTATTGAAGCAGTATTTCTCGGTATAATATTAGCTTCTATACGATGTAATTTATACTCTTCAAACATAATCTGTATACCTTTTGTTAAGGCTTCGGTCATAAGACCTTTTTGTACTTCTTCTTTATCTATCTTATACCCCAAAAAGCAAGATTGAAAACATCCCCTTACTATGTTAGAAAAAGAAATTGTTCCAATAGCTTTTGTATGTTTTTTATCTTCTTTTTTGAATAGCCAAAGTCTAAGTAGAGATAGTTGATTCATTAACTCTAATTCGTGTCTAAGAGTTTTTCTATGAAATACAGGCTTATAAAAAAATTCTTCACGATATGGTTCCCAAGGTGCTAAGAATTCTTTGTTTCTTATATAAAAATCAAGAACTTGTTTAGTATATGAAGGGTCAATAGTTCGTAGTATTAAATGATCAGTTTCATATATTTTTTTCATTACATTCTCCTTAACGTAATTATACACACATAATTAAATTCATTTTATATATTTATAAAAAAACACTTATGAAAGTTAGATGATTATTAATCAATCATATATTTTAGGCTAAAATCATCTCCACTAATACTTTTAAATAACTCGGCAAATGTATATTGACCAGATGGGGCAATAACTTCTTCTTTTAGAAATTTACCGAATGCCTGAGGAGCATCAGCAATAGTAGTAACATTATGAAGTTCTAAGAAAACTTTTCTTAACATTTCACAAGTAACATCTCCCATAAAATAATTATGCAGATATATCGGATGTGTTGTATGATGAATAAGAAAAGCCCAAGGAGGACTACATGTATAACAATCTTCTTCTAATAGTCTTTCGGATAATCTAACATACATTTTGTATATATCATCTAGGTCTTTTAATTCTTCTTTGTAAAATTGTTGGTCAAAAAATATTCTAAAAATAGCTCTAAAACTATTAATTTTATTCCACTCTCTTAATTGTGCAAACTCATCTTTCACTTCATTTGTTTCAAAGAAATCACTATAAAAAAGTTCATCTAACATGAAGCTACCAAATAGATTGGCAATACCTTCTGAGATTATACCACTAACACCACGATTAATCATTATTTCTTCAGGTTTAAGTAAGAATGAGTGTATTCCATGACCTGTCTCATGAAGAAGAACTCTATATTCATTATATTTATTTTTTACGTTAGCCAATATTCTAGAGTCTTTTCCTGTTTCTATTGGAAAATTATATCCCCATTCTGATTTATTGACACGTGGAAAAATATCATATGTAATATTATATGATGATAAATCAATATCAAATTTATTGAAAAAATTAGTTAAGTGGGTATAGAAATTTGTCATATTAGTTTGTTTATTAAGACTAGGTGCAATTTTTGAAGTTATGTAAGTTTCATCCCATGGATATATTATTGTATCATTTAGATATTTCTTAGCAAATTTCTCACGAGTTCTTTTTATGTTAGGCAATACTTCTTTTAATTCTTTTTCCCAACTGTCAAAAAGTGATACATCAAGCTCTTGTTCACGTAACTTATATTCGACAAAAGAGTCACAACCGTTTAATTTTGCTAGTTTTGTTCTAATCTTAACTAAATCTAAAAATCCAGCATCAACAAGTGGTTGATTTACTTGGTTTTTAACAAGATAAGCTTCTTTTCTTCGGTCACGATTTTCATCTTCTGAAAGTATTTGATTAAGCTCAACCATAGATACTTCTTTTCCTTCAAAGACACAACGATGAGTGTTAAGAATTTGAGAAAGCTCATTTACTTTTTTATTAATATCTAATTGAAGTTTATTGATTTCTTCTGATTTATGGAATGGGTCAAATTCTTTTTTTAATAGTTCTACTGATCTTTTGTCTAGGTCATTTAATTCTGAATCAAGAGTATTAGTTATTTGATTGTAATAATCAGAGTCTTTCAAGTGATTAACAATATCTTCATAGGCTTTAGTTACACCAAAATCTAAGCCAGTAGTGTATTTAACCCATGAAAGTTGGCTGTATTTGATTTCTAAGTTATGAAGATTTGTAGATATTTCTTTTATTATATTCATTGTTTATGCTCCTTTTTTGATTATAGTAACGTTACAATTAAGCATACGAAAAAAATCTTCATATGCATTAAGACACTTTCTTACTAAAAAGTGAATTTCCTACTGAAAATGAGAAGTAGTTGAATTTCTTCGTATTGATAATATTATAGTATATTTATATAAGTAATGAAAGCCAAAGTGATAATGATTCGATTAGAATAAAATAGGTATATTATTATGATAAAAATACTAATTGATATCATATAAAATAACTTTTAGTAGAGAAGGTATAAAAATATTTAGAAATAATCAAAAAAGACTATTATTGACGTGAATAATAATTAATATTTTAGGTTATTGGAGTAGATAGTCTGGTGGAACAGTTTTATTAGATAATCTAACAGTATTCTATAAGGTAAGATAAGACAGTAATCCTATATTTATCTAGAGTAATAAGCAATTGAGAGAATGTCTCCTGTTATATTGAAATGATATGAAGAAATTCTCTCTTGTTATACTATAGAAAAAGTCATTGGAATGTATTCATAAATATGATGGAATATATCCTATGAGGATAGTAAAAGCTTACAATTATTCTTGGAAAATTCTAATTTGTTGAATTGTATTTGTCATACTCAGTATGTTTATTACCAATATAATTCAATCTAGCTTCTATTTCAACAATGTTACTTATATCATGATCATATATTTTAATATCATATGCTTCACCGTCATCATCTCTATATTGAAGATAATTGTGTACTATCTCATTAGCATTTGTATCATTGATATCATCACCATATACATTAGAATACTCTTCTTTAGGAATAGTTAATGAAATATGATAACCTTCGTCTAGTCTTGTGCGTTGTTCATAAATACTATTTAACATGAGTTTCCTCCTTTATTTTATGAGATTATAGAAAATAGCGATTTAGAGATTGTTTCTTTATAAATTATTTTAACCAACTATAATTGTTAATATTAAATAATTAGAGAAAAGTATGAAGTTATTAGATAAATATAAGTTTCTTATTTATAAAAAAACATAATAATACGAAAGAGTTAGAATGCAGATTTAAGATAATATTTAAAGAATTAAATTAGTAAAATAAATTTAGGATAGAAATATTAAATAAAATTGATTTATAGAATGATATATTATATAATACATATAAATAATTAAAATGTAATTGAATAAATGTTATCATTTTATTAATAATTAAAATATATAAACAATTAAATTCTCAAATGGGATGTGTATAGATGAATAAAAAGATTTTTTTGTTTGCAATTTTATTTTCTTTGTCTATGCTTAGTGGGTGCAACTCTACCGAGCAATCAAATGATGTTATGGTATTAAATAAAAATACTAATAAATTATTAGAAGAAAATGAGGCTCTAAGAGCTAAATTCAATAATTTAAGTTTGGAATACAAATTACTTGAGAATAGTATTCTAGAAAAAACACAAAATGAAGATATTTTAAAAAACCAGATTATAAAAATAACAAATGAAAAAGATATGTTGAAGGATAAAATAAAAAATTTAGAAATTCAAAATGAACAAATTACTAGTAAATCTAACGAACAAAAAGAGTTATATGAAAGTCAAATGGATTATAAAGTTTATCAGGCATCTTATTATTTTTTGAAAATGAATCTATCTTATTGGCCAGAATATAAGGATGCCATTAAAAAAAATCTTAATTATGTTTATCACCCCCTCTTATTAGAAATCGGTGAAAAGATATCTGGATTAGAATTGGCAGAAATAGAAAATGAAGAATTATACTGCCGGTCATTACTATTTCATGGAAGATTTAAAGTTAAATTAAAAATTTATAAAGATGCTTCTAGCTATGATTACAATAATAAATTTGAGGTAGTGGATGATTATGATGATAAAGTTCCAAAAGATATTTTTACGTATAGTAAAAATAAAAATATGATATATGATCTGGGAACAAGTGGGGAAGAACTTATTAAACAGATTGGAGATTCATATCACGAAGGAATAATTGCAACTGTTATATTAGATGATTATTCTATATCATATGATGAAAATAATTTTGTTAATAGAGCTAGATATATAGAACTTATATCAACTAATGAAACATAAATAATAATATTTTATTTATTAATCAAGATATATACTTTGAAATAGATTGATTATATTTATCCTCGGTTTTTTTAATCAAAAAATTTTTTAATTTTTCATTGCCTTGCATATCAAAAATATTGTATGCCCATAAAAAATATTTAATAGGATTTTCTTCTGACCTACTATTTACCAAACAAACAGCTTTTTGATAATATAGTTGTCCAAGATATTCTAGGCTATAATTATTTCTACACAAACTAAGTCCTTTTTCTATATAAAACAATGAATCATCATAGTATTCTGATAAATATAGTGCCTTTGATAAATTAAATAGCAATTTAGAGTGAAGACTTATATTGGTTGAAAAACTTAAAGAATCAAGGCAAGCATTTATGTATTTATATATATGTATGCTCAATTGAGTGTCACCTTTTTCAAACATACAATTCCCATAAGTATTTAATAACTCTATTTCAAATATATTTACAAATTTTATCTCGTTTTTATATATCTGGTTTATATTAAATCTATCAATACATTTATTAAGTATATCTATGGCTTTAGAATAATGCTTGTTTTGCTTGTATTCATAAATTGCTTTATGCCAATCTATATATTTTGTAAGTTCTATTGATTTTGAGAAATCCTCTTGTTTTTCTATATCAAGCAATAGATTAAACATTTTTTCATATTGTTGCAAATAGGTAAGTTCATCTATTTTTTTCTTATTTGTATAGACAAAAACAGGGTCGCAATAGTTAGAGTAGTTCATAAGTATCATAATGTCAAAATTTAGCTTATATGCAAATAGCTCTAAATAATATGAAGAAATATAGACTTTACCATTTTCAATATTTGATAGATGTCGTCTGGTACAGATACCAGTGGCTAATTCCTCTTGTGTCATATTATAAGTATTCCTCAAATATTTAATTAATTTACCCAAGTTCTTAGCATTCATTTTACAATCCCCTTTATTTAATGAGAACATTTTTTCTCTTTACATATATTATATATATTATAATTTGATTGCAAGAAAAATAGTAGCTTTTGACGATATTGACAGAAAGAGGGGGAAATATGAAAAAACTGTGTTGTTAAAAACATATAATCAATTTAAAATTAAGGTCAATATGACTAATAAAGCTGTGACAGATTGTATTGAGGAAAGTAGTGATGAAGATATTCCTTGGTATGATTGATTTAATAATACTAAGTGAATATAGAGTAAAAAATAATTTATTTTTAGGAGTGATTGAAATGAAAAAAAGAATAGTTAGAAGTATATCTAGATATATGCTTATAATAATGGTTTTTACAATATTATCTATAGGTATTACAGCAAAAACTTCACATCTCAAAAACAATAATATAAAATATTTAAACACATCCTTAGGTATTGATATAAAGAACATTGATATGAGCACTATCCATGATATAAATCCAATGGATACTAAACAAATTCAGCAGCTTTCTTTATATGGATATAGAGCTAGTCAAATGGAAAAAATGGATTATGGTGATTATAAAAAAATTAAAGCTAAACAAAATATGTCAGAAAAAAGAATAAAATATGCTAAAAACATTTATCCAGAATTGACCGATGTAAATATGAGTGAATGGACTAACGAAAAATATGAACAATACATAACAACTCGTAATGATGAATTATTTAAACCAAATAATGAACAACTCAGTCAATTTAAAAAAAGACAAATTGAACTAGATGATGCACGATATTTATTAAAAATATATCATAGCTATGACAACATACTTGATCAGTCAGATGAAACACTAAGAGAGCATCTTGAAAAATTATATATATTTAAACTTAAATACCTAAATGATTTAAACAGCATAGAACTCGCTAATTTAAATTCAAAAGGTATATCTATGAATTCATATGCTATTCCAGAATCAAAGAAAACTAAATATACTTACGTAAGTGGTTTAGAAAGTTATGCTTATGGAAATGGTGACTGGTTTCATAATGATACACAAACACATATTGATGATAATGCATCATTTTATATGAGCCAAGCTCATAATATTCATAGAGCTATTTATGGAAATGTTACTCCAAGATTTACTAACCTGTGGGGAACTTACTCAAGTAGTCAGGGTGGTGCACATGAAGGAATAGATATGTGTCCAACAGATGGTCCTTACCAACCACCACTTAAGAGTGTAGTTAATGGAACAGTAATTGGGATAAATACATCTGTAGGAAAGGTCGTTATAAAAGGAGCCCCTGCTGGTTATGATCAATCATTTTTTTACTACCATATGTCAAGCGATAATGTTGATGAAGATGAAATTGTATATTCGGGTATTACAACAATAGGAAATGAGGGAAGTAAGGGTAATTCTACAGGTGATCACCTACATTTTGCTGTAGAAGATGGAATAACAACAAGTACAGGTAAAGAATCAGATGATAGATTAACATCTGAGAATCCTTATTTGGTGCTTTTAATAAATTAAATATATTAGGCTTTGTAAGAAATATAAAACGAAATATTATTTATAAAATTGCTTAAAATATTAAATTGTAATACAGGGTACCTATTTATGAAAGAAGTGCTATATTATTGAGGTTATAAATGATAATAGATAGAATTCAATAAGATAGGTATTGCGTTTTAGTTAATTATTAAAAAAAAAAAATATATAATAAATAAAAGGTATCATTAAGTAGCAAAATCACTTAATGATACCTTTTAATAATCTATTAAAACAATATGTCCTAATCATTAAATTTCCATATACTCACACTAACATATTTCTAATTACATAAAATTTTGATATAATAGAAACATTAATATATAATTTTGTGATGAGATAATAATGTCGTTATTATTACATAAAGTATAAAACTATAACTTGGGGGTAACATCCAATGAAAGATATTCTAAAAACATATAAGGACAGGTTAATTAATCTAAGTGGAAGAAATAGAAGTTTAGTATTAAGGAAGATTCATAAAAAGAGAACATTTGATTTATCAAGACTTATTGAGATGAACACAGCTTCTGAAGAGTTAAATAGCTTTTTATTTGAGAGACAAAAAGGCAAAATAGTCATATTAGATGATCCATATAAAATAAGGAATGCAGAGCTAAAAAAAGTAGAAAATCAGAATGAAATAGATAGAAAGAAAGAATTATTAGCTCTTAATGAAACTATTAAAGGTTTAAAAGATATATCAGAAGAAGAAAAACAAGTTCTCAAAAAAAGAGAAGAGGAAATCAATGAGAAATATAATAATGAATTAGAAATTGATAAAAATAAAATAGAGAAAAAAACAGAGAAAATTATTGCCTATTCTAATAATATTAATTATTTACTTAGAGAGATAGATGCAGTAGAAAAAGAAACAGGAAAATACGAATTATATATAAGTTATCCATTTGTTGAAGGAAGATTTAATGATTCTACGTTTGTTAGAGCACCTCTTTTCATGATTCCAGTGAAACTAGAGAAAGTGAGTAATAAATGGCAACTATCTAATATAATAGACCAAGAGATACTTATTAATAAAGTATTTGTATTTGCCTATTCCAAATTTAATGACTCAAAGATAACAGAGCTAGATACAGAGTTTTCATCATTAGAGCAGTTTGATGAAGATGTAATTACAGGCTTACTTAACTATCTGCAGAAAAATAGAATTAATATAGAAGATACTAATATACGAAAAGTAGAGAAATTTGAAGATTATACTAATGAAAAAATACCAGATTATAAAGCAGGGGAATTAATTCTGAAAAACTATATGATACTAGGACAATTCCCATTATCTAATTCTATATATACAGATTACCAATATCTTGAACAAGAGGATTTATACAATGAAGTTCTAGAATCACTTTTAATGAATAAAGAAGAAATAAAAGAAATTAATGAATTTGAAAACCCTTCTGAACAAGAGAAGAAACAATTAGAAGAAAAAGAAGTATTCTTCTTATCATCACTTGATAATAGCCAAGAAAATGCGGTACTAAGTGCTAATAACAAAAGTCATTTAGTAATATATGGCCCACCAGGAACAGGAAAATCACAAACTATCGCCAATATAATATGTGATTCACTTGCCAAAGGTAAAAAAGTATTAATGGTATCACAAAAAAGAGCCGCACTGGATGTTATTTATAATAGACTGGCTGATATTAATTCAAAAATAGCTTTAATCCATGATGCTAACAAAGATAAACGTAATTTTTATAGAAAGGTTTGTGACTGTACTAGTGGGGATTCAATAGACTATGATAATAGCCTAAATCTAACAATAGATGATAAATCAACTATAATAGATGAAAAGATAAGCAATCTTGGCAGTATTGTAGAGATGTTACACGGAGAACGAGAGTTTGGAATATCATTACATGAGATGTATTCTAATTCAAAAGCAATAACATCAACAGATGATCCAAGATATGAGAATTATAGAGAGTATAGAAAAGACAATCTATTTAATTATTATAAATATAATGAACTAAAAGAGGCGGTAGATAATATTGCAGCCAGTTCTCTTATTATAGATACTTATGTAAACTATAAAAATATATGTAATCAATATCCTATGGTAAGGGCATTCAAAGTTAAATTAGATTTTATAGAAGCTACAGATTTTGGAGATAATATAAATTTACTAATAGAGAAAATAAATAATTATAAAGATACAATTGATATTTGTACATATATGAAATTAGGTGAACTGTATCAAAACAATGATTATAAACTGACAAAACAAGCTGTTATAGACTTAGCTCATAAGCTTAATCATGAAATAAATGGGCATCTTATTGAAGAAGAAGATACAGATAATAAGTGGTGGAATCCAAACAAATGGATTAATCATAAGAGCAATAAAATAGCAAGAGAAAATAATATTCTTGCATATGAGGAGAAGAAGAAAGAGCTAGAAAATCTATTAATTCAATATGGAATTATGATTAATGAAATTATTAAAGGCTTAAATAATTATAATGCCATAATAAGTGAAGATATATATATAGAATTATGTAAAAAGCTTACATCACAATATGATATTACTAAAGAGCTAGAAAGTATGATTAATGCAACAGATAAGATAGAATTATATCATGGATTAAAAAACAGAGTAGATAGCTTATCTAATCTAGAAGTATTAATGCTTGATTATGCCATAGATACAGCTTGGGCAGATGAAGATGAGGATATAATTAATATATTAAATAATATTATTGAGTTTTCTATATTAATACATATTAATGAAATTGAAAAAAGTAAGGAATTTAATGATTTTTATCTACATTACTCTATGTATAAAGATACAGTGAATGATATTAATAATTTAATGTTAGAGAAAAATCAACTAACAGCAGATATAATAAAAAGCAAATGGAATGATAAACTAGAATTATTTATAGATACACCAATGTACAAGGAATTCAAAAGACAGGCAGAGAAGAAGCGTAAAACATGGCCTATTAGAAAATATGTAATAGAGTTTAGCGAATTACTTCTTACCGTATTTCCTTGTTGGCTACTAAGCCCAGAAACTGTATCAGATATATTACCTCTAAAAGAAGGTATGTTTGATATGGTTATATTTGATGAGGCTTCACAGATGTATGTAGAAAATGCTATTCCAGCAGTTTACAGAGGAAAGCAAGTAGTAGTAACAGGAGATGATAAACAGTTAAAACCAAGCTCAACATTTATGTCAAGATACGATGATTTTGATGAAGAAATAACTACTATAGAGACGGCAGCAGCTTTTGAAGAAGAAAGTTTACTTGATTTAGCTAAGATTAATTATTCTTCTGTACACCTTAACTATCATTATCGTTCAAGATACGAGGAATTAATTAATTTCTCTAACTACGCTTTTTATGGTGGAAACCTTAATATATCACCCAATATAGTTAATTTATCATCTGGAGACAAGCCATCACCAATAGAAAGAATTAAAGTAGATGGAAAATGGATAGAAAGGAAAAATAATGCAGAAGCAAGTAAAGTAGTTGACTTAGTAGCTAATATATTAAAAACAAGGCAAAAAGAAGAAACTATTGGAATTATTACTTTTAACGTAACCCAAAAGGATTTAATAAGTGACCTTCTAGATGCAAGAGGTAACTATGATAAAGAATTCAAGAAGTTGTATCAACAAGAGAAAAATAGAAAAAATGGCAATGAAGACGTAAGTATTTTTGTTAAAAATATTGAAAATGTACAAGGTGATGAAAGAGATATTATTATATTCTCTATTGGATATGCACCTAATGAACTTGGAAAAGTATCTGTTAACTTCGGAGCTCTTTCTCAAGATGGTGGAGAAAATAGACTTAACGTTGCAATAAGTCGTGGAAAACAAAAAGTATATGTGGTAACATCTATTGAACCAGAAGAGTTAAAAGTTGAAGGAACTAAAAATATAGGAGCTAAGCTTTTCAAAAACTATCTTCAATATGTAAGAGAAGTATCAGATAAGGAAAATAAACAAGCGGAAAATATATTATCTTCATTAATTCATAGAGAAGATAAGAAAAACCAATTATATAATGAAGATGAGTTTGTAGAACAAGTATACGGAAAACTAAAAGAAAATGGATATAATGTAGAGAAACATGTTGGTGTATCAGAATATAAGATTGATCTAGCAATATATGATAAAGACAGTTCTAGGTATATTCTAGGAATAGAATGTGATGGTAAATCATATCTTAATCAACCATCTACAAGAGAACGAGATATTCACAGAAAAAGATTTCTAGAGTCTCGTGGATGGAATTTAATGAGAATATGGAGTCTTGATTGGTGGAAGAATCTTGATAAAGTATTAGAGACCATTAACGATAGAGTTAATATTATTAAAAGCGAGCTTAATATCCAAGTAGATAGTCAAATAGTCGTTGTTAATAATGAACAAGAAAGTAATGAAAATGATAATAAGCATGAAGTAGAACAGCTTATTCATCCAGAAAAATCCGTTTGGTTTGGAGATAAAGTATATATTAGAGATAATATGTCAAAGGAAATATTTGAAATAGACATTGAACCTAATCCATATAACAAAGATATAATGAATGATTTTAGTAAAGATTTATTAACAAGAAGAATAGATGAAATATTTGTATATCAGGATTATGAGTATAAAGTCATTAATATTGATAAAAAACAGTAGTGTAACTATACTTAAAATAATGCTTTAGTAAACATAAGATAGATATTTTTAAACAACTCATTTATAGACTTATATTTATTAAAATAGACTAATATTAGCTGTAATAAAGGGGCTATCTCATAATACATTTTTTTTAGTTTTTGGGAAATATACTAGGTTTAGCTATTCATACGTTTAAACGTATGAATAGCCGTCATGGCTTCGCTTGCCGCTAAACTTAGTCTATCTTCCTATATATTGACATTAAAAATGTATTATGAGACAGCCCCATAAGTTTAAAAGAGGAACAACTAATGTTAGTCTATTATATTTTATAAAAAAATTACAAGCTATAAGTTTTGAGGATCAATCCCTCGTATCGATACATTTTGAAAGTATGGTTTAACAATTTGTGCATATTCTAGGATAGTATTTTCATTATGACTATGAAGACCTTCCTTAATTTGTTTATCTCTTTCAACGTACTGTTGTAGAAAATATTGTTTACTACCATTTAACCATTTACCTATTTCTATAATATCATTTTCAGTATGAAACTCTTTTACAATAGTTGTACGAAATTCGTAATTGATACCACAATCAATTATATAATCAATGGACTGTTGAATTTTATCTATATTAATATTTTTGTCACATGTAACAGAGTATTTTTGCTTTGAGTTTTTAATATCCATAGCAATGTAATCAACTAAATTATTTTCATAGGCTTGCTTAATAATATGAGGATTACTACCGTTAGTATCTAGTTTGATTTTTAAATTGTAGAATTTAACTTTTTCCATAAAGTCTAATAAATCATGTTGCAATGTAGGTTCTCCACCACTAATACATATGCCATCGATTATACTAGAACGTTTTTTAATATGTGTAAGAACTTCTTGTTCAGATATATTAGACATATTATGAAAGTCAAGAACTAAATCTCCATTATGACAATAAGGACAATTAAAATTACACCCACCAGTAAAGATAGTGGATGCAATATGACCTGGATAATCTAATAATGTTGTTTTGGCAAATCCTTTTATATTCATATAAAACTCCTGTTATTATTACTAATCTTCTATATTAGTATCATCTTCAATATTTTCATCTTCATGCTGTACATTAGTTTCTACTTCTAATGTAGTATATATAGCATCAAGACTAGTAAATAGTTGATTGAGTTCTTGATCATTGAAAGAAGTAGTAAATCTGTTCATAAAATCATAGTAGTTTTTTTGAAATTCATTAAGCTTTTCTTTGGAATCAGTAATTTTTTGTCTTACGTTTTCAAGTTTAACGAGAGCATCTTGCTCAATCTTAACAGCTTGAGTTTCAGCTTGTTCAACTATTTGTTTAGCTGAAGCTTGTGCACCTACTAAAGCTTGTGAGATAAACTGTTCTTTATCTTTATAGGATCCTAATTCTTTTTCTAATAAACCAATATACTCAAGTACTTCTTTTGGTTCATATCCTTTTTTTACTACTGTAAATGAAGTTGCCATATTAACCCTCCTATAATGAATATATCTGAGTTTTTCATTATTGTTTTAAATGCGATATTATTTTATAATAATGGTAGCATTATTATATGAAAAAAGCAAGAAAATGTTAATGTACAATTATCTTAATAATAATATAGTAGGTGATTAAAATAAATAGAGAAAAATATATGTTAGAAGCACTTATTGAAGCTAACAAAGCATATAGCATAAATGAAGTACCAATAGGAGCAATAATAGTAAAAGGCGATGAAATAATTGCTAGAGCCTATAATAGAAGAAATACTGATAAGAATACATTGTCTCACGCAGAAATATTAGCTATAGATGAAGCTAGTAGAGTAGTGGGAGATTGGAGATTAGATGAATGCACTATGTATATTACATTAGAACCATGTCCAATGTGTGCAGGGGCTATAGTTCAGGCAAGAATACCTAAAGTAGTAATTGCTGCCAATAATATAAAAGCAGGATGTGCAGGATCTATAATTAATATATTAGAAGAAGATCGATTTAACCATCAAGTTGATGTAGCAAGAGGCATTCTGGAAGATGAAAGTAGTCAATTGCTAAAAAATTTTTTTAGAGAATTAAGAAAAAATAAAACTAACCGAAAAATTTAATTATAGAAAATAACAAAACTATAAAATACTACCAAAATAATATTGACGTTCATATAATAAACGTGTATAATTTAGTAGCCTAAAGTCGGAAAATGTTTCTTTTTTGACTATTAGTATTATTTAAAAAATGGAGGGAAATTTATGAGTATTTTATTAGGGTTACTATCTTTAATTGCTAGTATTGCAATACCAATACTAATAATGGTATTTACAAATTATGAATTAATAAGTTTGGGAATATTTTTTGTAATTCCAGCTGGAGCAATAGCCATTGGGTATGTATGTGGATTTGGTTTATTCAAAGGTTTGATTTTATCAAGTAAGAGAATTACAGCTAAACATTTTGTTATTGTTATGTTAATGGCACTTATTTCTTTTACCTCAATTAAATACATAACATATTCATTAACATGTATTAACACAGAGACTGGGGAAATTGAATATTCAATGGATGGCGATCATGTAAGTAACTATGAAGTGCCTGGTTATGGTTCTATGACATTCTTAAATTATAGTAAACTCATGATAGAGAGTACACCTATATCATTTAGCTATAAATCACGTTCAATGGGAGAAGTAGATAATCCTACTGTTAGTTGGGTCTTTGCTATTATTAATTTTATTGGTGTATTTATTGGAGCAGTAGCGGCAGGAATAGGTTTTAAGGATAAACACCAATACTGTGAAAGTTGTAATAACTATAAAAAATCTAAAAAGATATTTAAGATATTAAAAACAGATGGACAATCTTTCTTTGAAGAATTAGAAATGTTAACAAACGATGTAAGTGATAGTACTTCGCTTAAACAAATTGTTGAAAAATATGGCAAAGTAAAATTAGGAAATGCATTCTTTGAAGGTACACTTATATATTGTAATAATTGTAGAAAATCTACATTAAGCGTTAAGCTATTTGAAGTTTCTTCTACAAATAAAATACATGAAAATGATGAGTTTGAATATAACGTTAATTTGAACTTTAATATAGCAAGAGAATATATAAAAGAAGACGTGGCATAAAGACAAAAAGTCATAAAAAATACCAGTTGACATATGTACAAAAAAGTTATATACTAGTCGTTGCATATAAGTTTAATATAGATAAACAAATTAATTGATTTATTTATTATAGTTACAAATAATTATGCAATATAATAGTGAATTATCATGTCAGTTAGGCATGAATAATATAAAGTTTCCGTGCAGCCGGGGAGATAGCGGTGCCCTGTACCTGCAATCCGCTATAGCAGGGGTGATACCAATCGGAGGCATTTGATTTGTAAGGCTGCCCTTTACAAGTGGCGATGATAACTTGGTCTTACGCAACAGGAATCTATGAACCGTGTCAGGTCCGGAAGGAAGCAGCACTAAGTAGAACCTCCTGTGTGCCGTAAGGGTGCCTGGTTTGAGTTAACTATAAAGGTAACGCTTATGAATATTTGTCGAAGTGCGGTGCACGGTTTAATAATGAATTATACCACTAGTTAATAGTGGTTTTTTTGTTTTTATTTTGTTTTATATAGTAGCTTTCTATGTTTAATAAGCGTTTTTTTTGTGGTATAATCTAATAGATGAAAATTCTATATGATAATAGAAGGAAGTGTAACAATGTCATATACAGCTTTGTATAGGAAATGGCGTCCAAAAGGGTTCCAAGGAGTAATGGGACAACAGCATATAGTAAAAACATTAACGAATCAGATAATGGCAAGTAGAATAGCACATGCTTATCTATTTTGTGGTACTAGAGGTACAGGAAAAACTTCTACAGCTAAGATATTTGCAAAAGCAGTTAATTGTGAAAGTCCTGTGGACGGTAGCCCTTGTAATGAATGCTCTGTTTGTAAAACTATTAATGAAAATAGAAGCATGAATATTATTGAAATAGATGCGGCTTCTAATAATGGCGTGGATAATATTAGAGAAATTAGAGAAGAAGTGAAATATACTCCTACAGAAGGTAAGTACAAAGTATATATTATTGATGAGGTTCATATGTTATCTACAGGAGCTTTTAATGCACTTCTAAAGACTTTAGAAGAACCACCAGAACATGTTATATTTATACTAGCAACTACTGAACCACATAAAATACCAGTAACTATATTATCAAGATGTCAACGATACGATTTTAAAAGAATTTCTATTAAAACGATTGCAGATACATTAATATATTATATGGATGAAGAAAATATTAATATAGAAAAGAATGCAATTTTATATATAGCGAAAGTGGCAGATGGTTCAATGCGTGACGCACTTAGTATACTTGACCAATGTATTGCATTTTATCTAGGTGAAGATATTACCATAGAGAAAGTTCTTGATGTACTTGGAGCAGTAGATACTCAGATTTTTCTTGATATGGTATATGCAATAAATAAAAAAGATGCAAAAAAGTGTATGGAGCTTACAGACCATATTATTATGCAAGGAAGAGATATTAATCAATTTATAATGGATTTGATTAATCATCTAAGAAATATACTAATACTGAAATCAATTAAAGACGGTATGCAAGTATTAGATATGTCACAAGAAAATATAGAAGAAATTAAAGAGCAAGCAGATAAAGTTTCTGAAGAAGAAATTATATATTATATAAAAATATTTTCTGAATTAGAAGTGAAAATAAAATATTCTTCAAGAAAAAGAATTTTACTAGAAGTAGAACTTATGAAGTTATGTCAACCTTCAATGGATAATACTTCAATTGGACTTCTACAGAGGATTAAAGATTTAGAACAAAAGATTGAAAATGGTGTTCAAGTAGTAGCAGCTAATTCTATAAAGAGCAATAATATTATAGAACCAAGTAAAGAAAAAACTATTATAAATTTACCAAAAGCTATACCAGAGGATATTAAGAAAGCTATTAATAGTTGGGATAAGTTAGTAGAATACTTTGATTCCATAGGAAAACAATTCATAAAAGGTGCTAAGCCAAAATACATTGATGGTGATATGCTATATATTGTATGTAGTGATAATGTTGGAAAAAAATACTTGTCACAAGAAGATAATATTAGTAAAATAAACAGTGGGTTAGAAACTGTTAATCAAAAAAAATTTAATATTAAAATAATAGAACAAGACGAATATGATGCTATGACAGGTGAAGCAATAAGTAATCATGAACAAGAAATACTAAATGCTAATTATGATGAACTAATATCAAAAGTTAATTTTGATGTTACAATTCAATAACTATAAAACATTATTTAATTAATAGTTAATTATAAGGAGGAAACAACCATGGCAAAAAGAGGCGGTTTTGGAGGCGGAATGCCTAATAATATGAACAATTTAATGAAACAAGCACAAAAAATGCAAAAGAAGATGCAAGAAATGCAAGAGGATTTAGACACTCAAACATTTGAAGCTTCAGCAGGTGGTGGAGCTGTTAAAGTAGTAGTAACAGGTAAAAAAGAAGTAACAAAAGTAACTATAGATCCTGAAGTAGTTGATGAAGATGATGTAGAAATGTTAGAAGATTTAATTCTTGCAGCTGTTAATGAAGCTCTTCGTACAGCAGATGAAAAAGTTAACAAACAAATGTCAAATCTTACTGGTGGATTAAACTTACCAGGAGGTTTATTCTAGGTAAAACTTATGAAATGTATACACAAGGCTAGATTAGTATAAGGTAATATGGATAATAAGCTATAACAAACAGGTTAATCATTTAATTAGTAAGATTAGATTAACCAGTAAGGATAATTACCTTGCATATGTAGCAGAAGTGGATTGTAAAAAGGATGATATGATGGACTATTTTGGAAATCAAATAGGTAAGTTAATAGAAGAACTGTCTAGATTACCTGGTGTAGGAATTAAAACAGCACAGAGACTAGCGTTTCATATTATTAATATGCCAGCAGAACAAGCAGAGAGATTATCAAGTTCAATAGTTGAAGCAAAAAAACATATTAAATATTGTAGTAAATGTTGCACCCTTACAGATTCTGAGCTATGTCCTATTTGTAGTAGTCCAAAAAGAGATAAAAATACTATTATGGTAGTAGAAGACCCACGAGATATGGCAGCTTACGAGAAAACAAAACAATATAAAGGTGTATATCATATACTTCACGGAGCAATATCTCCAATGCTTGGAATAGGACCTTCTGATCTGAAAATCAAAGAATTATTAGCAAGATTATCTTCAAATGATATAGAAGAAGTTATACTTGCCACCAATTCAACAGTAGAAGGCGAAGCCACAGCAATGTATCTTAGTAAGATAATTAAACCTCTAGATATTAAAGTTTCAAGAATAGCTAATGGCGTACCTATTGGTGGTGACTTAGAATATGTTGATGAAATAACGTTGTCAAGAGCATTGGAAGGTAGAATAGAATTATAAGGTTGATTAGAAATAAATTATATAAAAAATCATGGTAACGATGAGAGAAGTAGACCTCATCTATAACCATGATTTTTATTTTTTATTACATAATAAGCTGAATTAGTTTTATTAAAAATATAAAATATAAGTATTATTTATTTTAACATGCTTTTATTATTTTCAGACATAAGAGCTATAATTAACTTGTTCTTAGTTTCAAAATAAGTAGCCTTCCAAATAAAAAATAATTTCTTTTCGAAGGTAACTATATACTCATAATATATTTCATCTTGATTTGATAATGTATCTTCAAAAATAGCATTGTTACTAGATAATGATATTTTTCCACTTACTAAAATATTGAATTTATTTTGCTTGTGAGTAATTATTTCAGCTGTTATATTATCTGATAATATAATTTTGTTATTACTACTATTATTATTGTTTTTAATTATTTCTTTAATATGTTTACTATATATATAATCAGTATTATTTAAAACTATCTTACATTTTTTATCAAAATAATTATCTAAACTTTCTATTGAATCATTGTTATTATAGTAAAAACTTATCCTAGGAATAAACTCGCTAGCCTTTGATAAAACCATAGTATCAACGCTAAAACCATCCTTGAATTGTAACTGATTATAAAACAAATATACATCTGTTTTATATTTATTCCAAAATATAAAACTTGATATAATTACAATCACTAACAGAGATACTAATATTTTTTTACGCATTAACATTAACTCCTCTTTAATTATTATACATAGTATATTCCTAATTCACTTAATGTTATATGTTTTGCTCATTATATTAAACTAATGATTTAGTTATATTCTTTTAATGGGAATTCATGAGTTCCATTTATATATGTTTGTGAATTAATATAGCTTATACCAGGTATAAAGCTTTTAGCTATTTTTATCAAAGTATCTTCGTCATCAAAATATCTTGCTGTATCAATTCTAATTTTCCCTACTGTTATAGTTTTAGCCACAAATTTAGGTAAATACCCTGAAACTACATAAAATCCATCTACTTCTCTTTGTTCAGTTCGTGCGGCAATATACCAATCGCTTCCATCACAATATTCTGCAGTCTTTACAGTAACTTTATATGAATATTGTTCTTTAAATTCAACATTGTCTGCTGTTGGAGCTTCTTGTATTTCAATTACACTCTTTATAAGTGAAATCACTGAAACCACTACTCCAATCTTAGGAATAAAACCTAGAAATCCCATAAATATATCCTTGCAATTTTTAGGTTTTCCACTTGATACTTCTCCAACATTAAAAGAGTTACCAGTATCTTTATTTAATACGTACATATAATTTTCTCTAATATTAACGTCTCCTGGATTTCCATCTGTGAATCTGGATAGTTTTGATAATCTATCTAATTTCATATCTTGTTCAGTTGTTATATAATATCTTTTTAGTGCATTATCTAGACCAATTATGTCATCTTTATATTTTTCTCTTATTCTATTATATTCATTAATGCTTAAAACTTTACCTTGACTAATTGCTAATTTCCTCAATTCATTGTTATTAATACTACTTTCCGCAGCGAATGAAGTGCTAATACTAGTTAATGCCATTGAAATAGTCAAAATAAATAAAATCAATCTTTTTTTCATAAATCTTTTCTCCTTATTTATATTTGGTTATATATAAGAGCAAAGCAAATACTTTACATTATGTAACAGTACAATAATAAAGTATTTATTAATTATAAGTAGCTAAATACTATTTGTCAATGTAAATTGCAAAATATTTTAAAAGAAACAACAATTTGACGTAAAATAACAATATTTTACATAATAACAAATATTATTGCGGGTTGTATCCATCAATTCTACTAATATCAAAATGGACATTGAGTTAATAGTATCAAAAATATATTTATTACCTTTTTTAGTACTGTAATATGAAAAAATAGTATAGACAATAAGATAATGAAGTCAATAATAAGAGGGTAACCTTTCTATATCAATATAGAATAATAAGTTAGTAAAGGTAATCAAATTCAATAAATATGCCGAAAAATAAAATAGACAATAAGGTGATGGAGTTGATATAAGTGAATACCATATTAAGTGTACGAAATAGGATAGTAAATATAGATGAAACCCCAAAAGGGGTTAATACTCAAGAAGGACAACATGTTGTGGGAAAAATTAAAGAGAAAGACGATAAAGGTACACTAGTTGAAGTATTAGGAAAGGATGTAGTAATACCTTCTAATATTAAAGTAAAAGAAAATGTAGGAGAGGAATGTTTTTTTAATGTGCAGAAATCATCTGGAAATAAAATTCAGTTAAAATACATGCCTAGTCAAGAATATAGTAAACAAACTAATAATCCTAAAAAAACTTCTCTAAAAAATCTATGGAATAAAAATATACCTATGAACAAAGAAATGATGGATTTAATCACATCAATTCAAAATAAAGATAGTAATATAGAAGACAAGTACATTGATATAATAAATAATACTAAAAAGCAATTAGAAAGCTTATTTAGTAAAGTCACAGACACAGATATTCAAAAATTACTACAAGATAACCTTAACCCAGAGAAGATAAGCATAGAGTTATTTGAAAAGACAGTATCAGATAATAAATCCGCTGTAGAAAATGAAGATGTTGAAAAGATTAGTAAAGAAATGACTAAAGAAACAAATAAACAAATAGAGAAATACACAAAAATGTTCGGTAATGAATACGAAATTAAAGCTATTATAAAAAAATTAAAAGAAAAGAATTTGCCAGTGAATGAGCAAAATATCGCAAGAATAAGAGGAACTGTTAATAAATATGAGGCGATAAAAGATATTGAAGATAGTGCTATACTTAATGTTCTCAAGAAAAAGTCCCAATTAACAGTAGAAAAACTATATGAAGCTAAATATACTAATGGAGAACATAAAAGTACTAATAATGAATATAACAATAGATGGAGTGAACAATCTCACACAATAACGGATGAAGAACTTACAAAACTAGAACCTCAAATAAAAGATATACTAAAGAATGAAAATATAGATATTAATGATACTACTGTAACAGTGGCAAAAACTTTTATAAAAAATGAAATAGATATTAACAAAGAATCTATTGATAATTATCTATATATTAAAGATATAGATAACAAAATAAGTAATGACAAGATAATAGAAGATGCTGTAAATAATATAGCTAAAGACAAGAAAATAGATGATATTAATCTAGTAGAAAGTAATACAAGTAGTAATAATGAAGATTCTATAAAAGCAAAAGAAATAATAGAAAAATTACCAGCTATAAAAGATGAATATATAAAAGATCTTATTAAGAAAGGTAATAAAATCAATCTAAATAATTTACAAAAAGAATCTTCTAAGAAAGATATTAAAAACCAAGTAAATCAATTAACTCAAGAAGAGAATACCCAATATATAACTGCAAAAAGACAATTAGAAGAAATAAGATTAAAAATGACGGTAGAATCGGCACATAGATTAGCTGATAATAATATTAAGATAGATACAGCACCACTTAATGAAATAGTTGAAGGACTTAAAGCTATCGAAGACGAACAGATAAGAAATAAGCTTAACAACATAGGGGCAGTAGATTCTAAAGATAATGTAGAGAAAATGAAAGAGACACTTCATTCAATTGAAGAAGCAAAAAAAACATCTATGCATGTATTAGGTAAAGTTATGCAAAAAACAGTAGACTTTACATTGAAAGGCATAAGCTCCCACCCTATAACTAATAATATTAACCATAATGCTCAAGAAATGTATGATAAGCTAGGAACAAAACCAAGAGCAGATCTTGGTGATAGAGTTAGTAATATATTTAACCAGTTAGAAAGTATTCTAAAAGAATTAGGAATTGAAATATCCAATGAGAATATTAGGGCTTCTAGGATACTTGCACATAATGAACTAGAGATATCTATTAGTAATATTAATAATATCAAGCTGCTTGACCAGAAGGTTAATATAGTACTTAATAGACTTCATCCTAATATAGTGGCTAACATGATAAAAGATAACTTATCTCCAGTAGATATTAATATTGATGAAGTAATTCAGTATATGGAGAAATTTGATGAACTTATAGGAGATGACTTATCAGATAAACTAGCACGCTATATACATGAAATGGATAAAGATAATAGTCTATCAGAAAAAGAAAGACAAGGAATGATAGGTATATACAGAATGCTTAATACAATTACCAAATCAGAAGGAAAAGCAGTAGGATTCTTAATGAAAAAAAACATGAAACTTTCACTTAATAATCTAATGGAAGCTTCAAAATATCTAAGAAGAACAAATGGTAAGAAAGCAGATATTAACTTGAATATTGATGATAGTTTTGGAGCTACAGAAGAGTTAAGATATAATAGTGAACCAATTAGAAAGCAAATAGAAATAGCATTTAAAAAGGCTGGTCTTCATCCAACTAATAATAATGATAGTCTTATAGAAATAATTGAAGAGTTTGAATTAAAGGTTGACAAAGATAATCTAATTGATATGCAGTACCTAGAAAATAATATAAAAGAGCTAATAAGAGATGCTTCTCCAAACAGAATAAAACAATTAGTAAATAAAAAAGAATTATTTAATAAACCTATTGAAGAAGTTCTAGAGGAATTTGACAAAATCCAAGATAATATAGATATTAAACAATTATCAGATAGGTTAAATCAAATGAAAAGCATCAGTTCAGATGCAATTAAATTGTTGCAAGAACAAAAATTACCTATAAACATGAAAAATCTAGTAACCATAAATAATCTATTACAAGATAATAATGAGCTTAGTCATAAACTAAAAGATATAGTAACACAATTAAATGAATTAAATATAGAAAGCGATATATCTTCTACAATTGCTAATGCCATAGAGAGTCTTGCAAGTGGTAATGATATCAATAATATATATGATAAATTACAGCGACAACTAAAAGAAATAAAAGGAAAAGCAATTAGTCTAGATAGAAAAAATAAAGTTAAAATAAATAATAATGTTACAGATATACATAGATTGTTAGATATGAATAAAGAGCTTGAAACAAAGCAAAATTATATACAGATTCCTATTATGTTAGGAGATGAAATGTCTCAGCTCAACATGTATTATATTAATGATGAGAAATCTACAGATGATGAATCTCTAAAAGTACTGTTATCACTAGAAACAAAAAACTTAGGAGTTGTCACTGGATTCATTAAAATAAATGATGGTAATATAGATATTAAACTTTCATCAAGTATAGAAAGAGAAACTAGTTATATTAAACAGTTTGATACTCAGATAAAAACTATAATAGAAGATATGGGTTACAATGTTAATACAATTGAGTATGAGGAACAAAGTATAAAAATGCCTCTTACTAATAGTAAGAAAGAGATAAATAATAAAGTAATGAAAAATAGTGACGATGGAAGTTTTGAGATACTAATATAAATAAACTCACTTTATAGTTTATTTGACATGAGGATGTGGCAAAACATGAATGAAATTAAAAAACAGAAAAAAGAACAAGAGAATGTATATTTATTAGCCAAAAAGCTAGCTGAATTAATAGGAGACATTGATAAGAAAAGGAATAAGGAATTAAGTAGTTAATGGAAATTGAAAAAAAGACGATAAATATAATAGATAAAATAATGGAAGCTTATGTATCTATTATAGTGTATATATCTGTTATACATTTTATAAAGTATAATATTAAAATCATGTATAAAAGATAATATGAATAATAAAGGTTAGCTCATATAATAATAAAAAGAGGTGGAAGAATGAGAATTAATCACAATATACCAGCACTAAGAGCATTACATCAATTATCAATGAATAACTCAAAACTTGACAAGACACTTGAAAGACTATCATCAGGACTTAGAATAAATCATTCATCAGATGATGCGGCAGGACTTGCAATAACTCAGAAGATGGATACACAGATAAGAGGACTAGAACAAGCGAAACGTAATACAATGGATGGAATATCACTTATTCAAACAGCAGAAGGAGCTCTAAATGAAGTACATGCTATGCTTCAAAGAATTAGAGAATTATCAATACAAGTAGCAAATGGTACATATGATGAAAAAGATAGAAAAGCTGTTACAAGCGAAGTAAACGCGCTAAAAGATGAGATAGATAGAATATCCAATAATATAGAATTTAATGAGAGAAAACTTTTAAATGGAGAAATTGATAGAAGAGCATTTCCAGAAGATGAATCCGTTGCCAAAATTGTTTCGTTATCAGATACAGTTAATCCAGGAAATTACACACTAAATATTATACAGGATGCATCAAAAGCAACAATTAATGGTGGAACTATTAGCCATACAGGTGCTACAGTTGGTGATGATGGAATAATTAACATTAATGGTGAAGAAGTAAAAATCGAAGCGAGTGACACACCAGATATGGTATTTAAGAAATTAAGTGATTTATCAGAGAAGGTAGGTATTGACTTAGTATCATATACTGATATTACATATGCTACACCAGCTAAGTTTCAATTTAATGGTAGTATGGCATTGAAATTTGAAAGTAAACAATATGGTTCTGATTATAAATTATCTATAAATGGAGACACTAGCCTCTTGAGTAGATTAGGATTATCACAACAAAATGTAAAAGGTACAGATGTAGAAGCAAGTCTTAATATGAAGCATAGCGATTTTTCAACTACAGCTTCAATTTCAACTACAGGTAATATAGTAACAGTAACAGATAAAAACGGATTTGAGATTAGATTTGAAGCTCAGATGAATACAGTTGCTAATAATAGTAAATATAATGAGGCTTTTATAGCGGGAGTCGCTGCAGGGACTGGGTCTTCACCATCATTAACAGTAGAAAAAGCAACAAAGGCAACAGAAGTATTTATGAATGCACTTGCTATTGGAAAAACTGTTAATGAAGCCAAAAATGAAGCAACATTAGCAAGTAATGCTACAGATAGTGCTCCAATTAATGCTATTGCTAATGCTGTACTTGGCAAAGCAAAAGGAAATGCTAGTGGTATAGTACCAAGTTCAGGCGATACAATTGAAACTCATTTAGGTAAAAGTGACAGCGAAATTATTGATGAGATAATGAAACTTTCATCAAATCCAACTAGACAAAAAGCAGAAGAAGCATTAGCAGCATTCAAAGGATCTATATCTAATCAAACTAATGTAGAAGTCTTAGATGCAGGACCTCTTGATTTACAAATCGGAGCTAACGAAGGTCAATTTATGGAAGTTAGAATACCAAGTATCTCTCCAAAAGCATTAGGAATTGACACAATTAATTTATCATCTAGTGATGGTTGTCAAATTGCAATCGGTATCGTAGATGAAGCCGTTAGTAAAGTATCAAGTATAAGAGCTAAGCTTGGAGCTTATCAAAATAGATTAGAACATACAGTAAATAATCTAGGTGTTGCATCAGAAAATATGACAGAGTCTATGTCAAGAATACAAGATGCTGATATGGCGTATGAAATGGCTCAGTATACTCAGAAAAACATAATTTCTCAAGCAGGAACGTCTATGTTAGCTCAAGCTAATCAAAGACCTCAACAAATATTACAATTACTTCAAGGGTAATAATACGGTGTAATTTAATATAACTAGCTTGAAAGGAATGTTTATAGTATGACAGAAAGTACAATAAAAGATTACCAGAATAGAATTATTAGCGCTAATAAAGAACAGCTACTAATAATAACTTATGAATTATTTGTTGAACAAGTTAATAAATCTATTGAAGTACTTAATTATAATAATAAAGAAGAATTTGATAAATATATTGTTAAAGCACAAAAATTTCATAGAGAGCTAATGAATAACTTAGATATGTCTTATGAGATATCAAGTGACCTTCTAGCTTTATATATTTATATGAACAAAAAACTGATTCAAAGTGCGTTAACATATGATGTTGAACCTTTGGAAGAAGTTATTAAAGTAGCTAATATATTATTAGAAGGATTTAGAAAAGCTTCTGTAGGTGAAAATAGTGAAGTCTTAATTAAGAACGCACAGAAATTATATGCTGGATTAACCTATGGAAAAGGTACATTAAATGAAACTATTATAAGTGATGAATCTAGAGGATTCAAAGCTTAGAAATTTTATATAACAATAAAAAATCCCTGTATACTATTAATGTATATAGGGATTTTATTTATGAGAGTCTATAAATAATATTGTGTAATTAAATTAAATTTACTATATGAAAAATCTCCCTATATATACTTATTACTAATAGGGAGATTTTTGTAATTAATCATTTGATTTAATTAAGTTTAATATAAGAGTGTAATTTATTTTGCCATTTCTGATGCGTTTTTACCAGCTATTCTACCAAAAGTAGTAATATCAGCTAAGGCATTTCCACCAAGTCTATTTGCACCATGAACGCCACCAGTTACTTCACCAGCAGCAAATAAGCCTTCAATAACTTCATCATTATTAGTTATTACTTGAGCATCAGTATTAATTTTTAATCCACCCATTGTATGATGAACAGCTGGACCAACTTCTACTGCGTAGTATGGAGCTTTGTTAAGTTCTGTTTTCATATTAGGTCTTGAGAAATCTTTATCATCTTCAGATTTTACATAAGTATTATATGTATTAACAGTGTTAGTTAACTCAGCTTTGTCTAAATTCATTTTTTCTGCTAATTCCTCTAATGTATTAGCTTCTGTTAATAAACCAAGTTTAGCATATTTTTCAATTGCTTTTAAGCTTTCTCTAACATTTTGGTCAAATACTAAGAATGCAGTTTGTCCTTCTTGTTCTAATTCAGCAGCTGAAACAACATCTCTTGTTTCTAATTCGTTAATAAATCTTTTTGCTTCTCTATTTACTAAGATAGCACCGTTTCCTCTAACAGCTTCTGTTATCATTTTATTTTTTTCTGGAACTACAGTTGGATGAGTTTGAATTTCTGTAATATCAACTAAAGCAACATCTAAAGGTTCTACTAAACTTAATGCATCTCCAGTAGCTCCAGGACCATTAGTTGTACCAAATCCTTCTAATTCAGGCTTGAATTTTACAACTAATTCAGGATTAGCACCAAAACCACCTGTTGCAACAATAACAGCTTTTGCAGTAATTGTATATTCATTTCCTTTTGCATCTGTTACTTTAATACCTGTAACTTTGTTTTCAGTAGTTAAAATTTCAGTAGCTTTTGTTTCTACTCTTATTTCTACGCCAACTTCTCTAGCTTTTTTGTCAAGTACTTCAACTAAGTGTGCACCTACACCAGCACCACCAGTAGGTCTATGAGTTCTATTTACACTAGCACCACCCATTCTACCTACATCTGTTAAGTCAGCACCTCTTTCAGTTAACCAAACAACTGTATTCGCAGAATTACTTGTTAATACTTTAACTAATTCTGGATTATTTATGTTTTTTCCGCCTTTCATAGTGTCTTCATAGAATAGTTCAACACTATCTTCGATACCATTTTCTTCTTGGAATTTAGTACCTGCTGCGTTAAGTCCACCTGTTGCGAAGTTTGTATTACCACCAACAACAGCGTTTTTCTCAATTAAAATTACGTTAGCTCCGTTTTCTTTAGCTTCGATAGAAGCAGTTAAACCAGCACCACCAGCACCAATAACTACAACGTCTGTTTCAACGTCTTTTACAGCTTCTTCGGTATCTTTAACGTCTTTTTTTTCTAAAGTAGCTCCAGATTTTGCTACAGCATCAGCAACTGCTGCGATAACAGCATCACTAGTAAGTGTTGCACCAGAGATTGCATCAATTTCAGCTGAATTTTGAGCCATTACAGTGTCAATAACTTTTGTAAACACTTCTTTTGTAAATTCAGATTCATGATTTTCGATAACTTTAATATCTTTAATTTCATTATCTTCAATAGTTACTTCAACTTTAATTTTACCATTCTTTCCTTCAGCTTCACCAATAAATGTATTTCCATTTTCGCTTGTGCTAGCAGTTTCCTTCTTTGATGATCCACATGCTGTCATTGAAATCATCATTGTACAAACTAATAGAAATACTAATGTTTTTTTCATCATAGTTATTATTTCCTCCTTAAGATTGTGTAAAATTTAACTAAACCATATAGCATTATAAACAAAAGCAATAGCTCTTTCAAGTGAATTGTTTATTTTGTTCATTTTAAGCAAATAAGATTATAATCAGATATAAAAAATATAGGGTTAAGATAATAATAAGAACTTAATAAAACATTGTTAAGCACTTGCGAAATTGTAAATATATGGTATAATAGTAATTATATGGGAAATGTTTACAAATAGGAGGGGGAACATGACAGATATAAGATATATAATATCTGATGCTTCAAAAAAACTTGATGTGGAGCCTCATGTACTTAGATATTGGGAAGAAGAGCTTGAACTTGAGATTCCAAGAAATGAAATGGGGCATAGATATTTTAGAGAAGAAGATATAATAATGCTTAGAAATGTTAAGAAATTAAAAGACCAGGGATTACAACTAAAGGCAATAAAAATGCTGTTGCCTGATATGCTAGAAGAGGACAAGTTATTGACTGAGACAACAGATATAGTACCTACAGAGGAAATAGAGAGGTCTTCAGAAGATGAATTAACTGTATCTATACCTGACTCGGGAAAAAATAAAGTAGAGCAGTTTCAAGAGTTTATGAAGGCAATATTACTGGATACTTTAAAGGAAAATAACGAAAAGCTAAAAATTGCAGTTACTAAAGAAGTATCTAGTGAGGTTAGATTATTATTTGAAGAAAGAGAAGAAATTGAAGAAAGGCGATATAAAAAACTTGATGAAACAATTAGAGAAATGCAGAAAATGAGACAACAAATAGCTGCATCATCTAATAAGAAGAAAAAAAGATTCAAATTTAAAAAATGAAGGAGCTATTAGGCTTCTTCATTTTTACTTTGGAAAATATAAATTAACCAAATTGAGTAATTAAATTATTGTGGTTGAGGAGCATCTACTGGACAAACGCCTGCACAAGCACCACAATCAATACAAGTATCTGCGTCAATCACGTATTTAGAATCGCCTTCAGAAATAGCGTCTACTGGACATTCTGGTTCACAAGCTCCACATGAAATACATTCATCGTTAATTACATATGCCATTTTGTTGCACCTCCTGAATATTATAATAAAACTTACAGATATATTTTAAACTATTAATACTTATAATACAAGCATAATTTTGGGATAATTACTATATAAATGAAACTATAAAATTTATTCATTATATGAGAACAAATTGATATATATAGATATAATAAGTATCTCGCAAAAAATTATTTTACTAGATTATAAATAAAGTATTAGTCAAAATTATTATTTTTTGCGAGATTAATATATTTTAGTTAGTAACTACGTTCAAATTATGCATTTTTATAATAGCCATTGCTTTTATAACTTCTTCTTTGCTTGGCTCAATAGTATCTTCTAACTCATAAGTATAACCAAGTTCTTTCCACTTGAATTCCCCCATTTTATGAAATGGAAGAAGCTCAATGCGTTCCACGTTATTGAAATCACTTAGAAATAGTGATAAGTTTTCAATATGTGTTTCGTTATCACTAAGACCCGGTACTAATACATATCGTATCCATACAGGTTTATCAATATCACCTAAGTAATTCATAAAGGAAATTGTAGGATCAAGTGGAACTCCTGTTATATATTTATATTGAGTTCTATCAAAACATTTAATATCAAGTAATACCAAATCAGTATAGTTAAGAACTTCTTTAATAGTATTATTAAAAAGATAACCTGATGTATCAATAGTTGTGTGGATACCTTCTTTTTTACATTTTATAAATAATTCTTTTACAAATTCTGCTTGAAGTAATGGTTCACCACCTGTAACAGTTACTCCACCGCCAGAAAAGTTCATATATGATTTGTATTTCTTGATTTCTGTCATTAATTCATCTACTGACTTATTTTCTCCATCGGCTAGTTTCCAAGTATCAGGATTATGACAATACTTACATCTAAGAGGACAACCTTGCATAAATATAACAAATCTTATACCAGGACCATCTACAGTTCCACAAGTCTCTATAGAATGAATTTTTCCCATTATACTCATTAAACTAACCTCCATGCTAAATTTATATGAATTATGCTCTTTCGTGGAAAGTTCTATTAATTACATCTAGTTGTTGTTCTCTAGTTAATTTTACGAAGTTAACAGCATATCCAGATACACGAATAGTTAGTTGTGGGTATTTTTCTGGATGTTCCATTGCATCTATTAATGTTTCTTTATCAAATACGTTAACGTTAATATGATGTCCTTTATCATGGAAATAACCATCTAACATACCTACAAGGTTATTAACTCGAGTATTAATATCTTTTCCTAATGCTTTTGGTACAATAGAGAATGTATATGATATTCCATCTTCTGCATGCTCGTATGGTAATTTAGCTACTGATGCCATAGAAGCAATAGCACCATTTTTATCTCTACCATGCATTGGGTTAGCACCTGGAGCAAATGGTTCCCCTGCTTTTCTACCATCTGGAGTACTTCCAGTTTTCTTACCATAAACTACGTTAGAAGTAATAGTAAGAATTGACATAGTAGGAACAGAATCTCTATAAGTTTTGTGTTTTCTTAATTTGTTCATGAAGTTTTCAACAATTTCACTTGCAATGTTATCAACACGTTCATCGTTGTTACCGAATGCAGGGAATGATTCTTGTTCTACTTCATAGTCAACAGCTAAACCAGCTTCATTTCTGATTATTTTTACTTTTGAATGTTTAATTGCAGATAATGAGTCAGCTACTACTGAAAGACCCGCAATACCACAAGCAGAAGTTCTTAAAACGTCTTTGTCATGTAGAGACATTTGTAAACGCTCGTAGCAGTATTTATCATGCATATAATGAATAATATTTAATGTGTTAATATAAAGTTGAGCTAACCAGTCAAGTACACCGTCAAATTTTCTTGTTACTTCATCAAAATCAAGATATTCTGAAGTAATAGGTGCTAATTCTGGTCCTATTTGCTCGCCAGTTTTCTCATCTTTACCACCGTTAATTGCATATAATAATGCTTTTGCAAGATTGGCTCTAGCACCAAAGAATTGCATTTGTTTTCCGATTTTCATAGCAGATACACAACAAGCGATACCGTAATCATCACCATACCAAATTCTCATAAGGTCATCATTTTCATATTGAATTGAACTTGTATCAATAGATGCTTTTGCAACATATTTTTTGAAGTTCTCTGGTAAGTTTTCTGACCAAAGTACAGTTAAGTTTGGTTCTGGAGCAGGTCCTAGGTTATATAGTGTATGAAGAATTCTAAAGCTGTTCTTTGTTACTAGAGTTCTACCATCAACACCCATTCCTCCAATTACTTCTGTAACCCATGTTGGGTCGCCTGAGAATAATTCATTATAAGCTGGAGTACGTAAAAATCTTACCATTCTAAGCTTCATAACGAATTGATCCATTAATTCTTGAGCTTCTTTTTCTGTTATTACGCCATTTTGTAAATCTCTTTCAATATATATATCAAGGAATGAAGAAACTCTACCAAGAGACATTGCAGCTCCATCTTGTTCTTTTATTGCACCAAGATATCCGAAATATGTCCATTGAATAGCTTCTTTTGCATTAGCAGCTGGCTTACTAATATCAAGATCATAAGATTTAGCCATTTCTACTAATTGTTTTAAAGCTTTTATTTGTTCAGAAAGTTCTTCTCTAAGAACAATAACATTTGGCTCCATGTAATCCATTTCTAGTTGTTTTTTCTCTTCTATTTTCTTTTCTATTAGAAAATCAATACCATATAGAGCAACACGTCTATAATCACCAATAATTCTACCTCTTCCATAAGCATCTGGAAGACCAGTTATTATTCCTGAATGTCTTGCTTGACGCATATTTTCAGTATAAGCATCAAAAACACCTTCGTTATGAGTTTTTCTATAATTAGTGAATATCTCATCTGTGTTTTTATCAAGTTCGTATCCATAAGAATGTAATGCATTTCTTACAACTCTAATACCACCATAAGGCATAATTCCTCTTTTTAGAGGTTTATCAGTTTGGAAACCAACGATTTTTTCTAAATCTTTATCTACATATCCAGCACCATGTGAAACGATAGAAGATGGTTTTTTTGTTTCAACATCTAATATGCCTTTGTTTGTTTCTTCTTTCATAAGTACAGATACTTTTTCCCATAATTTGAGTGTATCGTCTGTAGCACCTTCTAAGAAAGATGAATCACCTTCATAAGGGTTATAGTTATTTTGAATAAAATCTCTTACATCAATGTTATTCTCCCAATTACCTGGGTTAAAGTTTTTCCAGTTTTCATTCATAGAAAAGACCTCCTGTTTTGTGATTTTATATTAAATAAATTTTACCTAGTTATCTATCGTTATTATTCACCAAAGTAATTAATATCATTATTTATTTGGTAATTAATAATAAGCTATTATATATAATGATAAATATAATTATTAGATAATAGGTTATATTAAGGTAACCATATAAAATAGATTGTTAAATTCTATACGCACATTATATACTGAATACTGTATACACGTCAAGAAGTTTTTAATAAATAATAATTATTATTTAATATAAAATATTATAAACTGATAAAACAGTTGAATATACTAATTATCAATGATAAAATATACTTGATATAATTGGTATTTTATATTAAATTAATGAGAATTATAATTTAATAGTAGTTGAAATTATCAATGGCTTTCTTGAAAAAAGGTGAAAATATGGAAAAGATAGAACCTAAATATATAAAAATAAAGAAAATAATAGAAGACAAAATTAATAAAGGCGAGTATCCTTCAGGTGAAAAAATACCTTCTGAAAGACAACTATGTGGGATGTTTAACTTAAGTAGAATGACTGCAAGACAAGCAATTAACGAATTAGTTAAGGAAGGTAAAGTTTATAGAGAAAAAGGAAGAGGCACATTTGTTTCATCTCCTGGATTTCTTCAACGAAATGTAAAGAGTTTTACTGACACGTTAAAAGAAAGAGGATTTGTACCAAGTACTAAGATTATAGAATTTTCAACAGTATATAATTTGAAAGAAATTAGTAGCACTATGGAAGTTCCTTATAAAACTGAATTTTATAAGTTAAAAAGACTTAGATTAGGTAATGAGCTTCCTATGGCACTTGAAACAGTATATATACAAAAAAGTAGATGTCCTAACTTGCATCAATACGATGTTAGTGAGTCTTTATATGAAATATTAGAATGTAATTATGGATATAAGATTGAAAATATTTCTTGTGATATTGATGCCTGTATAGCTAATAATGTTACAATGAATATATTTAAGATGCACAAAGTAAGAGCGTTGCTAAAAATTACTGGTATTAGTTATTTGGCAAATAATGAAAAGTTATTTTATGAGGAATCTTATTATCGTCCAGATCTGTATAAATATCATGTGGATATATATAGGCGAACATAATTATATAAATAAATACAATAATAAATAAGCTGAATTTCTTACTAATATAGAAATAAATTAAGTTTGTAAAATAATATAATTTATATTATAATAATGAGGAATTACAAAAATTAGTATAAGCATTAACTATGAAGTTAACTAGATATTACAAGTAGTTAATTTCGTTATATATGGGTATACTTTAGATTATAAGGAGGTAATACAATATGGCAAAAGTAACAAAAGATATGATTATAGCTGATATTATTGCGGTTGATCAAGGAATTATTCCTATTTTATTAGAATCTGGTATGCATTGTATTGGGTGTCCATCATCTCAAGGTGAAACATTAGAAGAGGCAGCTTTTGTACATGGAATGGATATAGAAGAGTTAATGGGAAAAATAAATTCTTACTTAGAAAGTAAATAATAATATGGTATTAAAAAGGGGCTGATATTCAGCCCCTTTATTGTTATAACTCAGCTAATACTTGAATAGCTTTATCTATAATAATAGATTCGTAATGTTCTTCATAGAATGATTCCATTAAATTTGACGAGTTAATCTTTTGTCCATATTCTGATAATAAACCATTAAGACCTATAAATGCATTACCTTCATTATCAGATTTATGAAGTACAAGATAATATTCGTTAAGAGTTTCGTTCTTATATAATGAATTAATACCATCATATAATGGACGTACGATCTTAGCCGCTTTAGTTACATAATCAAGTGTATTAAAACTATATATTAGTTGATTAGTAACAACTTTATTTTCTGTAGTTTCAGTTTGTTTAGTAGTTTCTTTTTTCTTAAACTTTCTTATGTTTTGCTTAGGAATAGAAGCAAATTTATCGTCTATCTCTTCAGGATTATCTATCTTGGTAATAATCAACATAATACTTTCTTTTGAAAGTGGAATTGCTTCAATCATTAGAGGCACGTTATCAGCCTCAAAACCAAACTCATCAGAAGCTTGTGCCATCATATCCTGAAATAGTTCTTGAGCTTTTTCAGTTCCATAGGCAAGTTCGCTAATTTTAATTTGTCTGGATGATAAATCAGTTTTATTTAAAGTACATTTAATTTGAGCGTTACTAATTTTCTCGATTTTCATTTTATCACTTCCTTATTACTTGACCTATATATACTATATAGTTTTACACTAGCATATATCAGTTAATCAATAGATGCAGAATAAACCAAATACGCCTGAAACTACTTAAATAAAGAAAGTTCGCAAAGTTATAAAACAATAAAATTAAAACTTTTTGTACAAGACGTGACATTACTTGAAATGTCCTAATTAAATATTGTTATTCTTATGTATAGTATAATAGAAAAGTGGGTAAAATGTAAAGAGGATATTGCTGTCATTTCACAGAATAATATTATAAAAGTATTATATAATTAGTGTTTATTAATTATAGTATATATTCATTTAAGGGAAAATCTTTAATAGGTTTTATCTAGTTTATAGTATAAATATATTTTGATATCTATAGTGAAATCTTACTGCCATAGTTTAAAATTATGATTTTTATTGTTCATAATTAACAAATCGTAATAATGAACAAGTCAATCATAGTTTTATTATATTTAAAAAACGGCAAAAAAGTAGTATTATTTTATATATAATTAACAAACATGCTTAATCGATCGAATGACAGCAAGGTTACTTATAATGAAGGTATTATTAAAGGGAGGTAGTTAAATGTTTTTTAAGAAAAATTTAATGATGGTGATTGCAATTGTATTAACACTAGGTATGGTGGTTGGGTGCAGTAACAATGATAATAATAAACAAACTACTGATGGAGACAAAAAAGAAACTGTTGATAACAAAGATGATAATAAAAAAGACAATGGCAAGAAAGATGAAATACAAACATTAGATATAGCAATCGTAGCTGATCCAGATAATATGATTTCAACAATAGCTGAACAGTTCATGAAAGATAATCCAAATATTAAAGTTGAAGTTAATGCTATTGGTCAAGATTACGAAAATGTGTTAAAGATCAAAATGGCTTCAAATCAATTGCCTGATATTTTTGAGACTCATGGATGGGCTCAAGTAAGATATGGTAAATACTTAGCAGATTTAAGAGATGAATCATGGGTTGGTCGTTTAAGCGAATCAATTAAGCCTGCTGTTATTGACAATGATGGAAAAGTATATGCATTACCAGTTGATCAAGAAAAAACAGGTATGGTATACAATGCTGGATTATTAGAAGAGTATGGAGTTGACGTACCAACAACTTATGCGGAATTATTAGAAGCATGTGAAACTATTAAAACTAAGAGTGGTGGAAAAGTTACACCAATACATTTAGCTGGAAAAGATTCATGGCCAGTAGGTTTCTTCTTTGATTTCTTTGCTACACCTTCTTTTATAAGCATGGAAGATAATTATGGCGAACAATTGAAAGATGGAAGCTTTGAATGGAATAATTTCACACCATTGCCAGCAAAATTCTTAGAGCTTTATAAAAAAGGATATTTGAATGAAGATGTATTAACAGCTGGATATTCTGACTCAGCTATGGCATTTGGTAATAACGAAGTTGCTTTTGCAGTATATGGTCCTTATTTAATTCAAGAAGCTAAGAAAACTAATCCAGATATCAAAGGTGGTATTATGCCAGTACCTGCAATTGCAGAAGGTGATACACACACTTTTGTTGGTGGAGAAAGATTTAGTATCGGTGTTTGGAAAGATTCAAAAAGTGTTGATGCTGCTAAATTATTCTTAGAGTATTGTGCAAGACCAGAAAATGCAAAGAGAATTTGTGAATTTAATGCAGTTCCATCTGGATTAAATGATGTAGACGTAGATTTAGGTGACTTAACTTCATATTATGATTCTTATAAAGATGTTCGTATATTCCCATATTTTGATAGAGTTTATTTACCAAACGGTATGTGGGATACAATG
>JAOARM010000046.1 GCA_025210515.1 Vallitalea sp. | reverse complement strand
GTTGTGTAAAAAATCTAAAGTTTATTGCCTATAATGATATTATAGATGATAATTGGGCATTTGTTAAGTATTAAAAAGGAAGTTAATCCTGCATAGAGAACTAACTTCCGTGTAACTAGAATTTAGTTTTTCAATTAACGAGAGTAAAATGAAACTTAAATAATACATTCTCACTGAATAGCACGAATTTCACTACTCTGATATATTATGCAATAAGATTAATGTGTGAATTTGAAAGTCGCCTGAATGATATCAGAGAATCTGGAAAAGACAGTTGAAAAGCTGTTATAATAAAAGCTTAAGATAAAGGAGAAATAAGTACAAGTATGTCTGACGAAATTATATCTCCCTTGTTTATTTCATCCTGTAAAAGTATACACTATGACTATACTTTAGGTAACGTATATCCAGATATAAAGCTCAGTTGATGGAACTCTGGGGCTAAGTTATATAATAAAGAAAAGAAAGGTAGCAATAATTATGAAATTGGAAATTAATATGGTAGTAAAGGATGCAAGAGAGGCTGCTGATTTTTATAATGATTTATTTGGTGCAGAGATACTCTCAAAAACAGATTTGGATAAATCACTTAATGAAACGAGAATGGTTGTAGGCGGAACTGAAATCAGAGTTCTAAACGAGAATGAAGAGATTGGTTTAGTAGCTCCATCTGAAGACGTTCCCAGTTCAATGTGGGTAAATCTGTTTGTTGATGATATAAATAAACAGTGTAAAGTTGCTGAAGATTTTGGTTGCGTTATTATTTCACCAGTTACCCAATTCCCTGAGAGCAATGCTATAAATGCAGTATTTAGGGATAAATACGGACATATATGGGTAATCAATCAAAAGATGGACTAATGTGAAGCTCCGTGCCATCCCAATGACTTATTTTATGGTAAAGTTAAACGAAATGCTACAAACCGCATTGCTTCGTTAGCATATCCATAATGAAATTCTAAATTACTAATTGAAGATTAATTATAAATTAATATTTGAACCCAAAAAAGATATCAAGTATAATAAGGGCAATTGAAAGGACTGAGGAAAGTGGAAAATATAGTATTAATTGGGATGCCGGGAGCAGGTAAAAGTACAGTAGGAGTAGTACTTGCTAAAACTTTAGGAATGAAATTTCTTGATTCAGATTTAGTAATACAAAAAAGAGAAAATAGATTGTTACAAGAAATAATTGATGATGTAGGAATGGATACATTTTTAGATATAGAAAAGGAAGCAGTTCTTAGTATAGATGAAACTAGAAGTATTATAGCAACTGGAGGAAGTGTTATTTTTAGAAAAGAAGCTATAAAACATTTGAAAAAAAGTAGTATCATTATTTATCTAGAAGTAGATTATGAAGAAATAGAAAAAAGAATTAATAATATAACTACTAGAGGAATAGCTAAGAAAAAAGGTGCCACTTTGGAAGACGTATATAAGGAAAGAGTTCCATTATACAAAAAGTATGCAGATGTTACTGTAAATTGTAATAATAGAAGCTTAGAAGAAGTTGTGGAGTATATAAAAGATAGTATTATACATATGTAAAGATAATAAAGTTTATATAATTAAAGGGAAATATAGTACCCTTTAATTTTTTTATATTTTATAGTTCTTTCGAAATGCATATAAAACATATGGAGATAATATGGTAAAAAGTATAGGATAATGAAATTACTTAATTAAGGTTTTTTTTATATTAGTATGGAATATACTATTATTATAATTAAAAATTAAATATAGAAGCTACCATTTATTTTCATGGGAATGTTTTGGAGGGAGGATATTATATGGTTAAAAACTATATAATTGATACAAATGTAATGATACATGACCCAGAATTCATACATAATTTTCCAAATAACAATATTGTAATACCTCTGCTTTGCATAGAAGAGTTAGATAACCTAAAAAGAAGAGAAGGGTTAGTTGGTTTTCATGCAAGACGAGTAGCAAAAGAAATTAAGAGATTAATGGAGCTTGGAAATATAGAACAGGGGATAAATTTACCTAATAATAGCTTTCTACGGGTAGAGTTAAATCATATGAATACTGAGATTCTTCCTAATGGTTTTGATATAAATAAAAATGATTCGAGAATATTAGCAGTTGTACTTAATTTACAAAATATATATAGAGACGTACCTACAGTACTAGTAACAAAAGATTTATATATGGCAATAAAAGCAAGGTCTCTTGGAATAGAAGTAGAAGATTATCAAAGTGATAGAATAGATGTTGATACTATATACAAAGGATATATGGAAATAGAATTATTATCAAAAGATATAGATAAGATATATGAAGATGGATTAGATATTCCACCGCAAATAGCTGAACCAATATACCCTAATGAATTTTTACATATTAAAAGTACAGATCAAGTAGGGCATGAAATATTAGCGAGATATGATGGAAATAAAATAGTTCCACTAAAATATGTTAATGATAGTGCTTGGGGATTAACACCAATAAATAGAGAACAGAAAATGGCATTTGAGTTACTTATGAATCCAGATATACATTTTGTGACTATAATTGGTGGAGCAGGTTCCGGTAAAACTATACTAGCAACAGCAACAGCATTACAGAATGTAATTGAGACAAATAAGTATAGAAAAATAGTATTCGTAAGACCAGTAGTAGCAGCAGGAAATGATATTGGATATTTACCTGGAACGGAGAATGAAAAGTTAGAACCTTGGATGGGTAGTTTCTATGATGCTATAGAAAATCTATCGGATATAAAAGATAATAATAAGGGACATAGAGGAAAACCAATATTCACTGTGGAAGGATTTATTGAACAGTTTAGACAAAGAGGTGTTATTGAGACTAAGACTTTTACTTATATGAGAGGAAGAACTTTCACTAACACATTAATTATAGTAGACGAAGCCCAAGAGATGACACCACACTTGGCTAAGTTAATGCTTACAAGAGCAGGAGAGAATTCTAAGTTTGTATTTATCGGAGATCCTAGTGATAATCAAATTGATAATAATTACATAGATTCTAAGTCAAATGGATTAGTATACACAGTTGAAAAAATGAAAGAATTTAATATAACAGGACATGTGGCACTTAATAGAGTAGAGAGAAGTCCACTTGCTAAGATTGCAGAGAAGAATATGTAGATAGAAAGAAGAATAATTGGTATATATAAAATTAAGTATTGAATTGATAAAAATATTTCAGTGCAAAAATAAAAATGTTATAATATACACAACAAAACTATTAAAAATTATTATTTAGTTAGAAAGGAATATATTATACTATGAACCATAAACCTATTATACCAATTATTGTAGTAATATCTTTAATCGTTATAATAATTGTCTTCACTAATACGAATGATAATGAAGCAATAGTAAATAATGATAATAAATCTATAGCACAAGGAATTTTAAAAAGAATGCGGTATGAAGATACATATGATGTAAGTGAGTTTGAGTTTAAAAAAAATGTTGTACTGAACGGAGTTACTATTATTCTTTTCAAGCTTCCCGATAGGTATTGGTTAGTTGAAATGTTTCAAAAAGGTAATAATAAATTATTAATAGGTGGAATTTCATCTATAAATAATGATATCAGTTATAGAAAAATTGATAGCAAAAATACAAGTTATTTAATTGTATATGGGAAAAAAAGAGAACATTTTTCTAAGATTGAAGCAATGCATAATGAAAAGAAATATATTTTTGATGTAGAAGATAAAAGTGGTGAGGTGTATTTTGATTATATTGACATAGGAATGTCTAATGTTGAAGTTAATCGAGGAGATTATAAAATTATTGAGTAGTTAGAATTATATCTGTTATAAAACCTAGTCTATCTTCCAAAAAATGTAGCTATCTAAAAATATTATTAGACAGCTACATTTTTTATGCTAATTACTATAAACAATTTTTTTCTTTGTACTCCATTAAAGCTAGTGCTAATTGATCTGGACATGATGTAGGTCTTGGACCACATGGAGTTCCTTGTAAACGAGTAATAACTTCATCAATATCCATACCTTCAATTAGTTTACTAATGCCGGATAGGTTACCAGCACAACCTGAAGTAAATCTAACATTTATAACTTTATTATCCTCAATATCAAAAGTTATTTTTTTAGAACATGTACCTTTTGTATTATATTCAAACATATTATTCAGCCCTTTCGTATGTACTAGTCAAATTAAGCTTGAAAACAATAAAGCTAGTATACCATAGAGAATAGATTCATTCAATATTACTATGTACTAATGATAATAAGTAAATGTTACCGTTCATTAGTTTATATTTTTATAAAATAAGAAATTTGTAATTGGAGAATGATAATATAAATAGTTGATATTACTTTAGTATTTGATATAATTAACAAGTAATTAATACTTAGAAGTTTAAAGTTGATAAAAATAAGATAGTTGCACAATTGCAATATCTAAAATACTTAAACATGGAGGAAAACAATATGAATATAGTAGGCATAATCGGAGCTATGGAAGAAGAAGTAGCTTCACTAAAACAAGAAATGGAAATAATAGAAGTTAAAAATTATGCAAGCTTAGATTTTTATATAGGAAAAATGAATAATAAAGACGTAGTAGTTGTTAGATGTGGTATAGGTAAAGTTAATGCTGCGATTTGTACACAATTATTAATAGATAAATTTAATGTTACAATGATTATAAACACAGGTGTAGCAGGTGCTGTAAGCAGTAAACTAGATATAGGAGATATAGTTATTTCAAGTGATGCAATTCAACATGATATGGATGCAACAGGATTTGGATATAAACTTGGAGAAATACCAAGAATGAAAGAAAGTATATTTAAAGCCGATGAAAACTTAATACAGATTGCAAAAAAAGCTAGTGAAACTATAGAAACAGATAATAAAGTATATGTAGATAGAGTCGTAAGCGGAGATAAGTTTATATCAGATGCTAATGTGAAAGAAAAACTATCTAATGATTTTCAAGGATTTTGTGCCGAAATGGAAGGAGCTTCTATTGCTCATGTATGTTACCTAAACAATATTCCATATGTAGTAATCAGATCTATTTCTGATAAAGCTGATAATTCAGCAGAAGTAAATTTTGCAGAATTTACAGAGATAGCTGCTAGTAATTCCACTAAAATGATTAGAGAAATGATTAACTTATTATAAATTGTAAATAATTTACAATTAACTCTTCCAATATAATTATTAATGAGTTATAATTATAATTGTAAATAATTGGAAGGGGAGTATCTATATGTATGAATCAGTTAATGCTATTGTATGTTTAGCGTTATTAATTATTTTCCTTATAGGAGTATTTAGCTGTTTAACGGCTAATAATAAATATAATGGAATGTTGAAAACTATTGACGGGAAATTTATGGACAAGGATATAATGTTAATGGAGCACAAATATAGACATCGTGTATTAACAGGAAATAGACCTACTAATACAAAAATATTTATTGAAAAAGACATTTATAATATTAGAATTAGTAAAATACCAATGTACATATTAGAAGATGTAGCAATTAACACTCTATATTGTATAGTATTAGTTGGACTAACATTTACCTTTCTTGAAATAGCGTTACTTAATAAAATTAGTGCAGTAAATTTACAAGAAGTGTTAACATGTGGTATAGTAGGATTAGTATTAGGACTTATTTTACTTGGTATTAGAATGATATGTAGATTAGAAGATAAGAAAGAAATAGCTATAATATATATGTGCAACCACTTAGATAATGAGCTAGAAGTCGTAATGGATGGAGTTAAAATTGTCAATGAAGGTTATAGTGAAAATCAAGAAGATAAAGAAACTAATAAATTTTATAAGGAAAAGTTTCAGACTACTAAAAACGGCACTTGGTTTAGTAGAAATGGGGACAAGGGTGTACCAATTGGTACAAAAATTTCAAAAAAAGCAAATAGCACAATGATAGATGAGACAATTTTAGAAGATGTTATTGAAGAGATAATGTCTTGAAAAATTATAACATAGCCATTGTAAGATTCACTTATTGAAAATCTAACACTTAATGATTAACTATGTTTAAGTTATTATTTGATTTATGGGAACGTTTGTTCTATAATGATATTAGATATAACTGCATGCATATAAGGAGTGTAATTAGATGAGTGAAATCGTAAGAAGTGATATAAATGAAGAGTGGGCACATTCAGGTATTGTTGAAGCAGGAAATATTGTATTTATAGGTTATTGTGTAGGTAATATAGGTCAGCCTATTGAAAATCAAATTAATGGAGCATTTGATCATCTAACTGAGCGTCTTCAATCAATAGGTTTAACTTTGGAATCAGTTGTAAAGATGGATTGCTTGTTTAGAGATGTTTGGAACATACCAGTGATGGAAGGCATAATTAAAGAACGTTTTAATGGTAAGTACCCTGCACGCAAGTCGATACAAACAGAGTTTGCTCATCGTGGTGGTTCTGATGGACTTTTATTCCAACTTGATGCTATAGCATATAGAGGTTAAAAAAATATATATGGACTTTATAAATAGAACAGATTGTAATTCTTTCAATTTGTTCTTTTTTTGCATATTTTTATCAAATTTTACCTATACTTAAATTGGCATGTTTAATTTTAAATAGTAGGCAAAAAGATAGTAGTTAATTAGAATTAAATAAAATTTTAATTTGGTGTTAGAAAATTGATACTTGATAATAATGATTATCATGTTATAATAATTGTTATAGGATATATATGTAAAATTAATATATATTATATTTTAAGGAGGAAAGAAGATGAGTGTAAATCTACCTGTTACAAACGATCATGGTTTCTATGAAATAAGATTAGAAAGTATAGGCGGGCTAGGTGCAAATCTAAGCGGTAAAATATTAGGTGAACTAGGAGCACTATACCTTAATCTTAATAGCTCTAACTTTGCAAGCTATGGTTCAGAAAAGAGAGGAACACCTGTAAAATCATTTGTTAGATATTGTGATGTTGATAAAGAAATAAGAATAAATAGTCCTATTGAAAAGCCTCATATACTTGGTATATTTCATGAGAGATTAGCAGGAAAAATACCTGTTATGGCAGGTGTTGATGAAAAAACAATAGTCATTGTTAATACTAACGAAGAGCCAGATTATGTTAGAGATCATCTAAAAATGTGTGCAGGTACATTAGTATGTATTGACGCATTGAAAATAGCAATAGAAGAAAAAACAAGAATAAACATGGTTATGTTAGGTGCAATTGCAAAGGCATCTGGCTTTATTACACTTGAATCTATGGAGCAAGTAGTAAAAGATACTGTTGGGAAGAAATATCCTGCCGTATTACCAGGCAACTTAGCAGGTATTAAAAGAGGGTTTGAAGAAATAGTAGTAAAAAAATATGAGAATGATGGGAAATATCCTTATCAAGAATACACAGAAGTAAAAAGAGAATGGGGTTATGATAACTCACCAATAGGCGGTGTAAACACAATACCTGGTAGCACAGTTACTAATGACTTAACAGCAAGTAGAGAAGGATATGTACCATTATTTCATGAAGATAAATGTATACACTGTGGTTTGTGTGATACAACTTGTCCTGATATGGTATTCCAATTTGTAGAAGGTGAATATAGAGGAAAGCCATCAATGGTTAATAAAGGACCTGACTATCACCATTGTAAAGGTTGTCTAAGATGCGTGGAAGTATGTCCTACAGCCGCACTTACAGCCGAATTAGAAAGAGATCATGATATATGGAAAATACATGTAAGAAATAAAGACTTAGTAGTAGAATCAATGGAATTCGAAGATGCTGGAGCTAATTCTATTGTAAATACTGAAAGTGGAAATTAAGGAGGGCTTATAATGGTAGAACAAAAAATTGTATTTGATAGTGGAAATGAACTAGCGGCATATGCAGCTAAACAAATAAATTATCATGTAATGGGATATTATCCAATTACACCATCTACTAAGATTGCAGAACATCTTGATTTATTAAAAGCAGAAGGAGAACATGAAGTAGTCATGATTCCCGGAGATGGAGAACATGGTGCCGCTGGTATTTGTTATGGAGCGACTGCTGGTGGTGGACGTGTATTTAACGCAACTTCTGCAAATGGATTATTATATGCATTAGAACAACTACCAGTACAATCTGGTACAAGACTTCCTATGGTACTTAATGTAGTATGTAGAACCGTATCTGGACCACTTTCAATAAAAGGTGATCATAGTGATATTATGTATACACTTAATGCAGGATGGGTAATATTATTTGCCAAAGATCCTCAGAGAGTATATGACATGAATATATGTGCTTTAAAAATAGCAGAAAAAGTTAAATTACCAGTAATCGTTGCATTTGATGGATTTTTTACTAGTCATCAAAAAAGAAGAGCAAGTGTATTTGCAAAAGATGAAGATATACAAAATTTTATCGGTAAATACGAAGCTGATTATCATTTGCTTGACCCAAATAAGCCTATAACAATGGGTTCTTACATGAATGAGCCTGATTTAATAAATAATAAATTCCAATTACACGAAGCTATGAACGAAGCTAGAGGAGTAATTAAAGACGTATTTAAAGAATATGGAGAACTAAGTGGACGTTCTTATACTGTAGTAGAAGGTTATAAAATGGAAGATGCAGAGGCGGCTTTATTTATTATAGGTTCTAGTTTTGATACAGCTATTTCAGCAGTAGATAAATTAAGAGAAGAAGGTAAAAAAGTTGGTGTATTTGCAGTAAACGCATTAAGACCTTGGTACAAAGAGGATATACACGAAATGGTAAAAGGTACAAAAGCAATAGTAGTAGCAGATAGACAAGATAGTTATGGCGGTAACGGTGGTAATCTATCTATGGAGTTAAAAGCTACACTTCAAGATTACAAATCTGATATTGATGTATCAACTCTTATATATGGACTTAGTGGAAAAGATTTCTATATAGAAGATGCAATAGAAATGTTAAATAAAGCTTATGATATGGCGAAAACAAAAGAAATTAATAATAGATTTGATTATTACGGTCATTACAAAGGTGAAGAAGGATATAATCCACCTCAACTATTTGATCCAATTACGAAAGAAGAATCATCACCAGGTATTACTACTATAACTAAAAATGAAGAAACAGGGAATTATGATGTAAAAGGTGGTATTCCAAAACAAGCAACTAAAATGCCAAAAAGATGGGCACCAGGTAGTGGAGCGTGTCCAGGATGTGGAATTCCTGTTAATGTTAATCTACTGTTAAAAGGTATAGAAGGTAATGTAGTATTATTATTCCAGACAGGTTGTGGTATGGTTGTAACAACACCTTATCCAAAAACAGCATTCAGAGTAAGTTATATTCATAATTTATTCCAAAATGGTGGAGCAACATTATCAGGACTTGTAGAAATGTTTCACGAGAAACAAAGAAGAGGCGAAATTCCAGAAGGTGACGACTTTACTTTCGTTATGATAAGTGGAGATGGTGGTCTAGATATTGGTATGGGACCAGCTCTTGGATCAGCTCTTAGAAATCATAAAATGATTATTATGGAATATGATAATGGTGGATATATGAACACAGGATATCAACTGTCTTATTCATCACCAAGAGGAGCAAAAACATCTACATCTCATGTAGGTCCTGCACAAGACGGTAAACCTAATTATAATAAAGATACACCTATGCTATTTGCCGCAACAGGCATTCCTTATGTAGCAACAGTTGCAGAGTTTTTACCAACAGATTTTATCAAAAAAGCAGCAAAAGCTCAGAAATATGCTAATGAGCACGGATTAGCATTTATAAAAGCGTTATCAGCTTGTCCTCTTAACTGGGGAGATGAACCTAGATATGAAAGAAGCGTTATAGAAGCAGGAGTTAATAGTTGTTATCATCCTCTATATGAAATAGAAAATGGTATTACAACAGTTACCTATGACCCAGAAGCAAAGAACAAGAAAATACCAATGACAGATTTCTTCAAGATGATGGGTAGAACAAAACATTTAGTTAAACCTGAGTATGAAGGAGTAATGAATGGTATTCAAGAAGAAGTAGATAGAAGATGGGAAAGATTAAAAGCTAGAAATGATAGTCCGTTGTTATAATACTACTAGGAGATAAGCGCAGGAGTTATAAATTAAATAAAATAGTAAATAATAAATAATAAATAGTTAAAGACACTAGAGAAGTAATTCTCTTGGTGTCTTTGATTTTTTATAAGAAATATAGGCTGTCTTGGTGATATCACTATACAGTCTATAAAAGGTGAATGAATGGAAATAACAGTGAAAATCTAACTTATTGGTAAGTATTTAATCATATTGAAATGCATTATGCTAAAATAAAGACTTGTAACAAGTAATATTAATCTGTCAAGTCAAAAGAGATTATAGGAGGATGTATATGAAGAAATTAATATATAGTATTTTAACTATTATGTTAGTGATGACAGGGTGTAGTTCTGATGCTAATGAAAAATCTAAAGAAGCGTTAAGAGCAGAAATTAGAGCTGAAATAGAAGCAGAGCAAAAAGCGAAAGATGATATGAAGCAGGTGAAAGATAAAAAACAAGAGGATAAAAAAGTTATTGATATTACAGATAAAAAATCTGTTATAGACTTTATCTTTCAGAAGTTTAATGTAAGCGACAGTTACTCTAAGGAGAAAGGGATAAAAGAACTGACATTTACATATGAAGACTTTAATGAAGATGGAAAAGAGGATGTCGTTGTTTATTCACCATTCAGAAATGGTTTTGAGGATATTGCTTTTGTAACGGCTACAGAAAATGGATATGAGCTTATTGATGATTTCGAAGAATTTTCAAAATATGAGTATAGCATTGTCAAGGAAGGTAACTTTATTGTTTTTAGAGGTTCAAATGGAGGTACAGGTATTTATAGGAAGTACTTGAAACTCTACAGATATGTTGATGGAGAAATAGCATTTACAGGAGTAGATCTCTGTATAGAAGGACATACTACCAGCTTTGAAAATGATTCAAATGGTCAACCAATAAATAGATTAAGTGAACTGAGGGATACATCGTACAAATTAGATACTAGTGAAGATAAATGGGTTGCCTTTAACTATACGTATATGGAAAAGGATAGTGACGATAAATTGCTGTTAAAGACAAGCGATGAGTATTATTACAATAATGAAACGAACACATATGACGTGTACCAACTAGAATCAAAATTCATTGCAAAAGATTCATCTAAAGAAGCACTGATATCTGATGGAAAATATGAGCTTGAACAGTTGATGGGTGTAGAGAAATTGGAAGAATTTAAGATTACAGAGGTGTCTTATATAAAAAGGGATAGATACTCTTTTGAATTAGAAGGTAAAATTTCTCTGAAAGGAGAAATCGTATTTGATGATTTTGAGGGGGAAGAGTCTTATATTTTCTCCTCAGATGAAGCTTATCTAGATTATCCCATTAGAATTGAAGATGAGATGAAAGATATAAGTAATTATATTGACTATGCATATTTTGATAAAAAGTGGATTAAAGAATTACCTCAATCAGCGAGGGAAGCATTAAAAGAAAAAAAAGTACTGGAGGTTGCTTGTACAATTAATAAGATAAGTAGCTCTGGTGCATGGGGTTCTTCACGTGGTACATCTGTTGAATTTGATAATATAGAGATCTTATCAAATACGACATCAGATAATGAAAGTGAATTAGAAAACAACTTGTCAAGGTTTACAAACGAAACACTGTTTTCTGTAGATGAAGAGAAAAATATAGATTATTCCAAACACCATTTAGTGATTATACCACAACAGGAAAGTGCTAATGACAATAAATTAGGTAATAGAACAGTACAAGTAACGGATTCGGGTAACGAATTTCCAAGCCGATTTGCAATTATAGGTGAAGTCATGTCCTTAGAATTTATTTACTATGAAAATCCGTTAGTTGAAGGTAGTGAAACGAAAATAGTAAAACTTGATGAACCTATTAAAGATACGATTGTTACGGTAATGTCAAAAATGCCTTATGATTCATCATATGTTAAAGTAAAAGGATCATATATGTATCAGTCTGCAATAGAAGAGTTTTCATTTTCATTGGACAGTATGAGAGATTATGAATCTTATGAAATCTTAACTTTTGAGTGATATGCTCTCAATGAGGAATATTAGGTGAATCTCTGCCAGTGAGTAAAGTTCTTAATATGATGAGCAAAAAAGAAGAAGCAAATATATTTGATAGAGTATCTCAGTTTTTAGATAAACAAACCAACAAACCGATGGTTCCGACTTAATTAGTCTATACCATCGGTTTATTTAATTCAAGCTAACCTGTAAACAGTAATCTAACGTTAATTGAAAAACTAAATTCTAGTTACACGGAAGTTAGTTCTCTATGCAGGATTAACTTCCTTTTTAATACTTAACAAATGCCCAATTATCATCTATAATATCATTATAGGCAATAAACTTTAGATTTTTTACACAACC
>JAOARM010000045.1 GCA_025210515.1 Vallitalea sp. | reverse complement strand
TTTTTATTCATGATGACCTCATTCCTGCACAGGCAGGCAATCAACTGTTACTTCCCATTATACAGGAATATGTGTGCAAAAGTAATTTCGTGTTAACTAGAATTTTCTTTTGCAATCTAGAATTTAGTTTTTCATTCAACCCAAAACTTGTAATATATAGAAATATAAAGTATAATAAGAACAAACGTTCTTAAAGGATAAAGAGGTGATTAATTTAGATGATATCATATATAAAAGGAATACTAGAATATGCTTGTGATGAGTTTATTATAATAGAAAGCAATAATATAGGTTATGAAATAAAAATCCCTATGTCAGCTATAGAAAACCTACCTAGTATTGGTGAAATGATTAAAATACATACTTATTTATATGTTCGTGAAGATGCTATGATGTTGTATGGCTTCATAACGAGAGACGATTTAGAGGTTTTTAAGAAACTAATTACAGTTAATGGAATAGGACCAAAAGGAGCTCTAGGGGTGTTGTCAACTATTACTCCAGATGAGTTAAGATTTGCAATAATTGCAGATGATGTTAAAACTATAGCAAAAGCACCAGGAATAGGGAAGAAAACAGCACAGAAGCTAATTCTTGAATTGAAAGATAAACTAAAACTAAAAGATTACGAAGATAGTATTGCATCAGAAATAGATAGTGAAACACATAACTTAGTAGGCTCTAATGTTAAAAACGATGCTATAGCCGCACTAGTAGCTCTTGGTTATTCAAGTACAGATGCTATAAAAGCAATTCGTACAATAGATATTACAGACATTACTACAGTGGAAGATATTATTAAAGGCGCACTTAAAAAACTAGCTAGTATTTAATATTAACCTATTTATTAAGGAGTTATAATTAAATGGATAAAAGAATAATAACAACAGACCTTATTGATGAGGATCTAAAAATAGAACAGAATCTTAGACCTAAGATGCTAGATGATTATATTGGACAATCTAAAGCAAAAGAAAATATGAAAGTATTTATAGAAGCGGCTAAGATTAGAAAAGAACCTCTTGACCATGTATTATTATATGGTCCCCCAGGACTAGGTAAAACTACATTATCTAATATAATAGCTAATGAGATGGGCGTTAATATGAAAATAACATCAGGCCCTGCTATAGAAAAACCTGGAGATATGGCTGCAATTCTTAATAATCTTCAAGAAGGAGATATATTATTTATTGATGAAATTCATAGATTAAATATGCAGGTAGAGGAAGTTATGTACCCTGCTATGGAGGATTTTGTAATAGATATAGTAATTGGAAAAGGACCTTCAGCTCGCTCAATTAGACTGGATTTACCTAAGTTTACTCTTGTAGGAGCTACTACAAGAATAGGCTTACTTACATCCCCTTTAAGAGATAGATTTGGAGTTATTAATAAATTAGAATTTTATACTTTAGAAGAACTAATAGAGATTGTAAAAAGGTCATCAAGTGTATTTGGAATAACAATAGATGAAGATGGAGCAACGGAAATAGCTAGGCGTTCAAGAGGAACACCAAGGCTTGCAAATAGATTATTAAAAAGAGTTAGAGATTTTGCACAAGTGAAATATGACGGTGTTATCACTAAAGAAGTAGCAGATTATTCACTTGATTTATTAGATGTAGATAAAAGTGGACTTGATAAAAATGATAGAAGAATGTTACTTGCAATGATTGAAAAATATAATGGAGGACCTGTTGGATTAGATACACTTGCGGCGACAATTGGAGAGGAATCTGGTACAGTTGAAGATGTATATGAACCATACCTAATACAACTTGGATATATTAATAGAACTCCAAGAGGAAGAGTTGTTACACCATTATGTTACAAGCATTTTGGCATATCGCTTGAAGAATAATTTAGAATTATATGACATTGACAAATTATGGAAAAAATATTAAAATATACATAACGTTCTTTATATATTGAACTTAACATTTTGAGAATGGCTATTTATATAGTTCTTATATAAAATGTGATAAAAATTTATAATTAGCAATTGCAATTTATAATTGTTAAGATGAATTAAAGGAGAACATTATGGATAAAGAATTACAAATGTTAATCAATATTAATGACAATGAACATATTACTCAGAGACAGTTGGCAAAAAAACTTTCACTTTCTTTAGGTACTATTAATGCGCTTTTACAGAGAATGATAGACAAAGGATACATTAATGTAGTTCAGAGCAACACAAGAGTATTTAGATACTACTTAACTCCGTTAGGAGTAGAAGTGAAGAATAAAAAAACTTATGATCATATAGTCATAAGTTATAACATAATTGGAAGAGTAAGAACAATGACTAAGAAATTTATCTTAGAACAAATAGAAAAAGGAATTACTAAATTCTATATATATGGAAAACATGATGAGGTATATAAAATAGTAAAGATGAGTATTATTGAAGCTAAAAGGGCTTATAATTTGCAATATTTTGAAGTGGATGAACTTACTAGTATAAATTCAGAAGGCGTAGTTATAACATGGAATAATAATCTTAACATAGAAAATAATTCACATGAGTTATATAATATATTAGATGATGTTATATAGATGTTTTTATATAACGTTACAGATTTTCGTATAGTTAATTATAAGAATGAATTACCTAGTAAAGAAACAATAATTCATAATTGTCAATTATTGTTTCTTTGTGATATAATACGATTAGGAAAGATTTTCGGGCAAAATATTAGTTATAGTGAAGGGGGGCTAATATGTCACCAAAGAATGATACAAAAGTGTTAATTGGTGGTAATGTATATACATTATCTGGTGATGAAAGCGAAGAATATATCCAAAGAGTAGCACTTTATATTAATAATAAATTAGATGATTTGAAGTCTTCGGATAATGGACAATTTCTCAATACTAGATTAATGTCAGTATTATTAGCAATTAATATAGCAGACGATTATTTTAAGTCAAAAGAGGATAAAGAATCAATCGAGCATGATTTTAAACTAAAAGATCAATTGTTAATTGAAAAAGAACGTGAAATTATTAGATTACAAGAAGTAATACATAATATTGAAAAAGAGAAAAAACAGCTTATCGTTAGAGCTGAACAATTAGAAGAAAATCTTGAGAATTACAAGAAGGAATTAGATGAATACATAGAAACATTTGATTTAGGGCAAGAGTAGTAATATAATATATATTACTACTTTTGTTTTTTTATGTAAAATTTCCATACGGGTTATCATAACATTCAACAATGAATTCCCCTTTGAATTATATAGTGAAATAAGAGAGACAAAATATTATAGACATGAAAGGTGAAATATATGATTAATAAACCAGAGTTATTATCCCCAGCAGGGTCTTTCCAAAGCCTAATTGCAGCCATTAACAGTGGGTGTGATGCTGTATATGTTGGTGGAAAACAGTTTAGTGCAAGAGCATATGCATCAAACTTTGATATAGATGAATTAATTAAAGCTATAGACTATTGCCATCTAAGAGGTGTAAAGATATATTTAACTGTTAATACTTTATTTAAAGAGAAAGAAATAGATGAATTATTAAAATATATTAATATTATGTATCAATCAGGAGTAGATGCACTTATTATACAAGATTTTGGTACTGCAATGCTTATAAAAGAAACATTCAAGGACTTAGAAATACATGCTAGTACCCAAATGTCTATTCATAATTTAGAAGGAGTTAAATATCTTAATAAATTAGGTTTTTCTAGAGTTGTTCTTAGTAGAGAAACTGATATTAATGAGATTAAACATATAATTAATAATACTGATACAGAAATTGAATGTTTTGTACATGGTGCATTATGCTATTCTTATTCTGGACAATGTTTAATGAGTAGTATACTTGGAGGTAGAAGCGGTAATAGAGGTAGATGTGCAGGTACATGTAGATTACCATATTCATTATTAGATAATAATAAAATAATTAATAATAATAATCAAAGATATCTATTAAGCCCAAAAGATATATGTACTATAGATATAATCAATGAACTTATACAAACAGGTATTCATTCTTTTAAAATTGAAGGCAGAATGAAAAGCCCAGAATATGTTGCAGGGGTAACGTCCATTTATAGAAAATACATTGATTTTTATTTGACTAATATAAATAAATTTAAGACTAATAACATAGATAAAGAGCAACTACTTGATTTATATAATAGAGGAGGTTTTTCAAAAGGATATTTCACAGATAAAAACAATCAAATTATGTCTATGAATAAGCCTAATAACCAAGGCTCTTATATAGGTAAAGTAATTAATGTAAATAGTAAAAAGAAGAATATACAAATTATACTAGATAAGCAGGTAATGAAAGGTGATAAATTAGAGATATGGACAGGCAAAGAACCACAACCAAGTTATAATATTTCTAAAACATCAGATAATAATATAATCACTATAAGAGAGTATAATAAAAACATTGTAGCTGGCAACAAAGTCTATCGTACAAGAAATCAAACATTGTTAAATAATATAAAAGAACAAAGTATTACTAATAATAAGAAACAGAAAATAAGTGGATATGTAAAATGTCAGTTAAACAGTCCAATAACTATTGAGTTAGAGTATAATGGATATCATGTAGCTGAGACAGGTTCTATAGTAGAACAAGCTAAAAATCAATCCTTATCAACTGATAGAATAATAAAACAAATAAAGAAAACAGGAGATTATCCTTTTGATATAGAAATCGTAGAAAGTATAATTGACGAGAATATATTTATTCCAATTAGTGAAATTAATAAACTCAGAAGAAGTGCATTAGATAAACTGAGTGAAACTATTATTAATGAATGTAAAAGAGAAAAAATAACATTATCAGCTAATCCAGAAAAAGTATACGAAAAAAATATTAATATAGATAATAAAATTAAGGTCTTAATAAGAAGTAAAAGTCAGTTAGAAACTATAATTAAGTATAATATTGATAGTGTATACTTAGAAAGCGAGCTTATAGATATTAAAGAAACAAAAGAAATAATTCAAATAGCCAAATTAAATAATATGAAAGTATACATTGCTTTGCCAAGAATATTCAATAAATCTGTTCAAGACAAGTATATGCCAAAACTTGATAAAATAAGAGATCTCAATTTTGATGGATATTTAATTAGAACATATGGAGAGAAGTCTTTAATTAATGATACTACAAAAGAAATAATTATTGATTATAACATGAATGTATTTAATAATAAAAGTATTCTATCTTGGAAACAAGAAGGAGCCTATGCTATTACTCTTTCACCTGAACTTAATTACAGAGAAATGAATTCTCTTAACACTGAAAATGCAGAAATTGTTATATATGGTTATCTACCATTAATGGTATCTAAACAGTGTGTGGTAAATAATGTTACTAAAAATGAAAGATTATGTTATAATAAGAAGAAATATTACTTAAAAGATAGATATAATAAAGAATTCTATGTTGATAGACGATGTGATAATTGTTATAACATTATCTATAATTCTAGTGTACTTATGTTATTTGATCAAATAAACAAAATACGCAAAGAAGGCATTAGTAATCTAAGATTAGAATTTACAAATGAAACAAATACACAAATAGAGCGTGTTATGACGTTGATTGTTGACTTACTAAATAACAAGCAATTAAGTACAGAACAAATTATTAAAAAGCTTAACTTAAAAGAATTCAATAGAGGACATTTTATTAGAGGTATAGAGTAGGTGTAAAACATGTTAGAAGTAATTATTAACTTATCTAGAATAATATTTATAATTTTAGCAATATATTTTACTTATTTATGCTATAAGTTATATAAACTTGATGATGGTTCAAGTAATAAAAAGACTACAAGTAAGTCAAAAAATATGCTAAAAAAAGAATTTCAAAAAAGTTATTATCAAAAAAGTCAAAGAATAATATTACTATCAACTCATTTTCTAGGATATATGATTTTGATAGGAGTTTCTACTAATCATAAGTTAGATTTGCTAATACTGTATGCAGAACAAGTAGTTTTCTTTATGGCTATTTGGTATATACTATCAAAGTTATATAAACATAATAACTATTTAATGTGGAATGCATCATTATATTTAATGTGTATATCATTTATTATTTTAACGAGAATTGATTATAATATAGGATATAGACAATTTTATCTTGCTATTATAGGATATTTGGTTGGTATATTAATTCCAATATTTATAGAAAGATTTTCTTTTTTGGAACATTTAGAATGGGTTTATATTGGAATTTCTATTAGTTTACTTATAATGGTTAATTTCATAGGTACAGAAAAATATGGAGCAACAAATTGGATTTTTATTGGTGATTTTAGTTTTCAACCTTCTGAAATAATTAAAATACTATTTATATTTTTTCTTGCTGCTTTTATGAAAAATAGAGATAAGCTAATTCATGTAGTTATTGCTTCCATACCATCGTTAACTTTAATTATTTTATTAGTATATCAAAGAGATTTAGGAACAGCATTGATATTTTTTATTATATTTATATCAATAATATATATATCTACTAACAATCCATTGTATTATCTTGGAGGATTAAGTAGTGGTGTTATTGGAGCATTTATTGCTTATAACTTCTATGGACATGTAAAAAATAGGGTTGAAGCATGGTTAAATCCTTGGGCAGATATAGATAAGACTGGTTATCAAATTGCACAGTCTTTATTTGCAATTGGTGCTGGTGGTTGGTTAGGGCACGGATTAACTAAAGGTATGCCAAAAGTAATTCCAGTAGTAACAACAGACTGTATATTTGCTATTATATCAGAAGAATTTGGTAATATATTCTCTATAACATTAATTATAATTATTATGATTTTCTTCATGAGTGGTATTAAAATAGCTAAAAATGCATCTAATAACTTTTATTTGCTACTTGCCAGTGGAATTAGCTGTACATTTGCCTTCCAAACATTTTTAATTATTGGTGGTGTTACTAAGCTCATACCGCTAACTGGTGTTACATTACCTTTTATAAGTGCAGGAGGAACGTCGTTAATGATGTCTATTACAATGCTTGGTATTTTAGAAGGTGTTCATATTAAGAATCAAAAAGGTGGAGCTAATGAAGTTGAAAATAAAAAAGCCAGAAAAAAATAAAAAAAGTAATAAATCACTAGATAGAATTTTATATATTTTTATAGGTCTATTTGCTATATTAATTATTAATATATTTAGATTTATAACCGTTGATAGTAATAATATTGTTATTAATTCATATAATCCAAGAATTGAACAGTTAGAGCAAAATATTATTAGAGGTAAAATACTTGATAGAAATAAAAATGTATTAGCAGAAACTATTATTGATAAGGATAAAGAATATAGGATATATCCATATGAAAATGTTTTCGCTCATATTGTAGGGTACTGTCAACGAGGCAAGACAGGAATTGAAGCATTAATGAATTATGATTTATTAAAATCTAATGTAGGTTTTATAGAAAAAACATTGAATGCAATTTCTAGGAATAAGACAATAGGAAATAATGTTATAACTACTTTAGATGCCGATTTACAGAAGAAAGCTCATGAACTATTAGGAAATAGAGAAGGAGCAATTGTGGCTATTGAACCATCTACAGGAAAAATATTATGTATGGTATCAAAGCCAGATTTTAATCCTAATTACATAGAAGCAAATTGGGATAAAATTAATAATGATGATAATTCTTCTCTATATAATAATGCAACACAGGGTTTATATCCACCAGGCTCTACATTTAAGATTGTTACATCTCTTGCTTTTATGATACAAAATCTTGATTGGGAAGATTATTTCTATTTCTGTAAAGGTGAAGATATATTTGGGCATAAAACTATGCATTGTTATGATAAAACTTCACATGGAAGAGAAAATTTAGCTCGTGCCTTTACAATGTCATGTAATACAGCTTTTTCCGATATTGGTACTAAATTAGATATTGGTGATTATAGAACTGTTGCGGATAGATTATTATTTAATCAATTATTACCTTATCCATTAGAGTCAAAAGCAAGTAAATTTGTTCTTAATGAAAATTCTACTACGGAAGATATTGCAGATACTGCTATAGGTCAAGGTAAAACAGAGATTACACCTTTGCATAATGCATTAATAGTTTCTTCAATAGCAAATGGTGGCATGATGATGAAACCCTATATGATAGATCGTGTTGAAAATATTAATGGTAAAATTATTAAAAAGAACTTACCACAACTATATAAAGAAGTCATGAGTGTAGAATACTCTAATAAATTAATTGATTTCATGAAATTAGTTGTTAGTGAAGGAACAGGAAAAACATCATCTGTAGAGGGTATTTCTGTAGCAGGAAAAACAGGTTCAGCTGAAAATTCGGGAGAAAACCCTCATGCCTGGTATGTTGGATTTGCACCTGCTGACAATCCTCAGATAGCAGTTTCAATAATCGTTGAAAATTCTGGTACTAGTACGAAATACGCAGCTCCCATTGCAAAAGAGTTATTTGACTTATATATTAATAATAAGAAATAATTAATTAGTAATGTATATAGCACAATATAATTGCAGAAAATCATGGAAATATTAGAGATTTTTAAACTTTATATTTTAAAAATAATGGCAATTATAAATATACAGTTGAAAAAAAGAAGAAAAAATTGTATACTTTTTAAGACGAGACATTATTTTAAAAAATGTCAAGATTATATAATTAGCACCCTTAGGAAATTTATATAACTTTAATAAGAAGCTATAATTTCCATAGCTGATTTTAGGAGGCATTCATATGATTGAAGCAGTTAGTTGTGGTGGGGTGGTAATTCATAAAGGTAAAATATTGTTACTTTATAAAAACTATAAACATAGATACGAAGGTTGGGTATTACCCAAAGGAACTGTCGAAGATCATGAAGAATATAATGATACGGCAATTAGGGAAGTACGAGAAGAAGCTGGAGTAAAGGCAAATATTATTAAATATGTTGGGAAAAGTCAATATTCCTTTATGGTTGCCAACGATACAGTTGTAAAGGATGTACACTGGTATCTGATGAAAGCTTACAGCTATTACAGTAGGCCCCAAAGAGAAGAGTATTTTGTAGACTCGGGATATTATAAGTTTCATGAAGCTTATCACTTATTGAAATTTGGTAATGAGAAACAAATAATTGAACAAGCTTATAATGACTATTTAGATCTAAAAAAGTGTAACATGTGGGGAAGTAAAAAGTATATTTAAAATATGTAAAATGGCAATGTGTATGCATTGCTTTTTTTTGTAAAAAAATATAGTAATAATTGGTATTTAATCTTTCTTGTCTCTGATTATATTTTCACAAGGATATTAATACAAGCATATAATATTATGTATATATCAGTGAAATTGACACTTATATAAATATGAGCATTAGAGATAAGAAGGTGATTATTTGGAAATATGCGTTATAGGAGCTGGATATGTTGGCTTAATAGCAGCAGTAGCATTTGCTAAATTTAGTAATAAAGTAATCTGTGTAGAAAAAAATGGTGATAAAGTCAATAAATTAAATAATGGAGTACCTACAATCTATGAAGAAGGACTTGAAGAATTATTAAATGAATGTTTAGAAGACGAGAAATTATTATTTACAACTGATATTAATAAAGCTGTACGTGAATCAGATATAATATTCATTGCAGTTGGAACTCCTACATGTGAAGATTGGAATGTAGATACTTCACAACTATTTAATGTAATTAATCAAATATCAAGTAGCATACATAACTATAAGATAATAGTAACTAAAAGTACTGTACCAGTTGGTACTCAGAAAAATATTAAAAAACAATTAATTAATAATGGTGTATCTCCTAGTAAATTTGACGTTGTTTCTAATCCTGAATTTTTAAGAGAAGGAAAAGCGTTAAATGATTTTCTACAAGGAGATAAAATTGTTATTGGAAGTGACTCATTAAGAGCTAAAAGCATTATGGAAAAATTATACACTCCATTTAATATTAAAATTTTATTTACTAATCCATCAACTGCGGAATTAATTAAATATGCATCTAATGCATTTCTAGCTACTAAAATATCCTTTATTAATGAAATAGCTAATTTTTGTACGAAAACAGGAGCAGATATAGATATTGTTGCATATGGATTAGGATTAGATAAAAGAATTTCCAAAGAATTTTTTAAAGCAGGATTAGGATATGGAGGCTCATGTTTTCCAAAAGATACTAAGGCTCTAGTAAAAATAGGGGAAAAGTATGACTCTAATTTTGATATTATAAGAAGTGTAATTAACGTAAATGATAAGCAAAGACTAATGCCTGTTAAAATACTGTTGGAACACTATAATGATTTAGAAAATAAAGTCATATCTATTTTAGGACTTACATTTAAACCAGGAACAGATGATATTAGAGAAGCACCAGCATTATATATTATAAAGGAATTAATTTCACAAGGTGCTATTATAAAATGTTATGACTTAATGGCTTCTAATGAAATTAAAGATATATATCCAACAATTGATTACTGTAATAATGTATATGATTGTGTAGAGGACTCTTATTGTGCCATAGTGTGTACTGAATTAGATGAATTTATTAATATTGATTTAAAAAAAATGAGAGATAAAATGCAAGTTGGAATGATAATAGATGGAAGAAATATATATAATATTAATGATATAGAAGAAAATGGTTTTGATTTCTATTATTCCATTGGAAAACAAAATAAAAATTAAAGAGCATTAAAATAAGATAGATTTGGTATAGTAAGCGTATTAATGCTAAACCTAGTCTATCTTTTTATAACTATTGATATAAGAACAATATATTAATGAAGTTCTATTACATTATATATAACTAAATATTTTTAAAAGTTTATTAGAAAGTCTACGATAATTATATTCTTCTTCAGCTATTTTACGTGCTGATTTTCCCATATCTATACAAAGTGTTTCGTTTTCTAAAAGTAAAATAATTTTTTTAGCCATTGCTTCGGCGTTATTATATTCATCTAGTATTAATCCATTGGTGTATTCTGATATAACTTCACTGTTACCACCTCTATTAGTAGTTATGATAGGAAGTCCAGCTGCCATTGCTTCGTAATGTATTCTAGCAAGAGGCTCTCTCCACTGTGAAGCACACACAAATATGTCAGCCATATTATAATAAGGAATAACTTCATCTGGTGTTAAGAAACCTGTGAATATAACTGGACAGTTTAATTTTGATGCCCTATTTTCTAACATTAGTACATAATCATTTTTGTCATGTTCTCCATACCATTTACTTCCAACAAGTACTAATGCCGTATTAGGATGTGCTTTTATAACATGTTTCATAGCATCTAGAAGGATATATTGCCCTTTATCTGGAGAAAGCCTGCTAACGCATAATATAATTTTGTGATTATTAAGGTTATGTTTATTTAATAAAGATAGTTTGCTTTTTTCCGCTTCTTCTGTCCAGATAGGTTTTAGCTTATTACAGTCAACTGCTGAATATATTGGATAGACTTTATTTTGAGCACTTGGATACATTTTAACTAATTCATCTTTTATAAATTTACTTATTGTAATAATAAAACACACTCTATCTATACAACTTAATGCATTACTAGGGCTTATTTTATCAGGTATCATCATTTCATTATGAAGACTTAGGCTAAGAGAAGTATCACTTGTGATTTTGTCCAATTCTAATATCCAATTAGGTCTATTAAATACGTGTATTAGATTATAGTTATTATCTTTAATATAATTTTTAACATTTCTTATATATTCATCTTCTGTATTTCCTTGGAAGCGGACATATTTAACATTGTCAACGTAAGATGTAGTAGGTAGTCCACCTTTTTGAACGCTAAATACAGTAATGTTATGAAACTTAGATAGATAAGGTAATATTCCATCTATGTATATTTGAATAGCTCCTCCCATTATAGGGGGGACTGGAAGCATTTCTGTACAAAGTAAAGCTATATTCATATTTAATTCTCTCCTTATTTAATGTTTTGCAATAATAGTTAAAAATAGTCAGGTTACAATTAAGCGGGTAGAATGTATAGGGGCATTTTGCATATGGGTATGCCTTATAGCCCCTTTTACTCCAAAAGTACTTTAGAGAAGTGATACTATATTATTTCACTTTGGAAAACAACTCTAACAATTGATTAGCAACTCTATCAAAAGTATAGTTTGCTTCTGCATCTTTACGTGCTTTTTTTCCCATTTCTAATGCTATATTTTCATTATCTAATAAGTAATTTATTTTATCAGCCATTGCTTCTGGATTGTCATATTCTTTTAATACTATACCGTTATTTCTTCCAGTGAATAATTCAGCGTTACCGCCTCTATCTGTAGTAATAATAGGTAAACCAGCCGCCATAGCTTCATAATGAATTCTAGCTAGTGGTTCAAGCCATTGAGAAGCACATATAAAAATATCTCCAATGTTATATAATGTTGGTATTTCATCAGGAGTTAAAAAACCTGTAAACACAACTGGTCCATCTAATTCCTTTGATTTTACTAATAAGGTTTTTGCAAACTCATCTATTTTATTACTTCCATACCATTTGCTTCCTACTAACACTAAAGCAGTTTTTTTATGTGATTCCATTACTAGTTTCATTGCATCTATTACGATTTGCTGACCTTTTTTGGGGCTTAATCTACTAACACATAATATAACTTTATAACCATTTAGATTATATTTATCAAGTAGTCTTTTTTTGTTTTCCATAGCTTTTTTAGTACCTACGGGATGATATATTTTTGTATCAGCAGCTGAATATACAGGAAATACCTTTCCTTTGGCACATGGGTACATTTTAACAACTTCATCACCAATAAATTTACTTACTGTTGAAATGAATTTTACTTTTTCTATACATTCTATAGCTTGTGTTTTAGATATTTTTTTTGGTAGCATCATTTCATTATGAAGACTAAGACTAAAATTAGTGTCTGGTAACACTTGACTAAATTGACATATCCATTTTGGTCTGTTAAATACATGAACTAGATCAAATTTATTTTTTTGTAAGCTCATTTCTTTTTTAATACCATTAATATATTCTGTTTTAGTTCTTGCTGATACTCGAATATATCGCACATTTCCTTCACATTCTCTTTCTGGTAAATCACCTTTTAATGCACTAAAAAGTGTTATTTTATGATGTTTAGAAATAATAGGTAATATGTTATTTATATATATTTGGATAGCTCCTCCCATTACTGGTGGAACAGGAAGCATTTCTGTGCATACAAATGCAATATTCATTAATTGACCTCCCTTATTAAATTTTGCATTATAAGATTTTATATAACATTAATTTTGCTTTGTTCTAATTTAGCAATCTTTGAGATTTTGCTTGGGTTAACATTTTTGTTTTTTGAAAAGATGTTTTTAACTGCTCCAAAAAACCAATGTGGGAATAAAAGGTCAATTTTTAGCATTTCTTTTTGCTCTTTTGATAGTTTATTGTTTTTTTCATAATGAGATAGTATTTCAGTAATATCTGACTTATCCCAGTATCCACGTTTTTCTGCGCGTTTTCCGATTATTTTTCTTAAATCTCTAGCAGGGAAGTCATAAGTTACTCCATCAAGGTCTATAATATATACTCCTTTTGAAGTAAGCATGGCATTACCTGAACCATAATCTTGATGACACATTGTAGATTCATGAAGCTCAATATTTGTTAAATCTTTATATGAAGAGTTTTCAAGAGCTTCAATTGCTTTATTACATAACCTAATAATACTATCTATATGTTCTAGGTAGCTTTTATATGATGGGTTAGAAGGATTAGATTTAGCTATTTCTTTCCATTTTATCATTCTATTTGTCATTGAGGTATATTGCTTAATCCACTTTCCAAGCTTGAATGATATTTTGGCATCTTGTGGAGGGATATAGCCTTTTGAAACGACGTGAAATTCTGCCAAAGCTTCAATTCCATTAACAAAATCATCATTTCTTGTAAAATTAAGATCTCTACCATCAATCCATTCATACAATACAAAAAGTTGTCCCATATACTCAGCTATAGGTTCTTTTTTGGAATTTAAAAATATTTTAGGTACTTTTCCTCCTTGGCTCTCAATGTATATTTGTGCATTTACTGTGAAGGTTGCTTTTTCCTTTGTATGTCTTAAACGCTTTAAGCACATTATTTCGTTATTATATGAAAACTTCCATAGGCTTTTTAAGCCGTCGTTTTGAATTATCTTAATATTTTTTGGAGTAATATTATATTGTGCTAGTACATTATTAGCAATATCAATTAATTCTCCCGTTGTATTATTTATTTTCATAATCTACATTCCTTTCATAGAGAACTTATAATTTTATCAAAATTATTAATTACAGGCTCTTTTGATCTCTCTATTAAAATAACATCTTTTAATTTTTTTACATATTTAGCTTCTTGCCAACTAGTTTCTCTTTTTTGATAGTACTTACTCATAATTCCTGCAAATAGGTGAGGATACATAATAGTTGATTTTAAAACTTCCCATTCACATGGTTTTAGAGGATTAGCTTCTTGATACCATGAAAGTATATTTTTTGTCACATTTATATCCCAACCTCCACGTTTTTTCATTACCTTATTCAAAAATTTACGTATATCTTTTATAGGTAACTCTATAGAAAGAGAATCAGGATCTAGAACAAATATTTCATTAGAATCTGTCAATATAAGGTTACCATCAATAAAATCTTGATGTGCTAAACAATTGATGTTTTTAACTTCATTAACCCAATCAGAATAATAGGAGTTATTATGTTCCTTAAGTGATCTTTCCATTAATGAATAGAAATATGGAAATTCTTTCAGTATAATCTCTCCAAATTCACTATGAGAACTATTATTTTTCTCAGTAAGATAATATTCGTTTAGTTTTTTCATCTTTTTGGATACTTTATTTTCAAATGTTCCTAGTAGAATAGAAGGATTACAATTGCTAGGTGGTTGAAATCCTTTTGATGCAGCATGAAATTTTCCAAGTTCTGTGACTATTCTTTTCTGTCCATCTGGTGTTTTAGAACTTGGAGCTACTCCTTCAATTGCTTCATTTAGCATATAGTTAGCTCCGTCTATTTCTACATATTTCTTACCGTCTTTAGATTCAATTATTTTAGGCATATTAATACCATTATTAACAAGATATTCTATTGCTGCTATTATAAATTCTAGTTTTTCTTTTGGTATAGAATTTTTCTTGAGAATTTTATATCCTTTGGATGTCTCAATCCACCAAACTCCTTTTTTTACTTTATAATTTTCATTTTTTATACTAATTACATCAATAGGATAGTGGCTTAATATTTTCTTTAAATCTTCTGTAGGCATATAATAATTCCTCCCTTTAAAAATAGCCTTTTATTATAATGATATTCACTATTAGCCATTGATGTGAAAAGCTTATGTACTGTTATATAATTATGAAGATGTTATATAAAGCAAAAGAGACTGTAGATAATACAGCCCCCTTCTATAGCTAGGAAATATCAAAGTAATTGACAATTTCCTAAATTAATATTTAAAAGTATTCGTACTTACCTTCTGATTCATCGTCGTCGTCATCGTCATCATTTTCTTCTTCTTCGTTTTCATCTTCTGGTTCTTCTCCCCAAGAGATTTTCATTTTGATACTACCATAATTATATTCATCGCCTTTTTCGTATTTTACACGATAATCTAATTCTTCTCCATTAGGAATAAATACTTCTTGACCTTCAAGAACTAGATCGCCTCTAAATAATTTTGGAAGCATACTCTTGAAGAAATCAATACATTCTCTTTTACTTCCGATATAAGATTCTTTACTTTTCAAATTAAAGTTCCTCCTTATAATACAATAGATTATTGCTAATTATATAATATAGTATATGTTTTATAAAAATGAAACGTTCGATATCTTTTTAATTTAGATATCTATATCTTTAAATGTCTTGTTAAATATAGTTACTTCTAACTAAATAATAGGTGTAATATCAACATAAAACATTGATAATCAAAGTAATAATGCACAAAATAGCCAGAGACAAGTTGAAAAAAATGTTGAATAATACTTGCACAAATGTTCTAAATGTCAAACCAAGTAGACGGATGTTCTAAAAACTGATATAATACAACTATCAGCAAATCATTTTTGTTAAAATTGCACTAAAAAAGCTATCTGAAAGGAGAAAATTTGACATGAGTGAGAGCGTAATTATGTTTTTTCAAGGATTCGTTAGTAAGTTTTTGGGGCAGCCACCTTTATTATTAGGTACATTAGTATTTATAGGGTATTTGCTATTAGGTAAAAAGGTTCATGATGCTTTAGCAGGTTTTATTAAAGCATATGTAGGTTTTAAGATATTACAAGTTGGTACGGGAGGACTTGTTCAGACATTTAAACCTATAATTGAAAGTTTAACATCTAGATTTGGTATTCAAGCATTTGTTATTGATCCTTATTTTGGACAAACTTCAGCAACAGAAGTGCTTGATTCGGTTAATTCATTGCAATATGTAGGTTATGTTATGTTAATTGCATTTGCATGGAACATATTATTAGTAGCTTTTAGAAAGCAAACTAAAATTAGAACACTATTTATTACAGGTCACATTATGTATCAACAATCAGCTGTTTTATTATGGGCTATGTTCTGGGTGCTACAAGGAGCAGGAGCACAAGTTTCTGTACCAGTTATTGTTGTTACAGGATTCTTACTAGGTACATACTGGTCAGTTACATCTAACTTAATTATTGAAGCAACTCAAGAAGTAACAGATGGTGCTGGTTTTACAATTGGTCATCAACAGATGTTTGGTGCGTGGCTTGCGTATAAAATTGGCGGTAAGATAGGTAACAAAGAGAAAGACGTTAACAATGTAAATATACCAGGATTCTTTTCAATACTTAATGATAACGTAGTAGCTAATACATTAATTATGACATTATTTGTTGGTGCAATAATGCTAATTCTTGGTAGAGATGCTTTTGAGTACAATACTACTAAATATGTTTTTGGAACATATATATTTGAAACTACAGCTAAATTTGCAGTATATATTACTATTATTTTAACTGGTGTTAGAATGTTTGTTGCAGAACTTACTGCATCATTTGAAGGTATATCTAGCAAACTTCTAAAAGGTTCTGTTCCAGCAGTAGACTGTGCTGTTACATTTGGTTTTTCTCCTAATGCTCCAACTTATGGTTTTATCTTTGGTTTCTTTGGACAATTAATTGCAATTGGTGTTTTAGTAGCAATTAACTCACCAGTTTTGATTATAGCTGGATTTATATGTTTATTCTTTGATAATGGTACATTAGCTGTATATGCCAATAAAGCTGGTGGACGTGTGGCAGCTGCAATTATACCTTTTGTAGCAGGTATGATTCAAGTATTTGGTTCCGCTCTTGTATTAAATGTACTAAAAGGTGATCCTAATGTAATTGGTTGGATGGGTATGTTTGACTGGGCAACATTGTTCATGGGAACTACATTATTAACAAAAGCTCTTGGTATAATAATACCAGTAGTTATCGCATTAGGTTTATTAATAGTTCCTCAATTACAATATAGAAGACATTCTAAGAATTATTTTACAACAATGAGAGATAATTAGTATATAGAAGTTATAATTAATTGATTTGGGAGGTGTAAATATGTTAAGAGTATTAGCAGCTTGTGGAAATGGAATGGGTTCAAGTCTTATTATTAAAATGAAGATAGAAAAAGTATTAAAGACATTGGGGCTTGAATTTGAAGTGCATCATGCAAGTGTAGGGGAAGCAAAATCATCAGCAAAAAACTTTGATTTAGTTTTAGTATCACATATGTTAGTAAAAGAGTTTGCTAATTGTGGAGATGCAAAAATAGTTGGTTTAGTTAACTTATTATCAGAAGCAGAAATAAAAGAAAAGGTTGAAGCTGCTATTAAGTAGTTTATATTATTAGTACTTATTATCTTATAGATGGATTGAATAATTAATTGGGGTGGGTTAATAATTCATTCCATCTATATAATTAATAAAAAACATTTTGTGTATTAATGAATAGTTTTATTAAATGTGATAAAATGTTGAAAGAAATATACAAGTGTATTTTATTATAAGATAATTATAGGGGGATGAATATTATGACTAATGAAGAACGGCAATTATTAGTAGACGTATCAGTATTATATTATCTAGATGGAAAAACACAAAGTCAGATAGCTAAAGAGTTATATTTATCAAGACCTAAAGTGTCAAGGTTATTAAAAAAAGCAAGAGAACAACGCATTGTAGATATTTCAATTAATTATCAAACTGACGAAATTGAAAAGCTTCAAGGTGAAATAAGAAGAAAGTATAATTTAGACAAAGTAGTTATAGTTAGAACCCTTTCAGATAAAAATGATACATTGAAAGAAATTGGTAAAGTAGCTGCAAAAGAATTAGAAACAGAAATTAGACCAGATATGACAGTTGGTTTTTCTTGGGGGAAAAGCGTTAGGTGTGCAGCTTCATATATTAAGAGGAAAAAAGTAGAGAATGTGAAAGTAGTAGAGTTATTTGGAGCTATTAGTTACGATAGAGATGATTCTGATATGTTGAGTATTGGCAGGTCTATATCAAGTAAAATAGGGGGAGAGCTTTATCCTCTACCAGCACCAATATATATTCATAACGATAATGCTAGAGAAGCATTGATTCAAATGCCTCTAATTAATAATACATTAAATATGATTGAAAATTGTGATTTGATTATAAGTAGTTTAGGTGTAATTGACAGTAATGCGTTACAGCCTATTTGGGATAATTATGTGGAAAAAGATAAAAAAGAACGAATTAAAGAAAAAGGTGGAGTTGGATTTATATGTGCACACTTTTTCGATGAAAATGGGCAATTCTTAGACGATGAAATTAATTCTAGTGTAATAGGTATTAAAACTGAAAGCATTAAAAAAATAAGAAGTATGATAATAGCTGGAGGAATTAATAAAGCTAGAGCTATTTTAGCAGCTTTAAGGGGTGGAAGCATTAATATTCTAATATCAGATGAAGAAACATTAAAACTTGTATTAGAATACGATAAGGAATAAATATATCTACTCCTAAAGCATAATATTATTTATACAAAACGGCTATTAATAGCCGTTTTTTGCTTTTTATAGACATTTATTATATCTATACTTTAGGTGTTTTTTGAACAGATGTTCTATATTTCTAGAAGCATTGACTATATAAGTTTCTCATGATATTATGAGCACAAGATAGAAATTAAATTCAATAAATTAGATTTAGTGAACAAAATTTCATACAAAAATGATGCTGATTGAGTAAAATAATATTGATATTGGAGAGGAAGAGATACATGTTAGAGCAAAATGTAAAGATTATTAATGATACAGGTATTCATGCAAGACCTGCTGATATGTTAGTTAAGCTATGTATGAAATACAAAAGTAAAATTGAAGTAATTAAGAAAGAAAAAGTTGCTAACGCAAAAAGCATTCTTAATATTTTGGCTCTAGGACTTAACAAAGGAGTAGAAGTTACTATAAGAATTGATGGAGAAGATGAAGAAGAAGCTATGACAGCTATTGTAGATTTTATTCAGAACTTGGAAGAATAGACAAAAGGGGGAATAATTATGAATGAAATTAATAATGTAACAAGAGAATCTTGGATATTATCTAATTTTCCAGAGTGGGGAACTTGGTTGAATGAAGAAATTGAAAGAGAAGAAGTAAAACCTGGAACATTTGCAATGTGGTGGTTAGGATGTACAGGTATATGGGTGAAAACAGAAGGAAATACTAATATTCTTATTGACTTATGGGTTAAGAGTGGTAAAAGAACGCATGGTAATGAGTTAATGAGAAAAGAACACCAACATCAAAGAATGATTGGTTGCGTAGCATTACAACCTAATCTTAGAAACGTTCCATGTGTAATTGATCCATTTGCAATTAAGGAGCTAGATGCTGTACTAGCTACTCATGATCACGGAGATCATATTGACATTAATGTTGCGGCTGCTGTTTTACAGAATTGTTCAGAAGATGTACCTTTTATTGGACCACAAGCTTGTGTTGATTTATGGATAAGCTGGGGAGTTCCAGCTAATCGTTGTATTGTTGTAAAACCAGGTGACGTTGTTAAGATAAAAGATACAGAAATTGTTGCTCTTGATTCATTTGATCGTACTGAACTAGTTACTACAAAGCCAGGTAATGTTTTGAAAGACAAAATGCCACAAGACATGGATTTACTAGCAGTTAATTATCTTATTAAAACACCTGGAGGTAATCTATATCATAGTGGAGATTCTCATTACTCTAATTATTTTGCAAAACACGGTAATGAAAATGAAGTTGACGTTGCACTAGGTTCTTTTGGTGAAAATCCAAGAGGTATGACAGATAAATTAACAGCAAGTGATATATTAAGAATGGCAGAATCATTAAAAACAAAAGTTATAATTCCTTTCCATCATGATATATGGACGAACTTCAAAGCTGATCCTAATGAAATATTAACTTTATGGAATATGAGAAAACATAGATTAGAGTATACATTTAAACCATTCATATGGGAAGTTGGTGGTAAATTTACTTATCCTAACGATAAAGATAAGTTGCAATATATGTATGATAGAGGTTTTCATGATGCCTTTACAATAGAGCCAGATTTACCTTTTAAATCCCTTCTATAATAAACAGGAGATGATATTATGATAACAAATACAATTACTAAAGACGTAGTTCAATGTATGAAATCAGTACCTAACTGGCGTGAAGCAATAAAAATAGCTTCAAAACCAATGCTTGAACAAGGTAAAATAACTGAGGGATATGTAGAAGCTATGATACAGAGTGTTGATGAGTTTGGTCCATATATAATCATTGCTCCAATGATTGCAATGCCACATGCTAGACCAGAAGCAGGTTCATTAGAAATTGGACTTAGTGTATTGAAGCTAGAAGAACCAGTATCTTTTACAAATAATGATGAGAATTTAGCTTCATTAATTATCGTTTTATCTTGTAAAGAAGATGGTAAACATATTGAAGTTCTAGGTCAATTAGCTGAAGTGTTATCAGATGAAGATAATTATAATAAGGCATTGAAGGCACAGAATGTAAAAGATATACTTGAAGTTTTTGATAAATAAACAATAAAATTAAGCTGTCTATCAATACATTTTTATAACAATATCTAAGAGAAATAATTTTTTCTAAGAAAGTTAAATGGATTGTTTGACAGCTTATTTGTTGTAGGAGGCTTAATTATGAACTTGAAGAAAATACCTTTTGGAATTTATGAAAAAGCACTTCCTAATGCGTTTAGCTGGGAAGAAAAATTCATTGCAGCTAAAGAAGCAGGATTTGATTATATAGAAATATCAATTGATGAAAGTGATGAAAGATTAGAAAGACTTGATTGGTCACAAGAAGAACGAAATAATCTAAGAAATCTTGCATCAAAACATGATATTAGAATTTCTAGTATGTGTCTAAGTGGTCATAGACGTTTCCCTTTTGGTAGTAGAGATATACCAACTAAAAATAATGCATATGAAATAATGGAAAAAGCAATACAATTTGCACTTGATTTAGATATTAGAATTATACAATTAGCAGGTTATGATGTGTACTATGAAAAAGCTGATAATGAAACTAAACAGAGATTTATTGAAGGACTTAAACAATCAGTAGAATGGGCATCTAGAGCATCTGTTATGTTAGCTATTGAGATTATGGATACAGAGTTTATCGGAACAATAACTAGAGCAAAAGAATATATTGACTTAATTAATTCTCCTTGGTTAAAAGTATATCCAGACCTTGGCAATTTAAGTAGGTGGACAAGTAATCCAAGTGATGAACTACAACTTGGAAAAAAACATATTGTAGCTATACATATAAAAGATACTAAACCAGGCATCTTTAAATGCGTACCTTTTGGAGAAGGTACAGTTGATTTTGTTAAGTTGTTTAATACTTTAAAACATATAAGTTATAAAGGACCTTTTCTAATAGAAATGTGGGCGGATAACAACAAAGAATATACTATTGAAGAAGCTATACAAGAAATAAAAGAAGCTAGATATTGGGCATTAGACAAAATGAATCAAGGAGGTTTTCATGGGGAAAATGTATACTATGGACAAAATTAGTTCATATAATGAGGAGGTTAAGAATGAAAGGTATAATTGCATCTAAAGGTATAGCTATAGGGAAAGCTTATGTATATTCACAAGATGAAATAGAATTAGATAAATCAAACACTAATGATATTAATATAGAAATAGATAAATTCAATAGTGGAAAAGATATAACTAGAATTCAATTAACAGAAGTAATAAAAAGAGCTACAAAAACATTGGGAGAAGAAAAAGCAGCTGTTTTCCATGCACATTTAACTATGTTAGATGACCCTGCTTTAGAAGAAAGTGTTATTAACAAGATAACAGAAAATAAGATAAGAGTAGAAATTGCATTAAGAGAAGCTATTGAAGAGATTTCTACTATATTTGAAAGTTTAGATAGTGAATATATGAGAGAAAGAGCTTCAGATGTTCGAGATGTTGGACAGAGACTTTTATACAATATATTAGGGAAAACTATACAATCTCTTCAAAATCTAGAAAATGAAGTTATAGTTATTGCTAATGATTTAGTTCCATCTGATACTGCAACAATGGATACTAATAAAGTTTTAGGATTTATTACAGAAGTAGGGGGGCAAACGTCTCATACAGCAATAATGGCTAGAACATTAGAAATTCCTGCTATAGTAGGATGTAATAATTGCTTATCAATGATTAATAATAATGACACAATAATAGTAGATGCTATTAAAGGTGAAATGATTATTAATCCATCTGATGATGTTATAGATTGTTATAAAATAATAAAACAAGATCTAGAAGAAGATAAAAAGAAATTAGAAGCCATCAAAGAGTTAAAAGCAATAACAAAAGATGGTCATGAAGTTGAGTTATACGCAAACATCGGTACAGTAAAAGATATGGATAAAGTTATTAAAAATGGTGCTGAGGGAATAGGACTTTATAGAACAGAATTTATATATATGGATGGAAAAGAATTTCCTACAGAAGAAGAACAATTTAATCATTATAAAACTGTATGTGAAAAGATGGAAGATAAAGAGGTAATTATAAGAACACTTGATATTGGTGGAGATAAAGGACTGCCATATTTCCAGTTTCCTGAAGAACTTAATCCATTTTTAGGATGGAGAGCTGTGCGTATGTGTCTTGATAATATAGACATATTTAAAACTCAGATTAGAGCAGTACTTAGAGCTAGTCATTATGGTAACATTAGCTTTATGATACCAATGATAATTTCAATAGAAGAAATAAGACAAGTTAAAGAGATAATTAAATTATGTAAAAATGAATTAAAGTCAGAGGGCATTCTATTTAATGATGAAATTAAGATAGGAATAATGATTGAAACCCCTTCTGCTGTTATGTTAGCTGATAAGATGGCTAAAGAAGTTGATTTCTTTAGCATAGGTACTAATGATTTGACTCAGTATACCTTAGCAGTGGATAGAGGAAATGAATCAATTAGTAAATTATATAATTCTTTACATCCAGCTGTATTAAAAAGCATAAAAACAGTAATTGATGCTTCTCATTCAGCAGGAATTAAAACTGGTATGTGCGGAGAATTGGCCAGTGATGAAAGAGCCGCATTGATTTTACTTGCTATGGGATTAGACGAATTTAGTATGAGTGCTAGCTCAATACCTGTTATCAAAGATTTAATTAGAAAAGTATCTCTAGCTGATATGGAAAAAGTACTTGGAAATGTACTTGAATTAAATACCTCTGATGAGATTATAAATTATATGGATAATGTTTTGGAAAATTGTAAAAAGGAGCAGGTCATATGAAAATTAGAAAAGAAGTATTAGGTGAATTAGAGAGAGCTTATGCAACATGTATTATGGAAGTTAATGATGAGTTAACTTATATCGTTGCATCAGAAGGGCATACCTCATGTATAGCTTATAATGCAGTAACCAAAGAAAGTTCTGTGATATGGGATAAGCCAGGTGGTACAATGAATATAATACCAGTTCCTAATAGGAAAAATGAATTTGTAGCCACACAAAAGTTTTTTCCAACTTTTAATTCAAAAGAATCTCAGATAGTACATGGAAAATGTGATATTGATGGAAAATGGACAATTACTCCTATTATGACAATTCCATATTTACATCGCTTTGATCTATTTCTAATAGAAGATGAATTGTATTTTATTGGTGGTATTTTATGTGACGATAAAGAGTATAAAGATGATTGGTCAAAGCCTGGTAGAGCTGTAATAGGAAAAATGAATGATGATATCACTAAAGAGTTTGAATTAACTACAGTTATTGATGGATTAACTAAGCATCATGGTTTCTGTGCAGGTGAATGGAATGGAAGAAAAGCTTTTTTTGTTACTGCCCAAGAAGGAGCTTATGTTATATATGTACCAGAAAAGCAAGATGGAAAATGGGAAACAGAACAACTACTTAGTTGTCCAGTAAGCGATATGGCTATATGCGATATTGACAATGATGGAGAGTTAGAAATTGCAACTATTGAGCCTTTTCATGGAGAAGATGGAAAAATATATAAAAATGTAGATGGAGAATGGAAAATTGTATGCAATCATACATATGAATTTGGACATGTAGTTTGGGGCGGTACTTTAGCAGGAGAAAAATCATTTATTATTGGTGGAAGAAAAGGAAAGCAAGAAGTTATCTGTTATCAATATAATGAAGAAATAGGTATAATTTCAAAGACGTTAATAGATAATGTTGGTGGTCCAAGTAATATATCTGTAATTAATCTAGAAGATAAAGATGTGATATTAGCTGCTAATAGACAAATAGGGCAAGTTGCAATATATGAAATTATAAAATAAAATTAAATAAGATTATATTAAATATACTAACTCCTTTTTATTATAAAGTAAATGTTTTACTTGTATGAAAAGGAGTTGTTTTTATGATATTATGTATATAATAATATTTCTATTTAATGTATAAAATACTATTAATAATCAATTACTAATTATATGATAAGGCGGTGTGTTTTATGATAAGAAAAGTTAAGAAGATAATAAACATAGTAATATCTTATATTAGAACTAGTATTGAGAGATTTCCAGAAACTATAATTTTATCTAGTATAATGGTCATAATTGGTATTGTACTAAATCATAGTAATACATATGAAGATAATCTCACAAAAGTATTATTAGTTATAGCATTAGGAGTACCTATATCAGCTAGTATTAAGTTAATATATGAACGATTTGAGTTTAGAAAATTATTTTTGTACGGAATAGATGTGTTATTAATATTATTAGGAATTGTTATATATTTCTTATTGCCAGAGAACTTAGACAATCAATTTACTATTAGATATATAAGTGCGTCATTATGTTTGTATTTATTATTTACTATAATACCATATTTTTATAATAGAAAATATTATTCAATATATTGTGTGCAATTGTTCGTATCTTTTGTTATCACATATCTATATACTTTTGTTCTTTACTTAGGATTAATGGCACTAGTTTTTAGCGTTAACAGTCTTTTTGATCTATATATGAATGAAATCATCTATTTTGATTTATTGTTAATAGCTATAGGAATATTTGGTGTTATCTTTTTTCTAGGACAAATACCTAGAAGAGAAAATTCAATATCTACTAAGAATTATCCAAAAGTATTAAAAGTTCTTTTTATGTATATAGTTATTCCGTTACAGTTAGCCTATACAGTTGTATTATACGCATATTTTATTAGAATATTAATAAAATGGCAATGGCCACAAGGGATTATAGGGCATTTAGTATTATGGTATGGGATAATTAGTGTTTTACTACTATTTGTTGTAGCTGAAATAGGTAATGAGAATTATTATTTAAGTAAATATAAAAGATATTTTCCTTATATATTTCTAGTTCCATTAATAATGTTTTTTATTACAATAACTATAAGAATAAATGCATTTTCATTTACTTTGCTTAGATATTATGTATTGGCTTGTGGAATTTGGTTTTTACTATCTATGGGATATCATATTTTTAAGGTGAAATCAAAAAATATTTCAACAATAATTACAGCAATGGTTTTAATAATATTGTCTGCATTTGGACCTATAAATGGTTTTGAAATTAGTTTTGCTAGTCAGAATAATAGACTAGAAGGTCTACTTGAAAAATATAATATGATTGAACATAATAAAATTATTGCAAGAAAAGATTTAGATAAAAGAGAACAAAAAAATATTATTAATATCATTAGGTATTTTGACAGATATGATGCCCTAGATGAAATAAGTGTTTTTCCAAAAGATTTCAAATTAGAGAACATGGATGAATTACTTGGATTTCAATATAATAAGTATATTAGAGATGATAGACAATATATAACATATTATTATAATTTATATAATAAAATGATGGATACTTCTAACGTTGATTATATAGCTCGCTTTTTAGTTGAAAACTATAATAATAAATCCATAGTTATTGATAAAAAACCTATTAATGTAAGTATATCACTAATTGATGATAAAATTGAAATAAAGAAAGAAAATAGAGTTTTAATCAGTAAGTATATAACAGATATAATTGGTGAATTAAGTAATGAATTATATACTGATGAAAAGAGATTAGATAAACAACTTTTATATAATGTTGAAAATGAATATGTTGAATTTACAATAGAATTTATTAATATACAAGGTGAAATTGGAAAAGATAATAAAATAATAATAAATAATCTAGAAGGTAATTTATTGATTAATGTTAAATAATAAGTTTTAATATTAGGAGGGATTATTATTGATTATTGATGCAGACAATGTAGATGAGTATCTTGAGAAAATTCCTCAAGATAGAAAAAAACCAATGACAAAATTAAGAACTACTATTATTGAGAATATACCAGAAGGATTTCAAGAAACTATTAGTTATGGAATGATTGGTTATGTTGTTCCACATTCTATATATCCAAAAGGATATCATTGTGACACAAAATTACCATTACCATTTATCAATATTGCATCCCAGAAAAATTATATTGCATTATATCACTTGGGATTATATGCTAATCAACAATTACTTATATGGTTTCAAGAAGAATATAAGAAAGTATCTAAGTACAAACTTGATATGGGTAAAAGTTGCATAAGATTTAAGAGAATTGATAATATTCCATATGAACTAATAGGTGAATTAGTAAGTAAAATTAGTGTTGAACAATGGATTAAGTTATATGAAGAAAGATAGTCTAAGTTATAGGTATTGACAAAACAAATTTGATTGTGTAAAATTTAATTGAATTAAATATAATTAAATTGGAGGAATAGTATATGAGTATTTATAATTTTACAGCAAATAGTATTGATGGGGAAAAGGTTAATTTTGAAAAATATAAGGGGAAAGTTCTTCTTATTGTTAATACAGCTAGTAAATGTGGATTTACACATCAGTTAGAAGATTTACAATCATTATATAAAGAATATAAAGACAAAGGATTTATGATATTAGGTTTTCCATGTAATCAATTTGCAGCTCAAGATCCAGGTACTAATAAAGAAACAAAAGAGTTCTGTCAGCTGAATTATGGAGTTACATTTAATATGTTTGAGAAAATCCAAGTTAATGGTAAAAATGCACATCCAATTTTTAAATATCTAATAGAAAAAGCTCCATTTGAAGGGTTTGATATGAGTAATCCAAGTAATAAAATATTAGATTCAATAATTAAAGACAAATATCCAGAACTATCTGTTGGAGATTATATTAAGTGGAATTTTACTAAGTTTTTAATTGATAGACAAGGTAATGTTATTAGTCGATATGAATCAGCAGTTGAACCTAACGACATTAAGAAAGATATTGATAAATTAATATAATATATTTTTACGAGAGAGGAATCCCTATATGAAAAAAGATGACTTATTAAAACTTGAAAATCAATTATGTTTTCCATTATATGCTTGTTCTAGAGAAATAATTAAACTATATAAGCCTTTTTTAGATAAACTTGATTTAACTTATACACAATATTTAACTATGATGGTTTTATGGGAAAAAAACCAATTATCTGTAAAAGAATTAGGAAATGAATTATATCTTGATTCAGGCACATTAACGCCTGTACTGAAGAAAATGGAATCAAAAGGATTATTATTAAGAAGAAGATCAAGTGAAGATGAAAGAATAATGATAATCATAATAACAGAAAAAGGTAGCAAATTAAAGGATAAAGCAATAGAAATACCTCATCAAGTATTTTGTGAAACACATCTAGAAAAAGATGAAGCTATTGCTTTAAAGATAAGTCTTAAAAATCTATTAAATAAAATGAATAATTAGATTATTTTTTAATTATATTATTATATGATGTATTGTATGGATTATGAACTAAAACTTGAAAAAACTGTCATTTGCTGATACAATGAGATTGTTAGTTGTCGGAAAAAATAATTATGTATAAGGAGTTGGTTGATCTAATATAGTATCAATTTACCAATTAACAATTTTGATTTAAAAGGAGTACTAAAGGATGAGAAGAATACAAACTAGAATTATAATTGCTATGGTAATATGTTCCACATTAATAACTATTTTAATTGCATCAATATCATTGACCATGTCATCAAATGCAATAAGAACAGAGGCAACAAGTCATCTTCATACGTTATCTAAAGAAAAGGGACTATTTATTGATGGAAAACTACATACTATAAAAAAAGAAATTATTGGATTGCAAAATTCAGTAAGTACACTACTTAATCAAGATCAATATAGTAATTTAACAGATGAAGAAGTAAGAAAGAAATTAAGAACTAGTATTGTAGAAGTAACAAAGAAATATTCAGAGTCTATAGACGGTAATGTAAGTACATATGTAGTGTTTAAACCTGACTTTGTAAATGTAGATTTACAAGTTCCGCTTTTTAAACAAAATGATAAGTTTGTAGATAGACAGCAGATTTTGACATATGCAGATTTATCAAATCACTCAGATGAACTTTTATGGTTTTTTGAGACTATAGAAACTGAAGAAGAGTATTGGAGCGAGCCTTATGAAGATAAATATCTAGATGCTAAACTAGTAACATATACATATCCTATTACTTATAGGGGACAAGTTGTTGGTGTAGTAGGTACTGATATATTATTTGATGACTTTGAAAAAATGATTAAAGATGTAAAAATATATGACACGGGTTATGCATTTTTATTATGTGATGAGTATGAGTTTTTAGTTCATCCTACATATACAGGTGATGATGATATAGAATTAGTTGCCAACGGTGCTTTTAAAGAAGTTAAACAATATATGATGGAAAACTCTGGTGGAATAAAATTCTATAAAGTGAATGGTAAGAAAAAAGTTGTGGGATTTCATAAGTTAAGGAATGGTTGGATATTAGGTGTTTGTCCACCGCTTAAAGAAATATATAGTCAATTAGATGTAATAACATATTATATCTTAATTATATCTATAATTGGATTTTTTGTAGCTGTTTTTATATCTATACTTATCGGTAAAAAAATATCTAAGCCAATTATGGTAGCGGTGAAATTTGCTAAAAAAATGTCTACAGGAGATTTAACAGAGAATATTCCTATGAAGTATATAAATAGAAAAGATGAAATAGGAACATTATCAAATGCATTACAGACATTAATAGATGAATTTGGACAAATAATTAAATCTATTATTAATTCATCTGAAAATGTTTCAACTGCTTCAGAAGAATTATATTCTATGAGTATAAATGTTTCTCAGATATCAAATGAGGTAGCTCTTTCAACAGAAGAGATTGCAAAAGGAACAACAGAACAAGCTCAGAACACAGAAGTAGGAGCACAGAAAGTATATAATATAGGTGATTCCATAGAAAGTAATAAGGAATTAGTTAATAATATAAACCAAAGAACAGAAGATGTAGTAGGGCTTATTGATGAAGGATTAAAGATTATTGAAGATTTAACAGATAAAACACATGAAACTAAAAATTCTTCACAAGATATTTCCGTAATTGTTAATGAAACAAATGAGAAGGTAGGTAATATTGGTGAAGCAAGTAGCCTTATAACGTCTATATCAGAACAAACGAATTTACTTGCTCTAAATGCAGCTATAGAAGCAGCTAGAGCTGGTGAAGCAGGCAAAGGATTTGCAGTTGTTGCAGATGAAATAAGGAAGTTAGCTGAACAATCAACACAATCATCTGAGAAAATTGATAATATGGTAAAAGAGTTAACTGATAGTTCTATTCTTGCAGTTGATACGATTAATAGAGTTCTTGATATTGTTAAAGCTCAAGTTAATAGCGTACAAAAAACTGAAGAAAAATATAAAGAAATATCAAATGCTATTGATATTACAAAAGACGCAATAACAAAATTAAATGAATCTGAAATACAGATGAATCATAATAAAGATGATGTAATGGATATGATACAAGGATTATCTGCAATATCAGAACAAAATGCAGCAGGTACTCAAGAAGTTTCAGCATCTATTGAAGAGCAAGCAGCTTCATTAAAAAATATGGAGACTTCTACTCAGCAATTATCTAAGTTAGCTGAAGAATTATTAACTTTAATATCAAAATTCAAAGTAAAGTAATAACCAAAATTTAATATTATTAACATAACTAATAAAGAGGATGTGGAGTAATGAATTTTATACCCCACACCCTCTTTTAATATTAGTTAGAACAAATTATTGAAAAAAATGATATAATATAATAATATTTTATTAATGATATTGAGGGGAGGAATTTAACTATGAAGAACAGAGTTAATTGTTCTTGGTTAGAAACTAAGGGCATTGCACATAGGGGATTTCATAATAATATTGATGCTCCAGAAAATTCTATTAAGGCATTTGAAAGAGCAATAGAATTAGGTTATGCTATTGAACTTGATATACATATTTTATTAGATAATAACATAGTTGTTTTTCATGATGATAACTTAAAAAGACTTACAGGTATAGATAAATTAATTGAAGACTGTACTTATGATGAAATATCAAATTTGAATTTACAAGATAGTCAAGAAAAAATACCGCTTTTTAAAGATGTATTAACATTAGTTGATGGTAAAGTGGAATTATTAATTGAACTAAAAAATAGAGGAAAAGCAGGAAGATTAGAGAAGAAAACATATGATTTATTAAAACAATATAGAGGGGAGTATGCTATACAGTCATTTAACCCATTTTCAGTAGGTTGGTTTTATAATAATGCTCCCAGTGTTATAAGAGGTCAATTATCAGGAAGTTATAGAAAAGAAAAGCTAAGTTTAGTAACTAAATTTTTATTAAAAAATCTATTATTAAATTCAGTAAGCAAACCAGATTTCATTAATTACGAAATTAAATATTTAGATAGCTTTCCAGTGAAATTACAAAAATTAAGAGGAAAATTAATATTAGGATGGACAGCAAAAAGTGAAGAAGAATATAAAGAGGCTCTGCATTATTGTAGTAATGTAGTTTTTGAAGGCTTTGAAATTAAGGTTATAGATCATTGTAATAAATAAACTATATAGTAAATTTCTTCAATAAAAAGATTAATGAGTAAAAGACTAGCTTTCTAAGACAAAAAGCTAGTCTTTTTGTATGTAATAAAAAAGCATATGAAATTCTCCTTGTAATTATATTAATTAGGTTCAAGATATTATCATTTATGGCTCAGATCATAATTATATTAATTGAATTTAATATTGACAATAAAATATATTTTGATATAATACTTCCGCCTAAAATTATACTACTAATTGATTAACTAAACAGTTAATCAAAATAAGGAGGAATTAGATTTGAAGAATGTATATGTTTTTAAAGCTAATATTTATAAGTATTTTCTAACATTACACAGAGCTTATCCTAGAAGCTTCTTTATTGGAAGCTTATTTACAATCTTTTATACGTTGTTATATTCTCATATATTGTATAACAATATATTTGATGGTCAGGTAGATAATGATTTTATATACCGTACTGGAACAAGTAATTATATGGGATATATTTTGGTTGGAATATTAGTATATTCATTTACAGTAAGTACTTTATTAAATGTAAGTAGAAGTTTGATTACAGAAAAACGTCTAGGGACACTTGAAAGTGTCATGTTGGCACCTTATAATCGTGGATTTTATTTTCTTGCTTATATGGTTGCACAAACAATTCATACTTTTTGCGAATTAATATTTGCAATCCCTATTTTACTTATATTTGGTGTGAAATTTCCATATTTTCATTTAGGGTCATTTATTATTGTGTTACTAATATCTTTATTTGCTTTTCTAGGCTTATCATTATTATTGGCAAATATTATGTTATATACAAGAGATACATATATTTCACAAAATACTCTTTTCACAATAATGTTTTTGATATGTGGAATTAATTTTCCTATTGAATATCTGCCTAGTATAGTAGCAAAAATATCTTATTTTATTCCTGTTACTCATTCTGTGAAATTATTTAGAAGTATATTATTAAGAGGTAGTTCTATAAGTATAGAAGCAAATTCTATATGGGCGTTATTAATACAAGGTGTTATATATACAACTATTGGATTAATGACAATGAAAAAAGTAGAAAAGATTGCATTAGAAAATATAGAAGGATAGGAGAAGAATAATATGATTGAAGTGAAAAATGTATCAAAGTCATTTGTTATAAAAGAAAAGAGAGGATTTCTAAATTCTAATAAAAGTATATTAAAAGCAGTTGATGATCTTAGTATTGTAATAAAAAAGGGTGAGATTACAGGCTTATTAGGTATTAACGGTGCTGGGAAAACAACAACAGTAAAAATGCTTGCAACTCTACTTGAACCTACAGAAGGTACAATTTTATATGATGGAATAAGCAATAAAAAGCATGTTATTAAAAATAAAATCAACATGATTGCTGGCGGAGAACGAATGATATATTGGAGATTAACAGCAAGAGAGAATCTTAGATATTTTGGTAGTTTATATGGGTTATATGGTAAATCACTTAATGAACGAATAAAGTATTTGCTAAATATTACAGGATTGGAAGATAAAGCAGATATTCCAGTAGAAAAATTCTCAAAAGGAATGAAACAAAGATTACAAATAGCTAGAGGATTAATTAATAATCCAGATTATATTTTTCTTGATGAACCTACTCTAGGATTAGATATACAGATTGCAAAAGATATTAGAGAATTATTTAAAAAGTTAGCAAAAGAAAACAATAAAGGAATTTTATTAACTACACATTACATGGAAGAAGTAGAAGAATTATGTGATTATATTTATTTGATGAATAAAGGAAAATTAATAAAAGAAGGTACCACTACAGAGATTATAAATACATGTTCTCATATTAAAAATTGCAAGTTAGAAGATGCTATTATGTTAATATCTAAATCAATAGCATAATTGTGTTACTGTAGGATAATCTATGTATTAAATATAAGATAAGGAAGTGATTCAATGAGTTTCATAAGATTAGTATATGCTAATGTAAGATTACAACATAAAAACTATTTTTTTAATAAAACTATATATTTATCATTATTTTTATGGCCAGTGTTAGGATTTATAAATATATATTACTCATACAAACCTTTTTCTAATAATATATTGATGAAAAAAATAGGATTACAGCATAATGAAGAAATTTATTTATTTCTATTAATAGGATTTGTTGCTATGAAATTCTTTTATTCTCTTATTCAATCTGCTTGGCAATCTTCATATGCTATTAGGATATCTGGTACATTAGAATTGCTATATATGTCACCATCTAATAGAATTGCAATGTTGATAGGTAATAGTATAGCTTCGTTATTTGGTAGTATTTGGATGTTTGTTGTATTTTCAGTTGGTATGTTAATATTATTTAAAGATTTCCTTAGTATTAATATATTATCTCTAATATTAAGCATACTATTACTATGTATTTTATCAATTATATGGGGCGTGTTTTTGAATAGCTTATTCTTAATGTCAAGAGATAGTGGCTTTTTGTTCACGATTTTTGGAGATCCAGTTGAAATGTTTACTGGTGCTAAGATGCCATTTGAACATATGCCTATATGGGCTAAAGGTATTGGGTATATTTTTCCTATAACCTATATAATAATAGTTCTTAGAAAATCATTAATGTACAATATTAGAATAGAAGATATGAAATATGAATATTTAATATGCATATTAATGGGAATTATATTATTAGCAATATCAATTGTTATTATGAAAATTGGTGAAAAAAGAGCAATGAAAAATGGTACGGCAACACTTTTTTAGTGACTATCTATACTACTTAGAGAAGTAGTTATAATTAAGCATATATTTACTTATTCATTAATGGTGTTATAATAGTATTATCAATATATAGATGAGGGATAATATGTATTTAACTTATTATGACAATGAAAACCAAACTCAAGTTAATTTTGTATACTCGCCTTTTCACGAAATGATAGCCAGCTTACATGTGCTGTCTAATTGTCAACATCATTTATCAAGAGAGAAATGGAGTGACAAAGTATTAAGTAAGTTTTCTAACAAAATGATTCAAGAACTAGTTGAATATGAAGATGTTTCTACTTCTTTTCTAGGAATACTTTCATTTCTTGAAGATGAAAATTTATGGAATATGAGTATTTCAGAATGCATTAATTCAATAGAAAAAATCAAGATTATTGATTTTTTACATACACTATTTAATGGTGAAGTTAAAGTAGAAACAATAGCTAATGCAGTAGAAAGAGGATATATAGATAATTCAATAGAAGATAAGTATATTAAAATAATAAAGAGACCAGAATTATTTAGACATAGAATTATTAGTTTTCTAAAGGAATATTATTATAATTATTTTGTTGAAGAAATATCTTTTTCTGAACCACTACTTATTAGAAAATTAAAAAGAGAATTTGACAGATGTAAGAACATATCTATATATAAATATATTAATACTTTGCATCCAAGAATAGAAGTTACAGATGATAAAGTGAACTTTCATAAATATAAACTATTTGAATATTATAAGAAAGATATAGAAAAAATAGTTTTAGTTGTTGATAGTTTTACAATACCTCATTTACTATTAGGATGTGGTGAAAGAAGTATTAAGCTTATTATACCTACTTATATTACATCTTATGATGCAAATAAAATGCCTAAAGACACACTAAGTATTCTAAAAAGTTTAGCTGATGAAACTAGAATGCAAATAATTAAGCATCTATATAAACAGCCTATGTCAACGCAAAAGTTAGCAGGTGAACTAGAATTAACTGAGGCATGTATTTCTAAGCATTTAAAGATATTGTACAAAGCAGGGATAGTATCAAAGCAAAGAGATGGTAACTATATGAACTATCACCTTAATCAAAAGGTAATTGATAGTTTAGTGTTAATGATGTATGAATATATTAATTAATATTGTGATTGCTAGATATTAAATGATTAACATGTTGTGCAGACAATATAGTAATAATTAATAAAAAGTTAATATGGAATATTGTAATTATAATCAATATATACTATACTATCAAATATACATGTAGTAACTTTATGGTTGAATTAATAAACATTATTATGTTTACATTACTGAATTGGTGGTGAGTATATGGTAAAAGTCCCAGCATATATGAATGTATATGCATTATTGAAGAAGAAAATTAATAATAATGTATATGAGGTAGGTGAGTTTTTACCGCCTGAGAAAGAACTAGAAAAAGAGTATGATGTAAGTAGAACAACTATTCGAAGAGCTATAGAATTATTAGCAAGAGAAGGTTTTGTATTAGTGCAACAAGGTCGTGGAACGGAAGTTCTTGATGTGAATTTTAGTCAATATCTTAATGGAGTTACATCTATTTCTGAAACTTTGAGAAAGCAAGGTTGTATAGTAAAACCTAGAAATGTATGTATTGATGTTATTGTTCCTAGTTCTTCAGTAGCAAAAGCTCTTGGGGTGAAAAATACAGAAGAAGTTATTCGTATTCAGAGAGTACAACTTGCTGATGATATACCAATTGCAATAATGGAGAATTACATAAGCAAACAATTGGTTCCTAATATAGAAAAAGAAAGTTATAGAATAATATCATTGTATAAATTTTTAGAGAGTGAGTATGGCATAGTTCTTGAATCAGCAGTGGATAAAATATTTGCTAAAAATGCTAATTTTATGGAGGCAGAAATACTCCAAATTCCTTATGAAAGAGCATTAATATGTATGAAAAGAACAACATATTGTAAAAACAAACCAATAACTTATGATTACTTAAAAATTAGAGCAGACAAATATCAATTAGAAGTTAATACGACTGTAAGGGTATAATAATTAGAAAAATTGGTATCTGATTCATTATGAATTAGATACCAATTTTTTGTGTTTTTGTGCAAAATCAACATAAAATACATATAAAAAATACAATATGTATTTATTATTCACTGATATTGACTGGCAAACATAATAATGTTACCATTATATTATAAAGAAAAAGAATACGTAATATATGGAGGCGAATATTAATGACTAAATTAAGTGTTGAAGAAATACCAAGACTTATTGATATAAGTGCTGTCAGAACGGATGTTACATTAGATGAAGTAAACGAAATAGTAGAGATTGCTAAGAAGTACAACTTTATCTGTACATTTGTTATGCCTTGCTTCACAGGTATTTTAATAAATGAACTTAAAAATGATGATAATATTTTAGTAGGGGGAGTAGTTGGTTTTCCTTCAGGAGCCGATTTAACTAAGACAAAAGTAGATACAGCAATAAGTATGATACAAGCTGGTTGTGATGAAATAGATATGGTAATAAATGTAGGAGCTTTAAAATCTGAGGAATACGATTTAGTATATGATGATATTAAATCTGTTGTGGATGTAGCTGGTGATATTCCAGTAAAAGCCATAATTGAAATTGCATATTTAACAGATGATGAAATAAAAATAGCAAGTAAGCTCGCAGTAAAAGCAGGCGTCACATATGTAAAAACTGGAACTGGATGGGCAACAAAGCCTTCTACAGTAAATACAGTGAAAATAATAAAAGAAGTAGTTAAAGATGATGCATTAATTAAAGTAGCTGGAGGCGTAAGAAGTTTAGCTACTCTAGAAGAAATGTATCATGCAGGTGCTAGAAGATTTGGAATTAGTATGTCATCAGCACTAAAAATATTAAAAGAAGCTTATGAAAGAGAAAACATGGTATTTGATGAAGAAGTTAAGCTAGAGTCGGTTAGTAATTATTAAATCAATGATAGGAGGAAAGTTATGACCTATATAATTGCATATGATTTAGGAACAGGTGGAACAAAAGCCTCTCTATACAATATTGACGGAAAATTATTAAGAAGTAGTTTTATATCTTGTAATACATACTATGAAGGAGAGAATATTAAAGAACAAAAGCCAGAGGAATGGTGGAATAGCGTAGTGACTTCTACACAAGAGCTAATTTCAAATAATGATATTAATGTAGAAGATATTAAAGGAGTTGCAGTTTCTGGACATAGTTTAGGTGCAGTACCAATTAGTTATAATGGTATGCTACTGAAGGAATTAGTACCTATTTGGTCAGATAATAGAGCTACTGCTCAAGCTGAGAAATTCTTTGATAAAGTTTCTGAAGAAAATTGGTATGAAAAAACTGGTAACGGATTCCCAAGAGCTTTATACTCTGTATTTAAAATAATGTGGTTTAAGGAGCATTTTCCTAAGCTTTTTGAAGAAACTGACAAGTTTATTGGTACAAAAGATTATATTAATTATAAGTTAACTGGGGTTTTGGCAACTGATTATTCATATGCATCTGGAAGTGGCGTATTTGACATTAATAATTGGAAATATAACAAAGAATTTATTAGTGCGTCTAATATACCAGAAGATAAGTTTCCTGATATATACGAATCAACACATATATTAGGAACTTTGAAAGAAGATGTAGCACAACAGTTAGGATTGCCAAAAACAGTTAAAGTTGCTTGTGGTGGAGTAGATAATTCTTGTATGGCACTTGGAGCAGGATGTATTGATGAGGGCATGTCATATACTTCATTAGGAACATCTGCATGGGTAGCTGTTACTTCTCATAAACCTGTAATTGATATTAATAAAAGACCATATGTATTTGCACATTGTATAAAAGGAATGTATGCGTCAGCCACAGCTATTTTTTCAGCAGGAAATTCATATAGATGGGTAAGAGATAATATTTGTAAAGATATTTTACAGGGAGAAAAAGAAGGGCTAGGAGATAGTTATATTAGAATGAATGAATTAGCAAAACAATCTCCTGTAGGAAGTAATAAGTTAATATTTAATCCTAGTTTAGCAGGAGGATCATCAATAGATGAATCTCAAAATATAAGAGGTGCATTTATAGGATTGACATTAGCTCATACACAAAAAGATTTAATAAGAGCTACATTAGAAGGTATAACAATGGGGTTGCAAAATGCATTAGAAGTATTAGAAGAAGATGTGAAGCTAGATAATGATATGTTAATTGTTGGCGGTGGAAGTAAAAGTCCTTTTTGGAGACAATTATTTGCAGATATTTATAATAAAAACATTAATTATACTGAAAATGGACAACAAACAGGTTCACTTGGAGCAGCGGCAATAGCATTTGTAGGTTGTGGGTTATGGAAAGACTTTACTTTATTAAAAGATATTAATAACGATGTTACTGTTATTAAACCTAATATAGAGAATGTACAAAAATATATAGAGATTAATAAGGTTTATAAACAAGTATCAAAGATGCAAAGTGAAATAGGAGATGCATTAGTAAATTTATAATAAATTATGTGGCATAAATCATTAATATTGTATATAAGCTAGTATATCTAGCTTTTATAAATAAGTATGTTGTTAAATATTATATTGGAGGGATTTCATGAAAAAATTAATATCTTTATTACTAGTTACTTTGTTAATGGTATTTTCTGTAGGATGTTCTGTTGATGAACCAGCGTCTACTAAAGATAATGGTTCAGATAGTAACAAAGAGGTAAAAGACACTTCTAAACAAACAGTAGGTAAAAAGAATCCAGAGGATATGGTTTTTGCAATTTCTCTAGGATGGATGGAGAATGAATCAGGACAACGTCAAAAATATGCATTTGAAACAGCTATTAAAGAATTAGGTGGTACATATTCAATTGTTGATGCCAACTACGATGCTAAGAAACAATCTGAGCAGATAGAAGCTTTTATTAAAGCTAAGCCAGATGCATTATTTATTACACCTTCTGATCCAGTTGGAATTAGCGAAGCAGTGAAACACGCAATTGATGCAGGTATTCCAGTATTTTGTTCAGATGGATTTGTTCCTGGAGCAGCAGTAACTACAACAGTTGCATATGATAACTTTGCAGGTGGAGCATGGACTATGGAACAAATATGTGAAGCACTAGATGGAAAAGGTAAAATTGCGATTATAGACTTGCCAAGTAATGAAGGTTGGGACGCTCGTGGTCAAGGTGCTAATTGGACATTACAACAATATCCAGATATCGAAATCGTACAACATTGGTCATGGGATTCAACAGGAGCTGTTACACCTCGTATGGCAATAGATAACATGCTTACTGCTTGTCCTAATGAAGGTGATCTTGATGCAATATGGTGTGCATGGGATGGAGCTGTTTTTGAAGGAATACAAGCTGTAAAGGCTGCTGGACGTGAAGAGATATTATTTACAGGTTCTGATGGTGGAGAACATTGTTTTGAAGTTATGACACAATCACCAAACTTCATTGCAACAGTTGGAGAATCAGTATATACAATGGCATATCAATGTGTATTCTATGCTCATCAATATTTACGTGGAGAATCAGTTCCTCGTGTTGTTATGGCACCAGGTATTGGTATTACTCGTCAGATGATTTTAGATGTTGAAGTTCCAGAAGGTTGGAATGGTATTGGGGATTATGATATTCCAGGTAATTTCAAAAAAATTGGTTGGGAACCAACTATCTAATTTAATTCTACTTGAGAGGTAATATGGCAAAATAATATTGCCTCTCTTTTTTAATCTAGAAAGACGTAGGAGGCGATGCAGAAAATGAGCGACTATCGTTTAGAAATGAAAGGTATAGTAAAAGAATTTTTATCATTAAGAGCACTTGATAATGCAGAGTTTAAGCTTCGAGCAGGAGAAGTTCATGCATTACTTGGAATAAATGGTGCAGGGAAATCTACATTAATAAAAGTTCTGTCAGGAGTATATAAAAGAGAGCAAGGAGAAATATTTATTGATGGAAAGCTAGCTGAAATTAATCAACCAAATGATGCAATGGAAGCTGGAATAGCTACAGTTTATCAAGATCCACAAATGGTTACGTCATTTACTGGTTATGAAAATATATTTCTTGGTTCAGAAAGTGAAAAAAAAGGTGCTTTTGCACAATTTAATAGAAAGAAAATGAAAAAGAAAGCAGAAGAATTATTAAAGGAATTTCCATTAGAAATTGATTTGAATAAACCTATTTTCAAATTAAGTGCTGTTGAAAAAGAAATAATAGCAGTGTTAAGAGCTCTCTCAAAACGTTCTAACATTCTTATATTAGACGAACCAACCTCTATTTTAACAGAAAAGGAAAAACATACCCTTTTTGATTTAATTAAAATATTAAAGAAAAAAGGTGTTTCAATAATATACATAACTCATCATTTGGATGAAGTAAGTGAAATTTGTGATAGTATGACAATATTTAGAAATGGTCAAAATGTTGCTACTCTTCCAGTAAAACAAGGTGAAATTAATACGGAGCACATAGCAGAACTTATGTTAGGTAAGAAGCTAGAAGCTATTTATCCTAATAAATCTGATATTCAAAATAGAGAGTGTGTATTAGAAGTTAATGATTTGTCTCTAGAAAACAAATTTCAAGATATAAACTTTAATGCCAAAAAAGGGGAAGTACTTGGTATTTTTGGATTAGTAGGTTCAGGTATAGATGAATTATCAAAAGTTCTTTTTGGTGCAATGTTAAAAACTGGGGGCAAGATGCACATAAACGGTAAAGAAGTACAGATATCTAGTCCAAAATTAGCAATAGAAAATGGTATATTTCTAGTTCCGGGAGATCGTAGACATGAAGGCCAAATTGGCGAACAAACTATTGCGACTAATTTAACCCTATCTAAACTGGAAAAAATTACTAATAACATAAAACTTGTTAATACAAAACAAGAAACTATAGAGTCAAATGACCTAGTAGAAAAATTACAAATTGCAACAACAGGAATTGATAAGAAAGTTAGATTACTATCTGGTGGTAATCAGCAAAAAGTAGTTATCGGAAAAGGATTATTTACTGATGCAAAAGTATATATCTTTTCAGAACCTACTGTTGGAGTAGATGTAGGAGCAAAAGCAGGTATTTATAGTACAATGCGAGACTTATCAAAAGATTCTGCGGTAATAATTATATCATCAGATTGTGAAGAAGTTTTAGGTATGGCAGATAGAGTAATGGTAATTCATCAAGGAAAAGTTACTTTAGAATGTGAAGCAGATAAAACAAATCTTAATAATATGCTTGTGCATGCAATCTCTGCTAATTAAATATATGACAAAATTGGAGGTTATATTATGAAAGTCAATAAAAAGCAGTCACGAATAAGTGATGAAATTTTTACGATTGTTATATTTTTCATTTTATTTATACTAGTATTTTCTGTTTTTTCATTTCTTAGTAAAGATTTTCTAAGCACAAGAAATATTATTAATATATTAAAGCATGTATCTATTACTGCCATAGCGGCATTAGGGCTAACATTTGTAATATCAGTTGGGCACAGTGATATATCTTTCTATATGACAGCATGTTTTTCAGCAATGTTAATGGCGTGGTTAATATCAAAAGGAGTAACTCCAATTATATGTATAATTGCAGGTTTGCTTGCAGGAGCTTGTTGGGGAACAATTTCTGGTATTGCAGTAGGTAAGTTTAAACTACCAGATATTATTTCTACAATTGCTATAGGGTCAATTGCATTTGGTGCGGCGTATTTATTCAGCGATGGAGCATTTATTTATAAAAATTTTCTAAGCTCTGGAATAGGATTACTTAATGAAGCTAAAGTAATAGGAATACCACTTCCTGTAATAATTATGTTAGTTCTATATATATTTGCGTACATACTTATGGAAAAATCAAAATACGGAAGGTATTTTTATGCAACTGGTTCTAATAAAGTATCAGCATTCTTTTCGGGGATAAAAGTAAATAGAGTAATAATTATTTCCTTTGTAATTTGTGGTATGCTTGCAGCCATTTCTACTATGATTACTACAGCGGCTCAAGGTAATGGAAATGTAAAATCTGGGCTTAACTTATTAATGCCATGTTTCTCAGCTGTATATATTGGATCTTCAGTTTTCAAGAAACCAAGTGTAATAGGAACTTTTTTTGGAGCAGTATTCATTTCAATGATGCTTAATGGATTTACTTTAATTAATGTACCTTATTATTATGGAGATTTAGTAATTAGCGTTGTACTAATTGTAGCAATCTTATTTTCTAAAATACAATTTTCAAAAGGCATAAAAATTAAGAAGAAAAGAGGGGTGGCATAAATGAATTATCTAAAAAAATTAGTTAAGCCAGAATCAAGTCTATTATGGATTATTGCAATTGTATGTATTATATTTTCTATAATGTCACCAGTATTTAGTAAGCCGTCTAATTTGCTTGAAATATTACGTCAGTGTAGCACGAGTGCTATTCTAATTCTTGGTGTAACGTGGGTTATATCAACAGGCGAAATGGATGCATCATTTCCAGATATAGCCGCTTTATCAAGTATGATTACTGCTTTATTAATTAGAAATGGATATAGTTTTGAAGTATCAGCACTTCTTGCTATAGCATTATGTACATTATTTGGTGTATTAACTAGTATACTTGTAGTAAAGTTTAAATTTCAATCACTTATTGCTACTATAGCTGTTTCTGGAATGGCAAAAGCTATTGCGGCGATTATAGGTAAAGGAATGCCATTAAATGTATCTAATATAAGAGGTAGCATTGTTTATAATCTTGTATGGGGAAAAGTTGCTGGAATACCTATGTTATTTTTATTAGCAGTAATTTTATATGTAATATGTGTTTATATACAAGAAAAAACAGTTTTTGGTCAGCATATTTATGCAATAGGAGAAAATCGACAAGCGGCTAAAGAAGCAGGAATAAGTGAGAAAAAAATCCTTAGTAGTCTTTTCATTTTCTCAGCTTTATTTGCAGCTATAGGTGGAGTAATTATGATGGGAGTTTTACAATCAGGTCAACCAAAACTTGGTTCTTCATTCTTCTTAGACGGATTTACTGCTGTATTTCTAGGTGCTGTAGTTATTAAGCTTGGTAAACCTAATGTTATAGGTACACTTATTGGCTCTATTTTATTAGCTATTCTAGTTAATGGATTGACATTATTAGGTTCATCATCTTTTATGTCACAGATAATAAAAGGTGCGTTATTACTTCTTGGTGTAGCAATAGTTAACATAGCTAAAAATAAACAAAGAGGAAAGGTAGGTAAATTATCCTATGAATAATTTTGAATATTATAATCCAGTAACAGTTGTTTTTGGTGAAAATGAAGTGAATAAAATAGGAAGTATAGCAAAAGAATATGGAAAGAAAGTAATGCTTGTATCTTATACTGATATATCTTTTTATGGTGATTTATTTGAACGCATTCATGACTTACTAACTAAAGAAGGATTAGAATATATTGATTTTCTAGAAGTTACAGCTAACCCAACTCTACAACAGGCAAGAAAAGGAATTGAAATATGTAAGTCAGAGGAAATAGATTTAATTGTTGGTATAGGTGGAGGTAGTGCAATGGACTGTGCAAAAGTCATTGCAGCAGGAGTTAAATATAATAATGGAGATATTGTCAATATGATTGCATTTAGTCATAGTGACAGCTCTCAAGTTCCTCCTACTGAAGCTTTGCCAACAATTATGATTCCTACACTTCCAGCAACTGGTAGTGAAATGAATCCAACTGCTGTTATCACTGATGAAGTAACAATTAAGAAATCTTATGTATGGGCTCCATGTTGCCTTTATCCAAAAGTAGCAATAATTGATCCTAAGTTAACGGTTAGTTTGCCATCGTATCAAACTGCATGTGGTGCAATAGATACAATTGCACATATATTAGAATCATATTTTAATGGTGGTGACGGTAATTTAGATTTACAAGATCGTATGCAAGAAGGAGTTATTAGAACTGTAATAGATAATATTACTACAGTTATTAATAATCCTGGTAATGTAGAAACTAGAGGGGTTATGCAGTGGGCGGCTTCTATTGCACTTAATGGATGGTTACTATCAGGAACATATGGTTGGGCTCCTATGCATCAAATGGGTCATGTACTTAGTGCCAAATATAATGCAACACACGGAGCTACACTTGCTACAATGATATTGGCATGGATGAGATATTTTGCTAATAGAAGCGATAATATAAGATATGAGCAATTCGCAAATAGAATGTTTGGTAAATCAATATCTGAGGCTACAGATGAGTTTGAGTCTCTAATGAAATCTATAGGCATACAAACACGTATATCAGAGTTTGGTGTTGTAAAAGAAGATATAGATTCGTTAGTAGATAACGTAGTAAGTGTAAGCTTTGATAGTAGTGGCAAATTAGCAAGTGTACCACCTATTACTAAAGAAGATGTTAGAAAAATATATGAAATTTCTTTATAAAATGTATTATTAGAGGAGGAGTTAGTATGATGATTACAGAGCTAATATATGATGGGCTTAGATGTGTTGAACTTCGTACAGATAAAGTCAAAATGATAGTTACAACAGAAATTGGCCCTCGTATAGCTTTTTATGGTAAAGTAGATGGAGAAAATTTATTGTATTGGGACAAAGAGGGCATTAAGTATGATGATTGGAATCTATATGGAGGTCATAGAGTATGGATTACAAGACCTGGTGCAGATGAATCTCAAGATACATACCTTGCTGACAATGAAGAGTGTGAATATGATATTAGAGAAACAGGAGTTAGAATAACATCTCCAATTAATCCTATTATGAAAATAAGAAGAGGAATGGATATAGAAGTAATAAGCAATAATGAAATTAGAGTTACTAATTTTATAACAAATTGTGGCCCTATGTTATATTCTGGTGGAGTTTGGTCTCCTACTTGTACTAAGCCAAAAGAAGGAGTTAAATACGGAATACCTTTAGGAGATGATTCACTTTCTTGGGATATAGTAAAAGTAATAATACCACGAAAATTTGCTGGTAACACAGTTAGAATAGATGATCCTCAAATAACTTTTAATAGTAACTATATGTTAATTAATCCAATGGGAGTAGTTACAAAAAGAGCAGTATATGCACCACAAGGAAAAATTGCAATGACATATCCAAAAGAAAATTTAACTTTCATTAAATCTAGTAAGTGTAGAAGAGATGGCAATTATCCACTTGGAGGATGTAATATTGCAGTATTTGTAGGAAAAGATAATTTCATGGTTGAAATGGAAACCTTTTCAGAAGAACAAACTATTATTCCTAATGAAACTATTGAAAACATAGAAACTTGGAGTCTTATTGATAAAATATTAAAATTTGAAGAAGTCAATGAACTAGATTAAGTCAAAGAGCTAGATTATAATATTTTTTATCACAAAAAATATAGGAAGGTATACTACAATAAATATAGTATATCTTCCTGTATATTAACGTATATTATTTAACAACTCAATAAAATATACTAATCTTTACATTTGTAAAAAGTTATTAGATATTAGAAGCAGTTGTTCCGTAGAATGCCGCTTTATAGATTTCTTTTACATCTTCAGTAGATGGTACTCTTGGATTAGTTAAAGAACATGGATCTTCAAAAGCGTTTTTACTCATTCTATCTAATACTTCATTGAATTTTTCTTCTGTTAATTCAACTTCTGTAACTTCTTTTAAAGTAGTAGGGATACCTAATTTTGTATTTAATTCTTTTAATGTTACTACTAAGTCTTCTATTTCAAGTTGTTTTTCTATTTCTGCAAATTTATCTGTAGCTTTTTTATTATACTCAACAATATAAGGTAATAATATAGCGTTAGCTAAACCATGAGTAATACCAAATTCTCCACCGATTTTGTGAGCTAAACTATGTACTATACCAAGAGATGAGTTAGTGAATGCCATTCCAGCAAGAGTAGAAGCGTTATGCATGTCTTCTCTAGCTTTCATATCATCTCCTTTGGCATATGCAACTGGAAGTTGTTTGTATACTAATTTAATAGCTTCCATAGCAAGAGGATCAGTATAGCTTGTAGCATTAGTAGATACATAAGCCTCAACAGCGTGAGTCATTACATCCATACCAGTATTAGCAGTAATATGAGCTGGCATTTTTGCTGGAAGAGCAGGGTCTAATAATGCAATATCTGGAGTGATTTCATAAGAAACTAAAGGATATTTAATATGATTTTCTGTATCAGTAATTACAGAAAATGCAGTTATTTCTGATGCAGTACCACTAGTAGATGGAATTGCAATGAATTGTGATTTTGTTCTTAATTTAGGGAATTTACCTGCAACTAAATCTTCAAATTTTGTTTCAGGATATTCATAGTATACCCACATAATTTTAGCTGCATCTAGAGCAGAACCACCACCGATTGCAATAATCCAATCAGGATTGAATTCAGCCATTTCTTTTCCGCCTCTAATAACTGTTTCAATTGATGGGTTAGGCTCAACACCGTCTACAATTGATACTTCCATACCAGCGTTTTCTAATTGTTTTTTTGCTTCATCTAAAAAACCAAATCTTTTCATAGAGCTACCACCAGTAACAAGTGTAGCTTTTTTACCTTCTAAAGTTGATAAATATTCTAATGCACCTTCACCAAATACGATATCTTTTGGAACTCTAAACCATTGTAAACTCATTTTAATTTCCTCCTATGTATTATTATTTTTATTATATTGAATTTGAACTATAATACCTATTAGTAAGGTAATAAAGTACAAAATATTTAGCTAAATATGTTTATTTAATTTTTACACCTAGTGTTGTTATATATGATTGTTAATAATTAAACATTCTAAGTTATAATTTTATAAAGTAATATTTATTAAATACATAAATGTAGAGAACTACTTAGGATTCAAATCCTATTTAATAGCTTATATATATTAAGTACCTGACGATAATATTTCATTGATTACAAGGATTGACATTCTAATAAGTTTTAGTTATTATGTATTTACTAAATCTATTATAGTATTATTATAGAAATAAAACTAACACTTAATTTAATAAACTATAATTATTTTGACGTAAATGACAAATTTTTAACAAGAAGTAGGTGCAACAATGCTAGATATTTTTGATAAGAAGCTAGAAAAAATTAACGGATTTGAAACTAATAATGTTAAAATATTATATTATGATTTACCAAAAAATTATTCTGGAGACTATAAATCTTATAGTTACACACGTTTTTGTACTATACTTAGTGGCTATAAGCATGTAACACTAAACAATAATAGAAAATTTACATATACAAATAACAATTATTTGCTATTACCATCTAACTCAAAAGTACATATGGATATAGAAGTTAATACGAAAGCAGTTGTTTTTGAACTTAATGATGAACTTGTATCAGATGTATTTGATAAAATTGATCTTGAAGAAGAAACAAAAGAGGTTGTAAAATCAACAAACAACTATTTTTTGGGGCAAAATAAACACAATATTTCAGAAGATATTAATAATATTTTTATGGCTTCTAAAAGTAATGATAAAAATAGCTTTTTCTTGATTGACTTGTACGCACAAAAATTAGTTTATGATTTAATACAGCATAAAGCAACTCATCATATACTTAATGCAAATAGTTCTCATCCTATATATATTGCATTAAAATATATAAATGAAAATATTGAATCTAATATTAACATTAAGCAATTAGCTAATGACTTAAATATGTCTGAGTCTAATTTTTCACATCTTTTTAAGAAGATTACAGGAATTAAACCAGTACAATATATTAAAGATAAAAAACTGGAACTTGCATTACAGTATCTTAGAAATGATAGTGTTACAGAAGTAGCATTTAACTTAGGATATTCTAATATATCCTATTTCATTAAAATATTTAGAGAAAAATATAATATGACACCAAAACAATATAAATTAAATTATTATGAGAAAATATAAAGAAAGTAAACAATACTTCTTATAAGTATAATAAATTAGTTTTATATGAATTAAAAGCTGTTTAATAAAATAAATGTTAGCTGGTTTATAATTATAATTAACCAGCTAACATAATATTATTATTACATATTAATAAGCTATAGCTTAAGTAAAATACTCAATCTCTGAATTTATAAAGTTGTTGTTAATAAGAGATGTAATATATTCTTTTATTTCATTACCAGTCTCTTTCTTATAAACATATTTGAACTTCCCATAAGGACCCCATTTTAACATTCTATTATCTTCATCTAAATCAAGCTTAGTATTTGGAAATCTTGTTTTAATTAATTCTTTTGCTGTAGCAGTAAATCTATGTTGAATAAGTTCAAATGTTATTTTATCATTGTAATCTATTAGTTGAGTTTTCAATTTTTCAAGTAATTGTCTATATTCGTCTTTCCAATTATCATATATCATAATAGGAGCAATTATGAAACCAATTGGATAACCTGCCTTAGCAATTTTACTTGCTCCTTCTATTCGTTCCTCATAATTAGAAGTATTATGTTCAAACTTATTTATCACATATGGAGTATTAATACTGAATCTAAATTTAGTATGATTATTATGATTAATATTAATATATGGCTCTACATTGTTATATTTTGTTATAACTCGAAGTCTACCATATTCACTTTTACTAAAGAATTCTATACATTTTTTTAGATTACCTGTTATATGATCAAGTGCAATAGGGTCTGTGATACTACCACATTCAAAAGTAGTTATATTAGGTAGATTATTATCTATATGATCTTTAATTACATCAATGATTTCATCTATATTAACAAATACTTTCATATAAGGTTTTTCACCTTGAGTTGTTTGTAGATAACAGTATTCACAGTGTCCGGGACATGAGCTTGATAATGCAAATTGATAGTCAGCAGAAGGTTTACAACTTCTTAATTTTTTCTGTGAATTAACTGTAACATAGATTGTTTTCTTAGCTTTTACATAGCTCTCAATAGGTGTTTTTCCCTGTATTACAACTTTTCTAGATTTAATAATAGGTATATTATTATTTTGTAAATACTCAATTGCTATATTTCCACTATCATATTTATAGATTCTAGGGTCTACATATGCAGTATCTGGCATAAATAATTTCATACTATTCACCTCTTAGTATATCATTTCCAATTTAGCTAAATATCATTACATATTTTTATTTGAGTAGTTATTATAAAATTGACAAAATAAATAGTAATTAGTACAATGTAATTGTAAGTATTTAATAAAATCAAAATATTAATATTATTACATGGGGGGATTATTATATATGACAGGAGTGTATGAAGAACTAATTAAGATGAAAGATTTAGGTAAGTCTTGTATGATGGTTACAGTCATAGAAAAGACAGGGAATACACCTGTAACAGTAGGTAAAAAGATGATTGTAGGAGAGGACGATTATGCTTTTGGAACAGTTGGAGGAGGAGCACTTGAACATTATGCTGTAGAAAAATGTAAAGAATTACTTAAAAAACAGCAAAGTTTACTTGAAAAATATATTTTAAAAGAAGGGGAAGTAGTACAACAAGGAAAAGTATTACCTATGGCTTGTGGAGGTAGTGTTTCATTGTTTTATGAATATATAGGAGTGAAAGCATATGTTTATATTTTTGGAGCTGGACACGTGGGAAAAGCTTTAATAAATGTGTTAAAAGATTTGAATTTTTATATAACTGTAATTGACGACAGAATAGATGCTGTTAATACAATTAATGAGGCAGATTGTATTGTACATTCGTCTTATGCAGAATATATAGAAACTGAAGGATTACAACATAATAGCTTCGTAATAGTATGTACTCCATCTCATAAACATGATTACAATGTTATAAATAAAATATTAGAATTAAAGTTAAGACCAAAATACATAGGAATGTTATGTTCAATTGTGAAACTAGAAAATTTTTTACAAAAAACCTATGAGAAATTTGGAAAAGACATTGACTTATCTAACTTATATTCACCTATTGGATTAGATATTGGTGGTGGTTCACCAAAAGAAATAGCAATATCTATAACCGCAGAGATATTAGCAATTAGTTATAATAAAGAAGGTCATAATCATCTAAGGAAAAATCAGCTTATTGATGGATTAAAGAGATAGGACTACTAGCATTATATAATAATGATTTTAGTACATATTATAAGATAAATTAATTTTGTAATGATTATAAGATAGGGGTAAGTAATGAATATTGTTGATGCATTAAATATTAATATATGTAATAGAGAGGTTATATCAATTGTTGGTGCAGGTGGTAAAACATCTACAATGTATAGAATTGCTTGGGAATTAAAGAAAAAGAAAAAAAGGGTATTAATAACTACGACAACGGCTATTTATTGTCCACCATCATATATATATGATGATCTCTTTATATCTAATAAAATAGAAGAACTTTGTAAGAAATCTAATGATGTGTTAGATAGTTCTATAACAGTAATAGGCAGTTATATTATTAATAATAAGTTAAAAGGTATTAATAAAAATTGGATTAATATTTTATATGATAAGTTTGACTACATTATTGTTGAAGCAGATGGGGCAAAGAGAAAACCAATAAAAGCACCTGCATCATATGAACCTGTAATACCTAGCTTAACAACAAAAGTTATAGGTTGTATTGGGCTTGATTGTATAGGTAGTTATATTAATGATAAATATGTACATAGAGCGGATATTTTTTCAAAAGTAGTAAATCAGAGATTAGACAGTACAATTAATTATGATACAATACGTCATCTAATTAATTCAAAAGATGGATTGTTTAAGGAATGTGGTAATATTAATAATAAAATAGTTCTATTTAATAAAGCATACACAGATAATCTATTACAAGAAGCTAGAATTGCTTCAGAAATTATTCTACAAGAAAACAAATCTATATCAAAAGTAATAATAGGAAATGTACAAAATAATAATCCAATACTAATTGTAATGGAGTGATTATATGGTAACTGCAATTATTCTAGGAGCAGGCTTTTCTAGAAGATTTGGTAAAGAAAAATTACTTATGGAAATTGATAATAAGCCTATAATATGTCATGTTACTGATATTATAGCAAGTTGTGACTTTCATAATATTATAATGATATATCAAAATGAAGAAATTAAAAGAGTAACAAGTAGAGCTAACATACAGTATGTGTATAATCCAAATGCAGATAGAGGTATGAGTACATCTGTTATATGTGGGGTTAATAATTCTATAGAAACTAATGGATATATGTTTTTTAATGGCGATCAACCACTAATTAGTAAAGAGATAATTAATAAGCTATTAAATGCTTTTTATGATAATAAGGGTAGTATAATTGCTCCTACATATAATGGGATAAGAGGAAATCCAGTTATATTTCATACTAAATGGAAAAATGAATTATTAAATGTAACTGGAGATGTGGGTGGAAGGAATATAATCAAAGAAAATACTCAAGAAGTTTTTTTCATTGAGATGAATAAAGCAAAATATGGAATGGATATTGATACTTGGGAGGATTATATAATTGTTAAGGAGATGTTAGATAAATGAATAATAATCTAGTTGTTGTAAGGGGTGGAGGAGATATAGCATCTGGAACAATCCATAAGTTGGCAAGGTGTGGATTTCAAGTTGTTGTACTAGAAGTTAATCAACCTACAGTAATAAGAAGAACTGTTTCTTTTGCTAATGCAATATATGAAAAACAAGTTACAATAGAAGGAATAAAAGCGGTAAAAACAGATAGTGAAGAAGATGCCATGAATATTTTACATAATGGTTATATTCCTGTACTAATTGATGAAATAGGAAAATCTATAGAAAAAATTCAACCTGAAATAGTGATAGATGCCATACTCGCTAAGAAAAACCTAGGAACTAATATTAAAATGGCTAATATAGTTATAGGTCTAGGTCCGGGCTTTATTGCAGGGATGGATGTTCACGCAGTTATTGAAACAAATAGAGGACATAATTTAGGAAAAGTAATATTACAAGGAAAATCATATCCTAATACAGGTATACCAGGTAATATTCAAGGATATACAAGTGAAAGAGTTATACGCTCAACAACAAGTGGTATAGTTAATGCTATGGCTGATATTGGAGATATAGTTAAAAAAAATCAATGTATAGGTTATATTAATGATACACCAATATTAGCAACAATTGATGGAGTTATAAGAGGATTAATTCATAGTGGTATTTATGTTACTAAAGATTTTAAAATAGGTGATATAGATCCAAGAGGAGAAATAAATAATTGTAATACAATCTCTGATAAAGCAAGAGCCATTGGTGGGGGAGTTTTGGAAGCTATATTGATGTTATCTTTAACTTAATTCAAGGGCTGTCTTATAATACATTTTTCTGGGGATACAGGTTTTGAAAGATAGACTAGGTTTAGCTATTCATACCCTTAAACATCCTGTTTAAATGGTATGCGCTACGCCGTCCTGGCTTCGTTTACCGCTAAAACTAGTCTATCTTTCTAATAAACTATCTTCTTGTTTTCACAGACCTTCTTTTTCTACTATATGGAGTTTCTTCTATAGGTAAACTTCTCCTAAACTTCCCATCATAATTATAATAAGCAAGTGAAACGGCTGGTGCGGTAGGAATGGAACATATTTCACCAATTCCTTTTGCTCCATGTGCAAGACCACTATGTTGTTTACTAGCTATTATAGGCTCAATAACAGGTACTTCTGTCGCTTTAAATAATCCAAGTGTACCGAATTTTGCTAAAGGTACACTGTTATTTAATGGGTAATCTTCGGTTAGAGCATAACCAAGACTCATAACAACGCCACCTTGTATCTGACCTTCAATAGATTTTGGATTAATAGGAGTTCCAACATCATGAGAGGCAATTACTTTATTAATTTTACCAGTTTCATCAAGTATTACCATATGAGTTGCATAGCCATAAGTAACATGACTATAGGGGTTAGGCTTATTAGAGCCTATAGGGTCAGTTTCGCACATATATTCCCCATAAAATTCCATTCCATCTAAATCAGCCAAATCATTATTATCTAATACTTTTTTTAGCTTAGTAGCAGCAATCTTTGCAGCTTCTCCTGTAAATACTGTTTGTCTTGAAGCAGTTGTATTACCAGAGTTAGGTGCAATAGAAGTATCAGGTTCTGCATGAATAATATAATTAGGAGGTATATTAATAACTTGGCATATCATCTGTGTAATAATAGTAGCTAGACCTTGACCTATACAAGCGGCACTAGTATAAGTATATATTTTATTATCTCTTATTATTAATTTACATCTACCAATATCAGGAATGCCAACACCTAAACCTGTATTTTTCATAGCACAAGCTATACCTACTATTTTGCTTTTATCATATTCATCTTTAACAGATTCTAAAGTTTCTACTAATGCAGTATTTTCATCAGCTATTTGCCCATTTGGAAGAGTCTGCCCCGGACGGATAGCATTTCTATAACGAATTTCCCAAGGAGTAATGCCAACTAACTTAGCTAATTCATCAAGATTACTTTCTAATGCAAAACAACTCTGAGGAACTCCAAAACCTCGAAAAGCACCAGCAGGTGGGTTGTTAGTGTATACTGCTTTTCCTAATATATCTATATCTTGATAATTATATGGACCTGCCGCGTGTGTACATGCTCTTTGTAAAACAGGACCACCTAGTGAAGCATATGCACCAGTATCAGCAATAATTATAGCTTTCATACCTGTTAGATATCCATTTTCATCACAAGCAGTTGTAAATTCCATTTCCATTGAATGTCGTTTCGGATGTACCATAATACTCTCTTTACGAGTAAGAGAAACTTTTACAGGTTTACCTGTTATATAAGCCAGTATAGCCGCATGATGTTGTACAGACATATCTTCCTTACCACCAAATCCACCACCGACAATCTTACTTATAACTCGGACTTTATCTTGTTCTAAACCTAACGCCTCTGCACATTCTTTCCTTGTTTGATAAATACCTTGATCAGCACAATATATAATAATTCCACCTTCATCATCTGGCATAGCAATACTGCTTTCAGGCTCTAGAAAAGCATGTTCAGTAAAAGGAGTATAATAAGTATTAGTAACTACATATTTAGACTGTTTAATCTTATCTTCTGCATTACCACGAACTAAATGCTCTACAGATAATATATTATTTTTGTTATTATGTAGTAGGGGAGCGTCATCTTTCATAGCTTCCACAGGACTAGTAACAGGCTTTAGTTCTTCATATTCAATACGAACAAGAGATTTAGCCTCTTCAAGTATTTCTTTTGTTGTTGCCGCAATAAGAACAATTGCATCTCCAACATAACGAGTAGTTTCACCTTCTTTAATTAGAATATCCCAATCTTTTATTATATGACCTATCTTACTAGCACCGGGTAAGTCATGAGCTGTAAGAACTGCCACAACACCCTCCAGAGATTTTGCAGAGCTAATATCAATGCTTTTTACAATAGCACGAGGGTATTTGCTTCTAACACAACTCCCATATATCATATCTTCTATTCTCATATCATCTACATATATAGCTGTACCTAGTGCTTTACTAAACGCATCAACACGATGCATATTTTCACCTACAAGCCCAGTAAACGAATGTTTAGGTATCTCCGTATTTTCTCGTAATAATTTTGCTGATAATTTAATTGCCTCAACAATCTTTGCATATCCTGTGCAACGACAAATATTATTTTTAATTGCTTGTCGAATCTGTGATTCATCTGGATTAGGCACGCTATCTATTAAGCTTTTGGAACTTATAATCATACCTGGAGTACAGAAACCACATTGAACAGCAGAAGCCTCAGTAAAGGCATAACTATATACTTCCTTCTCCCTATCTGAAAGACCTTCAACAGTAATGATACTTTTTCCAACTAATTTATCAGTAGTAAGCACACAGGCTTTCTTAGCTTTTCCATCAACTATTACCATACATGTTCCACATGCACCTTCTGAACAACCATTTTTCACTGACGTAAGATTAAGAGTCTCTCTTAGAAAAGTAATAAGTTTTTCCTTCTTGCTAGTTGATACACGATCTCCATTTACAATAAAATCATACACAAGTAATCACCCCAATAATAAAATAAAAATATTAACTATCTATATCCAAATATCTTAAATTAGAAGCATTATTTCATAAAGTTTTTTGACTTTACATCTTACAAGAATTCTCATAAATACATAAGTAAAATTACAAATACTAAAAACTTCCACAAGCCTAGCGTAGAATAATATAGGGTAATATGGAGCACGAGCCACGGACGGCGAGGTCAGCTGTCTTAATCAGGACGATTAACCAGCTGACGGAATATTACCCTATATTGTTCGGAGCGGAAATTTGAATTTATTTTTCTTTTTATTCTAAGTTATTTAATTAGGTAACCATATCTTCTATATATCACCCATATAATATTTTCAATATCTCTTGGCAATACACAATTATCATCCATAAGCTTAACATCTAACACTTCACAATCTAACCTTACTTGACACCTAGTATCACCTATATCATACATAACAAATCCTTCATTACTACTATTATTAAAATCTTCAATAGTACTAAACAAAGTAAATTTATGCTTATAAGGAGCACTTGTATAAGGACAGAACGCTTCACAATTTCCACACTCATTACACATACTATCTATATGAACAATCTGACGCATTAATTTACCATCAATATTTATTGCTATATTGGCACGGTTTGGACATACATCTACACAAGACTCACATATAGTTGAACATTCCAAACATCTTTTACCTTCTGTTAATGGAGTATTATATTTAACAAGAGTGCCTTTTTTTGCAAGTGCTCTATTAAAATCTTTCCTATATGAAATGCTTTGAAATCCAGATTCTTTTATTTTTTCTTTACTTATTACAGATAAAGAAAATTTAGTAGCATCTGCAATACATTCAACAATTGTACTAGGGCCTCTTAGAGCATCACCTGCAACATAAACATTTTCCTTATTAGTTTCACAAGTTTCCCAATCAGCCATAACATAACCTTTATTATCTACCGAAATTCCATTATCTACGAATAATTTCGTATCAAATTTTTCACCTATTGAAGATATTATAGTATTAGCAGGTATATATTCTATTTCATTAGTTTTAATAGGACGTCTTCTACCAGTATCATCTGGCTGTCCCAACTTCATTTTACAACATGCTAGCATATTTCCTATAACTTCAACTGGAGAGAGTAGCTCTCTTAAATGTACGCCTTCTTCAAGTGCTAGTAGAAGCTCTTCTTCATCAGCAGGCATATATTTTTTCGTTCTTCTATAAACTATAGATACATTATTGACCCCAGATACTCTTTTGGCAGCTCTGGCAGCATCCATAGCAGTATTACCTCCACCAATAACAACAACATTTTCTCCAAGTTGTAATGAAGTATCATTATTTCTAAGTCTTTCAAGAAAATCAAGTACATTTATTGGGGTAGCACCAGTTATACTAAGGTTATTTGGCTTCCATGCTCCTATAGCAAATAGAATATACTTATAACCCTGTGATTTTAGAGTATCAATTGAACATTGTTCGCTACCTAGTACAAATTTCACTCCCATTTTAGTAATTAAATCTATATCTCTATTAACAGATTCACTTGAAATTCTAAATTCTGGAACCACATGTTTAACAATTCCTCCAAGAGAATTTCTCTTTTCATATATTGTTACATCTATACCGCTTCTACTAAGAAAATAACCAGCTGATAAACCAGCAGGGCCACCACCTATTATTGCAACTTTTGCATTTGATGATTTTATTTGTGGTTTAATTTCACTAAGTAGTTGTTTATAAGCAGATTTTGCTGCATATAGTTTTGCTTCACGAATTGAAATAGATTGTTCATAGAAATTACGTGTACATTTTGTCATACAATTATGATTGCATATTGTTCCTGTTATATAGGGAAGGGGATTTTTATCTATTATTATCTTTAATGCTTCAAGATGTTTTCCTTCACCTAATAGATGGATATATGCAGGGATGTCTTGATTAATAGGACAGCCTTTTTCACATGGTGCTATAAAGCAATCTATTAACGGAACGCTACTTTTAATTTTATAATTTTCATTAGGTTTAATTGGTTTAATATAATAACAATCCTGTAGCATCTTATCTCTTAATTGCTTTAGTTTATGTACATCAATAATATTCTCTGATTTAACGTTAGATGCATTTAACTTATTAGCTATTTGTATACATCTTTCGTATCCACCAGGCTTTAATAAAGTAGTTGCTAATGTTACAGGCCATATGCCAGTGTCAATTATTTCTGTAATATTATATATATCTGCTCCACCAGAATAAGATATTTTAATATTTCCATTAAATGCTTTCGCAAGTTTATAGGCAAGTGAAATAGAAAGTGGAAATAATGCAACACCAGACATATACATTTCATCTCCCGGTAGTCTATTATCTGTAATCTTAACTGGAAATGTATTAGTAAGCTTTACACCAAATTCTAAGTTCCTCATATTAGCTATATTTTGTAATCGTTGTAACATTGGTATAGCATCTTCAAATTGTAAATCATGTGTAAAATGATAATCATTAAAATCTATATAATCATAGCCCATTTTATCTAAGGTAGTACGTGTATATTCATATCCAAGCATAGTAGGATTACATTTTATATAAGTATTAAGATTCTTTTCTTGTAATAAGTAACTAGCAATTCGTTCTATTTCTTTTGATGGACATCCATGAAGTGTTGATAAAGTAATAGAATTACATATAGATGGAGAAATTTCTCTTACATAAGTTTCATCAACATTATTAAATTTATTAATATTATTAATAGTGTATGATATACACTTTTTCCATATATGCGTGTTAGATGCATTTTTTAGATTTTCAATAAAAGTATTAATCTTATCAGAGCAAATACCTTCATAATCATAACCTACGCTCATATTGAATATAAAACCGTTAGAATCTCCCAGGGTATATTCTTTTGATAATAGTTTTAATAATATATAAGCTTTTACATATTCTTCATATGCCTGTGTTACAGTAAGCTCCGTAGACCATTCTACATTGTAGCCTTCATCTACAGCATTAATACAAGGCTTAGAAACATGTAAATCTTCACCGTCTAATGTTTGCACTGTTTTTAACTCAAAAAATCTACATCCTGCAATATATGCACATATAATATTTTGTGTTAGTTGGGTATGTGGTCCAGCAGCAGGACCAAAAGGTAGTTCAAGTGTTTCGTTGAATATTTTATATGTACTTGTATCTCTCATTTTATAATGATTTCTTACACCAAATATAGTATTGTGATTTTCTTTTTCCTCTAATATCCATTCAATTAAATGTGCAAAAGAAATAGGGGTCATTCTATCACTCATTGATTATCCACTCCTTGTTATAGTTAAGTTATTAATTATTAATCTTATCCCATAATTTTGAAGATAACTTGTATGATTCTGCTATAATTTTTCGTTCATCAATTCCAATTAATTCATTATCTTGCATAACTATTTTCCCATTAATTATAGTTGTTTTTATATTACAGCCTTTTATTCCAAATAGAATGTGGCTATTATAATTGTCTTTGTTCAGTGGAGTATATGACTTATAATCTGCAATAATGATATCTGCATATGCTCCTTTTTGTAATACGCCAATAGGTTTATTATAGAAACGATTAGCTATTGTAGAATTATTATTAAATAGCATCTGAGGAACTTCAGCCCATGCAACAGATGGATTATAATTTTGATGTTTATGTAATATGTTAGCTACTTTCATTGACTCTAACATATCACTAGTATAACCGTCCGTTCCAAGACCTATAGTTATATCACGCTTAGTCATTTCTAGAGCTTTCGTACAACCAACAGCATTTCCCATATTTGACTGAGGATTATGTACAACCATAGTATCTGTTTCTTTTATAATATCCATTTCATTAGTGTTAATGTGAACACAATGTATTGCTAATGTTTTAGAACCTAGAATGTTCATATCTAATAGACGCTTAACAACTGTTTTATTATACTTTTCTCGACTATCATATAAATCTGATATACCTTCTGCCACATGTACATGATAACCTGTATCTGTAGGTAAGTTCTCATTTATGTAGTATAGAGTTTTATTAGATAAAGTAAAAGAAGCGTGTAGACCCATCATTGCTTTTTGCATATCATTATCTCGTTGTTTAACATAATCTATGTATTCTATATTTTCATTAACTGCTTCTAACATTTTATTTTCACCATGTCTATCAGATACTTCATAACATAGACAAGTTCTTATTCCTAACTCATCAGCCACACTAGAAATCTGTGATAGACTTCCTCTTATAGCACTGTAGCTTGCATGATGATCAAATACGGTGGTAACTCCGTTTTTTATACAGTCAATATAGGTTATATAAGCACTATATTTAACATCTTCAAGAGTTAATAAATTATCAAGTTTCCACCACATTCCTTTTAGAATCTCTAGGAAATTAGTAGGGGAGTAGTTTTTAATTGATAATCCTCTTGCAAAAGTACTATAAATATGGTGATGTGGATTAATTAATCCAGGCATAATAAGTCCACGTTTTGCATTAATATACTTAGCTTTTTGATATCTTTTTCTCATAATCTCTGTAGTTCCTATGTCATGAATAAGGTTATCTTTTACACATATACAACCATTTTCAATAAATGGATTATTCTTATCATGAGTTATTACTGTTCCATTTCCTATTAATAACATATAAACACTCCTTTGAAAAAATATGATTTTATAAATGAAGGTTAGAATAAAATTTAGTGAATAATATTTGGTCAGAAATGAGCTAGAAATATCAAATTTTGTAATGTTATAATATATAAACTATTTGTAAACGCAACATACTATTATCAGACTACCACTAAAAATATGAAAAGTCAAAGAAAATAAAAAAAGTTTTTGTAAATTAAAAATATTTTTGAAAAAATATTGAATTGTTAAAAATTAAATGATATACTTTAATCTATAATGTAATGCTTACAAGTTAATATGCAATAATAATAAAATTATAGTGTACTAGGTGGATTAATTATCTAAAAAGTTAATAAAGGACTGATTAAATGGATGCTAATATAGATCTTGATTTTTTGAAAAGGTTATCAAAAGCTATTGCTACTCATTTTGGAAAGGACTGTGAAGTGGTAATACATGACTTGCAAACAGATAAACTTCAAAACACCATATTAGCTATAGAAAACGGTCATGTTTCCAACAGAAAGATAGGTGATGGAGCATCGCATATTGTATTAGAAACACTTAATAAGAAAGATAATCTACAAGACTCATTAGGATACTTAACTAAGACTCATGACGGACGTATTATGAAGTCAAGTAGTATTTACATAAGAGACGAAAATGAAGAACCAGTTGCAATTTTTTGCATTAATTACGATATAACTCAATTAATAATAGCAGAAAACTCCATCAAGAATTTAATTAATCACGAAGATAAAAAAGATGAAGTAAATAAAATTCCAAGTAATGTTAATAATCTATTGGATGATTTAATTGAACAGTCAGTTAACATAATCGGTAAGCCTGTTGCCTTAATGACAAAAGAAGATAAAATAAAAGCTATTCAATTTCTAAACGAAGCAGGAGCATTTCTAATAACGAAATCAGGAGATAAAGTCGCTAATTATTTCGGAATATCTAAGTACAGTATATATAACTATATTTAATCATAATTATTCTTCAGTTATAAATCACATTAAAATTACAGAATAAATTAATAAGGATATTAAAATAACATAAGAATGTATCAACTACATATACATATAAGTCGGGAATGTATTGCCATATATGTTTTGTTTTTTGTAAATAAATACTATGTGTGAATATGAAAATTTATATAGTATGAGGAGGATTTTAATGAATTATAGTGATGTAAAAGAAAAAGCTAAGAGTTATGAACAAGAAATGACACAATTTCTAAGAGACTTAATAGCTATTCCAGGCGAAAGTTGTGGTGAAGAAAAAGTTATAGAACGTATTGTAAAAGAAATGAATAAGTTAGAATTTGACAAAGTAGAGATTGATAAAATGGGAAATGTATTAGGATATATGGGAACTGGTAAAACTCTTATTGCTTATGATGCTCATATAGACACCGTTGGACTTGGTGAAATGAGTAATTGGGATTTTGATCCTTATAAAGGATATGAAAATGATGAGGAAATTGGTGGAAGAGGTGCTTCTGATCAATTAGGGGGTATTGTTTCAAGTGTGTACGGTGCTAGAATCATGAAAGATTTAGATTTACTTAGTGATGAATACACAGTGTTAGTTACAGGAACAGTGCAAGAGGAAGACTGTGACGGTCTATGTTGGCAATATATAGTTAACGAAAATCATATTAAACCAGAATTTGTTGTTATTACTGAGCCTACTAATGGCAATATTTATCGTGGACATAGAGGTCGAATGGAAATAAGAGTTGAAGTTAAAGGAATTTCTTGTCATGGTTCAGCTCCAGAGCGTGGAGAAAATGCAATATACAAGATGGCAGATATTTTACTAGAAGTTAGAGAACTTAATAATAAGTTGCATATTGATAATTTTCTAGGAAAAGGAACGCTTACTGTTTCTGAGATATTCTTTAACTCACCTTCAAGATGTGCAGTTGCTGATATGTGTGCAATATCTATTGATAGAAGATTAACTGATGGTGAAACTTATGAGATTGCATTAGATGAAATAAGAAATCTTCCATCAGTGAATAGATATAATGCAGAAGTTACTATGTATAAGTATACAAAGCCTAGTTGGACTAAATTAACTTATGAAACAGATTGTTATTTTCCTACATGGGTACTTGAAGAAGATAGTGCTCCTGCTAAGGCAATGGTTGAAGCTTATACACATATGTATGGCACACCAAAAGTTGATAAATGGACATTTTCTACAAACGCGGTATCTATAATGGGAAGATATGGTATTCCTTGTATTGGATTAGGACCAGGAAAAGAAGAAGAGGCACATGCGCCTAATGAAAAGACTTGGAAAGCTGATTTAGTAAAATGTGCATCAATATATTCAGTGTTACCAACTATATATTGTAATAACAAGGAAAATGATTAATAGAGATAGTTAAATATATAATAATAATTATGATTTGAGCTAGTCTATCAAAATATAAAAGTTTATATAAGGAGAAGAAAGAAGATGAATAATATAAAAGGGTTCATTGATAAGCTTAATCAACTAAACTACAAATCTATGTATAATAATGATTTTATATTAACTTGGGAAAAAACATTTGATGAGCTACAAGCTGTTTTTACTGTGGCTGATGCACTTCGTTATTTAAGAGAGAATAATAAGTCTACTAGAATATTTGATAGTGGGCTTGGAATTTCTCTATTTCGAGATAACTCTACCCGTACTAGATTTAGCTTTGCTTCTGCTTGTAATTTACTAGGCTTAGAAGTTCAAGATCTTGAAGAAAACAAATCTCAGATTGCACATGGAGAAACTGTACGTGAAACAGCTAATATGATTTCATTTATGGCAGACGTCGTTGGAATTCGTGATGATATGTACATAGGAAAAGGAAATAAATATATGAGAGATTTTTCTAGATATGTTAAAGAGGGTAATGACGATGGAATACTGGAACAAAAACCTACTATAGTAAATCTTCAATGTGATATAGATCATCCAACCCAAACTATGTCAGATATGTTACATCTCATTAATCATTATGGTGGCATTGAGAATTTAAAAGGTAAAAAAATAGCAATGACATGGGCATATTCTCCTTCATATGGTAAGCCTCTTTCAGTACCTCAGGGTATAATCGGTCTTATGACACGTATGGGAATGGATGTTGTCTTAGCACATCCAGAAGGATATGAGGTTATGTCAGATATAGAAGAATTAGCAAAAAGTAATGCATCAAAATCTGGAGGTTCTTATAGAAAAACTAATAGTATGAAAGATGCCTTTAGAGATGCTGATATTGTATATCCAAAAAGTTGGGCTCCTTTTAATGCTATGGAAAAACGTACTAAATTGTATGGAGATAGAGATTTTGAAAAAATAGATAAGCTTGAACAAGAATTGCTTAATCAAAATAAGGAGTTTAGAGACTGGCAGTGCACAAAAGATATGATGAAGTTAACTAATAATAGTGAAGCACTATATATGCATTGTTTACCAGCCGATATCACAGGAGTTAGTTGTGAATATGGAGAAGTTGAGGAAGAAGTATTTAATAAGTACCGCGTACCATTATATAAACAAGCAAGTTACAAACCATATATTATCGCATCTATGATTTTGCTAAGTAAAATTAAAAATCCAAGTGAACTGTTAAGTAAATTAGATAAACGTAATGTTAATAGAAAATTTCTTTAATGACCCCTAGTTCCTTATCATATATCCTAAAATAAAAGGAGTGATATAGTGAGTGTCGGAAAAAGTGTTAAGAGAGTAGATGCGTTTGATAAAGTAACGGGGCGTGCTCGTTATACAGATGATTTTCAATTAGATAATGCTTATATTGCAAAAGTCTTACATAGTACAATTGCTAATGGAGTCGTTAAGAAAATAGATATATCAGAAGCAATTAAGCTTGCAGGAGTTATCAAAATAATTACATGCTTTGATGTTCCTGATATTCCTTTTCCTACAGCAGGTCATCCTTGGTCAATTGATGAAAGTCATAGAGATATTTCGGATAGAAAGTTACTTAATGAAAGAGTTCGATATTATGGTGATGATATTGCTGCCGTAATAGCAAAAGATTCTGTAATAGCTTCAAGAGCACTTAATTTAATCAAAGTAGAATATGAAGAATATGAACCAATTATGTCAATAGATAAGGCATTAAGTAAAGATTCAATGCCTATACATGAGAAGTATGGAGAAAATATACTCAATCATTCAAGTTACGAAGTAGGAGATTATGAAAGTGCTATTAAAGAAGAAGGGCTTATTGTTTTTGAAGATGAATTTATAACACCTGTTGTAAAGCATTGTCATATAGAAACGCCTATTTCTTATGCTTATTCGGAAGCAGGAAGAATGGTTGTAATAAGTTCTACACAGATTCCTCATATTGTAAGACGTATAGTAGGGCAAGCACTTTCAATTAATTGGGGAAAAGTAAGAATTATTAAGCCTTATATTGGTGGAGGCTTTGGTAATAAACAAGATGCTCTATATGAGCCACTTAATGCTTATCTATCTCATATAATAGGTGGAAGATGTGTCAAACTTGAGTTAACTCGTGAAGAATGTTTTGTTAATACTCGAGTTAGACATAGTATGAAAATAAAAATAACAACTCATATAAGACCTAATGGAAGATTAGTTGCTAGAAAAGCTGTATTATACGCTAATAAAGGAGCTTACGCATCACATGGTCATAGTATAGTTTCTAAAGCTGGTCACGCTGTTAAGCAAATATATAATGATGAAAAGGCAACAAAAGGTGATATGTATAGTGTATTTACTAATATGCCTACAGCAGGTGCTATGAGAGCTTATGGTATACCACAAATAACTTATGCACTTGAGTCTCATATGGATAACATAGCTAAATCATTAGAAATTGATCCTATAAAAATTAGAGAGCTTAATATGATGAAGCCAGATTTTGTTGACAATCAAATTAGATGTAATAGCTATGGGCTACAAGAGTGTATTAATAAAGGTAAAGAATTCATTGAGTGGGATAAAAAAATTAGGTTATATAACAATCAAGAGGGAAACATTCGTAAAGGAGTAGGTATGGCTATATTTAGCTATGCAACGGGTGTTTATCCTATTGCATTAGAAACAGCTTCTTGTAGAATTGTATTAAATCAAGATGGTTCTGTACAGGTACAAATGGGAGCTACGGAAATAGGGCAGGGAGCAGATACTATATTTACTCAAATCGTATCAGAGATTCTTACTATTGATATTAATGACGTACATATTATTTCTACTCAAGATACGGATGTAACTCCATATGATTCAGGTGCTTATGCATCTCGTCAATCATATGTATCAGGAATGGCGGCAAAAAAAGCAGCACTTGAATTAAAAGAGAAAATAATATCTCATGCTAATTATATGTTGAAACTTCCTATAGGAAATATCGATTTACAAGATGGGTCTATAATTAACAAGCAATCTAAAGAAATATTAGCTTCATTAGAAGAAGTTGCTACTCATGCATTATATAATACTAAAAAATCCGTTCATCTAACAGCGGATATAACTAATCAATGTAAATCTAATACTTTTTCTTTTGGTGCATGTTTTGTAGATATTGAAGTAGATATATCTATAGGAAAAATAAAAGTAAATAAAGTTATTAATGTTCATGATTGCGGAAAAGTTCTTAATCCACAGCTTGCTGAAGCACAAGTACACGGTGGTATGAGTATGAGCCTAGGCTATGGATTAAGTGAACAACTTATCTTCAATGAGAAAACAGGTAAACCTCTTAATAATAATTTACTTGATTATAAGCTTCCAACTATAATGGATACACCAGATTTGGACGTCAAGTTTGTAGAAACTTATGATATATCTGGGCCTTTTGGAAATAAAGCATTAGGAGAACCACCAGCGATTCCCGTTGCACCTGCAATAAGAAACGCTGTATTACATGCTACTGGTGTAGGTTTTAACGTTGCTCCTCTTACACCGCAAAGACTTATTGAAAAATTTATTGAAGAGAAACTTATATAAAGAAGGTGAAGAGATATGTATGATATTAATGAAATATATTCAGCAACTTCTGTTGAAGATGCAATAGAGCACCTAGTAGCCAATAAAGATTCTATTATTATTGCAGGTGGAAGCGATATACTTATTAAAATTCATGAAGGAAAACTAGCAGGATGTTCTCTTGTAAGTATATATTCATTAGATGAACTTAGAGGGATAACAATTGATGAATATGGAAAGATAAAAATAGGGCCTCTTACAAGTTTTTCTCATATATCAAGTAATGAAATTATTAAAAAATATATACCAGTATTAGGTGAAGCTGTTGACCAAGTAGGAGGGCCTCAGATTAGAAATATAGGAACAATTGGCGGAAATATTTCTAATGGAGTTACAAGTGCAGATAGTGCATCAACATTATTTGCTCTTAATGCAGAACTTGAGATAACTGGGCAAAGTGGAATAAGAATAATACCAATATCAGAATATTACTTAGGGCCTGGTAAAGTGGATTTAACTAATGGGGAAATTCTTACAGCTATATACATATCAAAAGAGAATTATGAAGATTTTAATGGGTGCTATATTAAATACGCTATGCGTAATGCTATGGATATAGCAACTCTAGGCTGTTGTGTAACATGTAGATTAGATTGTAATAAAAATAAGATTGAAGATGTTCGTATCGCTTATGGTGTTGCAGGACCTGTTCCAATGCGTTGTCCTAATACGGAAAAAGCCGTAATAGGTATAGATATATCTAATGAAATGTTAGATGAATTTAGCAATATGGTATTAACAGAAGTAAAACCTAGAGATTCTTGGCGTGCATCAAAAATCCTTCGCCTACAACTAGCAAAAGAACTAAGCAAAAGAGCTTTGAAAGAAGCAGTAATAAAATGTGGAGGTGAATTTAATGTCTAAAGTAATGTTAAGCTTCACAGTAAATGATGAGCCTACACAGATTATGATTGACAATAGAGATTCACTTCTTGACGTTCTTAGAAATCAGCTTCATCTAACAAGCGTTAAAAAAGGATGTGAGGTTGGAGAATGTGGAGCTTGCACGGTTTTAATTAATGGGGAAACTTTTGACTCTTGTATTTATCTTGCTATATGGGCAGAAGGTAAAGAGATACGAACGCTTGAAGGGTTAATGGATGAAGATGGAAATATATCAGATATTCAACAAGCTTTCATTGATGAAGCAGCTGTTCAATGTGGTTTTTGTACACCAGGATTTATTATGTCTGCTATGCCTATAATTGAAAGTGATAAAGAATATACAAGAGAAGAGATTAAGAAACATCTTGCAGGTAATCTATGTCGTTGTACAGGTTATGAAAATATTACTAATGCTATTATGAAAGTTAAGAAAGAGCGTATGGCAAAATAAGCGTAATTTCATAGGAGGAGTTTATGAATAATAAATTTAATTTAATTGATCTAACAATTAATGAAGATACATTAAATAATGTTGTAAAGCGTGCAAAAAAAAGAGATATAATTATTCCAACTATAGAACAAATGAAAAATCCTAATCTTATTCCAGAAGATATAAAAAATAAACTAAAAAATGTTGGGTTATGGGATATTAATCCTCTGAATTTATTTAGAATTAGTTGGAAAAATGAAGATACAGAATTTGGTGGAGGATTTGGAAAAGTTAATTATATAACTCTTCCAGAAGAACTTACAGGTGTAAAAGCAAAAGTTATTGCACTAGTTGGTAAATGGTTTCCAACAGGAGCACACAAAGTAGGGGCTGCATTTGGATGTCTTGTGCCAAGACTTGTTACAGGGCAGTTTGACCCAACTAAGCAAAAAGCAGTATGGCCATCTACTGGTAATTATTGTAGAGGTGGGGCTTATGATTCAGCTCTTTTATCATGTGATTCAATTGCTATATTACCAGAAGGTATGAGTAATGAACGTTTTGAATGGTTGAAGAATGTAGCAGGAGAAACTATTAAAACACCGGGAAGTGAAAGTAATGTAAAAGAGATATTTGATAAATGTTGGGAACTTAGAAATTCTGGTGAAGATTTAATGATATTTAACCAATTTGAGGAGTTTGGTAATTATTTATGGCATTATGAAGTTACAGGTTCTGCAATTGAAGAGGTTCTTACAGAGGTAATGGATGATAACAGTAGATTTAGGGGATATATTAGTTCTACTGGTTCTGGAGGAACAATTGCAGCAGGAGATTATCTCAAGAAAAAATATCAATATAGTAAGATTGCGGCAAGTGAAGCGTTACAATGTCCAACAATATATAGAAATGGTTATGGAGAACATCGTATAGAGGGTATAGGTGATAAACATATTCCTTGGATTCATAATGTGAAAAATACTGATATTGCTGTTGCTATAGACGATGAAGCTCCAATGAATTGGATTCGTATGTTTAATGAATCAGAAGGAATTAAACTATTAAAATCTAATGGGGTTAGTCAAGATATTATTGATAAACTTAGATTAGTCGGAATTTCTGGAGCCGCTAATATTATTTCAGCTATAAAATTTGCTAAGTATTTTGAGCTTACGAAAGATGATGTTGTTGTAACTGTGTTAACGGATTCTATTGATATGTACCAAAGTAGATTATCAGAGTTAAATGAGGAAAGAGGAGAATTTAGTTCATATGATGCTTATGGTGTAATGGAAAGGTATTTTAAAGGTATTAATACAGATTATTTTAAAGAACTTAATTACAATGATAGAAGAGCAGTTCATAATCTTAAATATTATACATGGGTAGAACAACAAGGTAAAACTTATGAAGAGATATTAGCTCAGTGGTATGATGATAGTTACTGGACAGATATTGTAGAGCAAACTGATAAGTTAGATGAATTAATAAAAGCGTTTAATGAAAAAGTTAGAGAGCTTAAAGAGGTATAATATATGTATGATTTAGCTATTATAGGTGGAGAGTTATATATTGATGGTAGTTATGTAAGGAAAAATCTGTATATAAAAGATGGTAAAATTGCTAGTATTACTGATGATATTTTAGATAGTACAGATATATATAATGCTGTTGGTAAAAAGGTTTTACCGGGATTTATTGATCCTCATGTGCATTTTGAACTTAATGTTGGTAGATATACTTCTTGTGATGATTTTTACTGGGGTTCTGTAAGTGGAGCATATGGTGGAATAACTACGTTTGTAGATTTTCTTGATCCAGTTGATAATGCAAAAGAATTAGAAGATGCTTTTATAAGTCGTAGGAAGTTGGCAGAAAAAAGTGTAGTAGATTATGGTTTTCATGCAACTGTTAAAAATCCAGTAGGGGAAGTTGATTCTATAGTAAAAACTATGAAGAAATTAGGATTGCCTTCTGTTAAGTTGTTTACTACTTATTCTGATTCTGGAAGAAGAACATATGATAATGAGATAATTGAGTTTCTAAAGTTATCAAGGAAGAATGATTTTATTGTATTAGCTCATATTGAGGATGATGAACTTATTAATTTGGATAAAAGCTTTGAAGTGGTTGATTTGGCAATTAGTAGAAGTTCTAGGGCGGAACTTAATGAAGCTTTGAAACTGGCTAGATATACAAGAGATCATGATGGGAATTTGTATATGGTTCATCTAAGTAGTGGTAATACTATTAGTGCGTTACGTGATGAGTATAGTGATATATTGAATAAGAATTTTTTTATTGAGAGTTGTCCTCAGTATTTTTCTTTTGGGAGTGATGTATTTAATAAGGATAATGGTTATTTGTATGCTTTAGCACCTCCTCTTAGAAGTGAGGAAGAGATTGGTTTATTGGTTGATAGCTTTGATTATATTGATACTATTGGGACTGATCATTGTCCTTTTATGAAAGATGAGAAGTATGGTAAGAGATTAGTTGATATGCCTATGGGGATAGGAGGGATTGAGCATTCTTTTAGTGTTATGTATAGTTTGTTTGGTGATAAGGTTATTGATAAGATGACGGTTAATCCTGCTAAGATACATGGGCTTTATCCTAAGAAGGGGGTATTGTTAGAAGGTTCTGATGGGGATGTTGTGATTTATGATTGTAGTAGAAGGTATGTTATTGAGAGGAATCATTCTAGGTGTGATTATTCTGTTTATGATGGTTATGAGGTAGTTGGGGAGGTTGTTTCAACTATTAGTAGGGGGAAGTTTGTTGTTAGAGATGGTGAGTTTGTTGGAGGGAGTGGGGAGTATGTTAGAGGGTAGATGTTAGGAGTTAGGGGGGATTTTGATTAGTTGGGGGAGTTGGGGTATTTAGGGTGTTTGGGGTATTTGGGGGGAGGTTGAATTTTGTTGATGGCTGGTGGAGGGTGGTGTTATAAGTAATGGGTTTAGTCAGCCCTTAAACGTCCGTGTTTAATAGGGCTGAACTCCGCTCCTGCTCCGTGGCAAAACCCATTACTTATAACACCACCTTTTTTATGTTGCGTTCAAAATTCTTCTGTAAAGTAACTATGTTGTATTTTCTTACGAATTTAAACTTTGGGAAGCATAGAAATACAAAATAATAATGCAACTAGCGGAGAATGTATAGGGTAATATGGAGCACGAGCCAGGACGGCGAGGTCAGCTGTTTTAATCAGGACGATTAATTAGCTGACGGAATATTACCCTATACATTTGGAGCGGAAACTTCCATAATACTTAAAAATGTAATTAATCGTTTTATTATTATTAAATAAAAAGTGGTGATATTTATGAAGTATGTTAATAGTTATAGGTGTACAGTATGTGGTAGAGAATATGATAAAAATGATAACTTATATACTTGTCCTAAGTGTGGAGACACAGGGATTTTGGATATTGAGTATAATTATGAGAAGTTGAAAAAAGTTATTAATAAATCATATTTTGATAATAATAAGGATTATTCAATGTGGCGATATAGAGATGTTATGTCTGTTGAGGATAGTAAGCTTAGTGAGACACTTAGGGTAGGGTGGACTCCTATATATAAATCTAATAGATTTGCTAGTATAATAGGGATAAAAGAATTATATATTAAAGACGAAGGATTGAATCCAACGGCTTCTTTGAAAGATAGAGCTTCTGCCGTGGCAGTTATTAAGGCTAGTAGTGAGGGAAGAGATGTAATTGCGTGTAGTTCAACAGGAAATGCGGCTTCTTCTCTTGCTGGTAATGCAGCTAGAATGGGATTGTCTACGGTGATTTTTGTTCCAGAAAGGGCACCACAAGGTAAGCTTGCACAGTTGTTGATTTATGGTGCAAAGGTGATTTGTGTCAAAGGTGATTATAGAGAGACTTTTCAGTTATCTAAAAAGGCAATAGATTATTGGGGTTGGTATAATAGGAATGCGGCTATTAATCCTCATATGGTTGAGGGAAAGAAAACGGTTGCTATGGAGATAGCGGAGCAGTTGAAATGGAAAGTTCCTGATTGGGTTGCTGTATCAGTAGGTGATGGTTGTACAATTGGTGGAGTTTATAAAGGCTTTTTTGATTTGTTTAGTATTGGATTAATAGATCGTATTCCAAAACTATTAGGAGTTCAAGCGAAAGGTTGTTGTCCATTTTATACGGCATTTATTGAGAATAAACCATTAGAACCTACAGATGAAAATACTATTGCAGATAGTATTTCTGTAGGTATTCCCAGAAACCCAATTAAGGGAATGAATGCAGTATCAAGATCAAAAGGTACATGGGTTGTAGTGTCAGATGAGGCAATACTTGAAACAATGAAGATTCTTGGTTCATGTGAAGGTATTTTTGGAGAACCAGCAGGCGTTGCAGGTCTTTCGGGAGTAATGAAAGCATGTAGAGAAGGTATTATTAAAAGTGATGAAACAGTTTCAGTTATTGTAACAGGAAATGGATTGAAGGATGTTAAAAATGCTCTGAAAGCAACACCGAAACCTATTGTTTGCCAACCAAATATTGAAGAGTTAAAGAAGTACTTTGTTAAATATTAATTTAATTAAGTGCTGACAATATTAGGAGGTGTAAAATGAATCTAAAAATCATTAAAGGTCATATCATATATACTAAAGAAAAGACACAATTTGAAGTGTGTAAAGACAGTTTTATTGTTGTTAATAATAAAAAAATTGTTGGGGTATATAAGAAACTACCAGACAAGTATATAGATGTACCAATAATTGACTACGGTGACTCTATTATAATACCTTCATTTATTGATTTACATATTCATGCACCACAATATATGCAGATGGGAGTAGGATTAGATCTTGAATTAATTGATTGGTTGAATAAGTATACATTTAGAAGTGAAGAAAAGTTTAGCGATATAGATTATGCAAGAGAGGTTTATCCTCATTTTGTGAAAGCCTTATATGATAATGGTACATTACGTTCTTGTATATTTGCTACTATTCATAATGATAGTACATATGTTTTAATTGAAGAACTTAGGAAAAGAGGATTATCTGCATATGTAGGAAAAGTAAATATGAATCAAAATGCACCAGATAAGCTGATTCAGTCAACAGAATGTTCTATTAAAGAAACAAGAGAATTTATTGAAAGTAATAGTTTTAGCGAGTTAATTAAGCCAATTATTACTCCAAGATTTGTACCAAGTTGTAGTAGCGAGTTACTTAAAAAACTTGGAGAAATTTCTTGCAAATATAATATTCCAGTGCAAACTCATTTATCAGAGAATAAAAAAGAGGTAGAGTGGGTAAAATCATTATTTCCTAAAAACCCAAATTACTCAGATGTATATAGAGAATATAATCTATATGGAAGAGAAAAGACATTGATGGCACACTCTATATATCTTAGTGAAGCTGAAATTGAAATGGCAAAACAAGATAATATTTTCTTAGTTCACTGTCCAAATTCCAATATGAATTTAACAAGTGGTATTATGCCATTAACTAATTTTTTAGATAAAGGTATTAAAGTAGGTCTTGGTTCTGATGTTGGTGCAGGGCATAAAATTGGTATGCAACACACTATAACAAGTGCAATACAGTGTTCAAAAATTAACCATATAATAAATGAAAATGAACGTTCATTAAGTGAATCAGAAGCATTTTACTTAGCTACTAAAATAAATGGAAGTTTTTTTGGCAAAGTAGGTAGTTTTGAAAAAGATTATTATTTTGATGCTTTAGTTATTAATAGTGGGGATAAACTGATTAATAATTTAACACCTTTAGAGCAATTGCAAAGATTTTTATATTGCGGAGATGCAAGTAATATAATAGACAGATATTTGGAAGGTCAACTTTTATAATATTAAAAAATAGTTAGAGGATTAATATATCCTTTAACTATTTTTTGTATTTTAAGAAACCCTCATCAAATTATTATCTTTTTTTGTTGTTATTACCTTTAATTTTCATATTTTTTGAAGAATGTTTTTCTGGTTTATTTGATTTTTGTTTAGTGTATTTTGTATTTGTGATATTAGGTTTTTCATTTCTAATTGTATCTATAAATTGTTGTTTAATCTCTTTCACTATTTTATTATAAATAGGTGATTTTTCATTAGCTTCTTTTTCTAGGATTTCTTCTTTGTTTTTTGTTATATTATTATTTAAAACAACAGATTTTTTATTAGATTTAATATTTTTCATAATTTCCTTTACTGGTCTATTAGCCCAGTATGAATAATCTATTTCATCATCATCATTAAATGATTTTTGTAATCTTTGTATTAAATTCATTTTTCCTGGAGAGATACCTAATTGCCTTGCTAATTCAATTCGTACTATCACAGGATTGTTATTTGTATCTGAGTCATCATCAGTAGAGTCATCATCAGCAGAGTCATCATCAGTAGAGCCTTCATCAGTAGAGTCATCATCAGCAGAGTCATCATCAGCAGAGTCATCATCAGTAGAGTCATCATCAGTAGAGTCATCATCAGGAGAGACATCATCAGTAGAGTCATCAGCAGCAGAGTCATCGTCAGTAGAATCATCATCAGTAGAATCTTCATCAGTAGAGTAGTCTTCAATAACATCACCAAATGAAGCAATTAGTGTTTCTGATAATGCAGAAGTCATTGTATCGTCATCAGATGTTATTAATAATGATATTTCAGTATCTTGTGTTGATACATCTAACAATTCTTGAATTCCGTCGGTAATAGAAGAGTCAATTAATTGTACAGATTCTAATGTAGTAGTACCTTCTTCAGTCATTGCTTCTGCAGAAAGTATAGTTCCATTTTCGTCAACGGTAAGTAAGAATTCATAGTCAAGATCAACATGAATAAATGATATGTTAGGTTCTTGAGATTCTTCTTGAGTTTCTTGTACTTCTTCCTGTGTTTCTTCTTGCACTGAATTATCTACGACAGGTGTTTCTGTAGAAGGTTGCTCATTAGTTGTTTGAGCATATACAGAAAGGTTTAAAACAAGGGTAAAACTACTTACTAAAAGTATTTTGATGCCTAGATTTTTTAGTTTGTTCATTATTGAACCTCCTTACTTAATAGCTTGTAATATAGCTTGTTTATAGATACCATCCGTTAAAAATTAATGATATGAAGAGATTCAATATATGATTGTTTTTAGAGGTATGTAAATATATTATAATAAGCAAATATAATCACAATGTTTATATTGTCTCTTCGGCAACTGGCTACCATCTCTTGCATGAAGAGGAAGGTCCTATAGTTTTGCGTCCCATTCTTTTGAAAGGTTTGCCTTTATCGGATGTAAGCTCATTATAAAATAAATTAGTTTGATTATCAAGATAACTTTGGTAAAATGATGCAAAGGTACTAATTTTTTAATAGATGTAGCAAATATGCTGATTTGAGCATATGCTTTTAATAATGATTAATATTGTTATTATTCAATAATTGATATTACATCTTCTATAGGTTTTCTTCCTGGACTTTTAATTGGTGGCTGAGGAACTCCTATTGGTACAATAGCTGCAAGGGAATATCCTTCTTTTTTGAAATCTATCACATTAGATATTTCTTTTGATGCATAATTTCCACTTGTTATCCAACTAGCACCGTATCCTATTTCAGTTGCAGCTAATAATAAGCTTTGAATTAAAGCACCTATATTTTGCATTTGTGGGGACATTTCTACAATATGTTTAAGTTCTTCTTCGTATCCTTCTAGTATATTCATTTCTTTTAAACCTGTAGGAACGTATGAACTACAATATACTAATATAGTAATTGGAGCGTCTTTAAAGAACGTTGCAAATCTCACAAACTTTTTAAATGCTATTTTTTGTTTTTCATCTTGTAATTGGTTGGCTATTTCTGTATTTTTTTCTTCTATTGCTTTTGCTAATTGATTTGCTTTATCTTGATTTTTTATGATTACAAAATGCCAGTTTTGAGCATTTTTAGCAGAACAACAATATGTTGAGGCTTCAAGAATCTTTTTTAAATCTTCCATTGGAATATCATCTTGAGTAAATTTTCTAACGCTATGTCTATTATAAATAAAATCTAAATTTTTCATTATTATTATGCTCCTTATTATTTATTAGTGTATTTGTAAGTGTGAAGAGTTGTTAAAAGTTTTTAAACCATTTTCCAAATTCTTTTATACAGGATTCTTTCTTCATATGATTATATAATTGAAAGTCTTTATCGCTAAATTCAGCTAATGTTTTATCAAAACCATTGGGAATAAATATGTACCATAAATCTGACCATTTACTTTCATTATTATTGCCTCTTATTTCTGTTGATATTCTTCCAGGCGTATTACTTTCAAAGAATTTCATTGTTTCCCCATCATAATAGGCTAAACAAGTTTTAAACTCACATTTTCTATTTAATGTACCATTCATTAGCTTTAGTAATCCTTCTATACCTATTGTATCTAACATATGATGAACATAAGCTTTTGGAAAACCGTTTAATTCATCTACAAAAAATCCAGAATCTAGAGCAATACAAGGTTTGTTTACTAGATTATAAGCTTGTAGTACTTTTTACTTTGCTATTTCTTTAATATCATCACTTCTTGGTTCAATTAACTTAGCATTATAAGGTATTACTTTTACATCACTAATACAGCTTTGTGCTGAAGCTATTTTCCCTTTGTTGGATGTTACAAAAACTATTTCTTTTGTCACGGTAGTAGTAAGCTCCTTTCGTTTATATTTTAACTAGATATATTTTGTGATTATTGAAGATACTATAGAATATTTTGCATAGTATCTATAGACTTAATTAAGATATATTTATTAAAATTTGGGTACAATAAAAGGGTTCCAATTAATGAAACCCTTTTAAAGAATGCGGATGAAGGGACTCGAACCCTTACGATGTCACCACCGGTAGATTTTGAGTCTCGAAAATTGGTTGGTTGTCTTCAAACCCAGTGACCATCAGGCATTCGTCAGATTAATTCCGTAACCTTACTTTAGATTACTGTTTTGCTTTTTTTCAATTTTATCATACTTGGGACAACTTTACAACACCAAAATGACACAAAAGGGAACCTGTATGGTTAGAATCTTTAACGATTATGTATTTAACCGTAGTAGTCAATTAATAATTGAAATTATGGAGTACTAAAAAAATCTAACCATAGCTATATTATTTTAAGGGTACTTATGTTACAATCTAGAAGATAAACTGAATAACAGAAAGGATAAACTTGAATAATTATGGAGAACAATCTCAAAAAAATAAGGCTTGCTAATGATATATCTATCAGTGAGTTAGCCAATTTATGTCAGGTAACTGAGTCGTATATAACTAAGTTAGAGAAAGGTAACTGCAAAATATCGCAACGAATGCTTAAAAAGCTAAGTAGAATCTTTAATTCTACTGAAGAAGATATGATGGGGTATCAAAAAACTATGAATTTGAGTGGAAGTGATGTTACATTTACAAATAATAAAAAAGAGTCAATTCATAGATGGTATCCATATATTGAAGGATTTTCACAAGGATTTGTAGAAGCGATTATTAAAGAATATGACTTGGATGCTTTAGTATATGACCCATTTAATGGGAGTGGAACAACAACTCTAACATGTGCTTTTAATGGTTATAGATCAATTGGCACAGAGGTAAATCCCCTCATGCGTTTTGTCGCGAATACCAAGGTAAACGTTGTTAGAAGCATTATTAACAATAATAAAATAGATAAATTTAGAATTGAAATTGATAATTATGTAAAAGAAACAAATAAAAGGTTATCTAGTGATATTGATTATACGATTTACATAAATTCATTATATTTTACATATGATTTTTTCAGTGAAGATAATATAAAAACAATAGCTAAGATTAAAAAGTATTACAGTCTTATTAGAGATGATGATATTAGAGATCTGTTTAAATTATCCTTAGTAGGAATTCTTGTTGAATGTTCAAATATGATTCGTTCAGTTGATTTAAGAAGAAGAAAAGGTTCAGAGTTAAAGAGAATACCGAATGACATGAACTCTCGATATATTGATCAATTATTAAAGATCTTGAATGATATCAAAAGTGTTAAAGATATTAGTTTGATAGAAATGAAATTAATTGGTGATAATGCTAAAAAGCGATATGTTGAATATGAGAATAAAGTTGATGTAATAATTACTTCACCACCTTATGTAAATGGTACAAATTATTTTCGAAATACAAAACTGGAGTTATGGATACTTGATTTTATAAGTGATGAAAAAGATTTGAAAGAATTAAGAACTAATGCAATAACCGCAGGAATAAATAATGTGTCAAAATCAATAGATTCACATACTGAATTAGAATTCGTTGAAAAATATGCAAGAGCACTAGATGATGTAGCTAAAGATAAAAGAATACCTAAATTAGTAAGAGCTTATTTTAGTGATATTAATACTACTTTTATAAACTTCTATAGGCTTCTCAAAGATAGAGGTCGAGTCTATTTTGATATCGGTGATTCACAATATTATGGTGTTCATATTCCAGTTGATAAACTTATTTCAAAAATTGCTAAATCAAATGGATTTCTTGAAATATCAAATGAAGTGATTAGAAATAGGAAATCAAAGAACGGTATGTTATTGAGTCAGAGAGTAATAATTTTTGAGAAAGGTATGAACACTAAATGAATAACTATAAAAATACAGCAATATGTTTTATGAATGATTTACCGTATTTAAAAGAACCATATAGTAAAAGGAATTGGGGTAGCAAGTGGCATTCTTTATGTTCATATCATGGGAAGTTGAAACCGTCTATAGCACATCTTCTTATTAAAACTTTTACAGAGCGGGGAGATATTGTATTAGACCCTTTATCAGGTGTTGGAACTATACCATTTGAAGCTTGTTTACAAGGACGAATTGGTATGGGGAATGATTTAAGTAATCTTGCTTTTGTTGTTTCAAAAGCTAAGCTAGAATTTCCTAAAGTAGATGAGACTTTAGTTGTGGTAAATGACTTAGAAAAATATATTAATAATAATCGATTAAAGTACTTGAATAAGCAAATACCCTATTCTAATTTTGGATTTAATAAAACGTTAAAAGATTATTATGAGCGGAATACATTTGTTGAGATTGTATTGGCTCGTGAGTTTTTTAAGAATAAACATAAATTAAGCTCAAGCGAAGCTTTAGTAATGGCATCTTTAATGCATGTTTTACATGGAAATAGACCATATGCTTTATCAAGAAGATCACATTCTTTAACACCATATGCCCCAAGTGGAGAATTTGAATACAAAAATTTAATTAAACATATTAAAAACAAGCTTAAGATTGTTTTTTCGGAGGATATTCAAAATTATACTAGAGGTGAGATGTTCTATGGTGATGCATTACAAATACACAAAAAGATGAACAAAAAGGTTGATGTTATAATTTCTTCACCTCCGTTTGCAGCATCAATTAAATTTTATACGCATAATTGGTTAAGATTATGGTTTGCAGGATGGGAACCAGAAGATTTCAAGAATGCACAAGAAACATTTTTAGATTCATTGCAAAAGAAAGACATGGGTATATATCTACAGTTTTTTAGTATGTGCAGTGAAGTTTTGAAGGATAAAGGCAAATTGATTCTTCATCTAGGAAAAACAAAAAATTGTAATATGGCTGATGAATTAATAAAATACTCCGAGCGATGGTTCAAGGTAATTTATGTAGCAGATGAAGATGTATCGCAAATTGAAAAACATGGTGTAAAAGATAAAGGAGGAACAACACATCATCAGTTTTTATTCCTTGAAAAAAGATAGCTTTATGGCTATCTTTTTAATTGCTTGTTGGCATAATCAATCCAGTCTTGAGATATTATGTTAGAGTACTCGAAGAAATCGAAATTAATATCTCTAATTAGCCTATTTCTTAATGGGATAATTGTATCAGCCATATATTTCGTATATTTAACAAGCAACGCATCAACAAATTCAGTGTTACTTAATTTAGCAATTGCATCAGGATTGTATTTTGGTTTACCAGATAATATTGTGTAATCGATACCAGTCTTAATAGATAGAAGTTTCAATTGCTGTATGGAGTAAAAGTCTGATGGCCAAGCACCAGACTTTTGCCCGTTACATGTTCGGCATAATAATGTAGCACTTTTGGTGGTCAAAGGCCATAAATAGAATACAGGAAGTGTGTGGTCAAGGGGACGTTCTTTCGCAGTTGTTACTTCTGATAAATCCGCACCACATGCAAAACAAGTATAGTCATAATTTTTGTATACTTCCTTGCTATTTACTTTCATATTTGCAATATCAAGTAATAATCGACGTTTTTGACCTGATTCACGATGTTGATCAGAGGTTCTAGTTCCATTTTTAATACTGTTGTAAATTTTTTTGCACTGTCTACATTCTCCTTGTTTCTTGGATTTTCTAGAACTGTGGTTATCGAATTCATCAAGTGTTTTCAAAGCATTACATATAATACAATATTTACATCGCATAGAACTTTCAATATATTCTTCATGGTAAATAGTAAATTCACCATTTTCTACCGTGGAAGTTACATTTTCACTAGTAACTTCCATCCTATAATCAAAAAACTTTGTTTCTTCTCCATCAATATGATGAAAGCCACATGCTGGGCATTCAATATCAAAATCGTCTTTAATATCATCTTCTTTTACGATTATGATATTTTGGCAACAATGATTCAAACATTGAAATTGCCTAAAAACAACATCTCCCATGCCCTTCACATGAGGGGCAATAATTTTGTTTTCCCTAACTAACTTGCTATATGGTTTTCTTCGTGCCATATAATCCCTCCTTTAGTCTCTTATAAATAACTGATATGGTTCAATATTTAGTGAATTTGCTAGTTTTTCAATATTATCAAGCGAAATACTTCTTTCAGCTCTTTCAACAGCACTTATATACGTTCTATGCAATCCACTTTTTTCGGCAAGTTTTTCTTGGCTTAGATTTCTTTCTAGTCGATATTTGCGAACATTTAAACCAAATAACTTTTTTATATCTTCCATAATCATCCAACCTCCATACATGAATTTTAAATAAATGTATTCAATAAGTCTACATACAATAAGTAGCAATTGTAACATTTGTTATATTTTTCTTATATCAAAGACGTGAAAGATGTTATGTAGTTTATTAATTACATAAAAGATTGTGTATTTGATCAGTGCATGCATCAGCTAACTGGGTACATATTTTGCGCTATAAATTCAGATGAATCATTAATGTCTAAAGTTGGTAACCCAGTTACTAAAAGTCATATCATGTGGAACTTGATACACTGTATCATCATTCTTTCTTGATGCCCTATAACCGTATAATTCATTTGGAATGTCATCATAATGTGTTGATCTACAATTTGGGTGCATTGGTGCAAAGTTTGTTCCTGCTTGTCTGTCCTTGAATGCATGACGTGTTCCATCTAAAGAGTGGCAGACACTTGATGTTTTAGTGTCCAATGTTGCAATGTATATATAATGTGTCAAACTCCAAATCATTTAGAGAATAGCGTTCTCAATTTCTTTGCAAGGTGGGGAAGTGTACTGCCAACCATAACCAAGTCCCCTTGCTAGTGTGTAAGTTTTACGATCAAATGAAGCACCGTATATTTCTGCAAGTCCTTCCATCATTTTTTCATGTGTTTTAATGCCTTGTAAATCAAGTTTTGCATTGACATGTTCTTTAAGAACTTCAAGTCTTGTTCTTCTATAACGCGCATTCATTTCATTAATTCTTGACATGACACGTTTCCTTGCATTTTCCGAAAGTTTATTATTGTGTTTTAAAGTACGATATTCTTTCCATAGACTGTCCATTGACTTTGAATATTCTTTGATAGTTAATGGTTTATTGATATCTTTCATTGTTTGGTATCTTCCCAAGAAAACAGAAATGTCACGTTCAATGTCTTCTAATACTTCTTTGTAACCTTCTTGGATTGTTTTGTTTATTTTGTCAGTATCTTTCATACCATTTTTAAAAATCCATTCAGAACGTCTAATCCAATATTCCTTGGACTTAATCATAGTTCTGTTTTCGCTATATCGCTTGAATTTGCCCAACTTTGTTCACTTCCTTCCCAAATGAAAAAAGGGCAGAGGATTATTCCACTGCCTTTTCTTCTTCTGTTGTATTTATTTCCATCACTGACCACTGTTGGTGGTTGTTGGAATCCAAATGCTTCTTGTTGCTTTTCATCTTCGTTTTCAAGCAGTTCAATTTCTTCCTTTACATTTCAATGAATGGTAACTGGGCAAGAAGTGTTTCTTGTGACACAGTTCCTTGAAGTGTAGCAACTAATTGTACTTATTCAAGAATGTTCGTTGGTATGTTTCTCGTGAATGAGATTTTGATGTCACGATAGTCAAAAGACTTCCCATCAAGAATTCCAATGACAGAGGAAATCAATTCAAATCTTCTTTGAAGACCTTTCTTGAACTTTCTTTCCTTGTTTACAGTGTCCTGTTCAAGTCCCCAAAGTTTGAATCTGATTGCAACCCCACTTAGGTTTGAAGAAAAATGTTCATCAGTCAAAGCAGGGGGTTTACTGAACTTGTGAATGTCCTTCTTGACACGTTCAAGCAAGTTTTCAACATGATTGTCATTGATGTTCTTTGTTAACCAGTCTGCTTGTCCATTTTCATAGTCACCAATTTTTTCATCATTGTTCTTGTATTCAACAACTGGAATGTCCCCAAATACGTGTGTATTTTCTTCAACAAAGTTCAATTCTTTTGGTATGTTGTAAATGGTAAAATGTTATTAAGCAGTTTCCGGAAAATGTTTTTATGCAATATTGTGAACCATGATATAATCTTCTAAGCTTATAAAATGAAGAGGAGAGGACATCATGGAAATGATATTAAGGGATCTGAGCATTTTAAAATTCATGAATATAAAACCAAATTATAGTGAACTAGCAAGAAAATACAATGTAAGTAGAGATACAATTAGGAAATATGATAATGGATATGAAGGAAAGCCGTCTAAAAAACCTAAGCCATCTGTTCTAGATAAATATAAAGAGGAAATCAACAATAATAAACTTTCTATAGTTGGAACAAGAGTATCAAGTGTTTATCAGTATTTTTACGCATTAGATAATTCAATAGGTAGCGAATCAAATTTCAGAAAATATGTAAATAAAAATAAGCTTAATAAAACTAAGTATACTAAGGCACATCCGCGTTTTGAGACTCCACCAGGACTACAGCTTCAGTTCGATTGGAAAGAGGATATTAAGATGGTTAGTAAATATGGTGAGATTTTTGAGTTTAACATATTTTCATCTATTCTTAGTAATTCGCGAAAGCACATTTTCCAGTACTCTAAGACAAGAACCAGAGAAGATGTTATAAGATGCTTAGCTGATACATTTAAAGAATTAGATGGAGTACCTAAGATATGTTTAACAGATAACATGTCAAGTATTGTTAGTAAAGGGGCATTCTGTGATCAGTTCAAAATATTTGCAAAAGATTTTAGATTTATTCCACAAAAATGCAAATCATATTCTCCTGAAACTAAAGGAAAGGTTGAGTCTAAAAACAGATTTTTAAACTGGCTAAAGCCTTATAATGAAGAATTTGAGACAGAGGAAGATTTAATTAGGATAATTAAGAAGATAGAACATATAGCTAATGAAAGGCTAATGGAACTACGTTAATGCCACCAAATCTATTATATAATAAAGAAAAAAAGTATTTACAGCCCCTTCCAAACAAAAGAATTATTGAATCATACATGAATACCTTTATTGCAGTAAAAGTATCCAAAGACTCATTAATT
>JAOARM010000044.1 GCA_025210515.1 Vallitalea sp. | reverse complement strand
TGCAAGCTTTCTTATTTCTTCTGCTACTACTGAAAAACCTTTTCCTGCTTCACCTGCTCTTGCCGCTTCAATTGCAGCATTTAATGCCAATAGATTTGTTTGCTCTGCTATAGATGCAATAACACCACTTGCTTTTCTTATTTTTTCTGAACTCTCATTAGTCTTACTTATAATATTAAAAACTTCATCAGCTACTTTTCCATTCGCACTAGTTTTATTTGTTAAATCTTCAATTACATTTAATCCTTCGTCTATTAATGTATATACCTTGTTAGACGATTTATTTACATCATTCATATAGACTTGATTTGTATTAATTAAATCTCCTAAGTCATTGATTTTCTGTACACCAACTTCTGTATCTTGAGCTTGATTCATTGCCCCTCTTGCTAATTCATCGATAGTTCTAGCTACTTCTTCTGAACTATTTGATAATTCTTCTGCTGTTGCTGTTAATTGTTCTGATGATGCTGAAACATGACTTGAAACATCTTGCACTTGCTTTAGTAAATCAATAAAATTAATTTGCATAGTTGCTAATGCATTTGCCATTGTTCCTGTTTCATCTTTTCTTTTTAAGAATTTTACTGCTTTATGATTTTCATCAAAAGTAAGGTCATACTTTGATAATCTTATAATTATATCAGAAAGCAAAATTATTGAATCAACTACATACTTACTATTTCTATAAAGAATAGTTCCAATTATAATGATTCCAAACCCTGTTACAATAATCATAATATAAATCATATTATTGATATCCTGCATCAATTCCTTTGTTGGAACAATAGTTGTATAAGACCATTTAAGATTACTATGTTTTAAATTAATAGGAGTGTAGTATTTATACACATTTTTATTTAAACTAGTTGCCCAAGATGTATTTCTGAATCTCTCTCCATTAACAATCTTCTCTAAATATTTTTCTCCTACTTCTCCTTCAAATTCTCCCCCTATTTTATTAACTCTTTCTTCTTGAGGATGTGCTAATACAATACCTTCCTCATTCAGTATTCTACCAAATCCATTATCATATAACTTAACGGTAGAATTAATCTGTGTGAGCTGTTTTAGAGATATATCTAAACCTACTACACCATAAAATTTATTATCAATAATAATAGGTTCACAAAAACCAATAGTTGTAATTTCTTCACCTTCTAAGTCAAATTTGATAGGTTTAGTTATGTGACTTTTTTTTGTTTGTTTTGCTATAGAATAATAATCTAAATTTTCTATGTCATCATCATCATAATCTAATATAAGTTTATTATTACTTCTTTCCCAGTATGGTAAAAAACGTCCTTTATTATCACTACCAGGTTGATTAATATAGCTTGAATCTTGATTATCAAATGCATTAGGTTCCCATATAGTCCATGCATATATATAGTTATCATTTTGTTCCATTTGCTTTTTTAATAATTTAATAATGACTTCTCTATTAGTCCAATTATTTTCTTTCATGTTTATGAATGTACTTGCAAGTGCTTTTACATCTTTTGATGCTTCATTTAATATCTCTTCCATTTCTTTTGAAATATTATCTGTTTGCATCTGAATGTTTTCGACACGTTCTTTCTTTACATTTGTATAAGCGTTGACCATTAAATACCCCACAATTAAACCTGATAAAACAATAAGTACTCCTAAATTAACAACTATTAATCTTGTTTTTAATTTCATATGTACAACCTCCCTTTAAAAATGAATAAGATTCTGCACGCCTTTATATGTTACATATTTAGTTAAGTTTTAATCGATAATTAACTAATTATATCAGCTAATCATGTTTTTTTCTTTAACAAAAGGCAGGTTTTTATAAAAAAACCTAAATTATGCAAAATAAAATTCAGAATTTGATTATATATCATTTAATAAAAACAAGCAACTATTAAGAATATAATTCTTAGTAATTGCTTGTTAATCGCCATAATTTGTAGTTATATGAGATGAAACATCATAAAATAAATCATTAATATTATTTCTAATTACAGTATTACTATTTAATGGAAATTCTTCATATTTACATTCTCTAGCATAATTATTTCTATATAAACTTCTAAATTGTGACGGAGTACAATTAAAATATGCTTTAAAATATTTAATCATATATTGTGGTGCAGAGAATCCACATATTTCACCTATATATATTATTGGATCATTTGTTAATAAAATCATCTTTACTGCATTTTCAATCATTATTGTATGTTTAAGCCATTTGTATCCATAGCCATATCTCTTTACTACATCCTGTTTTAGATAATTATAATTAACTCCAATATGGTCTGCTATATCTTTTAAAGAGAAGTAATTATATTCACCGTCTAATAAAATTACTGATTTATATAGTTGTCTATTTCTTTCTGAAACTTTTTTGCTAAACTTTTTTAATTTTATACCACAAGTTACATAATCAAAATTCTCGGAGAGAAATGAAAATAATTTTTTGATATTTATATCAGTGATTTCACTTTGTTGAAAACTATTATTAATCAAACTATTAATTAGCTCATCTATATATTTTCTCAAAATTGAATACTTATAAGAATGCATAAATTCATATTTAGATGAATTACAAAAAATAATCATATACTCAAAATTAGGTAAGATTTTTTTACAGTAACATGCATCAATATATGTTATTGATACCAGATTATCTTTAGTTATTCCTGATATCTCATGAATTTCACCAATGTTTAGTATAATGAAATCTCCTTGTTTTAAAAAATTATCGTAAGCCCATGCTCTTACTTTTATCATTCCTCTAATAACTTTTACGATTGTAAGTGAGTCATGCCAATGATATGGTTGTTTTTCAATAATACGCAATACCGACTTTATTGGGATGTACTTACATTCTTTTGTTTTTTGCATCTTTTTTCCCCTTGTAGATTGAAAATATAATATATTCTATCATTAAAATAAATTATAATCAATAAAATAATCATTCGCATAATTAAGCAAGCATCACTATATTATACACCTAACAAATTATTCCTGTCTACTAATTATATGAATAAGGGTAATGATTAACTTATTATTAAGAACATGAATAAAGGTAGGACTTAATCTTACTAAATTAAATCCTACCTTTTTATATATTTTATTATCTAATTATTCATAAAAACTTAATATAATTGACTTCCACTACCAATATAATTTCCAATCTCTAGTTAATCTTATAAGAGCTTCCATATAATAGTAGTCACCCCATATATTACATTCATCAACATTTCTATCTTTACATGGATTATATGGAGACTTTCTTGCATCGCAGTAAATATTTTATTTTACTTTTAAATTAACACTTATAGTTAAGCCATCTATACAATCAAATGCAAGTGTTGTTTTGCCATCTTTTGATTTAACTATTTTCACTCCTTCAGAAGCACCATCAATTTCCCATTCTCCGTTTATTTTAATAGTTGCCACTTTCATAGTGCTTGGTCTTTCTTCTCCTGAATTTAGTTCATCTAAATCCTCAATGTAAGGAAGTCTTAGATCTGGGTCACTTAAATACAATGATACGTTTTTAGCATCATTTTCTTTTACCATTGCTAAAACAGGCGTGTCTGCAGATAGTATAAAGTCTTTACCACTATATTTATCAGCATCAAATATTGCATATCCAACAGCATTTGAAATATTATTTTTTACAATGTGTGCAATACTGTCTTGTTGCAATACCTTATAAGTAGGATTTTTAGAAAAGTGAGCCATTTCTTGTGGTGTAGTTTGAACTTTTATTGCATATTCATAACTTGCACTTTTTGGAGCTTTGCCGTGGTCAAGATATGCAGTTGCATATTCTCCAGATGTATCAATTTTGTTTCCACCATCTCTCGAGTGCTGAGTATCTCTATATATGTTTAGTTCTGATGAATTAGGTATATAATATCCGTTATTATAAGGATCAATAATCCAAGTGATATTGTCATCAGTGCATTTGTATGGGAAATCAGTTATTTTGTTATCACTGTTTATATACATAGGCATTGATTTATCACCATTAAGGTTATTTTGAAATAAAGTAGTTTGAATAGGGTTATTTTTATCATCACATCTTATATCTGAACCAAGTCTAACTATAACATCATCAAAGAAAAATACAGATTTATTA
>JAOARM010000043.1 GCA_025210515.1 Vallitalea sp. | reverse complement strand
TGCTAATATTGTTAGACGTTGGGTTAGAGAATTTCATAAATATGAGAAGAACTCCTTTCAGAGTAACGGCAATCCTGTTCAAACAGATGAAGAAGCAAGAATTGCACAGTTAGAGAAAGAGTTGAGTCAAGTAAAGATGGAGCGAGATATCTTAAAAAAAGCAATCAACATATTCTCCAAGAGCGACAGATAACCTACGAATTTGTATCAAAAAACAGTGCTACGTTTTCTGTTGAGTGTATGTGTAGAGTTTTGGATATAAGTAGTTCTGCGTATTATATATGGAAAAAAGACATCCCATCGAAAAGACAAATTGCTTGGGAGAAGGATACGAAACTAGTTTTGAAAGAGTATAACCGAGAACGAATACACTCTGTCCTCGGTTACAAAACTCCTGTAGAGTTTATGGTGCAAATCCAAATCCTCCTTATTACAACTTTGACACCTTAAAGCAAAGGTTCTATTTTCGGAATATTAAGTATCATTTGAATAACACTTAATATTCAAGCTAAGTGAGACCATATATTAGGAATAAATATTTTTTACACATAATGCTTTGTTTTAAAATGGTTTATATTTAAATGTAGGAAGATTATTCCACATATAAGGATTAATATCTACAGGACTATAACCTAGCTTCATCCACTTGTTATTACAAGTGCCCATATTTATTTTATGCGTAGATAATTGCATAGAGTACTCTACAGGAAATTCTTTACCATTAACTGAGTAAACATGCTTATTCCATGAATAGGCACCTATTTCGATAAAATCCATATGAGATGGAAGACCTGCATAATTTTGAGCAACATGTACATATTCATGCCCAAGTGTATTATATAGTCTGAATTTACTATTAAATGAAGATTTGGCAATCAAAACATCACTTTTTAAACCAACTTTACTTACTTTTCCTAGAGGAATTGTTTTGCCTGCGGCATTATTATTAAATTTATCTACTGCTTTTAAATCATTAAGTCCTTCTTGATTGCCAAAATATTTATCCGAAAAATCTTTTAAGTTAGTATCTGAAAAAGCAACCTTTTTCCCTTGCATTTCAACTCCGTCATTTACAATGTCATAACATCTATTGAAAATAGATTTATTATTCATATACTGAATTCCACCTGCTAAACCTCCAAATGCAGCACCTCCTAATGCACCCAAAGCACCAACTTTTAAACCTGAATTAATACCAGAGCTAAAACTTGCTCCACTAGCCCAAGAATTTCCTGTCCCATCAACAAAACCTCCTGCAAAACCTCCTACAAAACCTGCAGTTGCACCATTTGCGACTGCACCTCCAAATGAAGATGCTATACCCAAAGATCCTAAAACCAATTTTCCTGCTCCAAAACCTGCTACACCACTTATGGCCCCTATGCCAGCATACAAGGCGAAATCACCAAAACTATTAATATTTCCTTCAACAGCTTGTATGAAGGTGTTGATTAAAGCCCCAAATAGAATTGCTCCAACAACAGATTCACCACTCGGGTCAGTATAACCTAGAGGATTATTATAACAATAAGCATATCTGTTATAATTTAACCAAAGATTTGGATTTTGAAGCTGTGGATCAGGACTTAAGAATCTACATAACATAGGATCATAAACACGTCCATTCATATTGATTAAATGAAAGGCATCTAAATGTTCATGAAATGTATAACCTCTTGTTAAGAAGGAATTATTATCTACATCAGTCTTAAGACTCCAATCATCCACGTTTCGTCGATTTCCCCAAGCATCATATGAAAATCTATTTTCGACAACTCCCTCATCATCTGTTATTGCAACAACAGAACCGAGATGATCAGTATATAAATAATGAAGAGAAGATATTCCATCTTCTTCTACAAAAACAGCAACATTACCATTTGCTCCTGAAATATAATGAAGCTTAACCACATTCTCAGACTCAGCTTCTGTAGATGAAACAATCTCTTCATAATCGCCGCAATAGTACGTAATCTTACTACCTAAAGATGAATTAAATCTAGATATAACACGTCTATGATCAAAACCATAACTTAGGAATAATGATTTATCATCTTCAACAATAGTTTCAATCTTATTAAAAGGAGTGTAAGTTATCGATTGGTTTGGTATATTATTTGAATATTCACTAGAATAGATCTTTTTTAATGCATGAACCTTATTCTCATCAAAAACCAAATGCATTTCATCAGTATCTCCTAGAAATGAAGAAGACTTCATGTTTCCATGGAAATCATAATTCCATTGATCAATATGGGTATCTAGACCATCTTTTGATATTGATGATTCAATCAATTGATTATGTTCATCATATAAGAATAATTCTTTTTGATTTGTAATATTATCAATTCTTGACTTTAAGTTTAGATCAGAATATTCATATTGATAATCAATAATTGAAGAGCAATGACTAGAAACCAACCTTTTACTTTTATCAAATTGATATGATGTCGAAAGATTACCCTTTCTTTCACTAGTAACATTACCATATATATCCACATTTTCAACATTCCAAATAGGACTACCACTGTCATTTAACACAGAAAGCTTTAAACCATACTTATCATACAGATATTTTATTTTAAAACCTGATGGATACGTATAACTCTTCTCTCTTCCAAACTCGTCATATTCAAATTTCTTAATAAAACGCTTCGCTATAGATTGCCCATCTTTATTACTATTTATAGAGAATGACTTAGATTGAACTAGTCCTAATTTGGCAGACAATCCAGTTCCATAATCATAATCAATAGTTTGAACAAAAGAGCCACCATCATTAGAATAAATAGTTTTTCTAAGTAGACCATTTTTAGCATATTCATTCGTTGTCATTTCCGAACCTAACTTAGCCGTTAAAATTTGACCACGTTTGTCATATGTATAAGATGAAATATCTACCCTTTTACCTCCATTATTATACCATTCAGAAACGAGTTGTCCCCATGCATTATATTCACTCTCTTTAATTCCTGCATCGGGATCTTCAATCTTAATTGAGTTTCCTTGCAAATCATAAGTTGTTAAAACCGGTCTTGCACCATTAATATTTGGCTTAGATGACTTAACCAATCCAGAAGGCCAATATTTGAACAAAACTTCTACTCCATTAACAACAGATCCAACCAATTGATTTGCAAAATCATATTTTTTAACTGTAGTTCCATTAGGTGAATTTGAAGTAATTTTGCGTGGAGAATATGAATATGTAATTTTACCCAAGGACGTATTTTCAGAAATCTTACGATCTAATTCATCATACGTATAACTTATATCTGTTACTCTACTTCCCTCGTCGTCTGAATAAAAAGGTTTAGAAACAGAGATAACATGGCCTTTTTTGTCATATTTAGTATCAATACAAACAGTTCTATTTAAATTAAATCCATAAGTTTCCTTTCTTATAAGTTGATTTTTTGAATTATACCAAGACCAAACTGGAGCAGACCCAGACAATTCACTATATTTATAATAAAGGGCATTTTTTGGACCTTTCCCATTATTCCATTGTAAAGTAGTTACTTCGGTTAACCCATCAGGAGTTACCTTTTTAACAATATTTCCAAATGAATCGTAAAAGAACTTTGTGGTCAATCCTTTTTCTGTCCTACAAGACAACTCACCGTAATCATTATATTCATAAGTAACAGTGTCAAGTTTATTAGCAATCTCTCTTTTCACATTACGTAAATCATCTTCCAAATAACTATATTCAATCACCTTATCATCTAAACCACTAGCAGACAATATTTTTCTAGTTAATTGACCATCGTTATTATATACAAAACTCTCAGTTTTACTGTTCTTATCATTAGGATCATAAGTAATCCTTGCTATCTCACCATTATCATTATATTCACACTGTTTGGTTCGTACATATCGACCTATATCATTTCTTTTTATCTTAATTTCTTTAGTTGGTTTATACCAATTCTCAGATGAAGTGTCATCATAATAATACAATGTAGAATCAACAACAGGTGAATTGTGAAATCTAGATGATATAGACTTTGTTAAAAAACTGTTTTTTAAATAATCATACGTTTTAGTTTGCGAAATCTCATTAATAGCATCATATGATTCAACAGAGTCAATGATATTTTTAAAGATACGCTTGTTTGGAGATGGAAATAAAAATGAACTATATGTTTTATTGGTAGAAAGAAGGACATCACCAATATAGTTTGAAACCAAAGGTGAAGAAAGTCTTTTATTGGTATAATCAAATTCATTTTCAGTAATACCCTTTTTACCAGTAACTTTACTTGTTACAGTTGTTTTAGCAAAGCCAATGAAACCCAAACGAACTGGATCAAAAAGGGCATCCTCATAATGATAATGAACTTCATCATTTTCAGATGATACAGTTGAAACAACAGAAATTGCCCCATTGACTTTAGCTACACCTTTATATGATTTTTCCGTCTTATCATAAATTTCACTATCATTTAAATTACTGAAACTTATTTCCTTTAAACTATAACCATTGTCTATCGTCTTTATACAATGTAATTTATTCGTTTCATGCAATCCATTATAAAGGACATAAGAATCACTTAATTCATTTCTATCATTAAAAGTTGTAAAGAATAATTCATTAAATCCATCTCCATTAAAATCACCTACACATAATTGTTTCGTTCGAATATATGGAACTGAATTATCAATAGAGTTTGTTTCATCTATTACCAAATGATCGCGGCTAATTATTCTCAATCCATCCATTCGATAACATTCCACTCCACTCTTCAGGATACAACTATTACTATAATTATCAAAAGTTTCCTGATAATAATCAGTATAAAGATGAACAATATCACTCTTTCCATCACCATCATAATCATATACTTTCAAATAGTTATCTCTCTTAATACGATTAGTGATTCGGCGGGAATCATGAGGAATTATTGATGAATACTCGTCTAAACTTACAGAATTATTAAAATCTAATTTTTTCTCAACAAAGCCTGACCCATTGTTAAGTAATAACAAATTGTTAACATTGGGTAAATAAACCAGTAGATCTAGTAAATTATCTCCATTAAAATCCCCAAATTCAACTTCATAGTCAACTAATTTACTAGAACCTACACTGTTTAATTTTAAATCTGAATAATGTTTAAAATTAGTTCTATTTGTATATTTATACATATCAAACCTAATACTATTATCAGGTATTTTTACAAAAGGGAGCCTGTGCCTTTTACTTGACTTAATTAAAACATCTTTAAACCCATCTGAATCAATATCAATTATATAAATACTATTTATTATATTAATTAAACCATGATTATCAACAACATTATAGTCTAAATAAATATTCTCTGCATTCGAAAAGTAATCACTATTTCCATCAACATATGATATATTATAAGCAACACTTAACTTTATCTTATAGCTTCCACTTATTTTAACAGGAATAGGATTAACTAATACAATATCCTCATACCCATCATTATTCATATCAACCAACTGAAATACAGGTTGATAGTCTAAATAAGCTGCATCTGAAGTATATAAAACATCACTTTTGTTATCCAAAGACCCTAATTTAAAATGCTCACCTTTTTTCCAAACAGGAAAAACCTTTGCAATCTGATATTGTTCACCATAATGTAAAATCGAAAAACCTCCAAATTTACGAGACAACTTGTCTACAGGGAAAAAATTAAGTTTTTCGACCTTGTATCTTTTCTTGTCTTTTTCTGAAGAAAAATGAACCGCTTCATGACCATTAGATACACACTCATTAAGAATTAAACTTGTTCCTTCTTGTTTAAATTTAACAATGTCAGACAGGCCATCATTATTTGTATCCACAGCCATAATTCTTTCATCACTTGTTGTTGCAATATTACACGGACTTAGCTGATCCTTAAAAACAAATTGATTCCACAAGTAATAATCAAAAGTAGTAGAAGATAATCTTTCATTATTTTTTCCTCTTACATTTATACTTTTTACAGTACCATCACCCATCAAGCCATATCTTCTAAAAAAACTTCCTTTATAAGAAACATCTATATCTGATAATCTCTTTGAAATAAACATTTCATTTCTCGAAATTTTCTTATCAATAAAATCAAAAGAGCGTCGTTCTGAGTAATTAAATACAATTTTACCGAAAGCACTTTTCTTATGACCGTATTCAATAGATTTAATAAATTCATTTATACTTTTTCGGCCTTTGCTATAGATATCATATTCACTGTGTTTCATTCCACGAATTTCATGTACCTTGAGGTGCTTTTTTTCCGTAGATTTATCTTTATCTGTAAATTCGACATTATAATCATAAGAAACATAATTTCCATAGTTGTCACTAATTCTAGTTAATACCCAGTTTTTATACTTAGTAGAAACAGTGGTCTCATCCCCCTTACTAACAAACTTATGTGTATATGTTTTTGAAGCCCCTGAAGGTTGTAACATCGGACTACTATTACCTAAATCATCATATTCAGTTACAATAACATGTTGTTTTGTTACTCTTCCAGTATAAAATTTAGGTCTATATTCCAATGTACGATTATTCGCTATAACTTCTATTAGCTCTGGTCCAGATTCATTTATTTTACTGGCAACAATGGTGGTAAATGGATCAAAATTTTCTTTTCGATAGAATATTTTACCATTTTCACGTTTAGACTCAATCAAACGAACGCCATCCAAGGCTAATGCATCAGATGAATCCCACTGGATAGGTTTTAATTCATTATCAAAATGTATATTCCTTGGAACACGTTGTATTGAAGACAAACCAGAAATATTCCACCCCCATCCAGCAAGACCATTCCCCGATTGACTATTATAAACAAGACTTATCTTGGGCTCCATTCCATTCAATGCTTTTGGACATTCAATTGGAATATTATAAGTTGCGGCTCCTGAAGGACTAACAGAAAATTGAGCAGGAATAGCTCCAACAATAGCACCTTTTGAAGGATCATTAGATATTACTCCATTATCATCTTTATAAGTAGCAGAATTGGGAGGGAATACCAATCTTCTATCAAGTTTTGCAACTAAACGATTATTTTCATTTGCTTTAAAATGAAATCCATGGGTAAATTTCACAAAATCACGAGCAATATACATTTTATCTCCAGACATTGAAGATTTTAACACAAAGTTTTTTTGTGCTTCTTGTCCATTAAGTGTAAGAACTAAAAACAAGAACAAACCATAAAAGGTAAAAATTCTTTTCATATTGATTTCGCAGACAAAGACAGATTAATTTTTAATTATTTTATATCGTAAGGCTTCAGACTCTATACGAATCATTAGTATATACACACCATTTGATTGAGACTCAAGATTTATTAATACAGATCCTGGTATAGAAAAATGTTTACCTATCAGTTTTGTACCTGAAATATTAAAGACCTCACATTGTACATTATCAAAATAGTCACAATTTCCTATTTCAACCTTTAATTTTCCTTTCGTAGGGTTGGGATATATACTTATCTTTCTTTCTCCAATTTCATCTAAAATAGGAGTCTTCTTTTCATTAAATTCAGAATCAATTGATTTTCTAGACCTTAGATCTATAATACGTTCAACACGATTACCTCTATAATCATATTTATAAGTAATCACACTATTTTGAGAAAATCCATTGAACAGAAATAGAAAAAAAAGGGATATAACACAAAAACATTTTTTCATACATATTAACTTTATAGTATTATATTTGCAAATATAAATCAATATATGTAAATATCAAGAATACGTTCAACACGAAAATGTATATATTTTAACACAAAAACACAGACACCTTAAACATAAAATTACATTTATATTAAAATTAAGATTCTAATTATGAACTCGAGACATCTATTATTAATTACTCTATTTATTATCAATTCATTATCTTTGTTTGCAAAAGAAAAAAACTTAGAACGCAATCTCAGAGCTGGAAGCAGATGGATAAAAGTAGCTAGAATTCAAAGTACAAACCCAATAACCGGAGCAGAAGGATCATCAATATCTGGGACACTAAACCTACAAGCAGATATCAAACATACTGGAGACCAACAATATTTTGCGACATTTAGTTTTGGCGTACGTAGTGGGATTAAAGTTACAATTAAACCACTTTTAGTTGAGTATGGAGGAGCCACAATACATAAAAATTCAAGTACTGCAATAACTTGGAATGTATATAAGGACAAACAACGAATGCACTATTTATGGCTTCAACAACCTCAATACTCTTC
>JAOARM010000042.1 GCA_025210515.1 Vallitalea sp. | reverse complement strand
GTTCCAAATAAAAAAATGAAAAAACTTTTTAGAGATACTAAAAAATAGCTTATGGTACGCACTTTTATAGGCTTAACAAAAGCTCGTTATCCTTTATTTCATAAGGGTTTACGAGCTTTTTATAATATACAAGTGTCAAAGATGAGATTTTAATTAAAAATCAAAATTTGTTTTTTATCAAGAATTATTTTAAGAAAAGTATGTCTTTTATGGATAATGATAGATATTAAAGCAAAATTTATCCACTTGAATATAATAAAAAGATAGATTAGCATTGACATATATTAAGATATATACTTATGTACATAATCTTAATCAAAACTAATCTATCTTTTATTAATATAATTATTAAACCTTATGGCAAGCAAGATTGCTTTATTGACTATTATCTTCATCTAACTGCTCTACACAATATTGTCTTCTTTTATATAAATGCATAACACCAATAATTATTGCTATAATATAAAAGCCACATCCTATTATTGTCTTAATATCAAAGGATTCTATAATTAACGCTCCTTTCATATAGATACTTTACATTGTAATATATTTTATATGTAATATTATCTATTTCTTCTTAATATATTTTCTTGTATCAATTGCTACTGCTACAAGAATGATTAGACCTTTTACCATATATTGCAAATATGGGTCAACACTTATGTAAGCTAATCCAAAATTAATAACTTGGAATATAATAACACCTGTTACAATTCCAGCTATAGAACCAACGCCACCCATTAGCGATACTCCACCAACTACACAAGCTGCAATGGCATCTAATTCGTATCCAAGTCCTAAGTTATTAGTGGCAGAACCTGTACGCCCTAACTCTAATAGCCCTGCAATTCCATATAAAACTCCTGCGATAACATATATTATTAATGTTGTTTTAACTATGCTAACACCTGAAACTGCCGCTGCTTCTGGATTCCCTCCAACTGCAAACATATTTTTTCCTGTTGTAGTTTTATTCCATATGAACCACAGAACAATAATAGATGCAAGTGCAAATATCATAAGAAAAGATATATAGAATTCATCTGAACCAATTTTGAACAATGTTATTTTTCCTTGTGCTATATTTTTAAATCCTTCATTTAAACTTGTTATAGGTGAACCGCCTAATGCATTATAGTAACTAGATGCTGCTCCATATAATACTAACTGCATACCTAATGTTGCAATAAATGGTGTAATATGTAATTTAGCTGTTAATAACCCATTAATAAATGATACACTAGTGATAAGCAAAATAATTAGGAAAATCGTAAGTATTACAAACCAAGGAGATGACGGCAGATTTGGAAATATTCTTCTAGAAAATTCTGGGTCTTGTAATAAACTAGCACCAACAACTCCTGCTAATCCAACCATTCTACCTATTGATAAGTCAGTTCCTGCCAATACAATAATTCCTCCAACGCCTAAAGCAAGCATGCATCTTGTAGAAGCTTGTGTTAAGATTGTAGATATACTTCTCCATGACACAAAAGTAGGGTCTTCTATAATAATGATAATTATCATCACAACTAATACAATATAGATGGCATATTTTAATATGAAATCACTTACTTTTTTCTTATTAAATGAAATCTTTTCTGTTTTTTCCATAATCTTATTCCTTTCTATATATATTTTGCCGCAAGTGCAAGGATTTCTTCTTGAGTAGTTGAAGCCGTTTCCACACATCCAGCCAGATATCCATTACTCATAACAAGAATGCGATCTGTAATTCCAAATAACTCGGGCATTTCAGAGGATATAACAATTACCCCTTTGTCTTTACAAGCCAGTTCATTAATTAATTGATATATCTCATATTTTGCTCCAACATCAATTCCTCTTGTAGGTTCATCTAATAACAATATTTCTGGATTAGTTAATAACCATTTTCCAATAACTACTTTCTGTTGATTTCCTCCAGATAAAGTTCCTATTGAAGTTTGCTCTGTAGGTGTTTTTACTCTCATACTATCAATAACCCATTTCGTATCATTTTTTGCTTTTGATTCATTAAGAATCCCTGCTTTTGCATAACTATTTATATTAGAAATAATGCTATTAAAATATACAGATAGCCCTGAGAATATACCTGTTTTTCTACGTTCTTCTGTTACTAATGCAAATCCATTTTTATTTGCTTCTCTAGCACTATTATTTTTAACTTCTTTACCATGTAGAATTATTTTACCAGATTCTTTTTTACGAATACCAAATATAGCTTCTACAAGTTCAGTTCGTCTTGAACCCATTAATCCTGCTATACCCAAAATCTCTCCTTTTCTAAGTTCAAAACTAACATTTTTTACTTTCGGTTCAAATATAGTTTTAAGATTTTCTACCTTTAGAATAATTTCAGTGGGTTTATTTTTCTTTTCTGGAAATCTATGTGTTAAATCCCTTCCTACCATTAATTTGATAATTTTATCTGTCGTTAGATTATCAGAACTTTCCGTAGCAATATACTGTCCATCTCTCATTACTGTTACTTCATCAGCAATTTCAAGTATCTCCTCCATTTTATGAGAAATGTATATAATTCCTACTCCTTGTTCTTTTAGACTATTAATTATTGTAAATAGATGTTTTACTTCTTTCTCTGTTAAAGATGAGGTAGGTTCATCCATTACAACAATTTTAGCATGATAAGATACTGCTTTTGCAATCTCTACCATCTGTGCTTGAGAGACAGATAAATCTTCAATTTTTTCTTTTGGATCAATATTAATATTTAATTTTTCAAATATATTTTTTGTTTTATCATACATTAATTTTTCATCAACAACTATTCCATTTTTTCTAGGAAAACGTCCTAACCAAATATTATCTATCACTCTCGTCTGACGTACTTGATTTAATTCTTGATGAACCATTGAAACTCCATTTTCTAACGCATCTTTAGCATTTTTATAATTAACTTCTTTCCCCGATACTTTGATTATTCCAGAGTCTTTTATAAAAATACCAAACAAACATTTCATTAAAGTTGATTTGCCTGCACCATTTTCACCCATTAAAGCATGAACAGTTCCGGGTTTTAGTGAAAAATCAACATTATCAAGAGCTTTTACTCCTGGAAATTCTTTGGTTATACTTTTCATTTCTAAAACCAATTCATTCTGCTCGTTCATATTATCACCACCTAAAAGTTTAGCAGGCAAGTGATTTCCTAATATAAAACTTGCCTGCTACATTTTTGTTTTCTATAACTCTAAAATTAATTGCTATTAATTATTCCATTCCGTATGCTCTCTTTGCTAATTTAATATTATCTTTAGTTATTGGTTGATATGGAACTCTTACAGCTTTTGTTTCATCAAGTTCACTATCAATTCCTTCAAGAACATCTTTTTCAGTTGCTACGTTAATTGCCATCTGAATAGCTGATTTACCTTGGTTTAATGGGTCATTTAGTACTGTCCCAACCATAATGCCTTCTTCAATTAAATCTAGAGCTTCTGGAATTGCATCTACTCCAACAACTGGCATAAATTTATCATCAGTAAAATAACCATCAGCTTTAAGTGCTTCTACAACACCAAGAGCCATACCGTCATTATTACATAAAACCATTTCGATTTTGTCTCCTTCTTTTCCTAACCATGTAGTCATTAACTCTTTACCTTTTGTGGCATCCCACATACCAGTTTGTTTTTCAAGTTCTTCAGTTTTGATACCTTCATTTTCAATATATTCTATAGAATATTTTGTACGTGCTTCTGCATCTGGATGTCCTGGCTCTCCCATTAACATTACATATTGCATAACACCATCACCATTTCTGTCCCACTCTGGATGTTCTTCCCAAGCTGCCGCTACTAATTTACCTTGAATATCTCCTGATTCTTTTGATTGAGTTCCTACATACCATGTACTTTCATAATCAATTTTATCAGTTCCATCTGGATACTCTTTATTAACAAATATAACTGGAATGCCAGCTGCTTTTGCTTTATCTGCAATAGTTGTCGCTGCACCTGGATCAACCAAATTAATAACAAGAGCTTGAACGCCTTTATTAATCATTACATCTACTTGATCATTTTGAACTGATTGATTATTTTGTGAATCATTCATTATAAGCTCAGCATTACCTTCTGCTGCTGCTGTCATTGCGTTTCTTGTATATGTCATAAAGTTATCGTCATACTTATAAATTGTCACTCCGATTTTAGGTTTACTAGTTGATTCATTATCTTTGTTTTTAGTTTGAGTCTCATTGGAAGTATTATCACCAGTGCTTGGTTCAACGTCATTTTGTTTTGATCCACATCCAGTAAATGTGCTCATTACTAAAATAGTAACAAGTATTAATCCCATTAATTTTTTCATCTAAAAATCCCTCCTGATTTTTTGGTAATTTTAAATAAATACCTTTTGTTTACAATAATTATTTTATCACTTTTTATTCATTACCATTAGTAATTATTTACTGTTGTTTGGTAATAATTAACTAATGCAATATAATTTATTGTGCATAATGGTAATATTTTTATATTAATTGTAATTGTTTATTATTTTGTTTTTAATTCATATAAAAGTAGCCATTACTTTCATATATAAGCAATGACTACTTTAACAGATGTGCCAACATTAGGTGTACTATTAATAATTAATTTTGCATTATTACCATAGACTAGTTTTAATCTTTCTTTTATATTATCAAGCCCTATTCCTTTACTATATGTTTTGAAATTGGTGTTCTTCTTAACAGTAGGTTGTTTTTTCATTCCATCTCCGTTATCAATAATCTCACAGATTAACTCATTATTTATTAATGAAACAAATAATTTAATATCACCTTTTTGTTTATTAGAAAATGCGTGAAAAAAAGCATTCTCTATAATTGGCTGTAAAATTAACTTAGGAATTAATTTGTCTACTGCTTTTTCATCTATAAAATATAAAACTCTTATTTTCTCACCATATCTCATACTATTTATCTTTGCATAATTTTTTAGATTATCTACTTCTTCTTTAATAGTTACCATTTCGTCTGTTTTAGATATAGTATTTTGCAATAGCGTTATAAATGCATTAATCATTTCATCAAGTGCTTTTACATCTCCTTGCCATGCTAAATATTTAATTGAAGCTAAAGTATTATACATGAAATGAGGATTAATCTGCATCTGCAAAGCTGATAATTCGGCTATTCTTCTTTGCTCTTGTTCTTCTATTAGTTTATTTATATAAGACTCAAGCTCCATAACCATCTGATTATAAGCCATACCTAGTGCTCTTACTTCATAACCTCCTTCAATAGATACTTTTTGTTTAAAATTAGTATCTGTCGCCACTTCCATAGTATCTATTAATTTCGTTAATGGACTAGTTGTCCTACTTGTGATAATCAAAATAATTAAGCATGTAATTAAAGCCATTAGAGAAGAGAGCAAGATAATTTTGTAAGTAGATTTTGAATATGCCTTTGTCACAATACTAGTATCTGTTAATATAACTAGATAAAAGTCCATGCTAGGAATATATTTGGCAGTTAATAAATAATTTTTCTGGTCAAATGTTATCTTAATATATTCTGAACTTTTTATTGACTCTTTTACAGTAGGAAGTAAATTATCTATTTTATTTCCTACACATCCTTTGATACTACTAGAAAGTATTTGACCATCTTTAGCTAAAATATGAACATTATTACCTCTCACTAAATATTTACCATATAATGAACTAAATTCATTTTCTCCAATACTTATAAACATATCTCCAAAGCCTTTATGGTTAAAAGGATCTTTTAACTCTTTTGTAATAATAATAGAAGGTTGGGATGAGGCATATCCATTAAATCCTGTATTATTATAGTGATAAGAAATAGAAAAATTCCTCTTATATCTTTTATATACATCAAGAACCATTATTTCATCAATTGTATTAGAAGTAACTCCTATATAATTATCTGCATAATAATTATTATTTTTTCCTATTACAAATACATTAAAAATCGACATTCCGTATAGAGTATTGATATGAAATAATTCATTTTGAAGACTATATCTTTTATAAAAACGCTCTCTTTGATAAACGTATTCTGTACAAAATTTTTTGAGATTATTATTACGACTATATTCTTCCATCAGATTATAAGCTTTATAATTAAGGTTTTCTAATTCATCAACTATTCTTTCACCTATTTTAAGATTAGCAGTTGAAAAAGTATCTATATACAATCTTTCACCTGTTTTTATTGTTACGGTAGCTACTAGAACAATAGATGTAATTAAACCAAACAAAGTAACAAGGACAATTTTGCTGAATAAACTCAATGATCTTTTTTGATCTTTTTTCATTTCATATACATCCTTCTATAATTTGATGGTGTAATGCCTAATGTTCTCTTAAACACTTTAGTAAAATACCCTGGTGATGAATATCCTACCAATTCACTTACGTAAGATATTTGAATAGTTTGATCTACTAGAAATTCTTTAGCTTTTTCAATTCTCACAGAATTCAAGTAATCGTTAAATCCCTCATTATGATGATTATTAAAATAAGCTGACAAATATGAATAACTGATATGGAACTCATTAGCAATTTGTTGCAAGTTGATTTGATCTTTATAATTGTTATCTATAAAACTTACAATCTGTTTCATCATTTTACTATAACTACAGGAATTATGTAGTAATTCTTCTTTTATATAAATTACAATTTCATAATAATATTTTTTCACATGTTCCAAAGTATTTGCATTAGATATATTGTTAAAAAATAATATTTTATTAGTATTAACTTTTTCAAGATTTTCCTCTTTTATATTAATTATATTGATAAAGTTATATATAGCATTCTGAACAATAGCTTTTAATTCATTACTCATTACTCCATTATCAAAAGTAAGTTCGCTAAGATATTGTTCTAAAAACTCAAGAGCAGTTATAGGTTCTTTACTTGAGGCTTTTTGTATAAACTTTTTGTTATCAAAAATATGTATATGTTTTTCTTTAATTTGATCTAATGAAATTCTTATATACTTGTACTTATAACCATAGAAATAATATTTCGATAGATTTTTCATTTCATCATAAGCCTTAGCAAGAGATTTAGCAGATTTTATTCGATATATTTTCATTAAAAAAACATCTATAATATTAGCTTCAATATATCTAGTTAGCTCATCCCATTTTCTATTAATTTCAATTCTATCTTCACAACAATGATTTAGAATAAACACATGAACGTTTTCCCATTCACCTATATACATGATGAAATTCTGGTTAAATGATTTATTTATTTTCTCATTAGTAGTTTTTATATCTATAGATCCTTCATTACAAGGTTTGTATCCAATTAAAGTAAATTCTTGTTCTCGAAATTGAGCTTTAATTAACTTATCATCCATCTGCTTACTATCTAACATAGTTAATAACTTCTTTTTCACATCTTCTTTACTATCTACAACTTTTATTGTTTGTACAAATTTTTTCTGTAGTGGTAATAAGATGTTAAGTAGCTGTTTAGCTGTTAATGTTGGTTTTAAGACATAATCAGCTACTCCATGTTTAAATGCTGTTTTTACATAATCAAAATTATCATATCCACTTAATATAACAATTTCAATTTCTGGATAACGCTTTTTCACAATTTTTGACAGTTCGATGCCATCTATATTTGGCATAACAATATCGCATAATATAATATGTGGTTGTTCTTTTTCTATTAATTCAAGCGCTTGAATGGAATTCGTTGCTTCTCCTACAATAGAAAACCCATATTTCCCCCAATCTAACATATGCAATATACCTTGTCTTAGTAGATATTCGTCATCTACAACAATAATTTTGCATAAACCCATAATCATCTTCTCCTATAATATAAATATACGATTAATTTACAAATTAATTAGAAACAACTCAATACACAATATATATTACCCCATTAGTTGTAGTTTAACTTTTGCAAATTAATCAATCGGTATTATAATTATAATGTTTATTTAGAAAATTGACAAGTATCTATAATTGAAAATAAAAAAGATGATTTCCGTATATGGAAATCATCTTCTTATTATATATAATATATATATTATTACTTATTCATTGCTTGTTGGATAGCAACTGCAACTGCTACAGTAGCACCAACCATTGGGTTATTACCCATACCTAAAAGACCCATCATTTCAACATGAGCTGGTACAGATGAAGAACCTGCAAATTGTGCATCTGAATGCATTCTTCCCATTGTATCTGTCATACCATAAGAAGCAGGACCAGCAGCCATATTATCTGGGTGAAGTGTTCTACCAGTTCCACCACCTGAAGCTACTGAGAAGTATTTTTTACCTTGTTCGATACATTCTTTTTTGTATGTTCCAGCAACTGGATGTTGGAAACGAGTTGGGTTAGTTGAGTTACCAGTGATTGATACATCTACGCCTTCATTGTGCATAATTGCAACACCTTCACGTACATCATCAGCACCGTAACATCTTACTTTACCTCTTTCACCTTGTGAATAAGCTTTTTCTTTAGTGATTTTTAATTCTCCAGTTGTATAATCAAACTTAGTTTGAACATATGTAAAACCATTAATTCTTGAAATAATATGTGCAGCATCTTTTCCAAGTCCATTAAGAATAACTTGAAGTGGCTCTTTTCTTACTTTATTAGCAGAACGTGCAATACCAATAGCACCTTCAGCTGCGGCAAAAGACTCATGACCTGCTAAGAATGCGAAACATTTTGTTTCTTCTCTTAGTAACATAGCACCTAGACCACCATGTCCAATACCAACTTTTCTTTGGTCTGCAACTGAACCTGGAATACAGAAAGCTTGTAATCCTTCACCAATTGCTTCTGCTGCATCAGCAGCTACAGTAATACCTCTTTTGATTGCAACTGCTGCACCTAATGTGTAAGCCCAACATGCATTTTCAAAACAGATAGGTTGGATAGACTTTACTATTTCATGTACGTCAATCCCTTTATCATCACATATTTGTTTAGCTTCTTCTAAAGAACCAATGCCGAATTCTTTTAAAGATTTTTCAATACTTTCGATTCTTCTATCGTATCCTTCAAATAATGCCATTTTTACAAACCTCCTATTCGTGTCTTGGATCAACTGTCTTCACAGCGTCCGCGAATCTACCGTATGTACCAGTAGCTTTTTCCATTGCTTCTGCTGCTTCCATACCAGTTTTGATCATATCCATCATTTTACCAAAGTGAATGAACTTGTAACCAATAATTTCGTCATCTTCATCTAAACCAATTTCAGTTACATATCCTTCAGCCATTTCAAGGTAACGAGGACCTTTATCAAGTGTACCGTACATAGTACCTACTTGAGAACGTAGACCTTTTCCTAAATCTTCTAAACCTGCTCCAACTGGAAGTCCATCTTCTGAGAATGCAGTTTGAGTTCTTCCGTAAGCGATTTGTAAAAACAACTCTCTCATAGCTGTGTTAATAGCATCACAAACTAAGTCTGTGTTAAGAGCTTCTAAAATTGTTTTACCAGGTAAAATTTCTGATGCCATTGCTGCTGAATGTGTCATTCCTGAACATCCGATTGTTTCAACTAAAGCTTCTTGAATAATACCATCTTTAACATTTAAAGTTAATTTACATGTACCTTGTTGAGGTGCACACCAACCAACTCCATGTGTAAGACCTGAAATGTCTTTTACTTCTTTAGCTTGTACCCATTTTCCTTCTTGAGGAATTGGTGCTGGACCATGGTTAGGGCCTTTTGCAACACAACACATGTTTTTTACTTCATGAGTGTACTTCATAATCTCTTCTTCCTCTCTCAATGAATTGACGATTGATAATTAATTATCAATTCGACTATTATAATTATATAAATGCTTAACTATAAGATTATCTTAATAAGTTAAACAGATACTCCAAGGTATTTCTTGGGATTTCCTCACTTATTATAACTAACTTTTCAAGTTTTTACAATTATTTTTGACATATTTTTGTAGATATAATAATTTTTACTAGATAATCTTAGTTGTCCATTCTTCTAAGTTCCAAACCTCATTCACGATGTCCATATAAAATTCTGGCTCATGAGATACCATTAGTAGCGTTCCTTTGAACTCTTTTATTGCTCTTTTTAATTCGTCTTTTGCTATAACGTCTAAATGATTTGTTGGTTCATCTAGAACTAATAAATTAATGTCTTTTAACATTAACTTACATAATCTTACTTTAGCCGCTTCTCCACCACTTAACACTCTCATCTGACTAGTTATATGCTCATTAGTCAGTCCGCATTTTGCAAGAGCTTGTCTAACTTCAAAATTAGTTAGAGCAGGATAATCCTTCCATACTTCATCAATAGCAGTTCTTGAATTATTAGGATCAGACTCTTGCTCGAAATAACCTTCTTCTATATAGTCACCTAATACAATTTCACCAGAATAAGGTTTAATAATTCCAAGTAAAGTTTTTAATAAAGTAGACTTTCCTAATCCGTTAACTCCTTTTAATGCCACTCTTTGTCCTCTTTCAAGGTGCATATTCAGTGGACTTGTTAATGGCTCATCATATCCAAGAACTAAATCTTTTGCTTCAAATATAATCTTACCTGAAGCTCTTCCATATCTAAAATTAAATTTTGGCATTGGCTTTTCACGAATTCTTTCTATTTTTTCCATTTTATCTAATTTCTTTTGTCTACTATTAGCCATACCTCTTGTAGCAACTCTTGCTTTATTTCTAGCAATAAAATCTTCTAATTTCTCAATCTCTTTTTGTTGTTTTTCATATGCTTGTTCAGCTTGGCGTTTTTTAACATCATACATACGTTTAAAATCATCGTAATTACCTGTATATCTAGTGAACTCTCCATTTTCTATATGATATATAACACTTGCCACATTATTGATAAAAGGAATATCATGAGAAATAAGAATAAAGCTATTCTCATAATCTTGTAAATACCTCTTTAACCACTCAATATGATTTTCATCCAAAAAGTTAGTTGGCTCATCTAGTAATAATATAGTAGGTCTTTGTAACAACAACTTCGTAAGTAATACTTTTGTTCTTTGTCCACCACTAAGCTCACTTACATCTTTATCAAGTCCAATATCTGAAAGACCTAACCCGTTAGCTACCTCTTCGATTTTTGCATCAATTATATAAAACCCACTATGATCAAGAGTAGTCTGTATATCAGCCGCTTCTTGTAATTTGACTTCCATTTCCTCTTCTGAATAGTTAGCCATCTGATCATATATTTCTATCATAGTTTGTTCCATTTGGAATATCTCTTTGAAAGCATCTTTCAAAACATTTCTTATAGTATTTCCTTTTTCAAGTTCTGCATGTTGATCCAGATACCCAACTTTCGCTTTTGGAGACCATGTAATAACACCTTCATCTGGCATTAATTTATTAGTTATAATTTTCAGAAATGTACTCTTTCCTTCTCCATTTGGCCCTACTAATGCAACATGTTCTCCTTTTTTAAGTCTAAAAGATACATCACTTAAAATAGTTCTACCACCAAAGTCATGATTTACCTTTTCCACATTTAACATATATATTACACCTCATTTATATTCTCTAAATTACTATTTTATAGAATATCATGATATTCAACGAAAATCAAACTAGAAAAGTGCCTCTCAGGAATCTTTCACAGAAAATTCAGGAGCCAAGCGTAGGTTGTATAGGGTAATATGGAGCACGAGCCAGGACGGCGAGGTCAGCTGTTTTAATCAGGACGATTAACCAGCTGACGTAATATTACCCTATATAACCTACGCGGAAACCCCCATTCAATTTAACAAAACATCTACCAAAAATAGCCACCTAGAATAAGTCATATTCCACATGGCTATATATAATATTATTTTTCCATAATAATTCTCTTATAATATTTCACAGTTAAATAGTAATATATAAAATACACAATTCCATATCCAACCATAGTTAATATAACAGGTGTTAATATCTTTGCATTAAATAATTTATTAAACGCACTTAATGCAAAAGATGAATGAACTAGAGAAACTATAAAAGGCAGTACAAAGATTAAAAGAATTTGCTTCCTAACAGATTTTGTAATATCCTTCTTGCTTACTCCAATTTTACTTAGAATTTTATATCTTTCTTTTTCATCATTAGCCTCTGTTATAAGTTTAAAATATATAATGCTTCCAGTGGAAATAAGAAATACTATTCCAATAAAAAAGGCTGAGAATAATAATAACACAATTGTCTCATTTGAATTCTTAAAATGATAATAGAACGTTTGTAAACTTGCATTTTCTGGAACTATATCTATTATTTTATCAGTGAGCTTCTTACTATATAGTTGATTAGATACTTTTATTCCCACAATACTACTAATTCTTGCTCCATTTTTAACTGCTTCATTATACAAATTATCACTCACAACAATGTAGGAATTATCATAGTGAAGCCTAAACATAGACTGTTTATACACCTTGGCAATATAGAGTTCTCTTTTTTCTTCATTACCCATAACCAAATCTATAGTATTACCCTTAGCCTTGTTAAGATTAAAATATGTGGTTGTAGAAAATGTTAAAGCACACTCATTATCTCCTAAAGTTACTTCGTTATTTAAGCCTCTTACTTTCATGATTTCATTATACTTTGAATTAGATATAATATCATATTTTCTTAAAGACCCAAAATATTCATTAACAAAGTTATCTTTAAAATTATAATTTAATTTTGCTTCAATTTCTGCCCTATTAATAACATTACTACCTAACAATTTATTATCTTCATTATTCTGTATTGCTTCAATAACCTTATTATTAAGTTCCTCACCTTTATTCTCATAAATATATGAATAAGGATATAATTCTTTTTCGTTAGTTTTAAAATCATAATAGAAACTATCCACACTACCCAATGAAGCTATAGTTGATGCACTTAATACTGCAATTGTAGCTAGTATCATCGTATGGCTTTTAATTCTATAAGCTACATTAGATATTGCTAATAAATTATTCCCTTTATAATATATCTTTTTTCTTCTCTTTAACTGTTTCAATAAGAACACTAGAAAAGTTGAAAATAAACCATACGTACCTGCGATTACTGTTGCAAGTACAATAAATACATTAGCTAAAAACATTTCATTTAGCATATTCTGAGATAAATAATAGCCATAAATGATTAATGCTAATGAAATTACTGCAATAATTGGTCTATTTTTTATAGTCTTTTCTCTTTTTTTAGAAGAAATAAATAACTCAATAAGCTTGACTTTATATATAATCCAATAGCTATGAATAGAAGAAATCAAAAATATTATTATAAAAAATATTATTGTATCTTTAGCTGCTTTTAGAGAAAACATGAACTTAACGTATATAAACTCATTCATTAATCGTAAAATAATCATTACAAATAGCTTAGAAAATAATGTTCCAATTATTATTCCAATAACTAAAGAAATTATTGCCACAACTATATTTTCCACTAGAATCATTCGACCTATTTTCTTCTTTTTTAATCCCATAAGTGAATAAAGAGCAATCTCTTTTTTTCTATTTTTAATGAAAAATGCGTTAGAATACCATATAAATACCATTGAAAATAGCAATACAATATAGCTTGTGGCATTAAAAACACCTGTTGCTTTAGTAGAAGTATGAACAGCTCCTAAAACTTGCTGATTATATTTAATTGAGCTAAATAAATAATATATAACAACGCTAAATACCGTTGACATAATGTACAAATAATAATTCTTAAAATTTCTTTTCATATTATTAAATATAATATTATAATACGTCATTAAGGTCTCCCCCCATCATTGCAAGCACATCTATAATTTTATTATAAAACTCTTTTCTTACACCATTACTAACAAGTTCTGAATATATATTACCATCTTTAATAAATAAAATTCTGTCACAATAACTTGCAGCGAAAGCATCATGAGTTACCATGAGTATTGTGCTATTATAATCTTTATTAAGTTTTTTCATACAGCTTAACAATCCAGCAGAAGCCTTGGAGTCAAGAGCACCAGTTGGTTCATCTGCTAATACTAATTTGGGATTATTAATTATAGCTCTTGCGGCGGCAGTTCTTTGTTTTTGTCCTCCAGATATTTCATAAGGAAATTTCTTTAATATATCATTGATACCAAGTATATTAGTCACTTCTAATAATCTCTTGTTAATTTCTTTTATATTAATTCTTGATATTGCTAATGGAAGAATTATATTTTCTTCTACTGTCAATGTATCTAGCAAATTAAAATCTTGAAAAATAAAACCTAATTCATTTCTTCTAAAATCAGATAACTCATTTTGTTTTAACGTAGTGATATCTTTACCTTCATATGAAATATTACCACTTGTTGTTTTATCAATTGTCGATATAACATTTAGAAGTGTACTTTTACCAGATCCAGATGGCCCCATTATCCCTACAAATTCTCCTTTACTTATCTCAAAATTAATATTTGTTAGTGCTGTTGTCTTATTTAGTTTTGTTCCATATATTTTGGTTACATTGTTAACCTTTATTATTTGATTCATATAATTATCCTCCAAATTATTCTAATTCAACTGTTATAACAATTATTTAATATCTTTTATCTGTAACCATTATAAAAAAAATATACAGCTTTAGCCATATATTTAACTTACAAATATTCATTTAATCTTACATTATTGTAAGAATTATAACATAAGGAGATGTTTGCTAAGAAAACAAACGAAACCAAAAAAGGACAAGAAACGACAATATGTGATATGAATTGACTAACCATAATCTACCATATATAATTATGGTAGTTAACAAAATACATACATAGATTTCAGAGGAGAAAAACAATGAACAAAAACAAACGAATCAATATAAAACTATTTCAGCAAATTGAAACATTTGACACTCTATTGTCAATATATCTTGGCGGAAGTATACTTGGTTTTATAGGATGCATTGTTCTAATTATTGCCATCGATAACAACCTAGATAATGGATGGTTTCAACCCATTTGGGGAGATGTATCCTATTTCATGAGACAATATTTAATGATATCTGTAATCTCATTCATACTTTTCTTGATCCCATGGTTACAAAAAAAGTTATGGGGTATTGCTTTAATAACGGCATCACTTTCAACATTGATTTCGGCATATATTTGGATTCCTTTTGTATTACTTAAATTAGAAGATGAAAAATACACATCTATTCCTGACATAGTAATAATTGTTATGATTATTTCAATCATTTTAGGTTTGATGGAGATATTACTTATATGGAACAAAAATTATACAAGATTTACTACTACTCTCCTTCACTCCTCCAGCATAATTTTCATAGTTATGTTAATATTACTAGGTATTATCCACATAATCGCACGAATTCTTATTGATTTTAGGCTCTTCTTGCCTTTTGTTTCATTTTTGGTTGTTGTATACGAAATTTTAGGCTTATTAATTATGCCGTACTTGTCGTTAGCTTTCACTAAAATGGCAACTTTCTTTTTATCTAATATTCCTGTAATTTATAAAAATGGTGGATTAACTCCAATGTATATATTGAAGGGTGTAAAAATAACACCTAAATCAACTGTTTATAAACTATATCGTATCATTCTATATGTATTTCTTTTTATCGCATCTCTGTTTACTAATGTTGTTATACTTGACCTAGGCAAGGATGAGTTCACCGTATCATTGATATTATTAACAGTTTGTGCTTTAATCCTATTTATTACTACCAAACAAATCCTCAAGCGTAAACCTGGAAAGAAAATACATATATTGACGAAAATCTATCTGGGATTCAGTTATATTTTTATCGGTATTTCCATTTTGGGGAGAATGATGGATGATACAAAGACCATCAATGGATTTGAAGATTTTATGAATAACCAAAATCACCAAGTACAAACCTTAATTATTTATATTCTTATCTTTGCATCCTTATTCTTCTTTGCCAATATCGGTAATATTATCAAAAAAATCAAAAAAGGGAGATAGTATTCTCTCCCTTTTTTTTAAAGCCTACCATCTTTAAATTTTAATGTAGTATTCATTTTTGTACCATCTCTAAATATTCGGTCGAAAGTAATTATCTGTTCTTCATCAACCATATTCAACTCAATGGAACTATAAACAATTCCTTGAACATGATAATTAGCTTTCAGCTGATTATTCTTATCATAAAGACTTAAATAATCAGTTCCTCCTATTGAATAAACCATTATTCGCTTTATATCATCAACATCAACTATAATTGGTTTTCCAAAAAATACTTTGAATCCATTTAAGATGCCACCAATTCGCATGTAAAATGGATATCCTTCATCTAATAGATTTTCTGTAATAAAAATATCTCCACTAATATGCTCATTTAAAAAAGTATATTCTACGGTCTCAAACTCTACGTTAAACAAATCCAATAATCCATCTATATCCATAACATCCATACTCACTATTTGGTTATATAATTGTCTATGCTCCTTTGGAACCAACATGGGTGATTCTGTTACTTGCTGATTATATGTTGCCCATCTTGCCTGATATTCTTCTGCTAGCATTTCCCCTTTCAAAGCATAGTTGGTCAGAAAAACATCTGCATCATTCTGATCTAAATGGCTATACATTTCTTTATTTTCTTCTAATAAGATAGCTAGTGGATCAACTTCTCCATTTAGAGCCATAGCATGACATAAATCATCAAAATTTCTATAACTGGGATCTTGATTCCATAAATCCTTTTTGACTTTAACTTCATTAGCATAAAATTCTCTTGTAAAGTATTTAGAAGAAATATATGAAGCATTATCATCAAATATAAAAACCTCTCCAAAACCTTCATCTAAAGAAGTTTGCCCTCCCGTTAATGTATACGCAAAAAAGTCAAGATATCCATCTTTATTGTAGTCACTCCACTCACTTATATCTGACTCTTCCATAAATACCACTTCAAAGCCTTCTCCACTATCACATAAAATTAAGGTTTGACCATAAGAGCTGGCAGAAGGTCTTCTTTTAAAAACATATAACAACTGAGTATCAGACTTAATTTCATCAACCATTAATCCTAAATCCTTATGTCTAAGCCCATAAAACTCATTTAGTTGTTTATCAGACTCAAATACCACTTCATAACTTTCATCATAGATTACAAAGGAATCGTAATCATAATCTAAATCAATGTCTTTTTTAAAGAAAGCGACACTATAGTCATTTTTTTGCTCATGATGAACAGGCTCACCATATCCTAAATCTGATACAGATGATGTTGTCGTCTCGGCAATATCCTCATTACTAGAATTGGTACTATCATCACTGCTACCACTGTTATTACTAATTTCTGAATCATTACTTCTCTGATTATCACTTATACTTGAATTATTACATGCAACTAAACAACCAACAATTAAAATACTCCAAATTATTCTTTTCATATGACCTCTTCTTTCCTTGGTATCTGGCACCAACCACTCATTACATAACCTATTCCTAATTTTCTTGTTACCAGTACAGATTCTATTTTACATATTATAAGTGTAATTGTACAATATTATTGTATAAGATTGCAACAATAACGTACAACTTTCACTCTTCCATCTATGGCTGACGTACGTACGTCCAATGTCGTCAACTTGATATATACTATATCTCATATCAAGTTTAGCCTTTATTGCTAATATGGTTTAATATTCAGATTAATTCCGTATGTTTTTGTCTAATGATTTTCAAAAAAGATTCGATATATTATACGAGGTGTAATATAGTATAATTCATTTCTACTATGTATATCCTGTGCTACCAAAAAATTAATATAATATAACTATAAATCTGCACCTCATAATATATGTTGCTGAGAAAGGAGGTCTCACTTTTAGATTAAACCATATATATAGCTTATTAAATTCTAACTCAATAAATAAATTACAAAAAACATCTTATCGTAATACAACTAATTTTTCTTATAATGAATATAACAATTATACAAAAGATACTATAGCTATCTCTCATATTGCTAGACAGTTGAGTGAAGCTCATAATAGATTAACTTCTATTACCAATATTAATAGTAGTGAAATCGGCTCTTTAAAAGCAGTTGACAATACTCTTAGTTTCAAAAATAATACTTACTATGATTTAAATGTCAATGGAACAAGGGCTATTCTTACTACAGATACCTTTGGACATGTCACGATGCCTTATAAAGAATTAGAAATTGAAAGTGGTTCACTCTCACCATCCACTTACGCTGAGATAGATAAAATTGAAAAGTTCTTTACTTATCTTTCTATGGATTCTAGTGCTTTGCTAGTTCGGTTATCTTACTCAAACACCGAAATAAAAACAATGCTATCAAGTGCTGGGATTAAACCCGGATTTTTCACTATAAAAAACAATGATAAAAGCAATGAATTTTGCTTATTAGAAGATGGTAAAATATATTCAAAACGTCAATCAGAGGCTCATAGATTTGCGTTAAATCACACTAATTATTTTGAAGAAGGGTATACAACAGATTCTGTTTTCAAAATAGATGGTAAAGAATACAAACTTAATGATAATGGACAGTTAAATATACCTGAAGGTGTTATGTGTTTAGCTGAAACTATACAAATTACAAAATAAAAATAAGGGGCTAAATGAAGCAGTCCCTTATTTTTTTATTATCCATAATCCCACCTAATAAAATCTATTCCTCCATAATCAACGCATCTATAGCCTCTCCCGGTGCTACCATAGGAAATACTTTATCATCTTCATGAATTTTACAATGAACTAACACAGGTCTGTTGGCGTTAATAGCTTTTGTTAATACTTCCTCAACTTCTTCTTTTTTCTCTAGAGCATATCCAATCATACCAAAATCTTCTGCAAGTCTTACAAAATTAGTAGCATGGTTCAATGTTGTTTCTGAGTACCTTCCTCCAAAAAATAAAGTCTGCCACTGTCTAACCATTCCTAATGAATTATTATCTAATAATATAATTACGATAGGTATATTGTAATTAACTGCTGTTGCAAGTTCTATAAGATTCATCTTGAAACATCCATCACCTGCTATATTAATAACTTTTTTATTAGGATTTCCTACCCCAGCACCAATAGCGGCTCCTAGACCATAACCCATTGTCCCAAGTCCTCCAGATGTTAATAATTCTTTTGGTTTATTAAATATATAATGCTGTGCAGTCCACATTTGATGTTGTCCAACTTCTGTAGCAATTATTGTATTATCATCTGTAAGCTCACTTAACTTTTCAATAATATATTGTGGCTTTAATCCAGTATTATCATATTGTAATGGGTACTTTTCTTTATAATCTTTTATCTTATCTATCCACTTAGTTCTATTATTCGTTTCTATTTCCTTATTTAATGAACTAAGAACTTCTTTTATATCACCAATTATATAATGATAAGATACAATGTTTTTATTAATCTCAGCAGGGTCAATATCTATATGCAGTATTTTAGCATGAGGTGCAAATTTTTCAACTTTGCTTACAACCCTATCACTAAATCTTGCTCCTATGGCAATTAACAAGTCACATTCAGTTACTCCTGCATTAGATGCTTTTGTTCCATGCATACCTATCATACCAGTAAACAACTCATGTTCTCCTGGAAATCCTCCAAGCCCCATTAGACTTGACGTTACAGGTGCTTGTATTTTCTGTGCAAAAGTTAATAGTTCTTTTGAAGCTTCCGACCTTATTACGCCACCACCTATATAAATAAAAGGTTTACTAGAGGAATTAATAAGCTCTATTGCTTTAGTTATTTTTTCATCCGTAATATGTTTATTACATCTTGTAGCTAATTTTGGTTCTTTTCTCTCATATTCTGTTTGATTAATTGCTATATCTTTTGGAATATCTATTAGTACAGGTCCGGGTCTTCCTTCTTTTGCAATATAAAAAGCTTCTCTTATGATATCTGCTAATTTAGTTATATCTTTTACTATATAATTATGCTTCGTTATTGGTGCCGTAACACCTGCAATATCTACTTCTTGAAAACTATCTTTTCCAAGTAAAGATAGAGGTACATTTCCTGTAATTATAACCATTGGTACAGAATCCATATAAGCAGTTGCTATACCAGTTACTAGATTAGTCGCTCCAGGACCAGATGTAGCAATACATACTCCTACTTTTCCAGTTGATCTAGCATATCCATCAGCAGCATGTGAAGCTCCTTGTTCATGTGCAGTTAGTATATGATTTATATGTTGTTTATTCTTATATAAAGCATCGTATATATGAATTACATTTCCTCCAGGATATCCAAATATTGTATCCACCTTTTGTTCCTTCAAACATTCAATTACGATATCAGCACCAGTTAATAACATATTAATCATCTCCTTTTAATTTTTAATTGCTTTTATTCAAAATAGCTAACAAAAAAACCTCCATCCTTATAACTAAGGACGAAGGTATTATATCTCCGCGGTACCACCTATATTGCATAACATGCCACTTAGTCTAATACAAGATAATAATATTCAACAATTTATCTGATATTAGCTCCCTTATAACGGTGGGATTCCGTTGAAGTCTACTCTCTATTGATTTCGGTTCAAAGCTCCAAGGCTACCTTCCATTATTTCTTCATGGAGAATTTCCACCAGCATCTCCTCTCTATATGTCCAAAATAATATACTCTTCCTCTTCTTTGCTTTTGCACTTTATTACTTTTTTACGTTAAATCGTTTTAAGATATTATATCAGCAGTAATAGAATTTGTCAACACTTTTATAGATTCTAATAATTTTTCATTGTATTGTCATATATCAATCAAATTATGTAATAAAAAATATATTTTTGTATAATCTCGACAATCATTTGAATAATTCATTCTATATGTCATTAAGTTTATATAGTTTTTTCTAAAAAGTGTATTGTATTTTTAGCATTTTAGGTATAAAATTTATAATGAAACAATAAAAAACTAGTTATTTTAAATAAAGCTGTTAAAGGGTATTATGAAAGGGGTCAACAAAAATGGATTTAATGGATTTTTTTATTGATAATCCAATCATTGCTGCGGTTAATAGTGACTGTAAATTGAACGAGGCACTATCTTCTCCTTCTAATATTATATTTCTATTATACGGAGATATATTCAACTTAGAAACAAATGTAAACATAATTAAAAAACATAATAAAAAAGTTTTTGTTCATTTTGACCTAATTAAAGGATTTTCTAGTGATTCATGCTCACTAAAGTATGTACACGAAAAAATTCAACCTGATGGTATTATAACTACAAAATCTACTATTGTGAAAAAAGCTAAGTCACTTAATTTTTTTGTCATACAACGATTGTTTGTACTAGATTCTTTATCAATAGATACTGGCATACATTCTGTTAAATCTGTGCATCCTGATGCAATAGAAATCATGCCTGGCATTGTTCCCAAAATAACTAAAATTATATCTAATACATTTAGCGTTCCCATTATATGTGGAGGTCTAATTAACCAAAAAAAAGAAATTATTGACAGTCTAGGAGCGGGGGCAACATGCGTTTCCACTAGTTGCGCAGAATTATGGTATAGCTAATAACTAATAAAAACACATAACATTTTTACAAATTTTCAAAAAATATATTATTTACTATTGACTATAACATTATATACATGATATAATGTTAATAACATAATTTAATATTCATTATATGGGCAAGAGAACATGAGAGCCTTATATTATTCTGTATTAATTCACATTAATAACTTTAATATGAGTAGCTCTTTTTTGTTGTCTTTTTTCTGCCTAAAAAATAATATTGTAAGAGGAGGTTTTTTATGAAACATGTAGGCACTATTTTTGGAGCAGCAATTGCAGGAATATTTGTAATGAGTGTTTGGAGTGCATTTTCTGGTGAATATGGTATTGCAGGTGGTTGGTTCGCTGGATTCATTATCATCAGTGTAATGTGGTATCTTAATCATTACCTTAGTGTACATGGTAACAAAGGTGCATGGGTAGACATGGCTGTAGGCATTGGTATAGCTGGAACAACTAGAGATATGTTTAAGTTTGGTTTTCAATACGGCGTTGATGCACTTCCAACTATGGCACTTGTTATTATCGGGGGTATAACAGGTGGTATAATAGCTGGATTTATACAAAAAGAACTAGCAAAACAAATTGATTAGAGGGGGTTCTTAAATGACTTTACCATTAGCAATTTCTACTTTTTTTGGTGGTTTTATTTTCACTTTTGTAGCTAGACTATGTTGGAACAGTTTTATTGAAGACTGGGGTCCAATCGGTGGCTGGATGGCAGCCGGGTTTATAGTTGGAACTACTTGGTGTCTTACTCATGGAGTTGGAATGATTTATCAAATGCCAAATAGTGCTTGGATTGATCAAGCTTATGCAACTGGATTTGGACTATTAGTCACATCTAAAGTTGTCGACAAAGTTAAACTATCACACGCAATGCCTCATTTAATATGTGCAATAATAGGCGGTATTATGGGCGGATATATTCTATCAACTTTTGTGTAAAAAATATTTAATAATATATGGAGGTATTAGCAGAAATGGATAAAAAATATGTATTATCACTAGATCAAGGAACTACAAGCTGTAGAGCAATATTATTTGAAAAGAACGGACAAATTGCAGGAGTAGCACAAAAAGAGTTTACACAAATCTATCCAAAAGCTGGCTGGGTTGAACATGACGCGTTAGAGATTTGGTCAACACAAAGTAGCGTTATGGACGAAGTACTTAAAACTACAGGTGTTAAATCCGAAGAAATTGCAGCTATTGGAATTACTAACCAAAGGGAAACTGCTGTTGTTTGGGATAAAAACACTGGAAAACCTGTTTATAATGCAATTGTTTGGCAATCTAGACAAACTGCTGAAATTTGTGAAGAAATTAAAAAAGCAGGTCATGAAGATTATTTTAGACAAACTACCGGTCTTGTAGTTGATGCATATTTCTCTGGTACAAAAGTAAAATGGATTTTAGATAATGTAGAAGGTGCGAGAGAAAAAGCTGATAATGGCGATCTTCTTTTTGGAACAATGGACACATGGCTAATATGGAACTTAACAAATGGCAAAGTTCATGTAACTGAGTATTCTAATGCTTCAAGAACTTTAATGTATAATATTAAAGAATTAAAATGGGACGAAAAACTATTAGAAGTTTTAACAGTACCAAAATCAATGTTACCAGAAGTTAAGCCTTCAAGCGAAGTATACGGAACTACTTCTATTCTAGGTTCAGAAATACCTATTTCTGGTGCTGCTGGCGATCAACAAGCTGCCCTATTCGGTCAAGCGTGCTTCGAGCCTGGAATGGTTAAAAATACATATGGCACTGGCTGTTTTATGCTAATGAACACTGGTGAAGAATTAGTACCATCAAACAATGGTTTACTTACAACTATTGCTTGGGGTGTAGATGGCAAAGTTGAATATGCTCTAGAAGGAAGTATCTTTGTAGCTGGAGCTGCTATTCAGTGGTTAAGAGATGAATTAAAAATATTAGATCATGCAAAAGATAGTGAGTATTTTGCTACTTGTGTAGAAGATACTAATGGTGTTTATGTAGTACCTGCATTTGCAGGATTAGGAGCTCCATATTGGGATATGTATGCTCGTGGAGCTATTGTTGGATTAACTCGTGGAAGTAATAAAAATCATATTATAAGAGCAACTCTTGAATCGTTAGCATATCAAACTAAAGATGTTATTAGAGCTATGCAAGATGATTCTAAAATCAATTTATCTGCATTAAAAGTAGATGGCGGAGCTGTTGCAAATAACTTCTTAATGCAATTCCAAGCAGATATATTAGAAGTTCCAGTTTATCGTCCTGAAGTTATAGAAACAACTGCATTAGGTGCTGCTTATTTAGCTGGTCTTGCAGTAGGATTCTGGGAAAATAAACAAGTTGTTGTTGATGGTTGGAACCTAGATCGTAAATTTGAACCATTAATGGATAGTGAATTAAGTAATGAGAAATATAGTAAATGGATGAAAGCGGTAGAAAAAGCTAAAGCTTGGGAAGCATAATTACTTATTAAGATATTTATAAGGTGCCGTCTTAACATTATGAGACAGCACCTTATTCTTTTGTAGTCATTATTAATAACAATAATTAAATATAAAACATTCCTTGACACAAATTATTATAATCATTAATTATATCTTTTATAGTAATATTATCTACTACTTCTAGAACTGCATTTGTCATATTATTCCACACTTTATTAATAACTGTATATTCAATATCTTCAATACTATAGTTTTTATCATTTTCAATAATATTCAAATCGCCTTCAAGAAGTCTAAGAACATTTCCTACAGTGATTTTTGAAGGATTTTTTGCAAGAAAATATCCTCCTTTTGTTCCTTTTATGCTATTAATAACTCCTCCTTTTTTCAACTGCGAAAATATTTGCTCTAGATATCTTTTAGATATTCCTTCTTTCTGAGATATTTCACCAATTGAAACATTTTCCTTTTCATAATTAATGCCTAGATATATTATTGCTCTAAGACCATATCTGCTTTTGTTGGATATATTCATTTTACACCTCGTATATTATTTAGAATATGTTCATTGATAAATATCTTTCTCCATTATCAGGTAGTATTACAACTATTCGTTTTCCTCTATTTTCTTCTTTTTTGGCTAATTGTAATGCAACAAACATAGCGGCTGATGATGAAATACCAACAAGTATTCCTTCTATTGTAGCAAGCTTTTTCATAGTTTCAAATGCATCTTCATCTTTTACTTTTATAACTTCGTCAATTATTTCTTGATTTAATACTTGTGGTACGAACCCTGCTCCTATACCTTGTATTTTATGGGGTCCAGCATTTCCTCCAGATAGTACAGGTGAATTTTCTGGTTCTACAGCTACTATTTTAATATCTTTTATATTTTGTTTAAGCACTTCACCTATTCCTGTAATACTTCCTCCAGTACCTACCCCCGCAACAAGAATATCTACTTCACCATCTGTATCATTAATAATCTCTAATGCGGTAGTTTTTCTATGAATATCTGGGTTAGCGTCATTAATAAATTGCCCTGGAACAAAATGATTAGGATACTGTTTTTTTAATTCTTCAATTTTATCAATAGTTCCTCTCATTCCTTGTATTCCAGGTGTTAATACAAGCTCTGCTCCATACGCTTTAAGTAAGCTTTGTCTTTCTTGACTCATAGTATCTGGCATTGTTAATATTACAGAATAACCTTTTACAGCTGCTGTCATTGCAATACCAATTCCAGTATTACCACTTGTTGGCTCAAGAATAACTGTATCTTTATTAATTAATCCTTTTTTCTCAGCATCTTCAATCATTGCTAATGCAATTCTATCTTTCACACTTCCTCCTGGATTAAAGAACTCAACTTTTCCAATTATCTCAGCTTCAGTATCATTTATATTATTAATTCTAACTAATGGAGTTTTACCAACTAACTCTAATATATTATTATAGATTTTATTCATATTATATCTCCTTTCAAATACCGAATATCCCTATCGGTTATTAGTTATATTATTATTGTATCATATTTTGTAGAAATCTACAACCAAGTTACTAACCTTTTCAATAAGTAATTTACTATTATCCTTGATATACTTCCATATATTGCATATAATAAATTAGGAAGTAGCCTTATATTAATAAATAGATATTTATGGAGGAATTAATTAATGAAATCTACCAAAACTGTATTAGTTATTGATTTGATAAAAAGAATACAATCTGACGATATAACCGCATGGGCTTCAAAGCTTACGTTCTATATACTTTTATCTATTTTTCCTTTTTTATTATTTCTAATGCAGATACTTAGTTATACCTCCTTATCTAATATAGATGTAATATATCAATTTAAAGATATAATACCAAATGAAATATTTGATATTATTGGATTTATAACAACTGATATTGAGAAAAACCAAAGTGATACTGTATTATCATTAGCAATTATTGTAACAATATGGGCTGCATCAAAAGGTATAATGGCTGTCATAACAACGCTTAATAAAGCATACAGAGAAAAAGAAACTCGTTCTTATATTTTTCTAAGGTTGTTAGCTTTTATATATACTATTGCATTTGCTGTTGTATTACTCTTAACTTTTTTACTAATTATTTTTTGGAACAAATTACTTAATATTGCTTTCTCGTATATATATTTACCTACGGCATTAGAAGGAGTAATAGATTTTATTAGAATTATTTTTGCTATGATGTTATTGTTTTTATTCTTTATTCTTTTATATAATGCATCTCCTAACAAAAAGATATCTATCAAGGAAGTGGTACCCGGTTCTATACTTGCAACTATAGGCTGGTTAGGAATGTCATTTATATTTTCATATTATATTGATAACTTAGGAAACTTTTCTTATATGTATGGAAGTCTAGCAAGTATTATTATTTTACTTATATGGTTATATTTGTGCAGTATTATAATACTTGTAGGGGGAGAACTTAATGCAATAACCTCCGAAAAAAATAAACAAGAACATGGCTTAGTAGAGATTAATGAGAATTAATTATTATTAAAAAAGTCAAAGATAGACTAGATTTAGCTATACATACACTTTAAACGTCCCATTTAAAATGTATGCGCTATGCCATCATGGCTTGTATCGCTAAATCCAGTCTATCTTTTTATATATTGAAGCTAAAAATGTATGAGACAACCCAATTTTATATATTAATATATCTCTTTTACTTGTGTTCCACTATAATAATGTTTAAGAATATCCGTGAAAGTATATCCTTTATCCACCATTCCTTTCACACCATTTTGACTTAAACCAACACCGTGACCATATCCTCCACCTCGAAATATAATTCTAATAAGATTATTATTATCATCATATTCTTTATCCATAACATAGAATGCACTTGGCATTAATTTAGAATTATTATTTGTTTTATCATTTTGTAATCTAATAGGAGAATTACCTTTACCTTCTATATAACTATAAGGTGATATTAATAATCTAACATTATATTCAGTTAAAACTTTTACTACACCTTCTGAACCTTCAATAATCATTTCAGTTATATTTCCACCTTTTCCTCTCTTATATATACCAATATCCTTCAAAGTACCAATGGACTTAACAGGACGACTCCTAAATATACCATTTTCATCTAATGTTTTTATTAATCTTGGCTGAACTTGATATCTATCTCCTATTGTGGAATTAATACTAGCTTCAATATGTTCTCTACTTAACTCAACTGACCATCTATAATATGAAAATTCTTTATCATAGCTATCAATATTATCATCCATAATAAATTCTCTAAATATATCTTCCTGACTTAAATCATTATATTTATTATTATTATTAAACTGAGGTTTTGCTGTTAGATATTCTGGAGAGCTAGTAGGAAATTCTTTGTTTTTATAAGAAGCCCATACATCACCTGAATTAGCTCCATAACCACAAGATGTGGAATAAAAGTTTGCAGATACTACTCTACCATTATATGTTAATCCTTGTTTGATTGTTGAATTTACTGCATTTATTGAGTTTTCATTTTCTTGAACATTATTATATACTTGAGATTGTGTACTATCTATTACATGTGCACCGTATTTACAAAATCTATTAGAATAAAACTGAGTATAGGCGTAGCTTCTAGCACATACAGCTTGAGTTTTTAATGCTTCTAAGCCATATGATGTGGGCATTTCGCTAGGAACTACAGCATATAGATATTCTTCTATAGGAAGTTCATTAATTATAAGATATCCTTCATCTTCTATAGAAATCTCTAAGCTACCTCTATAAGATGGATTAACCATATTACTTCCATATCCTCTCTTAATTGAATTAATCGTTATCTTCCCATGATCAATAGCTTTAATAAAAATTCTATCAACGTCTTCAAAATATTTTTTATTAATATCTACTATATTTCCTGCATTAATTTTTTTATTAGTTTCACCATATTCAATTATACAATCTGTATTACTAGAAAGACTTATACTTTCATGATATTTATTTGTAAAGTTTGTAGTACTTATTAATACTCTAATATTTCCTATTGATACTTTATCTCTTATAATCGCTGCACATACTTTACCCTCTTCATCTAATACAAAGTCTGTAGAATTATATCCAACTATAATATTAGTAATGCTTTTCCACTTAATAGTTTCATTGGTAGAATATATTTTTGCATCTTTTGTAAATTCATATGTGCCAATATTATTAAGGCTTACTTTTTCATAACCAACTAATAACACTTTTTCTGATATTTTATTTTCTTTTAATAAAATTGCTGTAATATGTCCTTTATCAATTATTATATCACCTATAACATTTTCAATATCTTTATATTCATCATGATTTATTGTTAAATCTCTACTACTCCCCCCCATAAATACTGTGGCTACTGTTCCTTTTATTTTCTCAATATATGCATTAGTTAATTTAGGTGAATTGCTTATAACACCTGTTACTGCTATAATCTCTGAATCTCTAATCATAACTTCAATTTCATTATCTAAATAACAATCAAGGGTTAACCCTTCAAATGAATACATTCCATGATTAGTTGCCATTTTCCATGCATTAAGTTCTGAACTAGTAGAAGGCGTTGCAAATACTATAAGTTTTCTTGTATTTATTCCACCATCATCATTACTTCTATTATACAAAATTTTATAGAAGCTCATAAATTCTTCATAGCTTACAGCATTATTCTCATTTTCATTATTAACAACTAGTTCAATATCTTCTAGTTGAATATTGAATCTATCGCTAATAATACTAAGTTCTTTATAAGTTAATGGATTAAGTGGGTAAAAATATTTCTTACTTCCTAACATCCATTTATTAATAACCATTACATTAATATACTTATCAAACCAATTATCTGGTGTAGTATCTTCAAATTCTATTTCACGTTCCATTGTCTCTATAGTTTTCTTATTAAAATTAGCTAACGCTATCATCTTAGCGGCAGTTGCTCTTGTAATTATCTTATCGCTTTTCACTACAACTTTATTGTCATCATCTACAACTTCTACATCTTTCGTTGGTTCGCTTTTAGTATTATCTAGTTTGATTTTATCTGGTTCTGTATTTTCTATAGAAGTATCTTTAACAAAGTCACACCCACATAATAAAATAGCTATTAATCCTGCTATTATAAAAAACTTATTATATCTCATTTTTAACCTCCATATTTTAATTCCTTAGTAACTGATTATTTGTTATTATTTTACCATAAATATTAATATTAATATATATTAGTAAACATTTCACTTATACCTATTTTTTCATCTAATAATTATATTACAAATTAAATAATATTATAACGCCAATATTAAATCAGTTAATACAGATACATATTACAATTATATTTTTTATATACTCATTTTTTTTACCAATCCGTATTATGATGATTATTTACAAATAATTTATGATAGAAACCAATAATAAAATTTCATATTTGATAATTTCCCTTTTACTTTACTGTATCTATTTGCCATTATAATGCATAGTATATATAAGATTTATATACACCTCTCTCACTTTATATAAGGGCTATGTAATTATTATGCAATTTAACCAAAAGGTTATAATGAAGCTATATTTATTTTTCCCTTCATTGTATTGAATTGTCAAATAATTTATGGTATACTATTCCTAATCTTTAATTACATTATAAAATTCAATTTCCATAAATAAGAAAGCATTAAAAATTTAACTATAGAATCAACATATAATAATTATATAATAACTAACTGCATAATAACTATTAGTTCATTACTCGCAATATCTATTTAATATAATCTTTCTGTGTAAGAAAATTAATATATTTTATGTAACTATTTATTACAATTATTAAGTTGTATTTGTATTAGAAGGAGGCAATGACAATGGATAACTCTTATGGTTTACCTAATAAACAAGGTTTATACGATCCACAGTTTGAAAAAGATAATTGTGGAGTTGGGTTTGTAGCTCATATGAAGGGAAAAAAATCCCATTCAATTATTGAGCAAGGTTTAGAAGTATTAGTAAACCTTACTCATCGTGGAGCAGTAGGATCTGATCCTGATTCTGGTGATGGAGCTGGTATTTTAATTCAAGTACCTCATGAATTTCTAAAAAAAGAAGTGGCTAAATTAAATTTCACTTTACCAGACGAAGGACAATACGGTGTTGGAATGATATTTTTACCACAAGAACCTAATGCTAGATATTTTTGTGAAGGTGTTTTTGAAAAATATTTATCTCAAGAAAATCTTTCATTAATTGGATGGAGACATGTTGAAATTAACGAAAGAGCTTGTGGTTTAACTGCTAGAGGTACTAGACCTATTGTTCATCAAATATTTATTGATCGCGGAGATCTATCTACTACAGAATTTGAAACAAAATTATATATTGTAAGAAAATTAGTTGAGAGAGCTATTAGAGAAGCCGCTCACGACTATACAGAAGCATTTTACATATGTAGTCTTTCAAGCAAAACAATGATATATAAAGGTCAGCTACTTGCAAGACAAATACCAGAATTTTATCCAGATTTAACTGATAAAGATATGGTAAGCGCTATTGCATTAGTTCATCAAAGATATAGTACTAACACTTTCCCTTCATGGGATAGAGCACAGCCATTTCGTTTCTTAGCTCATAACGGTGAGATTAACACGCTAAGAGGTAATGTTAACTGGATGAACGCTAGAGAAGGTATACTTAAATCTCATAGACTAGGAGAAGATATTAAAAAGTTATTTCCTATTATAACGCCTAATGGTTCAGATTCTATGAACTTAGATAACGCATTAGAGCTATTAGTAGCAAGTGGTAAATCTCTATCACATGCTATATCTATGTTAATTCCAGAAGCTTGGCAAGAGCATGAAACAATGGATGAAGATAAAAAAGCTTTCTATGAATATCATGCAAAACAGATGGAGCCTTGGGATGGTCCTGCTGGAATTGCCTTTACTGATGGCATTCAGATAGGTGCAACACTTGATAGAAACGGACTACGTCCTGCTAGATATTTAGTTACAGAAGATGATTTAGTTGTAATGGCTTCAGAAACAGGAGTTCTTCCATTTGAACAAAAAACTATTCTAAAAAAAGGTAGATTAGAACCAGGTAAAATGTTCTTAATAGATACATATGAAGGTAGAATTATTTCTGATGAAGAAATCAAGAAACATTTATCTTCTCAAAAACCATATAAAAAGTGGATTGATAATAACAAGCTAACTATAGATAATTTACCTCATCCACATGACCCAGCAGTATTAAGTGACGACCGTCTTCTAAGAATTCAAAAAGTATTTGGATATACAGAAGAAGAACTAAAAAGAATAATTGCTCCAATGATTGAACTAGGAAAAGAAGCTATTGGCTCAATGGGTAATGATGCTCCACTAGCTGTACTTTCAGACGAACCTCAATTACTTACAAATTATTTCAAACAATTATTTGCACAAGTAACTAACCCACCTATTGATCCTATTCGTGAAAAACTAGTAATGTCTCTAAAACAGTTTATAGGATACAAAGGTAATATTCTTAGTCAATTAAAAGAAAGAAAAAATATTAATTTTATTGAGCTTGAACAACCAATACTTGATAATGCTAGTTTTGAAAAAATCCGTCACATTCATCATAAAGACTTTAGAGCCGTTAAGATACCTATTATCTTCCCTGTTTCAAAAGAAGGAGAAGGACTTGAAGAAGCTCTTAATTCACTTAATGAACGTGTAATTAGTAATATAAAAGAAGGATATAATATTATCATTCTAAGTGATAGAAATATTGATAAATATAATGCTCCTATTCCTAGTTTACTTGCAACTGCATCTGTTCATCATCATTTAATCAAGCAGAAAATGAGAACTAGAGCTGATATTATTGTAGAAACTGGTGACGCTAGAGATGTAATGCATATGGCATTATTAATAGGTTATGGTGCAACTGCAATTAATCCTTATGTAGCTTTTGACACTATAGCTCATCTAGTTGAAAGTAAGTTATATATAACAGAAGATGTTTCTTACGAAGAAGCATACAAAAGATATACAAAAGCTCTTGGAAATGGTTTACTAAAAATATTATCCAAGATGGGAATCGGTACTCTTCAAAGCTATCATGGCGCACAGATTTTTGAAGCTGTTGGAATCAATAGTGACGTTGTTAATAAATATTTCCCTGGTACACCATCAAGAATTCAAGGTATCGGGCTTGATATTATTGCAAAAGAAGTTATTATGCGACATAGCGTTGCATTTAACTCACTAAGAAATCCTTATCAGAACTTACTTGAAGGTGGTAACTATCACTGGAGAAAAGAATCTGAAGGTCATCTATTCAATCCTGAAACAATAAGCAAATTACAACAATCATGTAGAACTAACGATTATGAATTATACAAAGAATATGCAAACCTTATTAATGACCAAAGTGAAAAACTATGTACAATAAGAAGTATGCTAGATTTTACTACACAAGGAGAAATACCTCTATGTGAAGTTGAACCAGTGGAAAATATAGTTAAGCGTTTTGCTACTGGTGCTATGTCATTTGGTTCATTAAGTAAAGAAGTTCATGAAACATTAGCTCTTGCTATGAACAAAATTGGAGGAAAATCTAATTCTGGAGAAGGTGGCGAAGACCCAACTAGATTTATCAAAAGTGCTGACGGTAGTTCAAGAAATAGTGCTATCAAACAAGTTGCATCTGGTCGTTTTGGTGTAACTACTGAGTATCTTGTTAGTGCGGAAGAAATTCAAATAAAAATGGCTCAAGGTGCAAAACCTGGTGAAGGTGGTCACTTACCTGGTCATAAAGTATCAGAAGCAATAGCAAAAGTACGTCACTCTACTCCGGGAATTGACTTAATATCTCCACCACCACATCATGATATATATTCTATTGAAGATCTTGCTCAATTAATATATGATCTTAAAAACGTTAATGAACAAGCAAGAATTAATGTTAAACTTGTATCAGAAGTTGGTGTTGGTACAGTAGCGGCTGGGGTTGCCAAAGCTCACGCAGATGTTGTATTAGTATCTGGACATGATGGTGGTACAGGAGCTTCTCCTGCTAGTTCAATAAAATATGCAGGTCTTCCATGGGAACTTGGACTTGCAGAAACTCAGCAAACACTACTTATGAACGATCTAAGAAGTAGAATTGTAGTTCAGACAGATGGTCAGTTAAAAACAGGTAGAGATGTTGCAGTAGCTGCTCTTCTTGGTGCAGAAGAATTTGGTTTTGCAACAGCTGCCCTAGTAGTAAGTGGATGTATTATGATGAGAAAATGTCAGAAAAACACATGTCCAGTAGGGGTTGCTACACAAGACCCAGAGCTTAGAAAACATTTTAAAGGCGAACCAGAACATCTTATTAATTTCTTTACTTTCTTAGCAATGGAACTTAGAGAATATATGGCTAAGATGGGCTTTAGAACTATTGATGAAATGGTTGGTAGAGTTGATATGCTATATCCTAATGAAATGAAAATGCACTGGAAAGCAAAATCAATTGATTTTAACTCAATTCTATATCGTCCAGAGCTTCCATCAAGAATACAACCAAAATGTGTGAAAGCTCAAGAACATGGTTTAGAAGATATATTTGATAGAACTTTAATAAAAGATGCACAACCTGCACTTGAATCAGGCGAAAAAGTATACAAAGAATATGAAGTTAAAAATACTCACAGAACAGTAGGAACAATGCTTGCAGGTAAATTAGCTAGTAAATATGGTAATAAAGGATTACAAGAAGATACAATTTATTATAAGTTCACTGGATCAGCAGGACAAAGTTTTGGATGCTTTGCTACTTCTGGTATGACATTAGAGCTTGAAGGAGATGCTAATGACTACTTAGGAAAAGGTCTATCTGGTGGTAAGATTATTGTATATCCTAATAAAGAAGCTACGTTTAATGCTAGTGACAATATAATAGTTGGTAACACGTTATTATATGGAGCTACAGAAGGAGAAGTTTATATTAGAGGTATTGCTGGAGAACGTTTTGGCGTTAGAAACTCTGGTGCTAGTGCTGTAGTTGAAGGTGTTGGTGATCACGGCTGTGAATATATGACTGGTGGTATTACTGTAATTCTTGGTTCAACAGGACGTAACTTCGCTGCTGGTATGAGTGGTGGTGTTGCATATGTACTTGATGAAATCGGTGATTTTGAAGAAAACAGATGTAATTATCAATTAGTTGTAACAGAGAAACTTGAAGATGATGACTACTATACTGTGAAAGATTTAATTAATAAACACTTATTATATACTAAAAGTGAAAAAGCAAAAATGGTACTTAATAATTTTGATACTTATAAAGATAAATTTGTTAAAGTCATTTCCCCTGCTTATAAAGAAGTATTACTAAAAAAACAACGTGAATCTAAGGAGGTGTAAATAATGGGAAAATTAACTGGTTTTAAAGAATATAATAGAAAAGAAGGAACTTATCAACCTGAACTTGATAGAATCAAAAATTTTGATGATATCTATGTACCACTAGAAGATGAAGAAATTAAAGTTCAAGCATCAAGATGTATGGATTGTGGTGTTCCATTTTGTAACTTTAATTGTCCACTTGGAAATCTAATTCCTGATTATAATGATCTAGTATATAGTGATAAATGGGATAAAGCCTTAGAAATACTACATACAACAAATAATTTCCCAGAATTTACAGGTAAAATATGTCCCGCCTTATGTGAAGCTGGATGTGTACTTGGTATTAATAGTGAACCTATCACTTGTAAGCAAGTTGAGCTTGCATTAATAGAAAAAGGTTGGGAAAAAGGCATAGTTAAGCCTCAACCACCTGCTGTATTTACTGGTAAAAAAATTGCAATAGTAGGCTCTGGACCGTCTGGGCTTGCTACTGCACAACAATTGGCTAGAGTTGGTCATACCGTTACTGTTTTTGAACGTGCTGATGCCATTGGTGGCTGTCTAAGATATGGTATTCCAGATTATAAGCTTCCTAAGTACTACATAGATAGACGCGTTGAGCAAATGGAAGAAGAAGGTGTAATCTTTAAGACTAATACTAATGTAGGTGTTGATATTAGCGTAGAAGAATTAAAAAGCAAATTTGATATTATTTGTCTTACTGGTGGTTCAACTACACCTAGAGATTTACATGTTTCTGGAAGAGAATTAGACGGTATTCATTTTGCAATGGATTTCTTACCACAAGCTAATAAGAGAAATGCAGGAATTAAAGTTAATGATACTAGTTCTATAACTGCAAAAGGAAAGAAAGTTATAGTTATCGGTGGTGGTGATACAGGATCTGATTGTGTTGGTACATCTATTAGACAAGGTGCTCTAGATGTTACTCAACTAGAATTGTTAGATACTCCTCCATCTTCAAGAAGCGAAAATCAACCTTGGCCTGTTTATCCTATGATTCTTAGAACTTCTTCATCTCACAAAGAAGCAATGGCTAAGTTTGGCAAAGATATCAGAAATTATAGTATTGCTACTAAATCTTTTGAAGGAAAAGATGGAAAAGTAACAAAAATTAATTGTGTTAAATTAGAATGGTCTACAGATGAAAATGGTAGAAAATCTATGAAAGAAATTGAAGGTAGCGATTTCCAATTAGAAGCAGATTTAGTTTTATTTGCAATGGGATTCTTACATCCAGAACACAAAGGAATGTTAGATGACTTAGGTGTTATATATGACCAAAGAGGTAATGTTTCATCAGATAAAAATTACATGACTAATATTGAAGGTATATTTACTTCTGGTGATATGAGACGAGGTCAATCATTAGTAGTTCATGCTATTGCAGAAGGTAGAAAACTTGCTAAGTGTGTTGATGAATATTTAATGGGAACAACATTTCTTAGAAGTTCACTATAATAAATTTTTTAACTTTACTTAATATATTCAATTTAAGTAAAAATACACTAATATAGACTATGAAATATGGGTAAAATATATTTAATTACTAAACAAAAAAATGTTTATAAAATAAAATTTGACATTTCTCGCCTTATATGATAGTCTATATTAGTAGAGAATTACAAATAATTTATTTCGGAGGATTTTTTAATGAAAACAGGTATCGTAAAATGGTTTAATAGTGAAAAAGGATTTGGATTCATTTGTGTTGAAGGAGAAGACGATGTATTCGTACATTTCTCAGCTATTCAAGGTGATGGATTTAAAACTCTTGAAGAAGGTCAAAAAGTTGAATTTGAAGTAGTTGAAGGTGCTAGAGGACCTCAAGCTGAGAATGTAGTTAAGCTATAATAAATTGACCATTCAAAAAGAAGGTATTGATACCTTCTTTTTTTTATACTTATTTATAGGAAAACTTATATATTTTATTAATGAAACTATAGATATACTTAGAATAAAATAATTCTTTTTAAAGAGACTGGAAAATAATATATTATTCCCAGTCTCTTAATAAGTACATAAAATTATTTATATATTTTAACAGCATCTAAACGCAATAATAATTCACTATCACTTTCATAAGACAATTCCACTTTAACGCTGTGTTTTCCATAAGGTAATATTGGTGTAGAGAACAAATGTCCACTATGCATACCCTTAGGTATAGTGAATGATTTCCCATCAATTGTAACAATTGCTTTTGCATCCCATACGGCTAATTGTTCTGATGGTGATAATGCAGTAAAATAATCAGCTTTGATACCTTCAAATGTAAAATCAACGCTTGCTTTATTATCATAAGCAGCTTTAAATTGATTTTCCAAGTAGTTACCATGACCTAAAGTATCATCCATATCATACCAATCACCAGTGTAATGAAATCTCTCATCTGTATCGTTATAAGTTACTTCACTAGGTTTTTTACCATTTATACTATAATTCTCTAATGCATATTTTAATGGTTTACTATAATCTCTTTCAAAGTCCATTGATATGTCTGTGGTATCATAATCACTCATACCATACTGTATATATATACTTCCCTTCTTCTCATATGATTCTTGATCCAAATCTGTTGGTTTAATAAAATCTACTTCTGAATCAACAATAGAATCTTGAGATACATATATGTTTCTTGGATCAGCTGGTATTTTGAATAATATATGTGAATAATAACTATCATCAGAAATAAATGTAATTGTATTAATAAATTGTGTATAATTATCTTCTTTTCCTTCCTCTTCTAATTGAACACAAAACTTATCATTATCTATAAACATATATTTAACTTTTGTTTTCTGTCTATCTGGTACTCTATCATATATTTTAATATAGAAATTCATTCCTGCTCTTAGTGAAGCATTAAATATATCATCAACATCCGATTGTTTTTGAAGCATATCATAAGTATTTTTATCAATTTTTATTTCCATCACATCATTTATTTTCTTATTATTATAATATAAACCATCTTCTTTTTCTTCAACACTATATGCAATTTTTAATGCTTCTTTCAGTGTAACATCTGGTTTATGTAATCTTTCGATAAAAATATCTTCATCAATGGCTGCTATATTTCTTCTAATGGGACCTGTTTCTCTTGTATCTAAGATAATTCCAGCAGTAGTTTTATTAATTTTAGCGATATAATTTGCCCAATCTTTTTTTTGATTAACAATAACATTTCCATAACGATCAAAATCTGCAACATTTCCAGTTAATTGAAGTGTTTCTAGTGTAAAGTTACCATATCTTTGCATAGCATCAACTTGTGCTTCATTAAGTGTTATTCGACTTGAACCGAAATCATCCATAGTATTTATTGCAAGATGTGATCCACCTTGAGGATATTCCTTATTTGGTAATAAATTCTCAGGTCTTTGTGAATCTCTTAATTGAATACTTAATAAAGCTTTATCATTTAATATCATTGATATAGTTGGATTTGCTTTATATATAGGCGCTGTTCCAATATTCTTATATTTTGCATTAATTGTAAAAAACGCTGCTTCTCCACTATTCATACTCATTGATTTTGACCATTGACTTCCATATGACCCACTACTTGACTGACTATAGCTAGAAGTATTTGAGTTTGATTGTGTTGCACTATAACTTTCAGTAGCACTTACTCCCGCATTCATTAAACTAACATGTTCTGTCATCGAAGCTGAAACTGTCATTGATGATGATACTGTACTACTATTAGATGTACCTCTAGATACTGTCCTACTACTTGAACTTGCATTTGATGCAGTAACATTTTTATTCATAGATATAATGAAATTATCAGTTAGCACACTAATATCTGGAAATGCAGCAACTAATGGATGTTTAGCAACACCTGTTACATTAGGATCCATTTGTAGTCCAACAACCTCTTGAAAATCACTATAAGGATCATCATCTGTACTCCATTTATATGGTGAAGACACATATCTTGGTTGTCCTTCATGTAATGCTTCTACCCATAGCGTAACTGTTAAATCGTGTGATGACGTAGTATATCCAGATCTTTCTAGGTAATCACTAATATGATCTCCATCTGTATCACTTGCACCATCTTCATAGGAAAGTGAACGTTTTTCTCTATTATAATCTGCACCTAATTCTGCTGGAGAAACTTCTACTTCTGGATTTAATGGTTTACTTTCTTTAATAAAAGGAAGTTTAAGATTATCATTTGGAATAATCTCTTTTACATTATCAGGTCTTTCCCAAAACAGTTTAGAATCTACTATTGTATCATCTTCTTTAGGTTGTATAATCTGGCTAATGGATACATTATACTCTACATCTTCATCAAGATGTATAATCTCATTATTTTCAAGTATTTTTGAGTTAATTTTTATTAACGTTCCTTCTCCATAATCTGATGTATATATCTTGTACTCACCGCTTATACTTGGAACTATTACACCCTTCCAATAAGCAGACTTAGCTTCCCAAAAATATTCGTTTAGGCTATTTTTGTATATTACCAAATTACCATTATGTACTCTTTTTATTACTGTATTTTTTTGGTAATTAACATCTTCAAATAAATATCCCAATAACCCATGTCCTTGTTTATAACTATCTTCTTGAACATTTCCATCTTCAGCATAAGATACATATGGTATAGCAATTATAAAACTTAATACAGCAATAATCATTCCTATTTTTTTGAACATATATACTCACTCCTTATAATCATTAGTTTGTTGATATATTATTTAGTAGTTAAGCGTCTTACAATTTGCATATTTTCTATATCTAGAACATATGCCAAACCATCATATGTTACAATTATTAATTCTCCTTCTTGATTCATATACATAGAAACACAGCTAATATCATGAAATGAATTATACATTTCATTGTTACTATTATTAAAAAATTCTTGAATATTCCAAATAATTTTTCCTGTATTTGACACTCCATAAATATTATTTACTGGCTGTTCTAACATGGTTGAACTATTATTGTTAAATACATGAACTATTAAAATGTTATTGTACTCTATTACATTATTAATATTGTTATCAAATATCAATTCTTTTCCATTAATATTTAATATATTACTGTCAATCATTCTATATCTAATCATCATTAATTATCATATCCTTCTAGTAGAATTTTCTTGTTGTATTGTAACATTTATAATATATACATACAATACATTGAGTTCTGTTATTGTTTTTCTTGTTATATTGTATGTATATATCTAATAATTCCTTTACGATTTTAGTTCATATATTAGTTAGTAATTATTGTCCAAAAGGCTCATCTTCTTCTAATCTAAATTCATTCTGAAAATCACCAATATAACCTGGATTCAGTTTTTGCGAAGAATCAAATTGAATTGCTCCACCTATACCACCTGAATTATCAGAGAACGAAGGTTGTTCTTTTACAATACCAATTCTTAATTTGTCGCCTTCTTTAAATGTTACATCACATACATATTCTGGTAATAACTTGTTTGGCAAAGCAAATCTATCTTTCATTTCTTCTGGTTTTAGTCCAATAATATCTTTTTTTGCTAAAAACCAACTACCAAATTTACTATTCTCTGGTGGTGAATACACTCTTGAAAGTGTAATAGGCTTATCAAGCTCTATAGTATATACAGGTGTGTTTTCTTTATACGGTGGTTCCCACCCCTTAAATACAGTAGAATTAACTTCTTCTGCTGATTGTGTATCTATAATAGTACCCTCAATATTTAATTTGCTTAATAGATTATCCATTCTGGATTTTGCGTCATCGTATAAATCTTGTTTGTCAGTTATAAGATTATCATAATAAAACTTAAATAATCTATATATAGAATTATCATACGTCCTTAGAAGATCTCTAGTTTCGTTATGTCCATAATATATCGAAAAACTTTTACTAAAAGTTCTTTGATAACTATCAATATCTCTATCAATATTATTCAAATCAATACCTTTATCTAATAATTCTTTTGAAAAAACAAAACGTTTTCCCGGAATTGATAATTTACTTAATCTATGTGCAAAATTACTTAAAAGCTCACTATTTTGCTTTAGATTTAAGTCAAAAACTCTTTTCCCTACTTCATTTAATACAATATCCTGTGTTTCAAGCTTATCTACATTAATAACTATTGGTTTTCCAGGCTCATTACCTATTATTTCATCGTTCCAAGAAACTGTTTTTTCATTTCCTTCGTTATCAATGATAACTTTGTCTTTATCTTTAAATTCTGCATAATCTTTATGTTGTGTTATAGGTCCTTTTATTAACTCTACGCTAACTTTTTTATCGTTTAATAATTTTAGTACATCTGAATCTATTAATCTTAGTGCTTTATTTATTCTTGGGTCATCAAATTCATTATTACTAGTTAATTTATTCATTTCTTCTTTTCTTTTTTCTTGTTCTTTTTCTTGTTCAACTTCTTGGTCAGTCTGATCTGGATCGGGATCGGGCTTTTCTGGATCTGGTTTTTCTGGGTCAGGCTTTTCTGGATCGGGGTCTGGATCTGGTTTTTCTGGCTCGTCTGGATCACCAGGACCAACTTCTACATCACCATCTCCATAAGCATAAGATGTTGATGGGGTTACCATAAATATTGAAGAAAAACTAAAGCACAAAACTAAAATCAAACTCATTATAATATTTCTTCTAAGTAATTTCATATATAACCTCCTTGTATATGCAAAATATTTTGTTTTTTCTGCGTTGAAGTTTTGTACGTACTAAACTTACAAATATTCTAACAAATTGCCAAAGAATTTTCAAGTATATTGTTGAAATTTTTTAAAAAGTTGTCTAATGATGTCAAATCAATTAATTCTATAACTTAAATTGCAATAAAAGTTAAAATAATAAACCATTCACTAAATTTCAATTAATTTGTTTATTCTTAATATATCGGTATATGTATTTTAAAATTATAATTTTGTATTATATTTCCTTTGATGAACGCTTATGTATCTTTTTAATTTCTAATATGTAATAATACTTATTCTAATAAATCATTAATATATGTTGACAACTACAGGTTACAAGAGTAAACTGTATGTATCCAGGTTACATTTGTAACCAGAAAGAGAGAGATTATATGAATAAATTAATATCAAAGATAACTGATTCTGAACTTGAAGTTATGCGTGTACTATGGGAATCAGAAAAAGAATTACCTATTTCAATTATTAGAAAGACTCTTGAAGCAAGAACAGATTGGGAAGCTTCTACTATAAAAACTTTAATAAGAAGGCTATGTAAAAAAGGCGTTGTTTTAGCAACTAAGAAAGAGGTATACTATTATAAATATTTAATTAGTGAAGAAGAATATACAGAATATACTACTCAGAGTTTAATAGATAAATTATACTTTGGGAGTGCGAAAAAACTAGTTGCATCTCTTGCCAGCAACAGAAAACTTAATGAAGATGACATAGACGAACTACGTGCATTGTTCAAAGTAGGTGATGATAATGTTGAACGAAACGATTAAGTTAATATTATCCCTATCACTGTCAGGTAGTATTTTAGCAATTTTTATATATATGTTAAAACCACTTATTAAAAATAAGCTTTCAAAAACAATACAATATATTATATGGATAATTGTATTATTAAGATTGATTATACCTTTTTCTATAGAGATTAATGCCATGAATTATTTGTTTTCTAATAAACCAGAAAAAAATATACAAACTCAAATTGCAGTAGATAAAATTAAAGATATAACACATAACCAGTTTACAGCTCCTATTATTACAAATACAAGCAAAGTGGTTTCTAATACAGTTAACAACTCTACTATAGTTACTATTAAGGAACTACTAAATCAATATTTAATTTATTTTTGGTTACTTGGTGCTATAAGTATATTTTTCTTTAATGTTTCTATATATACAAAATTCTTAAAAGTTATGCGCCTTAACAATATTCCCAGTTTAGATAGTGATATTATAGCATTAAATAATATTATAACAAGAAAAAGAAATGTAACAATCAAAAGAAATTCGTATGTAACAACACCAATGCTATTAGGTGTATTAAAACCTTGTATTATCATTCCTAATAATAACTATGATGAAGAACAACTAAAAAATATTTTATTACATGAAACCACTCATCTAGTTCATTATGATATAGTAATAAAATGGCTTTCATTAATTGCGACGTGTATTCATTGGTTTAATCCATTAATATATTTATTAAGAAAAGAACTTAGTAATGCTTGTGAACTTGCATGTGATGAAGCAGTTATAAAAAATCTAACTCCATCAGAAAGACAATCATATGGTGATACTCTAATCTCTGTTATTGCTGAACATAAATACCCTACATCAGTATTACAAGCTACTATGTGTGAAGAAAAAAAGACATTAAAAGAAAGGTTAATATCTATTATGAAATATAATAAAAAATCAAAAGCTATAGTAGCATTATCAGTGATCTTACTAGCAATAGTTATTACAGCTTCATTATTGCTTGGAGCAAATAGAAAAAATAAAAATAAAGAAAATGAACCATATAATATTTTTATTAGTTCAAAATTACTACATGCTAAGCAAGCTCTTATAGGCAGTTATTCTTGGAAGACTAAAAAATATATTCAATCTGATTCAAATAACGCAGCTGATTTTCAATATAATATGGATAATATTATTTCTGTATCAGATGAAGAACAATTAATTATTAGTACTCAACAGTATAAAAGTTTCAAAAAATATGATTTTACTATTAAAGATATCAAAGTATATAAAAACAAACAATTAATGCAATCTGACACTATAAGCTATACTTTGCAAAACAATGATATGTATATAAAAGCTCCGAAAGAATCTGGAGAATATATATTTGATTTAACCCTAGAATATGAAGGAAAAGGAACCGTTAACTATGGTTTTGTTGTAAGGGTTAATATGTTAACATATGATTTGAATGAGATTTCTAAATATAGAACACCTTATGTTGGTAATCATGTTAAAGTTAGTCATATAGCATATAATCTACCAACTCCAGATAGCTATTTCAAACAACAATATACATCTCTAGAAACAAGTAATAAGCCCTACGGCATTACAATATATTATGAACCTGCTTCTAATAAAGAATATAACGGCGAATGGCCAATATCTACACCAGACACTACTCTTGAAATAAACTCAAGAATTAATGCCCTAGTAGTTTTTTGTATGGTAGATAATGTAGATGAAGTTACTTTTTCATATAGAATTACGAAATCAGATGGAGAATTAGATACATCAAAATACAATACATCATTTACATTCCCAAGAGCTGGTTTTGAGGATAAGTATGGAGATCTTACTGTAATTGGTGATAATATAGAGTTACTTAATAATATTTTATCAAATAATAATTCTATAGAAGAGACAAAAGAAGAAAAAACCTTCTCACAAGATGTTATTAATTTCGTAGAAAGTAGTATTGAATCAATATTATCTTCTTCAAAAGCTTCTTCTAATCCTAATGATTATATTGAACAAAATCAAGATGGATATGAAAACATTATTAAAAATTCATATAAATATGTAGATGAAAATGGCAATAGTGAAATATTAAACTATATGCTATCAAGACTAAAACAAAGCACTTCAAATGAATTACAAGAATATATTATGATGAGCCTTTGCAAAGAATTATTGGGAGTGCAAAATAATGTAAGAGATGATATGCTCCCTAGTGAATGGATTAAACAACTAAATATAAGAGAAGAAATCATATTACCCGATTTCACTTATCATGGAACAGATTTAATTGAGAAATTAGTTTATGAAACAGAAATAGCTCAATCTAAAACTAATAAAAATACTTTTACTATAGTGGCTCCACATATATTCGGAAGTTACGAAGAAGGCAATAAACTTAAAATATTTGCCACAACATATTCTTCCCATTATAGTCTATTTGATAAAACTCTTTCAAACGAAGGTGGTAGTATAATACCAGTCGCAATAACTTATGTAAAAAACTCTGATGGAAGTTATTCATTAGATAAATATGAACATGCTATGGATGGCTCAGATTTTTCCAGTTCAATACAAAATTTCTGTACAATGCCTGTTTCACAAAAAAAGATTAAAGGGCTTGGAGAAATTATTTTAGCACATTACGGAAATTATGAAGACATTATTAAATTATCTAGAAAGAATTTAATTAAGCATTTAAAAGAAAATAACCAGTATGGAGTTTCTCTATATAAAGAACATTATAAAAAAGCTGACGAATTAATTCCTCTCACATAATTTAAAAGGGGCTGTCTCTTATTACAATTTATTGTCAATATTAATAACGATATATTAAGTTTTAGCTATTCTACGTTAGAAACAATATATAATCGTGAACGGAGTGCATATATGAAGAAAATTGCTAAGATTCCTATTGAATATATAATTATGATAAGTGCATTAATTATTACTATTTCTATGATTAATCTCTACATTACATTTCCAAGAGATTGGAAAAAAGAATATACAGGTATTTTATATGACCTTCATGATAAGAACTTACACAAAAAAGTAACTATTACATTAGAGGGAAAATACAAAAGAAGTCCACTTAATGGTGAAGACACTTTTATAGGTGATATATTAATTAATGGCTCATCTCTATTTCATCAAGATAATAATAAACAAGAGAATTTTTCCGTAGAAGGTGGATATTTAGATTCTCGTTTTATTGGAAAATACTATGATGATACTACAAATAAATATTTATATGTATTTTTAATGGCATATATAGATGACCGTAACAAACTTGTTATGAGATTATACGAAAGAGTAAATTCTAAAGAGATTACATTTAGTAATAAAATTATCGTTGCTCCAGCTAGTAATCAAAGGGAAGCAAATAAAATTAATGATTTATTTACTGTGGGAGAACCTAAATATATAAAGCATTAAATACCAATATATATATCTACGACTATGGACTACATTAAATAATTAAAAAAGTACAATAGAAAAAAAGGTTATAGCACAATATCGTCTATAACCTTCTATATATTTAACCACTATTCCCTATGCCATAAACATTTTAATATCATCTTCTACATTAGATATTCCACCAATACCAAATGTTTCTACAAGTACGTTAGCAACATTTGGTGATAAAAACGCTGGAAGTGTTGGCCCTAAATGAATATTTTTAACACCTAAATGTAGTAATGCAAGTAAAACTATTACCGCTTTTTGCTCATACCATGCAATATTATAAGCTATAGGTAATTCGTTAATATCATTTAACTCAAATACTTCTTTTAATTTTAGAGCAATTACTGCTAATGAATAAGAATCATTACATTGTCCAGCATCTAATACTCTTGGAATTCCACCAATATCACCTAATGGTAATTTGTTGTATTTGTATTTTGCACAACCTGCTGTAAGAATAACTGTATCATTTGGAAGTTCTTTAGCAAAATCAGTATAATAATCTCTTGATTTCATTCTTCCATCACAGCCAGCCATTACGAAGAATTTCTTGATTGCTCCAGATTTAACAGCATCTACAACTTTATCTGCAAGTGCGAAAACTTGAGCGTGAGCAAAACCTCCAACTATTGAGCCTGTTTCAATTTCTGTAGGTGAATCTAGCTTCTTAGCATGTTCAATAATTTCTGAAAAATCTTTCTTACCATTTTCATCAGCTTCTATATGTTTGCATCCTGGAAAACCTGAAGCTCCAGTTGTATAGATTCTATCTATATAACTAGTTTTTGGTGGTACTATACAGTTAGTAGTGAACAATACTGGTCCATTAAATGACTCAAATTCTTCTTTTTGTTTCCACCAAGCATTACCATAGTTTCCTACAAAGTTATCATATTTTTTGAATGCTGGATAATAATGAGCTGGTAGCATTTCACTATGTGTATATACATCTACTCCAGTTCCTTGTGTTTGCTCTAATAACTGCTCTAGATCACTAAGATCATGACCAGATATTAATATTGCTGGATTATTTCTAACTCCAATATTAACTTCCGTAATTTCTGGGTCACCATATGCAGATGTATTAGCTACATCAAGCATTGCCATTGTGTTAACACCATATTTTCCAGTTTCAAGTGTTAGTGCTACTAGATCATCCGCAGTTAATGTATCATCTAATGTAGCTGCTAATGCTTTAGATGTAAAAGCATATATTTCTTTATCTTCTTTACCTAAGTTATATGCGTGATGTGCATATGCTGCCATACCTTTCACACCATAAGTTATTAGTTCTCTAAGAGAACGTACATCTTCATTTTCTGTTGCAAGTACACCTACAACTACACTATCTGCTTTTGCTTCAATTGCAACATCTGTATCAGCTTTCCAAGTAGCACTATCATGTAGATTTTCAAGTTCAATTCCTTTTGCCTCTAGAGTATTCTTTAATTCTTCTCTAAGTGCTAAACCTTTTTTAATTTCCGTAATAAAAGCAGCATTATCAAAGTTTGCATTTGTAATTGTCATAAACAATGAATTCATTATATAGTGATCTACTTTATCAAGCTCTACTTCTACTTCTCTACCTTTATTAGCTAATATAGATATACCTTTTATAGTATATATTAATAAATCTTGTAAATTAGCTACTTCTTCTTTCTTACCGCATACCCCTTGAATTGTACAGCCTGTTCCTTTTGACGCCTCTTGACATTGATAACAAAACATCATTTGACAGTTCTCCTTCCTGTGCTAAAATATTATTTTTTATAATTATTATTTTCTCTTTCCATAGCTATATATTACAAGATTATCTGAATTAAATCCGTAACGTAAGTTACGAAATGAATATAAGCTAATAATTTAATAGGTTTAAGGAAAACTATATATAGAGGTGATTTACTTATGGATGATTCAATAATTATAGATAATGAAGTATATTATAATGTTACTAATAAGCTATTACAATTTGCACATACAAAAGAAGATTACGATAGAATAATGGATACTGCTACCCACTGGTATTGCGAAGAAACTGGAAAGAATTTTACTAAAGATTTATTATATTCATTAAGCAGTAACGGTTTTATAATTGATGATACTGGTGAAGTATCTACTAATTGGGAAACTGCCAAAGGCGTGCTTGTGAAAAAACAATATGAAGGTTATGATAGAGTATAAAAAATTGGGCTATCGGATTTTTTCTCCGAAGCCCAATTTTTTATTAATCTAAATTATATTATTATTTTTTCCCTTATAATAAGTTATCTACTTACAACTCAAATTTACTAATTAATAATCTTTACCTGCCGCCATAACATTATCTGGATCAAAAGCATGACACGGTGTTACTCCATATACCATCCCGCAATGTGGGCATTTATCTTCAAATGTTACCATCTCAAAATCATTATCACATTCTTTACAATGTATATTAAAAGGCATTGGCATTGGTTGTGTTGCAAAACCCATCATTCTAACTTTATCAACTACTTGCTTTCCATTATCAAAACTTCCTGAGCATCCTTCATGCATAATATGTTCCTCCTTGAGTCATTTCACTAAATTTAAGTTAATTGTCATCTTTATAATTTTATAATATTATTTAATTAAGAAAGTAAATCTTTCTTAATCAAATCTCCTTTTCTTAAACTACCTCTCATAGCTTGAATCACTTTATCCATCTTTTCAAGCTCAACTAACATTTCTTTTTCTTCTTCATTAGTTTCAATGATTTTTATTATTCCACCATTATTAATTACAATTCTTTTATCTGCCATTAGCGCTAAGCTTGGGTCATGTGTAGCCATAAGAACAATCTTCTCTTTACTTACTAAGAGATTAAGAGCTTTTTTTCTATCAATTCCAGCATTTTCAATCTCATCAATTAAAACTATTGGAGAAGTACTTAGTATAGCTGTATCTGCAATCATTAAAGCTCTTGATTGTCCACCACTTAGACTAGTTATAGGTGTATCTAAGTTAAATTTCTCTCCTGCTAGATTATTAGCTGCTTCAATTATCTTCTTAATAACTTCCTTCTCATTTTCAACCATACGGCTTTTTGCGTGAAGCTCTAGAAATTCATTAACTGTCAAATCCATTACAAAGTTCATATTCTGAGATAATTGAGCTACTAATTTATTTCCTGAAGAAAATCTCCATTTTTTATCTGGTTCTTCTCCATTAATAAGTATAGCTCTTCTAGTTGGTGTATCTTTCATTGCTGTCCACTCTATATCAGCTAATAACCTGCTCTTTCCTGAACCAGTTGGTCCAACTATAGATATAATCTCACTTTTGTTAATTACAATATTATCAAAACCTTCTTTATTACCAGATTTATCATATCCTGCAATAATAGTTAGAGAATCAACTCCTTTTTCTTCTTTTATCCCAAGAAACTCTAACATCTGATTAATATATATAATAATATCATCAATTAACTTGGATGTATCAATTGCCCACTCTTCTATATCTTCTTCCGTAAAATGTTCTAAAAATTCTATAAATGTTTTGTCACTGTAATTATCTACATCAAGTTTATTATCTTCAAAAAAAGAAAGAACAAAAGGATATTTACTTTCTAATTCATTTATAGTTAATTTATCTAGCGTTTGTCTATTAATCATTTTCATCACCTAATTTCATTTTTCTTACGTTACCCATCTGATATGCTTCACCTATTCTAGTTTCTCCTAGGCAATAAGAGCAAAGTGCTGAAGGCATTGAAAATCTTAGTTGTTGACCTTTTACACTATCAATATCCTTCTCTTCATCATATAAAAGAGTACTTAGTTCAAATGCTCCCTGTCCAGTAAGCCCATTAATATGCATTGTTACTGCCTTTGGATTTACCGAATTAACTTTAGAAGAAAAAACTTCTCTTTCAGCTTGTGACACAATATCACCTTTTGTAATTACTACAATATCTGCTGATTTTAACATAGGACCAATTTTCTTAGGTGTATTAATTCCACTTAAATTATCAATAACACATATAGCTTTAATATCTTTTATATATGGTGAACAGCGATTACATAACCCTGCACTCTCAGTTATTAATAAATCCAAGTTTTGTTTTATCCCCCACTGAACTACTTCCTCAATATTACTAATAAAATAATGATCTGGGCATAATGAACCCGAAAGCCCTTTTTTAACAGGTACTCCTGCTTTTTCATACAATATATCATCATCTGTATACAGACAATCAAACTTCACTACTCCAACTGATAATCCTCTTTGTTTTAATGCATTAATTGTCTTTATAATAATTGAAGTTTTCCCCGATGACGGTGGTCCCGAAATAGTAACTAAATTCATTCCAACCAACCTCCCTTTCTATTCCTAAACTCTATTAACTACTAAATAACTAAAATGAAACTAACTTCTCTCTTATCCATCAAAATATAACGACAGAAGGGTATAGTGTATTATAATAACGCAGACCGACCGCTTCTCAGGGTAAGGCAAGTTATTATAATACACTATACCCTGACCACCATATACCTGACTATCATATACCCGACTACTTAATATATAATACTATTCCTTAATTACCTCATTAAATATACCCTCACATTTTTCAATCAACTGTCCAATATCATTATTCTTAATATAATCCCAACCAATCCACATATATTTATGTTCACTTGAAATCATATTATCAACTTCTGGATGAATGCTAGGAAACTTGCCATTATGAGATAAAATCTCACCTACAGTTTTAGATGCAAAGAAATCTACTACTGGCTTTAACAAATCTTTTTTATCTTTCTTAGCAAGTAAAAATATAGGACTAATAATCGCACCATCTGCTGGCCATACTGCTGTCATAGGTCCACCACGTTTTGTCATCTTAGTAAAGAAATATGGCATAATAGTAACAGCTGGCTTATCTATTTTCTTTCTATGTGATTTAACCATTTCTGATGGGTGCATACTTTTTAATAAGCTTTTCCCTAGTTTTCTTACTCCTTCCTCACCATATCTATTATGAATATTAAGCAAAATAGCGTTAAACAAATCAAAATCTCCTATTGGAAGACTCACACTATTTTCAAACTCCTTATTTAATATATCTTCCCATGATGTTGGAACTTTTCTTCCATTTAATTCTTCTGTATTAACTAAAAATACAGCAGGTACTACCCCTATCATTGAATAACTGCTATCAGGGTCTTTTAAAATTATTTCTTCATTGTCAAAATCTTTATTATAATTTTCAAACCCTGTTATATCTTCAAAAACACCTTGTGATTTGAACTTTCCAATTAACCTTTTATCAAAAAACAAATCAAAGCCTGCTGAAATAAATACATCTGATAACACATCAGCATTTTCTGCTTTCTCCAAAGAATCTTTTAACCAGTCAACTCCCATTGATGCAGCCTTTAGTTCATAGTCAATTTGAATACCAAGACTTTTTCCTGTACTTTCCATCCACTTTGTAAACTCTTCCATAAGTGGAATTCTTACAGGGCATGGAAGTATTCCTTCAATTTTTACATTGGCATTATCTGATGTGGCTTTGTCAGTCTCGTCATTAATAGCTTTACTGTGCTCAATTGCATCAACTAAGTTTTCAGTAAATACATTAACATTAATCTTCTTCATTTTTAGAGCTGTTTCAAGAGAAATAGCTTTTCCTATTAATGATCTTTGCTTATCATCTTTCATATTTTCAAATCCTATTGAGATGAATAAATCAATTGTTTCTGGATAATTATTTGTAATATCATATAGTGAATCTTTTATGTCAAAATATTTTCCCATAATAATCTTCCTTTCTATAAATTATCTTCATGCTTGTAATATCTATATAATCAATCTATAAGAGTCAGTTACAATATGTTTTTCTTGTCTATTATTATACTCTTTTTTAATTTAATATCTGTATCTTATGTTACCAAATATAAATTAATATATTTATTTTACCTCATTTGATGTTAATATATGTTCTATAATAATATAAAATTAAAGCTATTTCATAATACATTTCTTTATGTGAGCATAAGGAAGATAGTTAATCTATATCCAAATGAAACACTTCTGTAAACATACTATAAAATAGCCCTAATTATACTTTTACTTATGAAACCATCTCTTGTCTAATATTTCTTAACTCATTAAAATCTGAGAGTTTTCCTTCATATATAATCTCAACATTATCTAGATTATAAAAATCAACCGTTGATACTAATGTACTTCTTTTATCAAATAGCTTTACGCCGCTTTTTTCGTATACATGTGCTACAAAATGTGTACATACATATCCATATGGTATTTTCACAGGAATATTTAACATTACTGTAAAAATTCCAAATATATTATAATAATATCTTCTTTTTCTTTTCTTGAATTTATTAATATTTTGCTTAATATTATTAAATTGCTCTTCTGTTATTTGTAATTTACATATCATACAAGTAGTGTCTTTCAGATAAGCATATGTTCCACTATCAGTATATTCTCTTACAAATCCTCCAATTAATGGATTTCTGGGGAATTTTCTTCCAAAACTATACATTTCATTTAGTTCTTCATCAAGAGCTAATGATACATGGTTATATGGAGTCTTTGTATATAATTTTATTAATCTATTTAAGACTGAACCTGTATTAGAAAGCATAATATATGTATTAACTGTATCTTTGTTCATAAACATTACCTCATTCATTACTTTATTTGCTAGATGTATTATATATTGTATTAAATGTCATATTATCATATTTCTCGTCATATAACAATTAAAAATGTATTAAAAAATATTAAGAATAATAACAAAGTAATTAGTTACTACTATATTAATCATATTTCTAAAGGTATATATTTTAGATTAATTCACTATATTTATTTAGTTTGCTTCATTAATTTCTTTTGAATATTTACTGCTTGAGCATATGCTTTTTGCAAAAACATTTCTTTCGTATATTTATTATTGTTTCTATCTGGAAATACTTCAAGAGATATATAACCACTATATTTAATTAATGCTAGTTTATTAATTATTTTATCCCAATCAATTAATCCTTCATTAGGCAACCAATGTCTATCGGCAATTCCGTCATTATCAGATAAATGTAACGCCATGACTCTATCTCCATGTTTATCTAATACACTTGTTAGATTATCACTATATAGATTAGCATGGGAAGAGTCATAACATACCCCTAGCCACTGAGAATGTATATTGTCTAATACTTCATCTATAATAATATCTCTTCTAGTGTTCTCAATAGCTATTTTTATATTATATTTCTTCCCTTCTTCAACAATAGCTTTTATTGATTCAATACCATATTTATTTGTTTTTTTAATGATATCATGCTTTGTTAAATGCATAACTATCATTGGTATATTATACTTATCACAATCATGAATCCATTCTATATGCTTGTTAACAATGTAATCTCTTTTTTGCTTATCTTCGCTCCAAAGTAAATTGCATTCTTCATAAGGCACATGTAAATTTTCAATTATTATATCCATACTAATTATTTCTAGTAATTCTTTTTCTCCCTCACTTGAAAAAAGTTCTTCATCCCACCATAACATTATAGAATCGAAACCTACTTCTTTTATCATTTTTACACGTTCTCTTGCAGGCATCACATATCCAAACCAATTAAATATACCTATCTTGTTATACTCATTCCCCATATACAAACAACCTCTTTCCACTTATTTATTAAATTAAATAAACACTCCACTTTATTATAAAAGAGGCTATCTTATAGATAGCCCCCTATTATTACACTTACTAGTATTTATTATATTTCCATTATTACATCATGTATATCCCAACCAACACTACCTGCATTAAATCCTTCATTACCTAATATTACTACATTAATTCCTAGTTGTGGATAGAAATAAACACGACTACTTACTCCGTACTCTTCTCCTGTATGACCACCACGAATTATTGTTTCATCATTATCCAATAAGTAATAATTAGCATATCCATATTTCCATACATAATCTCTAAAACCATTTGACTTATCATCTATAACATATGGGCTTAACATTTTTTTAGTCATTTTGTTATCAAGTAACTTTCCTTTTTGTAATGCAGTAATAAAATTCATAAGGTCATTTGCAGTAGTTACAGCTCCACCATCAGAACCTGCTGTTGGAGTAGCAGTATATATATTTCTCAACCACTTACCATCAATGTTTTCATAACCTTCTGCCATATTATGTACTACTTCATCCAAACTATAGAAACCTGAATCTTTCATATTAACTTTATCAAAAATATTATTTATAATATAATCATAATAGCTAACACCAGATAATTTCTCAATAACTAGTCCAAGTAATATATATCCTCCATTATTATATTGAAATTTTTCACCTGGTTTTGAAATTGGTTCTAAATCAATAAATAAATTCAAATAATCTTCTAAAGTTCTAATATTATATATTGGTGTTTCGCTCCACATTTTCTCCCACTCTTCATCTCCTGCTTCTTCATCATAATAATCCGCAATTCCTGAAGTATGAGTTAATAAATGATGAATATTAATGTCTTTTGATATATTAGATTGTTGTAATTGTAAAACTTCTACTATACTACTATCAAAATCAAGTAATCCTTTTTCAATTAATTGTAATATTGCAACTGCTGTAAACATTTTGGATACTGAAGCAATTCTAAATCTCGTATCAATTGTATTAGGAATATTAAAGTTTCTATTTGCATATGAAAAACTATTACTATATAATACTTCTTCATCTTTTTTAATTAATATTACTCCACTAAAATTTTTGAAGCTTTCTTTTTCTTGTAATTTCTCTAATCTATTTTTTAGCATATAATTCACTCCTAAATCAACTTATTATTGTCTCGCATATTCTACATCTATCTGAACAAATTCAATTATAAAATCATGTTTCCACCTCTTAGTATTATAGTAAAAAAATTTATTTAACTATCATGTTTTCACCTCATATATACTAATTTAAAGTTCAATGCTAATAGATTAGATTAATTTATAATATTTTTATTAATTATTAATAATAGTAGGGGATATCTCATTATGAGATAGCCCCATTCATTGCATTATATCATTATATACTAATTATATCAACTTAGGCTTACTAACACGCATCCTTCTACAACTTCTATAGAACTATTGTTAGCAAACTGTAATATTTCTTCGCTAACTGTTCCAGGCTGTAACCATATGTTCTTAATATCTAAATCAGCACATTGTTTTACTATTGATAGACCAATTCGTGGATTAACAACAAAGTCAACTACATCTACTTTTTCTGGTAAATCTTTTAGTTCTCTATATGCTTTATCTCCATCTACCTCATCATATTTTACACTAATTGGATATACTATATATCCATGGTCTTTTAACTTTTTATATATTTTATATCCAAATTTAGTTGTATCATTAGTAGCTCCTACCACTGCCCATTTTTTCATATTCAACATGTCTTTTTCGCTCATATTTTAACTCCTTCCAATAAATCTATTACTATTATATATTATACTATATCTTTCCTTTGATTTTTAGTATATGTTATAATAATGCAGACTATTATGATTAATAATGATAAGAACACATATAGTAACTCAACACTATTATTCCGAATAATCTCTTTTACGTTAAAATAAGAGAACGGAGTTACATATTTTACAAAATCAACTTTTTCAGAAATATCTCTAGCTATAGATAGCATATACATAATAACAATAATCCCAGTTGATAATGATGATGCTTTTTTAGATGATTTTGTAATTGCTGATAAGGCTAATCCCATACTAAGGAAAATGCATTGATTAATAAATAATGTAATCATAATAATAATCATTGTATTTGTAAAAGGTTCTCCCGTATTATATTTATTAATATATATAATAGATGTAATACCTATTGCCAGATTGATAATAATAATATTAATAAGTGCAGCAATAATTTTGCTAGTAATAATATGTTTTCTTGTTACAGGCTTAACCATTAGAAAATCTGCTGTTTTATCTCTTGATTCTTTAGATATAATATTAGCTCCAAGCATAGCTGCGTGAATACCAGCTATTAATACGAAATACATATAGAATATACTATAGTAACCTTTAATTTCTGTAAGCTTCATAGTTCCAAGTCCAAATGCTTTCTGTATCGCTTCTGGATAAACACTTAATAACTTATCTGCTTCTTCTCCCATTGCTGAAAACCCTTCAAACTTTGCCATTCCCATCACTATAAATAGTATAATACATACACTCCATATAATGAGTGCTTTTCTATTAGCCTTAAGTTCTCTTATAATTATATTCATAGTAAATTCCTCCTAATTATCTATATTTTTGCTTACGTTACATATATCTATACTGAAGGAACATCTCTTTTCTCATAGATAATGTATGATGCCACTACAAAAACAATTGATAATCCTATAGAAAACAATAAATGGGATACTGAGTAAGATATATTTTCAGTAATATAACTGCTATCAAAATATTCAAAAGGTGTTAAAAAACTTATTATTGTATCTTCTATAGTATCATTAAGAAGCTTAATTATATAGAAGCCAAAAACAACTCCAAGAGATATAGGCAACACACTTTTTAATTTTTTAGAAATAGTTCCAAGTAGTAGTCCCAGTGTTAATAAAAATATCTGAATTAAAAACATACTAAAAGTTACTAAGTAAAAAACCTCTTTATTATAATCATTGTTCTTAAATAACTCTACTGCAATAATAGCAAATATAACATACACAACATTCATTAAAATAATATGAGTTAATGAAGCCAAAAACTTAGGAAGCATTATACTACCTCTATTAACTGGTTTGACTAATAAAAAATCAGCAGTTTTTTCTCTTACTTCTTTTGACATTATATCAACTCCAAGTTTCATAGCAAATATTCCTGCAATAAGAACTATATAACTAAAGGTAAAGTTATAAAAACCTCCAATTGTTGAAAAACTCATTTGATTTAGCCCAAAAGCTTTTCTAAATGTTTCTGGAAATTGCTGTATAACTTTTTCAAATTGCTCTGCTTCAGAGGCAAATGAAGGAAATAGAGCTAAATAAAAAAACAATAATGCAATAATAGAAAACGTCCATATAGTAGTGCTTTTTAGATATTTTCTAAATTCGTATTTATATATATTCATATTTCTATGCCTCCTTTTGATAATAATACATGAAAATCTCCTCTAGAGTAGGTTCTTCAACAAGCAGATTGGTTAGTTGTAATACTCTTAACTTATCTACAATAACATTTATATCGCCTTTATATATAAAACTTGCTTTATTTTCTTCTAGTTTTAGATCTGTGATACTATCTATAGTGAATATATCTTTAGATAGTCTATCTGTTGCTTCAACACGAAACTTTTTATAATTATCTTGTCTCATTGACTCTATACTTTCTGTTTTAATAATTTGCCCTTCTTTAATAATAGCAACTCTATCACACATTTTCTGTACTTCATCTAATATATGGGATGAAAAAAATACTGTTGTACCCTTTTTATTCTCTTCTCTTATAAGTTCAAAAAATCTTTGTTGCATTAATGGATCAAGACCACCAGTTGGTTCATCTAATATTATTAGTTTTGGTTCATGAAGTAATCCTTGTACTATCCCTACCTTTTTCTTATTACCAAAAGATAAGTCATCAATTTTTTTATTCAAATCAAGTTCCATAATTTCTGCTATTTCATGAATACGTTTTGTACAATCTTTGTTATAAAAACTAGCAGAGTATTTTAGTAAGTTAATTACTTTCATATTATCATAATAAAAAACTTCAGAAGGTAAATAACCAATATCTCTTCTAATGTCGGCACCATATTTAATGCAATCTTTCGAGAATATCTTCGCACTTCCACTAGTTGGATATATAAGAGAAAGTAATGTTCTTATAGTTGTAGATTTCCCCGCACCATTTGGACCAATAAATCCAAATATCTCTCCTTCTTTAACTTGCATAGAAACATCTACGATTCCTCTTGCTTTTCCATAACTCTTAGTAAGTTTATTTGTTTCAATAATATTCATTATGACAACCTCCTTTTTATAGAAACCTTATAATAAAATACTTCCCATTACACATATAGTTCTATTCTCAGAAGTATAATATCATTCATTGACTCATGTGGTCAATGTAATTATACTACATTTATTTCAAAAAAACAAGTTATTTATATATTCAGCGAAAAGTTTTCTGATCCATTTATGATAATGTCTTAGTATACCGTTTTTGATTTTGTCCCAAAAGAAGTAATTTTTAGTGTATAGTAAAACCTCATTTTATTTTTATAGTATGGGGTGATTAAAATTAGAAAGGTATTTTTAAGAATGAATGAAAATTTTAATTTTGAGATTATTAAAAAATTAGTTGATACCTATGGTACTAAAAAGAATGCAGCATTGAAATTAGGTTGTACTGTAAGAAATGTTAATCGTTTAATTAACCTCTATAAAACTTTGGGGAAAGAAGGCTTTATTCATGGTAAAAGCACCAGATTTTTACTGGTTCTAATATTTAAATAGCTTGACACCACTTATTCCTTAATTAATAACCATATGTATAGTATTTTGATGCAAAATAAATGGTCAAAAAAACCCTTCCACTAATCTTTTAGATAAAAGGGTTTATTTCTTTAATTTTGTGCATGTATTTCGTAGACTATTTTAGTAGGAATAGAAACAGTAAATTCACTCAAATATTTATCTATAATACGATCCTTATATATTCTATAAGTATATTCATCGTATATGATATAATAAATAATAAATCCTTTTTTATTTAAGTTAATCTCTATAGTATTTTTAATATCACTAGTATTTCTATCGATATTTAATAATTTATACACGTCTATTGATTCATTTGGATTATCCATATTTATATTACTATAAATATCATAATTCAAAATATTGTAAAATTCATTTTTACCTATACTATTCCCCAACACATCATGTTCCTTTTTTTTTAGAACCAACAAATAACCATTTGTTTTAAATCTAGAAATTTTATTAAAATCATAGTCATTACTAATCTCTATAATATCTTGTTTTATTAAGTTATTATTGTGAATCATATGATTGAAATTTGATGTCCAAGCTATTTTATTAATATTTTCTTCATAATTATTGATTTGCTGTTTTAAACTAGTTATTTGTTTATGTGTAGTATTTAAACGAACATGCCATATGATGATTAAAACTAGGATTAAAAAAAGTATAAAGCTAGGATATTTAATTTTTTTTATTCTATTGATAAACACCAAATTCAACTCCTGTGACTTTGTCATAAGAAGCATCTCCTATATAATCATCATAAAATGCATCATCTTCCCATATTTCATAAGAATATTTTTTGTATTCTGGGAATGCATATATTTTTGTATATTTATCTTCTGTGTCAACAGTTAGTGATTGAGTAACAGTCGTTGTTTTACCATATGTGATTCCAAGCGTTGCTGTAAAGATGTCTGTTGTAACTCCCCCGGTAATATTATATTGCCAAGAAATTGAATCTGAAATAGAAAGAGTTAATGACCCTGTATATGCAGCAGCTGTTCTATAAGGATGTGCATAATCAACCCATCCTGCACTTCCTTTAAATACACTATAGTATTCATTACCTCCAAGTTCTCTCGTTAAATGTAGTTTTTCTTCCTTATTTACAGCCTTTACAGTATAAGTTTTAACTAATTTTAATTCAACTTCTTCTCCTTGTTCATTAACAACTATAATAGTTTGTGGGATTCCATTCTCCTTTGCATGACTACTAATATTAGTAAAAGATAAGCTTAATACTATTGTTAAGATTAGTGATAAAAATTTTTTCATTATAACGTCCTTCCTTAATTTAAACTTAGACAACAAAAAAATTATAACACATAGCACGAATAAGTGTCAATTTAACTTTTACAAAGGATAATATTCCGCAAATAGTTACACTGTTTTATCTTTTTTGATTAAGCCAAATTTATCGTAATATATAAGACTAATCACCAGCTTTTTTAGCTGTATATTGAATTTAAAAAAACATATTATCTCAATATAATTTTAAAAAACGCAAGTGTCAAGTAGGTTTTATTGGAAATGACGTTCATTTATATTCAGCGAAAAGTTTTCTGATTATATACTTAATAAAATTTCACATATATATTATAAATCACATATAAAATTAACAATTTTTGTTAGTATACTAATTAACTTTCCTTGCTTAAAATCACATATTTACACCATCGAATAGAATTATTAAACTTAACTTATCAAACAAAAATTAATGAAAGGAATAATCACTATGGATAAAATATTTATTGCAAGATTATTTGATGAACTAGAACCTTGTTATCCTGACAAGGTAGTTTGTGAAGGAAATATTGATTACTGTACTTCATGTGCAAACGGATCATATGCTGGTGTCAATATTTTAATAAGTGGCATTACCCCTGGTATACCTTTAACAATTAAAGTCACTGGTCCACATACAGGTTATAAACTTTTTAATATGATACCTGTACCTGTTGAAGTTAATACAGGAGCGAAACAACGAAGTGAATATCTTAAAGATGATTATAATGAATATGTTATAAGAAGAGCACCTTTCATGGTATACGATGCATTAGAACCGATTAATAATATTATAATGCCTACTACTACAACTTGCGGTATTAACTTCAAAGCTATTATAGAATATGTGAGAGAAAATCATACACAGGAATGGCAATTTACTATTACTAATGGAGAAAACACAATAAATCTTAATTATCAAGTTGATGTATATAAAGTAACTATACCTAAAACTACTAATCAATCATTCAAGTATATTAACTGGATTAACTATAATAACATTGCTTCTTATCATAATATACAGAAATGGTCTTCTGAATATGAATTAATGTTAGAAAAATATCTTAGAGCTGTTGTTTACTCAAGACAGAATATGCTAAATCTACCTCTAAAAGAATTTTTTGATGTTAATAATAATAATTTAGTTCTGAATAAAGAACGTCTAAAAAAAATAATTGCTATTGCAAGAAAGTGTGGAATCAAGTGGTTTCACGGTACAGCTTTATGTTATCGTTCTGAAGGACTTGAAGATAATGATGACTTTTATAATTCATTAAATCACGAGTTGTTAACACATACAGATGAAGTTGCGAAGGCGTATAAAAAAGGAGCCTTTGACGCTTTTGATAACGGAAAATATGCAAAAACTGTTATTACTTCACAACTAATACCTTCAGAAGAAGGAGATAATACCCTTAGACAGATGACATCACAACTATATAATTTTATAGAAGAGAATAACCTAGCAAATTATTATATGCAATGTGCTCTTGATGAACCTAATGATGCTTTAGCTGATACTTATAACCATATTACAAATATTATAAAAGAAGAAATGCCTAATATCTCTATTCTAGAGCCAGTTTTACCAACATATAGAACAAAAAGCTGTATTGATGTATGGTGTCCTTCTATGGATATATATGAGCAAAATAAAACATTTTATGATGAACAAGTAAAAAAAGGTGATGAGCTTTTTACATATACATGTTTAACTCCTGGTGGCAATTATATTAATAGATTACTTGATATGGAGAGAATACGAATAGTTTGGATAGGATGGGCTCCTGCCAAATATACTAATATTAAAGGTTATCTTCATTGGGGTGCTAATCAATATGTTGGAGGTATTAATCCTTATAAAAAACAAGCAGTAATGTTTTCTGAACAAGTATTAGAATTCCACCCAAAACGTGCAAATTTCTTACCAGCAGGAGATTATTGTATATTTTATCCAGGATTTAATGAACCATTAATTTCTATTAGAAGTGAAGCACATAGAATAGGATTTGAAGATTTGTGTCTACTACAACAATTAGAAGAAATTGATAACAATAAGAAAAACAGCATATTATCACAAGTCTTTAGAAATTGCTTAGATTATGAGAAATCAATAGATAAATATCGTGAAGTAAAAAAAGAATTACTACAAAGTTTAACATAGTTTTTTACATAATATAAAAAGTTTGTAGACTTAATAATAATCTGCAAACTTTTTATTATTCCTAAGATTTAATTAATGTAAAATAGCTCACCTAATCCACCTTGTAATATTAATGAATATCTATATATGGAACCTTTGATTTCTTCAAGAACAATCTCTTCTACTTCACCACTATCTTTATTAACTCTACATAATCTATTAACATTCTTAAAATATATTTCAACTTTTTGTTTATTGCTTATGGAATCTCCATATTTAGAATCTGCTAATCCATTAACAATCATAAAATACTTTACATCATCACTAATTAAATATTGTTTATGTTTTTCTTCTAATCCTTTTAATGGTTCAAAATAGCCAATTAATATATCGCCAGATAATCTATTATTATTTTCTCCTAGATTTTCTACATTAACTTTATAAAAATACTGATCCAAATCCCAATTAATAGGTGTTACTGTCTTAGGCAATTGATTTTTACATACTAATTTATTCTCTTTATGATAACCTTGAATAACTTTAATATCCGTACTGGTTAGTGTAGTTAAATAAGGGCTAAGTACTTTTATATATGAACATAAATTAGCGTATTGATAGAAAGAATTAGTTTTATTACCCTCTTCATCAAATAATATAAATGTTTCTGAATCATATTCCCATCTAAAATAATTAAGCCATTTAGCACCCATAGCTAAACTAATGAATGCGACTAAATTAATCTGTGATTCTGTAATATGATAATTCCCTGCTACAGCACCTCTATATCCCGTTTTAAATCCTTGTAAATATTGTCCAAATGGTATAGGACCTGTTCCATCATGCCCTTCTAAAGCTATTATACGAATATCATTTGTTGAATCAACAATTGTATTAAATTCATTACCTGTAGCATTTTCATGATAATAATATGTATCAAATGTTAACATATCCGGCTTAGCTGTTCTAACAAAATGTCTTAATTGATGCTCTGTCCATTGATTTTTATATATATTATTATGGACAATAACATTTTTATATAATTTTTTTGATATATCAAACCATTTCTTGAAAATCTCTACCCTATCATCAGTGTAATATTCCTCATCACCTATGCAAATAGATATTAGATTATTAATATTTTGTTTTTGAATATCACTTAAAAAATCATCTTCATTTTGTGGTGCTAAAGTTGGTGTCCCCCACATTGTATTACCATATGGTGCTGCTGCCATAGACCATTTTATATGTGGACAATCTTTATGAAATGTTTCATTATACATAGGAACATCATAATAAGTAACTCCTGTAAAACCACAGTCTTTCCATTCTTCTTTTGTTGGATATCTTCCCATTTTATCAGTTCTAATCCACACTAATATTTGAATACCATTTTCAATAAACACTTTTTGACCTTTTGATAATGTATATTTCTTTTCATTACTTCTATTATATATATTAGCTATTTCTTCATTACTTAATTTCTTATCGTATATTTCAATTTCTCGTAAACACCCATGCATTCCTGTTCCTACTCTATACATAGGACAGTTAAATTGTATTTTCGTTTTTTCTTTAAATTCACCATTTATATATAATCTTACTTCTTGTTTATTACTAGTTAATGAAATATGTACCCATTCATCTAATGGTATTAATGTATTAAAGGACTTTGAAGCTTTTCCAAACTGTTGTAATACTAATTTATATTCTTGTTCCATTTGATGTAATAATATGGCATTATTATGAGATGCAATTATATTAGTAGTAATATCACTTAATACATCTTTCACTTCTCCATCAAACTCACATATACTTGATATATCTCCGTCATAGTATTCTGGCTTTTCTATATACTTCACTTTTAACACCATTGATAATGTCCATTCTGTAGAAATATCTTGTTTATTTATATGAATATAATCATACCTATCTTGAAAAATTAAGCCTTCATCATTATCCCACTTTGCTCCATTAATATTATAATAATGATTATAGTTCAGATCTCTATTAATATTATATGGAGAATTATCATTAAATTTTAATTTTACTATACTACTATTATCCATAACACTCTCCTTTACTAACTACTTTTAATACAAAAGGTGTATCTCATACATTATTAATATCAATATATAGAAAGATAGACTAGCTTTAGCAGTAAGCGTAGCCAAGATGGCATAGCACATACCTTTTAAACAGGATGTTTAAGGTATTAATAGCTAAATCTAGTCAATCTTTTAAACTTATAATCTCATAAATAATGTATTATGTGACAGCTTAATTAATAATTTCTTATTCCCAGAAGAATAAGTCTCCTTTTCCTCCTCCTAATTCAAATTGATAAGTATACACTGTTCCAGAAACATTTGTAAGAGTTACATCAACAACGTTACCTGTACTTCTATCAACTTTTTTCAAACTATTTGGATTACGACTTCCAATATCCATTGTTAAAGTAATTCGTTGTTTTGAATTGCTACATGCTCCTTTATCTTTTTCTACTGAATTTAATCCATCACTATTAATTAATCCGTTAGTAATCATAAAATAGCTTGGATTATCAGAAGTAATTACTCCTGCTTTTTGAGCATCAGTTATTCCAGGTAATAATTCAAAATATCCGACCATAACATCTCCAGCTAATCCATCATTAACATCACCAATATTATCTACCGTAATATCTGTAATATAATTATCTACTGAAGAATTCCACGCTCCTACCACATTAGGTAGTGCATTACTTACAGTTTGATTTCCATCTTTATGTTGTCCTTGAACCATGTATAAATCAGTGCTATTTAATCTTACAAGATGTGGACCTATATTTTTAATTTCTTTTGCCATATTTGCATAATGATAAAATGTATCTGTTTTATTTCCTTTATCATCATATAATAAGCAGAAATCTTGATCTTGACCCCATCTAAAGTAGTTAACCCATTTTCCACCCATAGTAACAGTTATAAATGGTATTAAGTTTAATTGTGACTGACTTATTACATAATTTCCTGTTAGATATGATGGATATCCTGTCTTATATCCTAATAAGTATTGTCCAAAAGCAAATGGACTATCTCCTGAACCGTCATATCCTTCTAAAGCTAATTTTCTATATAACGATGTACAATTAGTTACATAAGCTGGGAATAGATATCCCTTACTTTCCCTATCATCATAATAATAAGTATCAAATGTAAGCATATCTGGCTTTGCTTGTTTAATATAATATCTTAAATTTGCTTCACTCCATTGACCTATCCATTGATTATTATGAACTAAAACATTAGGATATAAAGTTTTACTAAGGTTATACCATCTTCTTAATTTATCAACATGAGCACTACTATAACCTTCTTCATCTCCAAAACACATAGTTACCAAATTATCAACATTAGCTCTTTGCTCATCTGTTAAGAAATGATCATTACTAGTTGGAGCACTTGATAAATGTCCTCCATATGGAGCTTGGGCAATTGACCATAGAGAATTTGGGCTTGCACTATGAAAATCCGAATTATATAGTGGTGGTTCAAAATATGTTGGTGCTGTGAAATTAATTTCAGCCCAATCATCTGGGCTTAGAACATAACGATTAGTATCATCAGTTGTAGCCCACGCTTGTATCTGTATTCCTTTATCGATTAGAACTTTACTAGCATTTGATAGCTTTGGAGTAGGTGGAACATAAGGAACTCCTGCTAATTCTGCGATTAATTCCCCAGTTAATTCTATATTATATATTTTCAGTTCATCTAATTGTCCTATGAAATAAGCAGTATTATTTTTCCCTTTACCAATCATACTAAGAGGACAATTAATAGGTGTATTCAACGTTTCTTCATATTGACCATTTACATATAATTTAACTGAATTTTGTGTTCCTACAAAAGCTAAATGTACCCATTCATTTGGTTCCATACTATAACTAAACATATAGTCTTGTATACCGTATAATGTAAAACCTACTCTTGCTGTATTATCCCACTGTTCAACTTTTAAAGCACTTATATCTGAACCAACAATTGCTGCATCATTAGTTGAGCTATTATCATATTTTACCCATGTTGCAACTGTCCATGGAGTTGAGAGATCAGATTTTCCAATATTAATGAAGTCATCTCCATCAAATCCTATTGCTCCATTTACTTTTCCATTACTAATCCATGTAGCACCATTAACTTGCCCATCATTTTCGCCCCATGAATCATTAGCTACATTACCACTTGACTCATCAAAATTCCAATACGCAACTTGTGATGAACCTTCTGTTAAGTCTGATATTTCCTTATCATTTAGAGCTTTGTTAAATATTTTTATTTCATCTAATGCTCCAATAAAATATCCATGCTTTCCTTGCCAATTACCTATTGCATTCATTGGGCAATCCATAACTGCACTAACAGAATCTACATACTGTCCATTTACATATAATTTAACACCTTGACTTGAACCTACAAATGTTAAATGTGTCCATACATCTGAATTCAGGCTATAATTAAAACAATAATCAGCTATTCCTTTTTTGGTATAACCTACTTTTCCAGTATTATCCCACTGTTCTATTTTGATACTGTTTTCATCTGAGCCAATTAAAACTGCATCTGTACTTGAGTCATTATTATATTTCACCCACGTTGCAACTGTCCAATCTCCAGTTAAATCAGATTTTCCTAATTCAATATAATCATCACCATCAAATTGTAAAGCTTTATTTATTTTCCCATCATTAATATAAGTTGCTCCATGAATAACACCATTATTTTGCCCCCAAGAATCGTTAACTATATCTCCAGAACCTTCGTCAAAATTCCAGTAAGCTATTTCATTAGATTCTGTAGCATAACTACTTGAACAAAAACTATAGAATAACATACTAACTACTAATAACATACATAATATAATATTACCTTTGTTACTCATACTTTTCCCCACAAAATTCATAGTAACTCCTCCTTGATAATTATTTTTTACTCCATTCTTTCAATGCTTTTTGATACATATCTTTTAATTCTTCTATTTTCATTTTCTTTAGCTGTTTTTGGAAATCATCCCACTGTTCTTCAATGCCACCTTGCATAATCCACTCAGCTTCTTTATTTTTACAGAACTGTGAAATGTCAGTATAATATGTAGCAATGAAATCTTCTTGTTCTTCAGTAAATTGTAGCGGAATATTTCCAGCTCTATTACTATCAAGAACATATTGATCTCCAATAGGTTTGACAGCTTCTAAAACTTCTGATTTTGACTGATCGCCTTTACCAAAAACTACATTGTCGTTATACCACTGACTATAAATACCCATAATTGGTAATCTAAATGCATAATCAGAACTAAGTCCTTCCACTCCTTCTATAAGTTGGATTTTACCGTCAGAATTTCTTTGCCAGAATATTCCTTCTGGACCATTATTCCATATATAAGATGTTTCTGAATCTGCAATACCATCTATCCATCTCATTATTTCTTTTGGATATTTTGTTTCTGCACTCATATAATTATTTGTGAAAATACCAGCACCTACTGGCACAAAATGGTGTTTACCTTTTGGTCCTTCTAATGGTTTAACCATAGTATATATAGAATCCTCTAGTGCTCTATCTCCCGGGTTAATAGGTGCATATCCATTAGAAGCTCCTACGATGATAGTTTCTCTTTCTACAGTGGCAGATACTTTTGCTTGATATTTATCATGATCTTGTGTAAATGCCTCTTGGTCAAGCAATCCTTCTTCGTATAATCTATGGAAATATTTAATAGCATCTTTGTATTCTGGTTGCATAACTGATACTACTATATCTTTTTGGTCTTTTGCATAAAATGGACCAAATGTTGAACTAGTTACTCCCCAAGGTCCAAACAATGAACATATTCCATATAAGTCATTGTCCCATAATAGTGATAAAGGAATTTCATCATCTTTACCATTTCCGTTAGGGTCACCATCTTTAAACGCTTTTAAAACTTCATAAAACTCTTCAACATTAGTTGGCATATCTAGATTAAGTTTTTCTAACCATTCTCTATTGATAAATGTATTTCCTCTTAGCATTTCTCCTGGTGACATAAACATACTAGGAATTATATACATATTCCCATCACTTGCTGTACATATTTTTTTGGCTATAGGTTCTTTATCTAACATTTTTTGAACATTAGGTGCATAATCTCTTATTAAATCTTGAACTGCTAATAATTGACCATCTTTTCCTAACTCATTGATTTTATCATAATCTAAAAATAAGAATAAATCAGGTAAGTTATCAACTCCTGCAAATATTAAATTTAATTGTTCTGGAGAAGTGATATGTTGCCATTCTACGTTAATATTTGTTAATTCTTGATATTCTTTTGGTGTTTGTAATGTAGCATAGTTTTCTGAATTCCACCAATCAACTGCTGCGACTTTAATTGTAATTGGTTCTTTTACTATTGGAAAACCTTCAAGATACATATTGCCTTCCATAGCTCTTTCTTCTGTATTGTCCACATCATTATTATCTGTGTTTTCTGAGTTGTCTGTACTAGGTAATTGTTCAGAGGTGGGTTTATCTTTTTCTCCACATCCAATTAAACTAAACATCATTAATACTGTTAATAATAAACATAAAACTTTTTTCACAACTACAACCTCCTTTTTTTCTTAAGAATTTAATAGTCTTAATAACAGAATTAAAACTATATATAATTCTATCTATGATTAACCTTTATAAGGTGTAATCCATAATTAAATTAACCTTTTACTGATCCTATCATTACCCCTTGAACAAAATATTTCTGAACAAATGGGTAAATCATCAATATAGGAAGAGATGCTACAATAATAACTCCATATTTTAATGATTGAGCTATTTTTTGTTGTTCTTCTATTGCTTCTCTAGAAGTCTGTGGCATAAGTGCAATTATTGCATTTGTTTTTAGAAGAATATTTTTTAGTACTAATTGTAATGGAAATAATTCCTGATCTCGTAAAAATATAAGTGCATTAAAATATGAATTCCAATGTCCCACAGCATAGAATAGTCCAATTACTGCTATAATAGCTTTAGATACTGGTAATATAACTGAAACAAAACACCTAGTTTCACTACAACCATCAATTTTAGCCGCATCTATAATCTCTTGGGATACTGTTGTTTGAAAAAATGTCTTGGCAATTATAAGATTATATACTGACAAAGCACTAATTAATATCATTACCCAAAAAGTATTATATAAATGAAGTTTTCTCACTAACAAATATGTAGGAACTAATCCTCCCCTAAAAAACAATGTTAATGTAAACATAAGCATTATTATTTTTCTTCCTATTAGATTTTTTCTAGACAAAGCATATGCCGCAGGTAATGTAATAACAAGATTAATAATTGTGCCTATTCCCATATATAATAGTGAGTTTCTATATCCAGTCCATATAGTTTTGCTTTTTAGTATTGTTTCATACCCAATAGTATTAAAACCTTTTATTCTCATTATTACTTCACCATTATTAATAGCATTAGGTTCACTTACAGAGGCAATAACAACAAAGTATAATGGATAAGCAACTATGATAAATACTATAATTAATAGTATATAGCTAATTATATAGTAGATTTTATCTTGTACTATCATGTTGGACTTTTTCTTTCTAGAACTATTCATACATATCCTCCCTCTAGAATAATGATGCGTCTGTATATTTTTTTGATAATTTATTTACAGAAACAAGTAATATACAATTCACAATTCCATTGAACAAATCAATTGCCGTTCCAAGTTCAAAATTAGACTTCAAAATACCTATTCGATAAACATATGTACTAATAATTTGGGACACATTTATATTAGAACTATTTTGCATAAGATATACTTTCTCAAATCCAATACTTAGCGTCTGTCCCACAGCAAGTATTAAAAGTATAATGGCTGTTGGCATAATACTTGGTAAATCAATATATCTTATTCTTTGAAAAAGCGTTGCTCCATCAACAATAGCTGCTTCATAATAAGTTGGATCAACACTTGAAAGTGCCGCAATATAAATAACACTACTCCACCCAAGAGTCTGCCATACATCTGACCACACATAAATATGTCTAAAATATTCTGGTTTACCCATAAAAAACACTGATTCTCCACCTATTGAAGTTAATATAACATTAATAATACCTGTATCTGGTGCTAATAATATATTAATCATACCTATTATAACAACTGTAGATATAAAATAAGGTGCATATGTAGTCATCTGAACAACTTTTTTGAATCTTTTACTAGGTAAATGATGTAATAATATTGCTAGTATTATTGGCAATGGAAATCCAGCTATTATTTTGTATAAACTTAATATTAATGTGTTTTTTATAATTAACTTAGATGAATAGCTATTAAAAAATATTTCAAAATTCTTAAGCCCTATCCATTTACTATGAAATATTCCTTTTACTGGCTTATAATCTTTGAATGCAACTAATATTCCATACATAGGTGCATATAAAAAAATTATTACAAATATAATTGCTGGAAGCAAAAACAAATATAATTCATATTGTTTCATCATTTGCTTTAACTTACTATTTTTTATCTTATGACTACTATTGTACTTTTTCTTATTTTTTATTTCTTTCTTATAACTTATATCCTTATTTAATAATATAATCTTCTTCATATCCCATCTCCTTTGCCAATTGTTATTTGCTTATACACTTATTTGATTATGCAAAGTGCCTATCTTGGGCAAATTTCTTTATAAATCCATTCTAATACTTTATTACATAATGTAAATATGTATATTTTAGACACAATCTCAACTATTAAGTTTAATATATTGTGCAACATATTAATATGCTAATTATTATTAGTTGGTCATTTATTATTTTTTATATATTATATATATTTTTTTTATTATAATTAATATTATATTGTATTTTTTTACCATTAAATAATATTTTATACACGGATTAACTGTATAATTGCATAACATTTTTAATGTAATATTTATTTACTTAATCAATTGTGTTATAATATTTAAAATCACTATAATAATGAAATACATATAAAACATACTAATTCTTTTACATCAAGTATAACTAGAGACTTTAACAAGTGTTTATTTTACTAATGAGGAGATTAATTATGTATAAAAATCATAAGTTATTTAAGTTCTATGTACATTTTATATTGCCTTACATCCTACTTTTAATTCCAATCCTTATAATTAGTTACATTAATTACACCAATTATAGAGACATATTAAATAATGAAGTTAATACAAATCATCTAAATAATCTTAATATGATTAAATCCGAAGTTGATACAGAACTTATATCAATTAGAAATACTATTTATCAGATGTCATCTAACAAGCATTTAAAAGATCACCTTATAAGCTACTCTAATCTTGATCGATTCAATATTATATCAATATTAAATAGTTATCATTATAATCCATTTGTTTCTGATATAATTTTATATAAGAGAAACTCTAATAAACTTCTTAGCACTGATTGTGAATATACGATAGAAGAATTTATCAATTCCTACTATAGATATAATGAATGGACGGAATATGAATTCAAACAATATATTAACAACTTAGAAAAAGACTCTATACGACCTCCTGAATATATAACCTCATACGATTCAAGCAAAAAAAAATACACTACTTTCTCATATTGTTTTCCAAAATTCAAAAAAGATTTTTCTTCTACTATATTCGTACTTATAGGAGAGTCAAACTTCCATAATCTATTCAAGAAATACAAATATCTAAATAACGAAACAATCATTGTCATGAATAATAACAAAAAAATAATTAGTTCTTATAAAAATAATATATCACCTAATACTCTGGATTTAATATATGATTATTGTTTAGAGAATAACTCCTTTACGCATATTATAGATAATCAAAAATACCTTGTTAATTCAATTAAATCAGCTTCAACTAATCTAACTTATATTTCATTATGCCCTACATCTATTCACATGAAGAAAATTAAATATGTTAGATATAGACTTATATATACAATAATTATAATTTTAGTTATTGGCAGTATATTATTATATTTATTTATGAAAAAAAATTATACTCCTATATTAAATATACATAAATCAATCAACTCATCTTCAACTTCATCAAATTATTTACTTGAAATTGAGCAAGCGATTACATCATTATCTCATGAGAATATACAACTAAATAATACTGTTACACAGCAAAATACATTAGTAAAAGATAATTATCTGAACTATTTGTTAGGTGGATATTATAATAATATAGATGAGTTTAATAGTATCACAAGGGATTATTTGATTAATTTCTCCCATGACTACTTATTTGTTTTTATAATATACATAGATACTGTTACTAATAATATTATTAATAGAGAAATGATAAATTCCTTAAATCAATTTATCAAAAATAGATTAAATGCTTATTATATAAAAAATAAATCTGATGTAAAAAACTTAATATATATTTCTTCATATAAAGATGAATCATTATTAAAAACGCATTTTATAGAAATTAAAGATTATATTAACAAAACACTAAACGTTAATTGTACTATTGGGATTGGAAATACTGTTGCTACGCCAGATAAACTTAGAGAATCTCTAATAGAAGCTAAAGCTGCAAAGCAGTATAGTTATGTTAAACCTCATGACAACATAATATATTATAATCAAATTAATTATACTAATAATAATATGGATTTTTATCCTATAAAATTATTTGAGAATATTAATAATGCAATTCATCTAAAAGATATTAATGAAGTACATAGAAATATAGATATCCTATATAATAATATTAAATCAAGCAATGAGCCTTTGTATATTATTAAATTTTTATCATATGAGTTAATTAGTATTGTTATTAAGCAAGTATTTGAACTTAATATTTATGATCAATTAGTTAACCATAATGTATTTAACTTGACTTTTCTATTTGAATGTGATGATATAGATAAATTAATAATATCTATAAAAGAAGCTTGTAGTTATATATGCCAATATATGAAGCAAGCAACAGATTATAAAATGAACGATACTAAAAATAAGTTTATAAATTATATTCATGAGAATTGTTTTTTATATAATTTTTCCATTAATGAAATGTCACAGTCATTTAACATTTCTCAATCTTCACTTAGTCAGCAGTTTAAGCACTATACTGGAAATACAATTTCACATTACGTAGATAATCTCAGAATAGAAAAATCTAAGTTATTATTAAAAACCACCTCATTGCCTATTAAAGATATTATTATTCAAATAGGATATTGTGATAGCTCAAGTTTCACAAGAAAATTTAAACAAATGGTAGGAATGACTCCAGGAAAATATAGAGCGTTATATAAGAAATAGTTATCTATACTTACCGAAAATACATCAATTTTCAGTTTAAATTGTTGTATTTCCATTTATTTTGTCAATATTTGTGTTATAATTATATAAATAGTTGAATGACTAGATAATAATTATCTATTCAACAATATAATACTTTGTTTTTTTCACAAATATTAATACAGGAGGTTAAGTATGTTTAACAAAAGAAAAAATAAGCACCACCAACAGCAAAGCTTAGATATTTCCCAATTATTAAACGAGTTATCAAGTCTATCTAGTGGTAAAATAGCTTATATAGACGAAAACAGTGAAGAAGCAATTGTTATTAATAAAATTCTAAAACAAAAGAACGAACAAATCCAACATCAATTTATATTAATGAATGAATTACTACAGTTTATAACACAAATGGATTTCGTGAAAGATATGCTTTCAGATATATCTGTCCAAAAAGATTCCGTGGAAAGCGTCACTATAAATAGTGAAGAGATGGCACACGCAATAGAAGATGTATCTAATTATGTTCAAACCTCATTAATAACTACTAACGAAGCAGTATTATTATCTAATAATTGTTTTGGAACAATTACCGATTCATTTAATTATATTGACCAATCATTTCATGAAACTACAAAAGTTCAAAACAAAATGGAAAAAGTTGTAAATGATACTAAAGAAATAGATTCACTTGTTAGTATTATTAACGAAGTAGCAGAGCAAACTAATCTATTAGCTCTAAATGCAAGCATTGAAGCAGCCAGAGCTGGTGATTCTGGTAGAGGATTCGCTGTTGTAGCTGATGAGATTAAAAAACTTGCAGAAAACACAAAACAATCTGCTTCATATATTAAAAATAAAGTTAACAGCCTCAGACATGAAATTGATATGTCATCTGATACAATTAACACTGCCATGAAAATTTTTGATGAAGGAAAAAAACATATAAACGAATCAATTCAATCAATTAATAAAATGGAAAAATCTCTACAAGGTATTGGCTTTTCAATGGAAAATATCTCTTCTAATATTGAAGAACAAACAGCTGCCACAGAAGATATTACATCTAGAATTAATGAAATTAACGTTAAAACTCAAATACTAAACAAAGAATGTTTTAGAACCGGACAAGGTTTTTATGACATTAGTACTAAAGTTAATGATATGCGTTTAAAATCTTTAAATTGGATTGTTGATGCCAAAGAAGATAAAATGATTGAAAATTGTATAACAGATCATTTACTTTGGAGATGGAAAGTTTATAATATGATATTAGGTTATGTTAGTATTGACAGTAACCAAGTAGGAGAACATACCTCTTGTAGACTTCACAAATGGATGGAATCTAAGAAAGCTATTAACAGTAATTATATCCATCTTATTGAAAAGCTAGATACTCCTCACAAAACTCTACATGAGCAAGCTAAAAACGCAATTATTGAATATAATAGAGGTAATATAACAAAAGCAGAATATTACTTAAAAGAAATGGATATAACTTCAAAAGATATAATAAATATATTAAGACAAATTAAAGATAACAATTAACTATTAATTAGTTTTTATATCACACAGAAGGAGTATGAATATGGATGCAGATGCATTGCTAAATTGCCCCCTTTTCAAAACATTAAATAAAGATGATATTAACTTAATGCTATCATCTATTAACTATTCTATAACTAACTATCACAAAGATCAAATTATAAGTACTGAAGGAGAAGAATGTAATAAAATTGGTATTGTTATTGAAGGAGCTATTGAAATTAGAAAAATATATCCTCTAGGCAAATCAATAACTATAACAAGACTTAATTCTAGCGATATATTTGGAGAAGTAATATTATTTTCTAATATGAAAAATTATCCATCAACATTAGTCACTTATACTAATGCTAAAGTGCTTTTTATTTCAAAAGATGAAATTATTAATCTCATGGAACATTATAATATTATAATGACTAATTTATTAAATATATTATCTAATAAAATCTTGATTCTTAATAAAAAACTCAGAAATTTATCTTATGAAAATTTAACACAAAAAATTGCCGATTTCATATTAACTGAGTATAAGAAACAGAAAAATCTATATATAGAACTTAATATTTCAAGAAAAGAAATGGCTGAAACGTTAGGAGTTACTAGACCTTCTCTTTCAAGACAACTGGCTACTATGAAAGAAGATAATATTATTGATTTTCACAAAAACACCATTAAAATAATAGACTTAAAATTATTAGAAGATTGCCTACTATAATCAGTAAAACTTTCAACTTACTTATATATACAATGATAATAATAAAGAAGACAGCTACCGATCGCTGTCTTCTTTAAGGAGAAGGTATTTAAAAATAAATTTTTGGGGGTTTATAGGTTTTTATGGGGTTTTCTTACTCTTATTATTATACACTATTCTACGAATAATGCTGTACAAACATATTTTTATTTGTAATTATTTTTTGTTTATATTTTACTATATATAAATCAACATGACATTTTTGATGAATAAATATACAAAAAATCTAAGTATAATTTATAACTTTTTGTTATGAACCTTTTTTCCATTATTTTATTGTTTTATTAGCCAACTCAGTTATCTCTTTTCCACCCATCATATACCACTTATCAACAAACTCATCAAACTTATTAAGCTCGTATTCTCCACTAATAATCTTATATGAATATTCTCTATATAATTTATTCATAGATTCCCATTTAGATTTATATTCCTTGGGAATGTTAAAGCTATTATCTTCTATATAATAACTTTCAGTTATTTGAAGTGACTGTTTAGCTATTTCACTTAAAAGTGGTATTGGCGATTCCCAAGAAGGTACATCAAAAAATCTAGCGTACCATTGGTTGGCTTTATTAGTACATATAACCTTACCATTACTATCTATATTATATTCTCTACCTTCAATTCCAAGTCTATCCAAAAATTGACCTTTGTCAGATGCCATGAACTCCAGCACTGTAAATGCTAAATCTATATTTTCACAAGTAGAAGATATAGCGAACCCTCTCTCTTCACCATTTACATTAATAGGAGCGAACCCTGCCAAACCTTCTTTGCCTTTTGGAGGATGTAAAGCAATCAACTCTGTATTCACTTCATTATCAATAAGCTTTCTATTATATATATCAATAACTTTACCAGAAGAACCAATAATCATACCTACTTTTCCATTATATAATTTTTCTTCCATGGTATCCCATTTTGTAGTACCATAATTAGGATCAAGTATATGTTCTTCCATAAGTTTTCTATAAAATAGTAGTTTTTCTTTTTCATTATGAGTCACTCTTGAGTAGACGTAACTATCATTCTCATTCTTAACCCATGTTGTAGGCAAACCAAATGCTGTATTAAAAACATCATCAAGTCTTGTAGTATCTCCTGTTGCTGTTATACCATAAGTATCTTTTTTACCATTATCGTCAAAATCACTATTGGCAAAAGCCTTGAGAACATTATAATAATCATCAACCGTTACTGGAACACTTAGAGAAAGACTATCTAACCAATCTTTTCTAACTGCTGCAATTTTAGGTGTATTATATCTTATTCTTAATAAATAAGGATAATTCTGTATGCGAGTTTTATGATAAGATTCCATACTATTTTGAAACACATCAGAATCATTAACATACTTAGTTAAATTAACTAGTTGCCCTTTATTAGATATGTCTTTATCCATTCCATCTCTAAACCAAATAATATCTGGTGCATTTCCACTATCTATTATATTCTTTAATTGTTCAGAATAATCTCCTTTGGGAAGTTCTACTAATTCTAATTTTGCTTGTATGTTATTTTCTATTAAAGTTTTATTAATTTCTTGAATATATTCATTATCCTCATTATTATATGGGCTAAAATCTTTTTGAACTAAAGTAAGTGTTGTGACTTTATCTTGTTTTTGACTATCAGTATTTGTATTAGTTGAATTAGTAGTCACATTAGCAGATTCATCTTTATAAGTTGTTGAATCCATATTACTACAACTACATAACATAACTACTATTACAATTATATATAGGTACATTCCTATAACTCTATATCTCATTAATTAGCCTCCTCTTATATAGCAATTAATAACTTACATTTTGTAAATATATAGTTATAGGATTTCCTAATAATAGGATTTCAATTCAGTTTTAATCTAGTGATCAACTTATATTTTTAATTAAATGAACGAATTTATCAACACATCTTTTTATAATAAAATTTGCATCTGGTATTTTATCATATATATAGTTTTTCATATCTATAGGACTATCTATTACTTTTTTTACAAATTCTCCAGTACCACTTTCTTTGTAAAAACCTACTTTTGCATTAATATCTTTACCCAAAGCTATTTTAGCTCTAGCATATCCACCAAAGGCAAATTCTTTTGATATTGCAGAACCTCCTATAGATATATAATTAGATATGGCTTGACCTCCTATAGCTACTAAACCTGCAATTGCTAATCCTCCTATAGCTGATACTAGTGATATAGCTACTCCTCCTAATCCTAGTAAAATAGCTAAACTTACTCCCCCTATAGAAATTACACCTATAGAAATCCCACCAAAGCTTATTATTCCTATAGATATATTTCCAATAGCAATTATACCTTTTGCAACTCCATAAGGTTTACGATTAATATGTATTAAAGGTATACCCATTATCTTTTTTTGTGATTTATATTCAGTATACTTATTATCTATGTGATTATTAACCTGAATTAATGGAATTCCTAATATTTTAGTTTTTGATACATATCCATTATGAGAGAATAATTTTACTCCCATGTTTTCCGCAAATTCCTTAGCTACATCATCTGGATTTCCCAGTAATATATATGGATTTGTCTCATTTAATTGAATAGCTTTTTCATTAATTATAATATCTAAATCTTCTCTTATTCTATTTCTATCTTTTTTACTACAGTTAATTTTTGATACTACTTTATTAATATACTTTTTATATGTTTTATTCATAACCTACCCCTCTTTTTTAAGTATTTTGTTAGTTATATTAACGAAATCATTCCACTCTATTAAATAATTATTAATTTGATTAATACCTTCTTCTGTAATTCTATAATATTTCCTAGCAACTTTTCTTTTACCTTCTTCATGAAACATATAACTCTCTATTAAACCATTATCTTCAAGTCTATATAGAACTGGATATAATGAGCCTTCTTTTAGATTATAATATCCTCTACTAGATTTCTCTAGTTGTTGAATAATTTCATATCCATACATTTCTTTTCTATTGATTAAACTTAATATTATAATTTCCAGAGTTCCTTTTTTAAGCTGTTTTTTAATTCTATCCAAATTGGCTTCTCACCTCTTTACTAAGTATTTAGTATTACTAGGTATATATTAATACAAATTAATTAGTATGTCAATAAAAAAAAACTGTCTTATAATATATTTTTAATGTCAATATATAGAAAGATAGACTAGGTTTAGGTGTAAGCAAAGCCAATACGGCTTAGCACATACCCTTTAAACAAGACGTTTAAGGGTATGATAGCTAAATCTAGTCTATCTTTCAAAAAACTGCAAATCTCAAGAAAAATGTATTATGAGACAGCTCTTTTCGTACATATATTTAATTATTTGTTATACTATTTTCTAAGCTTCAACTACTTCATCGTATTCTACCCCGAATGTATCTACTGATACCTTTTTCATAACTTGTGGTTCATTAGGTTTATCTGAATAATCTCTATTAACACTTACGATTCTATCAGCTTCTTCAATTCCTGAGATAACTTTTCCAAATGATGCATACTGTCCATCTAAATGAGGAGCATTAGCTACCATAATAAAAAATTGTGAACCTGCTGAATTAGGATCAGTGGCTCTTGCCATAGATATTACTCCTTTTGAATGTTTAAAGTTATTAGTAAAGCCATTCATGTTAAATTCACCTTTAATTGAATAACCAGGTCCACCCATACCAGTTCCTTCTGGGCAACCACCTTGAATCATAAATCCTGGGATAACTCTATGAAAAGTAAGACCATCGTAGAATCCTTTTTTAACTAAAGAAATAAAATTATTTACGGTATTTGGTGCAATATTAGGATATAATTCTATTTCAATCTTATTTCCACTTTCCATTTCAATAGTAACTATTGGGTTTTTATTTTCCATTTTTTTCACCTTCCATTATCTTTTTTCCATTATATTGTAATCTATAATTATTATAACTTCAATTATATTTTTATATTTATATTTTTAACTATATATATTATGTTAAACAATTAAGTTAATAATTTATTATTATATAATAAATTATATTATTTGTTACACTGTAATAACACTATTAGCTTCCATCATTATTGATGAAATCTCTTCCATATTACTAACTCTTCCAACAGCAATATCATCTCTGATTTCAAAATGATCTAAACATGTTCCACAAGCTAATAATTCAACTCCTAAGTCATATAATCCATTTAGTGCATCAAGAACTGTTGAACCTTTTGCAACTAGTTTAACTCCTGAATTATAGAAAATAATTGCATCTGGTTTATCTTGTCTTACCCATATTTTTTTTAGGAATGCTCCCATTAATTTTTCTCCAAGTAATTCATCACCTTTTCCAAAAGAATTACTATTAATTACAATTACTCTATTCATTATTACATCTCCTATCTTATTATTCTATGTAAAATTATATCATATTCAAGCTTTTTACTTCAATATGATATCATTAAACACCCTTTTAAAAATATAGCTATTTTTATTATTAATTATTATCAAGGAAAACTCTATAGTTATCTATTCTTTTTGTTATACCTTGTTTATCTAAGTATTCTAATAGAATAATAGTATATTTTCTGCCTATTCCTAACTTATCTCTAACCTGTTGTACAGTGATTTTAGTATTATTTTTACATAATGTCTTTATTATAGAGATTAAATGATTATAACTAGTTATATGAATATACAATGTATCATCCACTCTAACAACTTTATTGATAATAATTAAATATTTAATTACATCTTCCACCTTATAATTGCTTAATTTATGTTCCTCAGCAGATAGGTTATATCCCTTTAGCCCTGATTTAATAATTAACTGTTCTACATTCTTTACTTCTTTATATTTATTAATATGCTTCTTTCTATTTATTTCATCAATAACTACATTATCATCTATAACATTAATAAACTTATCTTTTATAAGTTTACCTATTAATGTATCATATGCTTTAATATCTATTTTATCAAAGTGTTTGCTTCTCAATTGTTCTTTGCTCATATATATATTATACTTATTTTGTCTATAGTAATGATCAAATGCTATAATTATTCTTTGTTTATACATTTTATATGTCTTTGTACTAACATACTCATTAGAATTTAATTTGATAATATTATTTTCATTAACAAGTTCATTTAACATATCTTCAATATGTTGTTTGTTCTCATATGTAAACTCATATATAGTATCTATATCAATGATATTATGCTGTTGTTGTAGTATGAACTGTATAATACCTTTTATATTGTTTTTATCCAACAATTGATAATAGTTGTTTGTATTTTTATTAACTATTTTATTACTAAAAGTTTTATGTGCTAATACTTTTCCTCCACCAATAGTAATTACTGGTGTCATTGATCTAATAATAAATCTATCTCCTCTAATTGTCACTATAGGTCTTTCTAGTCTAATTCTTGCATATCCACTTTCTTTTTCTTTAATTGGCTTTTTCCCAACAATACTTAATTTTCCTATTACTTCTGTAGTTCCTATATTAACTTTTACTTTTTGATTATATTTAATATTATCTTCTGTAACATTATGTATAATGGCATCAATCATTGTTGTACTATCTACAGTATTAGGCTTAGTGAGAACATGTCCTCTTATAACCTCAGATTTTGAAACTTTTGCTAAGTTAATAGCACATCTTTGTCCTGTATAAGCTTCATCTCTATCTGCTCCATGAACTTGAATATTTCTTACCTTGGAAGTAATTTTACTTGGTAATATTTCAACTATATCATCTTTGTTAATTTTCCCTCCAGATATTGTTCCAGTTACTATAGTTCCATGCCCTTTCATAGTAAAAACTCTATCTACTGACATTCTAAAAACCTGTTTATTTCTTTTCTTCATAATATGTTTTGCTTGTTGGGTTATATTATTATTAAGATTATCAATGCCTGTATTTAACTTTGATGATACTTCACATATTGGAGCGTTACTATATATAGTGTCTTTTAGAAAATCATTAATAGTGTTTTTTAATTGTTCTATATGTTCTTTGCTAACTAAATCAATCTTCGTAAGCACCACAATAGCAGAAGTTATATTTAACATTGAAATTATATTAATATGTTCAATAGTTTGAGGCATAATACCTTCATCAGAAGAAATAACTATAAGAGCCATATCCATACCACTAGCACCAGAAACCATTGTCTTAATAAATCTTTCATGTCCAGGAACATCAACAATTGAGATAACTGTATCATCTATTTTATAAGGAGCAAATCCAAGTTCAATTGTTACTCCTCTTCTTTTTTCTTCTTCTAATCTATCTGTATCATATCCTGTAAGTGCCTTTACAAGCTCAGTTTTTCCATGATCAACATGCCCTGCTGTTCCAATGACAAGATGTTCCAATGTTACTTCACTCCTTTCCTAAAACATAGTAAAACCCATCAATTATATCATTATACTCTTTTTTATTAATAGTTCTCATACTAATAATGATTTCATTATCTTTCACTTTACATATAATAGGCGTTTTATATTCTCTTAATCTTTTTTGCATTATTTGTGGGCTTAGTTCTTTGCTTGTAATTGATAGTGATACACCTTTAATAATTACACCCGGTAATGATCCACCACCCGTTGTATCTTCTTCATCTATAATTTTAACGTGAAGATTATCATTAAATGTATCTATCAGTGATTTTCTAAGTACATTTGCCTCGCTTAAAAGACTCTCTTTATCTTTTGTTAACATGTTTAATATTGGAATATTATTAGTTATATTATCATTAGTTAAATATATATTTAATACTTCTTGAAGAGCAATTAATGATAATTTATCAATTCTTACCATTCTAGTAAGAGGATTTTTTTTGATTTTATCTATTAACTCTTTTTTTCCAACAATTATTCCTGCTTGCGGCCCACCTAACAGTTTATCACCACTAAAAGTTATTATATCAATATCTTTCTTAACTAAATCCATCACTGTAGGTTCATATGGCAATGAAAACTCTTCCAAATCAACTAATACTCCACTTCCCAAATCTTCCATAGTAATAATCTTATTTTCTCTTGCTAATTCAACTAACTCTTCACCTTGAACTTCACATGTAAATCCTTCTATTTTATAATTGCTTTTATGAACTTTTAACAACACTTTCGTATCTTGAGTAATAGCATTTTCATAATCTCTAACATAAGTTTTATTAGTAGTTCCTACTTCAACCATCTTAGCGTTACTTCTTTCAATTATTTCTGGAACACGAAAACTCCCGCCAATTTCAACTTGTTCTGATCTGGAAATAACAACCTCTTTATTATAAGCCAATGTATTGAGACACAAAAACACAGCTGCCGCGTTATTATTAACTACTATAGCACTTTCTGCACCCGTTAATTTAACAAGTAAATCTTCAATACTTTCATATCTTGAACCTCTTTTACCAGTGATTAAATCATATTCAAGATTACAATAACCATCAGCTATATTTACTATTTCATCTAAAGCTATTTTAGGTAAAGGTGCTCTTCCCATATTAGTATGCAATACAACACCAGTACCATTAATTACTTTATGAATTCTTTTTCTTTCATTAAGCTTACTTCTTATTATTATATTATCAATAATTACTTCTTTAATATCTTCTTTACTAATATCCATATCTCTATAATTTTCTATAATCATGTTATCTCTATACTGACTTGTACAACTTACAACAATATCTTTTGTAACTTTTCTTCCTATAATATTAACTAATTCATTAATCCTCTCATCATCAAAAAACTCATTAATAGAAGGAATATTCCTCAACATATTATTCATAATAACCTCCTCCCTATATCTATTAGTAAAATAACATTTCATAACTATCCACAGTATACCAAAATACACACAAGCCTAGCGGAGAATGTATAGGGTAATATGTAGCACGAGACAGGACGTCGAGGTCAGCTATTTTAATCAGGACGATTAACTAGCTGACGGAATATTACCCTATACATTCGGAGCGGAAACTACCATTTATTTTATAAAAAGATGTTTAACCTACAAGAAAACTAGCTACGCCACATCTCTGTAGAAAATTCAGTCATTAAGAAATCACCTTGACCCATATAATAATAGTCCTATTCATATGCTATATTATAAAACTTTCCTATATAAGATAAGAAAAAGAGGGATACCCTCCCTCTATTATAACACTTCTATATACGTATTATCATCATTCTTCCCAACTACTTTACCAATAACACTAGCACATATACAATTTTGTTTTAATAACTCATCTATTAAATAATCAGCCTTATCTTCTGAAACAGATATTAATAATCCTCCCGAAGTCTGAGGATCATATAAAGCAGTTAATAAACTTTCTGATACATTATCTCTTACTTCAACCCATTTTTCAAAATGCTTCTCATTAGATCTAGCACCACCTGGCACAGCATTTTGATTAATTAAATCTATTGTTTTATCAAATAATGGTATTTTAGATGAGTCTAATTGTACCTTTACGTTACTACCACTTGCTAATTCATATATATGCCCTATAATTCCAAAACCTGTGATATCTGTACACGCATTTACTCCTACTTCATCCATAGCAATACCTGCACCTTTATTTAGTGTACTCATGCTTATTACAGCTTGATTAAGTTCATCTTCACATATTAAATCTTTCTTAAGTGCAGTCGTTAGTATTCCAGTTCCAATAGGCTTCGTAAGTACTAATACATCAGATACTTTAGCTCCTGAATTAGTAAGTACTTTATCTGGATGCACATATCCAGTAACTGACAAACCATATTTAACTTCATTATCTGTTACAGTATGCCCACCAACTAGAACGGCTCCAGATTCCACTATTTTCTCTGCTCCACCTCTTAGAATCTCTGCTAATACTTTTGGTTCTAAACATGTAGCAAAACAAGCTATGTTCATTGCAGTAAGAGGTGTTCCTCCCATTGCATATACATCACTTAGTGAATTAGTTGCTGCTATTTGTCCAAACATATATGGATCATCTACAATAGGTGTGAAAAAATCTAATGTTTGAATAAGTGCATAATCTTCTCTTATTTTATATACCCCAGCATCATCTGACGTATCTAATCCTACAATTAAATTAGGATCTAATTTACTTTCTTTATTTTTCAATTGACACAAAACTTGTGCCAAGTCCTGAGGACTTAATTTACTAGCTCAGCCAGCTTTTGAGGACATATGAGTTAAACGAATTCTATCTTTATCTGACATTGGTTGTCCACCTCCTAAGTAAAACAAAATATTACTGTTTAACTAATTACAGCTACAAGTATAACATAGCCATAATATCACTTCAATAATATATTACTATATATACACGTCAATCTGTACATTTTCACCTTAACTCTAGACCAAAAAAAGCTGTCTTATAATAAACATTAACATTATTATAAGACAGCAAATTATATAACCTTATGTATTACACAGTGAACCAAATTGGACTAGTCCAACCAATGTGACCATTTTCTAATAATACTCGTACATAGTAATAAGCTTCATTATCTAGGCTTTCTTTATCTAAGAAAGATTTATCTATATAATTACCTGTACAAGTATGACTAACATATATTTCTCCATTTTTGATTATTTCTAGCTTTTTAATATTGTTAGGTGCAACTACTTTTACATTTATAGTTCTAGTATCAGTATTATCTTTTATAATATCACCCATAGCATATCCATTAACATCAAATATGATAGCTAATCTTGGATGTGTAGATGCTATAGTTTTACGTTCTTTTAATCCTGAGAAAATTTCTTCTCTTGTTTTTCCAGTAGCGAAAACACCTGTAACACCACCATAACCTGGATTTCCATCATGTCCATCACTATTAGCAGTAGTACCCCATCGCTTTCCTTTGTTCAAAAACTCTACTACTGTATTTCCTTTTACATTAGCTCTTGCTTTTAAAATCATTGGATGGTTTTGATTTTCAAATCTACCCCATTGACTTGAATATATTTCACATAATACTTCTTTATCATTATTTTCTTTCCAGTTTTCATAATTAAATCCAGAATATTTTTTTTCTTGTTGATCTTTACTTGGTCTACCATTACAATAACGATGTAAATGAGGTATTGTGATTAATTCCTTATCTTCATATAGACTCCATATATCTTTAACCTCTACAATATCTTCTGATGGATACGGATAATTAGTAAGAGAATCTCTAAATAGAACGATAGTATCTCCTCTCTTACTATGAAGCTCAACTCCTGGGAATGTAACTAGTTCATCTTTCTCATAATACTTATCTGCTTCAACACCTATTTTATCCCAAGTATGTTTATCTATATTAACACTTCTATCATCATTAAACATAAATGTCTGTTCAGAAATACATATGTAATCAAGACGAGAAACTTCTTTAGCATATAGATATCCTTCTCTTGGAGAAGCTCCGCAATCATTATCTCTTATGTTAGCTGTCAGATTAGAGTGTATATGTGTATCACCCCAATATAAATTTCCTGTAGAATTATTACATATGAAAACCGCTTTATCAACATGTAAATCAACATCTATTGCTTTTATTTCATAAAAACCTTCTGTTTCTATACTAGCGCTAAAACAATTATCATCTTTTTCAACAATAACATTTTCCTTAGTCTTTAAGTTACATATACATAATCTAATTGAATCTGTATTATAATCAAATATTGGATTATTAAACCTATCTACTATATTAAGCTTAATTTTAAATTCTTCATTAGTTTTAATAATAGATGGCGCTGTTAAAACGATTCTTTCTGGTTTATCTGGAACAATTTTCACTTTTGGGAAAGCAGCTACTTCTTGATAATCGCCCTCTCCTTCACTATCAAAATATACTTCATATTCTAGATAAGAACCCTCTGTTCTAAATGAAAATTGTGATACTCTTGATGGTGCGCATTCACCTTCTAACCAAGGTCTATCAATACCACCAAATCGTACAGATACTCCTTCTCCTTGTTTCAGACCATTTTCAAATGTTATAATAGCAATTCTGCTACTGTCAACCCATCTTTGTATATGACTAAAGGCTGTAGGTACTTTTTCAATTTTCACATCTACTTTTATGTAATCTTCATGACCAACAGCATAAATATAATTAGGTTTCCAATAATCGTATGTCTGTAAGTATTCTTCACTTCGTTGATGTTGATATGCTGGAACTATAATTTTAATACTTGCATTTTTTTCAATAATTTGTGTTGCAGTAAATTTCAGTTCCCATTCTAACTCATCATTTACTACAAATTCATCACAGATATTAACAGTAAATTTTCCATACTGTGTGTTTGTAATATGCTCCTTCATAATATACTCCTTCCTCGTTTAAACTTATCTATAACTCAAATTCATTTAATTAAATTTAATAAATCTTTATATCTAAAAATAGTTTTCCATTTTAATATTAGTATTCTATTTTAATATTTTCGTCAATAAATTCTTCTACTTCTTTCCCCGTTGACATCATTAATACTTCTTTTAATATCTCTTTCATTACTTTTTGAGACGTATGGTTAATAATCCATCTTGCTTTTAATATTGAAATTGGGCTCATACTAAACTCATCCAATCCCATACCAAGTAAAATAGGTATCATTTTGGGGTCTCCTGCTACTTCTCCACACATTCCTACCCAAATACCTTCTTTGTGTCCACTATCTATTACCATATTAATAAGCCTTAGAACTGCTGGATGATATTGATTATATAAATGAGAGATTTTTTGATTCATTCTATCTACTGCTGTCATGTATTGAATTAAATCATTTGTACCAATACTGAAGAAGTCTACTTCTTTTGCTAATAAATCTGAAATTAATGCCGCAGCAGGTATTTCAATCATTATTCCCACTTCAATATTTTCATTAAATTGTACTTTACTATCTCTTAATTCATTCTTAGTTTCTTCTAATAATCCCTTAGCTTCTCTAAGTTCCTCAATACTTGATATCATAGGAAACATTATTTTTATATTTCCATATGCACTTGCTCTTAATAGAGCTCTCAACTGAGTTTTGAATATTTCTTTTTCACCTAAACATAATCGTATAGCTCTATAGCCTAAGAAAGGATTAGTTTCTTTTTCAAGAGAAAGATATTCAAGTTCCTTATCTCCTCCAATATCTAGAGTTCTAACAATAACATTTTTAGATTTCATTCTCTTGGCTACTTTTTTATAAGCATTAAATTGCTCTTCTTCACTTGGCAATTTATCTCTATTCATATATAGAAATTCACTTCTAAAAAGTCCCACACCTTCTCCATCATATTCTATTACACTATCAATATCATCAGGTGTTCCTATATTAGCTGCTAATTCAACTTTGATTCCATCTTCTGATACACTTTCGCAACCTTTAAGTTGGCTTAGCTTTGTTTTTATTTTTTCATTTTGTTTTATTTGAACTCTATATTTTTCAATTTCTTCTTCTTCTGGGTTAATGATAATCTCTCCATTATCACCATCAAACATAATTGTATCGCCATTTTCCACAAATTCAATTATATTTCCCACTCCAACTATAGCTGGAATTCCTAAGGTTCTTGCCATAATTGCTGTGTGAGAAGTTCTTCCACCTATCTCTGTTATAAAACCTATTACCTTTTCTTTATCCATTTGAGCTGTGTCAGAAGGCGTTAAATCGTTAGCTATAATAATAACTTCTTCTTCTAGTTTTGAAAAATCATTTAATTCAACACCTAGAATTATCCTTATTACTCTATTTGAAACATCTTTAAGATCAGCTGCTCTTTCTCTCATATATTCGTTATCCATGTTTTCAAATATCATAACAAAATTATCAAGAACCTCTTTTATAGCCCACTCTACATTAATATTTTCAGAAGCTACTTTTTCTCTTATTTGCCCAAAAAATTCTGGATCATCTAATATCATATTATGTGCATCAAATATTTCAGCTTCTTTTTCTCCTATAGTATTTAGCGTTAAAGTGTATAATTGATTTATTTGTTCTCTAGCAATATCTATAGAATTGGTTAACTTTTCAAGTTCTTCTGTAACGTTAATATTATTCTTTTTAATCAATTGAATTTGTTGCTCTTTCTTTATAAGCACTTTACCTATTGCTATTCCAGGAGATACTGGTATCCCTTGTAACATATTCAAACACCTACTCTCCGAAATTATCTTCAAATAGTGATTTCAATATTTCTGCTGCTTTTTCTTCGTCACTACCTTCTATAGTCAATGAAACTGTATCTCCTTTTTTTGCACCCATACTTAAAATTCCAATAATACTCTTTGCATTATAATCTTTTCCGTCTTTAGAAATTGTTATATCAGACTTAAATTTAGATGTAGTTTTTGTTAATACACTTGCAGGTCTAGCATGTAAACCTACTTCATTTCTTACTTCTGCTGTAAATTTTTCCATAATATTTGCCTCCCATTAGCATCATAATTCAAATTAAATATTTTACTTTATTTATTACATTTCTTCATCGTCTTCATCATAACTAATTTCAAATTTATTAAGACTGTTCTTACCTGACAGTTCAGTTTGATTTACGAAATCATTGAAGTTATCAGCGTACTCTCTACTAAAGCAGCTCTCTAATATAAGAGGTAGATTAATTCCTCCTATTAATGCTAACCTATCATTGTTCACACATAATTCTAAAGCACATTTAAAAGGCGTACCTCCTTGTAAATCTGCAAGTAGAAGTATGTTATCGCAATGACTTAAAGATTCTATTGCATCTTGTAAATCATTTTTTATATCATCTGCACTCATATGAGCTGTAAAATCTATACATAAAAAATTATTTTGCTCACCAGCAATTAATTTAATTGCGCTATTTACACCTGTTGCAAAATTACCATGACCTGTAACAATTATTCCAATCATATTCAATCTCCTATTATAATAAAGTTTTTATATCTATTTTTTTATCGTTAGGTACCATTTGAAGATTAACTTTAACAGATGCAGCCATTAATTCATTGAAGTTTTTAACATCTTCATCTGTTACACTAACTGTACGATGTAAAACTCTTGAATTAGATTTAGCTGACATATTACCTATTATTACTTCATCAAATTTCACACCACCATTGAGTAAACGTGTTAACACTTCTGGAGATTTAACAACAATAAAAACATTTTGTCCATCATATTTATCAGTTTGTAGATTAGCTGTTGCCTTCTCAACATTTAATAATGATAATTTAATACCCATAGGGCAAGCACTTTTTAGAGCCATTTTTTGCACAGCGTCTTTAACTACTTTATCATCAATTACCATAATACGTGTAGCTTCAACTGAATGAGTCCAAGCAGTTGCCACCTGTCCGTGAATTAATCTTTCGTCTATTCTTATACAACAAATTGCCATTATTTTGACCTCCCTAAACTTATATAGTCTTCTTTATTTTTACTACTTGCTTCTATACACTCTCTTTTATTGACTTTCCATTGTTTCTTTAATTCAATAGGTCCATCTAAAATATAATCATTTGTTTCAACTAAATGATTTGTTAGTCTTAATCTTAGATTTTCTATTATTTCTTTATATTCTTCTACATCAATTAGATTATTTTTTTCAAGAGGATCATAGTATAGATCATATAATGCCTCTTTATATTTTCTCTGATTTGATAGTCCGTTTTCAACATAGAACGTTTTTGTAAGTGATGAGTCTATATTAGATTGATTTATTTTCAGATAATCATCATAATATTTTATATATTTATAACGATTATTTCTAATAGCTCTTACTGGTTCATAAGAAGTATGGAAATTAATTTCACTGAAAATATAATCATTAATAATATTTTTTTCATCCTCAAATAAACTAATGAAAGACTTACCTTCAAGATAAGAAGGCTTTTCAAAACCTAATATATCACATATAGTAGGAAAAACATCTATATGAGATACTAAAGAATCAGTTACTTTTCCTTTCATATTACAATGTGGATTTCTAATAATCAAAGTAACATTAGTACCACTATCATATAAGTTACACTTTGTAAAAGGATTAGCCAATCCATGATCCGTAGTGAATATTATTAGTGTTTTATCATAAAGTCCACTTATCTTTAATTGATTAATAACTTTACCAAAACATCTATCAGCCCAATTAGCAGAAGTCATATATTTACAATGATCTAATCTTGTATTCTCATTATCATCAATGTTACTTGGAACTTTTACATAGTTTGGATTAACACCTTCAACTAATTTTTCTGGATATTCTCTATGTGTGGCATACATTCCATAAGACATAAAAAACGGTTTATCGCTTTTATAATTCTTAATCCAATCAGCCACAGATTCTGCATTTTCCATATCCCATTTGACTAAATCTTTTTGCTCATAGTTTTTTATATCATTTGTAATATTCTCATCATATCCAATTATTTTGGCACCTAACTCATGTTCTAAATACCATGAAGCTTCATGCTGAATCCCACTAAGAACAGTATGGTAATTTTCATTTTTCAAAAACCTAACTAAATGTTTTGAAAAATCCATTTCAAATCCTCTCTGAGATAATCCAAGCATACCTACTTGATGAGGATACATTCCTGTTAATAAAGCAGCTCTACTTGGAGAACATGTAGGTGATATACAATAAGCTTTGTTAAACATTAATGAATCTTTGGCAAATTCCATCATACTAGGAGTTGGAATATTATAACCATAAGGACTAATCATTTTACCACTATCGTGAGTATGAATATATAAAACATTCATGATTATTACCCTTTCTTTGTTATTTTGATACAGTTAATACTCTTAATCACATTTATTCTTTATCTATCTCTAAAGTACGTTCAATTTGCAAAGCTTCTTCCGAGAAAGCAACCATACTTGTTTGTTCTGGTTTTTTCGCATTTCCCCATGCTTTCAAAATCTCAATCTCTTTTAGATGTTTGTTTTCATAGTCAATTATATTTCTGTCATCTATCATATTTTCTTGCAATTGTTTAAAAATTTCTATTTCATTGTTTTTGATATCTATTTCTTCATTACTGTCATTTGCTAAATCTATTAATTTATAACTATCTTTTAACTTTGTTAGTTTATAGTTATTACTAATAACACATTGTCCAAAATATATATTATCTGTCATATGCATCTGCTCTATCTTTACAGGTTTGCTTTTTTTATTACTAAGAATATTCTCGCCATCCATATTAGGCAAATGACTATTAGCATAATCAACAATAGTGCGAGATAAGTCAATTAATGATACAGGATCTTCTCTTACACTTGATTTATCTATATTCATTTCCTTAATAATCAATGGTATCTTGATAGAATCTTGATAGAAAGTAATTTTACCGAATAAACCTCTTTTGCCAAGCTGGTCTCCGTGATCTGATGTATAGATAAATAATCCATCTTTTTCACTTAAATAATTTTTGTAAGTATCGTAGATTTTTCCAACTTTATTATCAAGATCTTCACACATTGAATAATATGCTGATGCGATCTTTTTCCTTTTTTCAGTACTAGTTTCTTGTACTAAATATTCATATTCTTCATATGCTTTACTATAATCTACATCTAAAGATTTTTTATTAAGATATTTCTCATATAAGTCTTCTACCCCAATATAAGGAAAATGAGGTCCGTAAAATCCAACTATCATAAAAATTGGCTGATCATGTTCTTTAGATAATTGTTTAAGTGCTTCTTCATAAACCATATTGTCATACTCATGAACAGGAGAGTATCCTTTTCCCATTATTTTTTGACATCCGCTCATTTTTAAACTATCTGCATATATAGATAATTCAGGTCTTTTCATTCCCCAATACTGAGATGTTATATCTCCAACAAGCCTTTCATCAAACCCATGATTTTGGTCAATACCTTTAAAATGCATTCTTCCTACTAAAATAGTTTTATACCCCCTTGCTCCTAAAGCATGAGCAAGGGTTGGTATATCACTACCAAGTGCAGAGTCATTATCAAATATCAAAGTATTACTTGGTAATTTCCCTGTTAAGAATGACATTCTAGATGGAACACAAAGAGGAGAATTACAATATGCATTAGTATAATTAATTCCTTCTTGAGCTATTCTTGATAAATTATTTGTTTCACATATACCATCTGAATGTAATGAACTAGCATCAAAAGAATGCTGATCAGATAATACCATTACAATATCCTTCATAATGTCATCCCTTTCAAAAACTTGTATCTGTTAATTACATTATTCCAAGAGCAACCATTGCAGCTGCAAAGCCAACAATACCTAACATGATTTTATTTGGTGACCAATTTCTTTTTGAAAGTAAAAACCATGAAGTAACTGTTATAAGCATTGGCATTAAGTTAGGCATTATTTTATTTAATAATCCTTCAATAGCTATTTCCATACTACCATTTGTATATACATAAGAAATCGGAGCTCTTACAGTTTTAGAAGCTATACCACCAATAACAACAAGTCCTAAGATAGTTAATCCCTTAGTGATTTTTTCTGTAAGTTCTTGATTTCCAAGGAATGATTTAGTTGCATTACCACCTAAATCGTATCCTTTCATAAATATCCAATATCTAAAAGGAAGCATTGTACCTAACCAAACTAAAATGTAAAATAGTGGTCCTAATACTGAGCCTTCTACTGATAATCCTAAAGCTATACTCAATATAATTGGATTATATGTACCGATTACTAATGAATCACCAATACCAGCAAAGGGGCCCATAAGAGCATTTTTGGTACTTTGAATTGTTTCAACATTAACTTCTTCTTCATTGGCATTTGACTCTTCAAGAGCTATAACAACTCCAGGTATCATACTGCCTAGATGAGGTTCTGTATTAAAAAATTGCATATGACGTTTAAGTGCATTAACGTAGTCATCACCTTTATATAACAATTTTAGTATAGGAGCAATAGTATGGCAAAAAGCCAGCCCCATCATACGTTCAAAGTTTTGTGCTGAGTGTGAAAAGAATATCCATCTTAGCGCAGCCTTCTTGACCTCTTTTCTTGGTACAGCAACTCTATTATTATCAGTCTTCATAACAATCGTCCTCCTCCATAATTTCACCCGAGTTACTCACAGCAACGTTAGAATTACTACCACTATTCATAACGAAAATCATTGCTATTGCTGCTGCAAATATTGCAAGAGAAGTAATAGTAATTGGTGTTGAAATCATCATTACATAACCTAATAAGAAGAATACGATCATCCAAGTCTTATTAACAGATTGTTTCAATAATAGAGCAAAACCAACTGCTGGAAGCATTCTACCAGCTATTTTGAAGAAATGAAGAACTGATTCTGGTAATGCATTAATTATAGCTTCTGCGGCAGGTGCACCAAAATAACATACAGCAAAAACAATACCAAATCTTAAAACAAACGTTGGAACTGTTCCAAGTATATTCATTCTTATAATTCCTTTTTCATCTCCTATTTCAGCATATTTATCTGCTTTATGTGGAAATATAGAGTTAATTGACATTAGAAAATTAAATACTCCAATTCCTACAAGACTTAAAGGAACTGCTAAAGCAACTGCATAATCAGCGCCTCCGCCAGATGCTAATGCTAGAGGAATACCAATATAACCTGCAAAAATTACATCTGCTGGCATAGCACCTCCTGGTGTAATCATACCGATATACATAGCTTGTACAGCTACTCCAGCTAATATACCTGATTTAACATCTCCAAGAATAATACCTACAATTAATCCTGCTATCAATGGTTTACCTATTACTTGCCACCCACCTGTGATTCCAAAAACCCAAGGTGTTCTCTTAGATCCTAGATATGCAAATAAACCAATCAATAATGCTTGCCATAAATCCATAAAATACCTCCCTTTAATAATTTATTGTACATACATATAATAATAATTTTTTCGACAAATGTCAACACCTTTTTATTTTATTGTAAATACATTTATTCTATAATCTATTGTCATTTATATTGTAGAAATTTGATATGTGATATAGATCAAATTATATTTGTATTATTTTTAATAATAATATATAATATATATGTATAATAATTATATTAAATATGGAAGGTAAAAATAATGGCAAAAAAGATAGCTCACTATAAAATTATTGAAAATGATATATTACAAAAAATTAAATCAAATGAATATAAAGAAAATCAGCTTATACCAACTGAGTTAGAATTAACAAAAACTTATAACGTTAGTAGAGTAACTGTAAGAAGAGCAACAGATAATCTTGTGGCAAATGGTTATCTAAAAAGAACTCCTGGTCTTGGTACTATTGTAACTGCCAATAAAAAAACAAGCGTAGATCCTCATGTTAAGGGCTTTGGAAAGCAAATGAAAGAACTCGGCAAAACACCTTTATCAATTGTAAATACATTTATAATTGAAAAAGCAAACAAAACAAATGCAGATATATTAGGTATTAACGAAGGTGATAGACTATATTATATTGAACGTATTCGAAAAGCGGATAATAACGTTTATTTATTGGAAGTATCTTATATTTCTGTAGATAAGTTTCCAGAACTTTCTATAAGCTACTTGCAAAAATCTAAATTTGACTTTTTCCAAAAAGTAAAAGGAATTACTATACATCACCAAAATCACGTAGTAAAACCTATATTAAGCGATCAAAGACTAAGTGATATTTTTAAAATAAAATTAAATACACCTATATTAATGGTAGAAAACTATATATTTTCTTCAGATGATACAATAATTGATTTTTCAAGAAACTTTTATAATCCAACAAAATATGAGCTTAGTTATATTAAATATACATAGTAAATTTCACAATGAAAATATATTACTAAAAACAAAAAGTTCCAAAATACTTAGAACCCTTTATAAATACCTAATTAGTTTCTATTTGGCGAGAATGGGTAGGAATCGAACCTACCTCGGATGGTCTTAGCACCCGAAAAAAGATTTGAAGTCTCCTGAATCCACCAGAAATTCATCCATTCCCATAATCGCTTATAATTATACACTCTGTATAAGAAAAATTCAACTATACTTTCATGTTATTTCCTTAGTTTTGCATTTACTTTATAAATACAGTATATCTAAGATATTAGAGATATCAAAAACATAATGTGCTATATTCAACAAAATTATTATTTGTCTGATTTTTTAATGCTATGACTTTCTGACATAAGACGAAAACTCGCTAGCTATTAATTTGTTTGTGAAGCAAATACAAAAACAATATGTACGATTAATATAATTAAGTTTGATTATACATATTATTTGCACAAATAAGAAAACTATGTTGACAAAGAAAAAAAAGTGGAATATTATATGTGTTGTAAGAAAAATAATACAAGGAGGAATTATCATGCCAAAAAACAAAACATTAAACATCAAAACTTTTCTTATCTGCTTAATACTGACTATTAACATACTGAATATTACTTCTTACGCACAATCAGAAACTGAAAACGTACAACTATATTCTGCTAAACTAAATATGGATTATGGTTACAAGGGTTATATTAACGGTTATTCATCATCAGGTTACATATACGTTAAAAACTTAGCTTATGATAAAAAAGTGACAGTTCATTTCATGTATAATGATACTGAATGGAGTGATGTATCAGCTTCTTATTATAAAACACTTCCTAATGGTTATGAAATCTGGAAATATAATACGCCTTATACTAAAAGAGTTAAATATCAATATTGTGGAGACAATTATTGTAAATTCGCTATTAAGTATGAGGTTAATGGTAATACATATTGGGATAATAATAATGGTAATGATTATTACCTTAGTCAATCAAAACATCAAGTTGAGTTATCAAAATGTAATATAGGTGAGAGTAAGTTTTATAGTAATTCTAAGAATTTATGGTTTTATCTAAAAGATCTTGGATGTAACAAAACTGTAAAAGTACGTGTTACCAATAATAATTGGGCTACATATCAAGATTATGATTGTACTTATAGTAGTAGTTTTTCAAATGGTACTGAATTATGGTATATTGACTTGGAGAAAAATGGTATAGATACAACTTCAAGTTCTAATTCTCAGTATGTAATATGTTATACTGTTAATGAAAAGACTTATTGGGATAATAATTTTGGGGAGAACTATAATTTTTAGGATGGATAGATGACGGTACTAGAAAAACTAAAGTCAATGAAATAGGTTATCCATTAAATGAAATTAGACAATACATTGTATATGGGTGTCAAATAGAACTAATTTTAAGAGGACATTACATCACCAATAATAAATTCATTATTGGTAATGTAATGTTCAGCATTCTAACCCGTGATCTAACCTACATTTCTATCCCTATTTGTTTCATTAGATAAATTGCATTAAAAGTATTAGATACTCCTTTATATAATGTGTAATCAAAATATATTTTATTTTCTTTATAATGCTCTTGAAAATGATAGTTCTTAATCTTTGAATTTTCTTCTAAAGCCATATCTGCTAACTCTAAGTCATGAGTAGATATAAGCCCTAATGTATCCTCTTTGCATAGATTTCTAATTAGTGTTTTAGCACCTACATGACGGTCTTTTGAATTAGTTCCTCTAAATATTTCATCAAGTAAAAACAATACATCTTTACCCTGTTTAGTAGCCTCTATTATCTTTTTAATTCTCAATAACTCAGCATAGAATGATGAAATTTTATTTTCTATATCATCACTAATTCTCATTGATGTATATATATCCATCATAGGACATACAAGATTATCTGCACATACTGGCGCTCCAGCATAGGCTAAAACTAAATTAATGCCAATAGTTCTAAGAAATGTACTTTTACCAGACATATTAGAACCTGTAATAAGAAGTGAAGTGTAGCGACCTCCAAAAGTTACATCATTACACACTCTATTATCTTCATGTATAAGAGGATGTCCCATATTAGAAGCTGATATTTTTTTATCTTTTACTATAGTTGGCATAACCCAATTAGGTTGTTCATAAGCAATTGTAGCTATACTGCAAAGAGCTTCCATGTCACCAAGTGAATCTATCCATTTTGGTAGTTTATCTCCATATTTTTCTTTCCATTTTTCTAAGGATATTACACAATGTATGTCCCATAAAGTAATTATATTAAATAAAATGTAAAATTGCATTCTTCTTAAACTAACCATATCCATAATTCTATCTAGTTTTTTTATTTGCATTGAGGCGGTTTCTTTATTATTATAAATCATTTGATTTTTTAAGTTCATAAGGTATTGAGACTCAAATTCACTATCTTCTATTTGTTTAATCATTTGCTCATATACGGTAATCTGTTGTCGATATTCACTAATTTCTTCTATCATAATATGTCTTTTGGCAAAACCTTTGAATAATATTATAATCTGAATGCCAAAGAGAATGATACTATATACATATGAGAATGTAGGAATATATATAGCTAGTAATATAGTAGCTATAGAAAATATAGGTAAGTATCTTACAAAGGACCATATTTTATTATTACAATATGATGTATTATTATCTTTACTCCAATTAATTAAATTTTTCTCTTGTTTTATTTTCTTGTTTTCTAACATTCCAGAAGCAAGAAATTGTTGCATCCATTCTATCTTAGATGCTAATTCTTTCACAGCTTGTTGGCGATTAATAATAGTTTTACTATTTTTAACTGGGTCAATAAGTGCCTTTTTTAGCTTTTCTTTACCTATAGGTGTATTTGTTTGATTTAACCATTGAAATAATGAATGTTTACCAAAAATATCTAAATCAGATGAGTAATTATGGTTTACATCTATAAATTCCTCACCTTGTTCATCAAACTTAACCCACTCACCTTTTAATCTTTTGATACCTTTATCATTTATGTTATATAATGCATTAATTGTATTCTTTTGATTTCTAATTTGTTGATGTAACATAACTAGAATAACAAATAATATAGCTGTAATAACTAAACTATTTAACATAGCTATATAATTTTTGTTACTAAATGATATAATGGAATAGATTATTCCAATTAAAACTATAATTAGTCTTACATTCCCATATATGTTATTTCTACTAGTTAGTTTTTCTAGTCTGCTTTCATATGTTTTTTTCTTATTAATATATTCTCTTTTTGCATTCATATTAAAATTCTCCCGTATTATTTATACTTATTCTTTAATGAGTTGTGCTTGTATAATTAGTACCATGTAGTAATTATGACAATACATATTATTAATTATTATATAATCCTAATTTTCATTCAATAAATTACCTTATCTCATATATAATTATACATTATATCATTTAATTATTATTATGTATAATTTATTTTCAAAATATATATTTTTTATTAAACACTCCAATAGTAGTATTATTAAGTATACTTAACTTAAAAAAAGCCATTCTACAATGCAATCTATCATTACAATATTGCTAGATTACAAGTAAAATGACTTAATTAATTTTTAGATGAATAAGTTGTGATTTGAACTATCTGTTTCACCAAGATATGCCGCAACTCCACCTAACTCAATACCATCAATAAGTTCTTCTTGTTTAATGCCCATAACATCCATAGACATTGTACATGCTACTATTTTCACACCATTTTTCATAGCTGACTCAATTAATTCTTCAAGTGTATTTACATTTTTGTCTTTCATGACTTTTTTCATCATTGCTGAACCCATTCCACCCATATTCATCTTGGATAACTGTAGTTTTTTACTTCCTTTTGGCATCATGAATCCAAACATTTTTTCTATAATTGTTTTATTGACTTTAACTTTCTCATGTTTTCTAAGAATGTTAAGTCCCCAAAAAGTAAAGAACATTGTAACGTTTTTACCCATTGCCGCGGCTCCATTAGCTATAATGAATGATGCTAATGCTTTATCTAAGTCTCCACTAAATACAACCATAGTACTTTTATCTTCTTCCTTTACTTTAACACTAGCATTATTTCCTGATCCTTTACTTATCCAAACTACAAATTCACTTTGTCTTTTTTCAGTTCTAATAAACTTATTACCCGTTTTTTCACACCATGCTTTTACATCAATTGGAAATCCTGGATCTGTAGCTGATATTTCAAGTATATCTCCTTCATTGACTTCTTTCATTTTTTCACTAACTTGCATAATTGGCCCAGGACACTGTAGTCCACAGGCATTTAGTCTAATAGTAATCCCCTTTGATGTCACATTATCACCTGCTTCATTATTAGTTTTTTTTTCTTCACATTTATCTATTTTACTAGATGTATTTTCTACTTTTTTATAATCATTTACTACATATTTGTAGAAATTATAACCTCCAATAAGATTTCTTGCTTTATAACCATTTTGAGATAATATTCTTGTTGCAATATATCCTCTTATTCCTACTGCACAATATACTAATATTTCTTTTTCTTTATTTAATTCATCCATTCTATCTCTTAAGGAGTTAACAGGTATATGGGTAGCTCCTTCAATATATCCTAATTCAAGTTCTATATCTTCTCTTACATCTAATATAATGGATTTCTCTTTGGAAATCTTATCAATTTCATTCCACAATACAACTGGCATATCTTGATTTAATATATTTTCTGCTGAAAATCCTGCCATGTTAACTGGGTCTTTCGCTGATGAATATGGAGGTGCATACGCTAGTTCGAGCTCTTTTAAATCATATATTGTTCCACCCATTCTAAGTAAAGTGGCAATAACATCTATTCTCTTATCAACACCATCGTAACCTACTATTCCAGCACCTAGGATGTTACCTTCTAAGTCAAATATTAACTTTATAGTCATAGGTATAGCACCTGGATAATATCCAGCATGTGAATTTGGTTGAACTAATGCTATTTTATAATCTTTTCCATACTCTTTTCCTAGTCTGTTTAATATCTTTTCATTATTACCTGTCGCTGCAACAGTTAAGTCAAATACTTTTGCAACAGATGTTCCTTGAGTTCCTTTATATTTTTCATTTCTTCCAGTTATATTATTTGCCACTATTCTTCCTTGTTTATTTGCTGGGCCTGCTAATGGAATCATTGTCTTATTACCATTTACATAGTCAATAACTTCTATAGCATCTCCTAGAGCATATATATTCTCATCGCTAGTTTTTAGAAATTCATCAACTACTATGCCTCCTCTTTTGTTAATGTTAAGACCAGCATTTTGAGCTAATTGTCCATTAGGCTTTATACCTATTGATAATATAATTATGTCTGATTGTAACATAGAGCCGTCTTGAAGTTTTACATATGTTTTTCCTTCTTTATCTTCAAATGAACTTACACCATTTTCAAGATATAAATTAACTCCTTTTGATACTATGTGTCCGTGTATTAACTGTGCCATATCAAAATCAACTGGAGCCATAACTTGGTTAGCCATCTCAACTAGATTAACATTAAGCCCTAAATCATACAGATTCTCTGCCATCTCAATTCCAATAAACCCTCCACCAATAACAGTAGCTGTTTTAATTTCGTTATTATCTACATATGATTTAATAGCATCTGTATCTGGAATATTCCATAAAGAGAATATATTCTTTTTATCAATTCCTGGTATAGGTGGCTTTATAGGTGTTGACCCTGGTGACAATACTAATATATCATATGTCTCTCTATAGATTTCTTCGTTTTTTATATTTCTAATTTCCACGTATTTTTCTTCTTTATTAATAGATAATACTTCATTTTCTACTCTTACATCAATATTAAATCTAGCCTTCATTGCTTCTGGAGTTTGAAGAAGAAGTGCATCACGCTCTTCAATAGTATTTCCAATATAATAAGGTAATCCACAGTTAGCAAAAGAAATGTACTTTCCTCTTTCAAACATAATAATTTCTATGTTTTCATCTAATCTTCTTAATCTTGCAGCAGTACTAGCTCCACCTGCAACTCCACCTACTATTACAACTTTTCTTCCCATATTATAACCTCACTTTCTTTTTTGTATATATTTTAACAAACCATTATTTTCTTTTTTTAATTATTATATTTATATATTACAATATTGTGATATAAATGTCAATATTATTTTTTATATTTTCTTATAAAATATTTTATATAATTAAAAACTAAACATATTTATTGCATAATTATGGAATATAGATTAATATAATGTTAAACAATAATTTAGCAACTAATATATTTATCCTGTTTAGTCAATGCTATATTATATACTCAATATAAATTACATAATACGAGGTGAGTTATGAACAAAAACAGTAATAATTTTGATCCATACAAATATATACCATTTGTAATTATAGTTTTTCTAATAGCAAAATTCATATTCACAGAAGGCAATCTTACATGGTTTATTACATCTTTTAAATCATTAATATTTGCGTCTATTATTATTTATTTATTAAGCCCTGTTGTTAGAATTATTAAAGTAAAATTCAAGTTTCAACATACACTAAGCGTTTTATTAACCTATTTCATAGTATTTGCTTTTATTGCGTTATTTATTATGCTTATTGTTCCTACAATAATTGATAGTATCAATTTATTAGTTAAGAATATTAAATCAGTTTCTAATAGTGATGAAATAAGTAATTTAATTAATCGTTTATTTGTTATGAACTTAATTAGCCCAGAACAAATTGATTTAATTATATCAAGACTACAAGAATCACTTGTTAATTTTTCAAGTAACATATTAAGCGTATCAACACAATTAATTTCTTCAATTACTAATGTTATAAGTAACATTGCATTAATATTATTATCATTATTTATGGCTTTTTATGCTCTTAGAGATTCTGAAGAAATTAGTCCAAAACTCAAAAAACTAGTTAGAGCTTTTTTACCTAAAAAATATGCAGATTGTACATTAAGAATTGCAAAACTTACTGATAAAGCACTCAAGAAATTTTTAATAGGTAAAATATATACTTGTATTATATTAGGATTACTTGTTAGTATAAGCATTTACATGGTTAATCTTGTATCTCCACTAAAGATTCCATATGCTCCACTAATGGGATTTATTATTGGTATTACTAATATAATTCCATATATTGGACCTTTTATTGGTACTGTACCTTGTTTAATATTTGCTCTGTTCTCAGGTTTCTGGGAAACTATTGCTTTATTAATTATTATTCTTGTAATGCAACAAGTTGATAATATAATTATTAGTCCTAGAATTCTAGGAAATTCTGTTGGTTTAAAACCTTTCTGGGTAGTTGCATCTGTTACTATAGGAGGTAGTTTTTTTGGTGCTTTTGGTATGATTCTTGCAGTACCTATTGCATCTGTTATTCTTACTCTAGTAATGGAAAGAGTTGACGCTGTAGATTTAGATTAGTCTCAGAGAAGGGACTTTTTAATAAACAAAAAAAGAGACTATACAACTATATACTTTCTCTTAATTAATAGAAGAAGTAAATATTGTGGTATAGTCTCTTATCATTATTAAACTTAATTGCTTATCTAATTCTCACTGGAAAACCAACTTTTTTCTGAGCTTTTCTTAGTGTCTTAGTTGCTAAGTAATTAGCTGTTTCTCCATTTTTCTTAATAATACTATCAATATAATCTTTGTTTTTTTGTAAATCTTTAAATCTTTCTTGAACTGGTTTTAACTCTTCAACGATAGCTTCTCCAACAACTTGTTTTAACTCTCCATAACCTTTACCAACGAATCTATCAATTGATGATTCAATGCTTTCACTTGTTACACATGAATATATATCAATTAGATTTTTTACTCCCGGTTTACTTTCTGAATATGTTACTTCTCTATCAGAATCCGTGACCGCTCTTTTAATCTTCTTAATTATTACATTAGGCTCATCCATTAATGAAATATATCCATTAGGATTTTCATCTGATTTTGACATTTTCTTTGTTGGCTCTTGTAAGCTCATAATCTTAGCTCCAACTTTGGCTATATATGGTTCTGGTACTGTGAATACATCTCCATATACATTGTTAAATCTAGTTGCAATTTCCCTTGCAAGTTCAAGATGTTGCTTTTGATCATGACCAACTGGTACTAAATCTGTTTGATACAATAGTATATCAGCAGCCATTAATACTGGATATGTGAACAGACCCGCATTAATATTAGAACCATGTTTTGCTGATTTTTCTTTAAACTGTGTCATTCTGTTTAACTCACCCATATATGTAAAACAATTAAGTATCCAAGCAAGTTCAGCATGTCCAGACACATGAGATTGATAATACATTATATTCTTTTCTGGATCAAGTCCTGCTGCTATATACATTGTTAATAAATCTCTAGCACGTTTTCTAAGCAAAGCTGGGTCTTGTCTAACAGTAATTGAATGCATATCTACTGCACAAAATAAGCAATTATAGTCATCTTGTAATTTCGTCCAGTTCTTAATAGCTCCTATATAGTTACCAATAGTTATTACGCCTGTAGGCTGAATTCCGCTAAATATAATTTTCTTCTGTTCTGCACTCATACTTACACCCTTTCTATTTTTCATTTTAGATTATATATAATCTAATTATACTATTATGTTAAGTAATATTACGTGTTAGTTTAGCATATAATAATTCTTTATTCAAGATAATATCTAATAAACTTTAATAAGTAATGTAGAATTTATTAAAATAACTAAATAATAATCATAAGAATTTGGAATGTAATAATAATTGTTTACTAATATAACTATCTGTGTTTTAATATTAATTAGATAACTTAATGTATATTAAGAAGAATATTTAATTATAGAAAGGATATTATAATATGAAAAAAATAGCTAGTTTTACAGTAAACCATATAGATTTATGTCGTGGAATATATGTATCTAGAAAAGATACTGTAGGAGATAATGTTTTAACAACTTTTGATATTCGTATGAAAAGACCTAACCTAGAACCTGTTATGCACAATGCAGAAATGCATACAATTGAGCATTTAGCAGCGACTTTTCTTAGAAACCATTCAGAATATGATGAAAAAACTATTTATTTTGGCCCTATGGGATGTCGAACTGGATTCTATGTTATATTAAAAGGTGATTTAGAATCAAAAGATGTAATATCAATACTTACAGAAATGTTTACTTTTATTGCTAATTATGAAGGTGAAATTCCAGGAGCTACAGCTAGAGATTGTGGTAATTATCTAGATATGAATTTACCTATGGCAAAATATGAATCCAAAAAATTTCTTGAAGAAATACTTATTGATATAAAAGAAAAAAATATGATATATCCTTCTTAAAAATTTTTATCTATATTTATCTCATTTCAAATAGTATACTAATCTACTCAAATAAGTAATTTAGCTTATCATCATCAAGATTAATAGCCATGATTCCACATCTATTAATTATAAAGAGCTAAATTACTTATTTAAAACTAATCTATAATATTTTCATTAAAAATACACATAATATATAGGTCAGATAATTGCATAACACGAACAAAGACTTTGTGTATGCATAACTATCTAAACTAACTTATTGAAGTAATTGGAGGGATATTTATGATAACTTTTTCAAATACTAAACATACGACAAGTTATCCAAATTCGTCAGTCATTCATCTACCAACAAGTGACTATTTATTAAATATATATAGCACTTATGATTACAATAATTTATTTCTATATGACAAGTCGAATTTGACCCAGTCCAATATTAAAAAAAGGTAATAATATGGCTAATAAACTACTAGCATTACTTATCACTGAAAGGAGATATTATGGATAATTTAACAAATTATGTTCAGACTGCCAAGAGTTGTGGATCATATAATCCAAGACAAAATGTTCAATCTCTAACTAACTCCACAATAGAAAGTACTTCATGTCTTAACTGTCATAATTGGGAAAACAGTCATTGTAAACTTGACTTATATGATAAGATTAATGACACTGAATAAATATATACAAAGTAAATTTTGATTCATATTACTCTATATTCTACGCTAGAATACTTTGTGTATGTATCTCATGAAAGTTTTTATAAGAACAAATCAAGGGCTGTAGAATTATTATTCCACAGCCCTATATTCATAAAAAATATGTAATACTGATTATATAGAAAGGTCGTTTTTAATGAAGCTAAAGAAATATAATGTGATTTTTATTATTGTAATATTATTATTACTAATTATATTTATTCTTTCACATAATCTTAATAATAAAGCCGTCATTATATTCTTTCTATCTATATTGCTTATTGGTTTAAGTACTAAACATTTCTATATAGGTTGTTTTGTTAATATTATACTGTTAATATATTTACCATTTATATTAGTTCAAAACAATTATATCTTTTTAAATAAAGATCAAACTTTCACTCTTATTTTTATTTTATGTACTATTTTTTTAACTTCAATACTGGACTTTCTAATACTAGCTTATCATATTAATGATAACGAAATACATTATAAGTTTATTATAACGACTTTTTTTAATCGTCCTTTTTTAAAAATACTGTGTATATTTTTTCTGTATTTATCATTATTATTTTCCGTTATTGATTCTTTCGCACTTCTTTATTCGCATTTATGTAATGTGTTTAATGAAGGTATCATTGGAAAAGATGAAATATTTAACCATCTAGATGCACTTTATTTTAGTACTACTACTTTTTTTACTATAGGTTTTGGTGATATAAGACCTACAGAGTATTCAGAGATTACTAAACGTTTAGTCATTATACAAGCTATGCTTAGTCATATAATTACTACCGTATTATGGCCCGTTGCTATAATATTTGTATTTGGAAAAACGTCTAAAAAATTATTTAGTAAAAAATAATTAACATTATTCCAAACATAAATACTCTTTTATATTAGCTATTATTTGTATCGCAATTATTATAAGCGCAGACATAACTGTTATAGTTATAGGGGTATTATTGCCCCAATGCCTAACTAGTATTCCAAATAAAGCCCAAGCTACAGTTAATAAAAATGCCAAATCATTGTTAACACTAGCAACATAGAGTGCAAGTATTAACGCAAATATTAGAACGGCAACTGTCCATATTGTTTCAGATAGCCCCAGTCCATTCCATCCTGTTGTTTTTAATACGGCAGAAACATTAGCTATAGTAGCTATACTAATCCATGCTAAATATATGCTAAATGGAATATTAATAAATAATTTATCACATTTATCTACATCACAACTATTATTGTTATTAATTCTATTATATATTTTTATTAACGTAACTAATAATAGTAGCATTATAATAAGTGATAGCCATGGTTTTTCATAATGCCAAGCAAATAACCAAAGTGAATTTAAAATAGTCGAAATAAAAAAAGCTAACCCTATGGAATCAATTGATGTATTACTTTTCTGACTTGGCAACAATCCATAAATAACAAAACCAAGAAGTAATAAGTAAATTAATCCCCATATCATAAAAGTATATGGAGCTGGTGTAAATAATGAGTTAATATTATTAGATATTTCACCTGTTGTCATATTATTAAGTGGTAAAGAGACTGATAGTATGTTTACAATTATCATGATGACATATCCTATAACATTCAAATACCTAATTCCTTTAATAAAAATCACTCGTCCCTATTTATTTACTTAATAACTATATATGTTTTATTTTATTATTTATGCAAATAATTTCTAAAACCATTGTATTAAATGATTTTATCTAATAATCCTAACATAAGTAAATGCCCTGGATAGAACACATAAAACAAATACTTAATATTCATACCTTTTTTCCCGTTATATAAATATATAAAAGCAAAAGATAATATAGAAAATAACTGTATAAATATTATAAAATGAAACACTTGATAATACTGCCATGTTCCAATTACCATTACTATTGTGATGGCAGTATAACATATACTCTGCTTAATAATGTCATTTCTAAAGTAATAAAATCCAAATACAATCAAAACACCAAACAGTCCATAATCAGTATTAATTAACTCTGCTATAATACTAATAGTAACTAGTGCTATAATTCCTATGTATTTATGGGTTTCCTTAGTTTTATCATAAATAATTATAACAAGTAATGCAAATACTAAAGTAAAAAAAACATTAAGGTCAAAATCAGTATGAAATAATATACCATCGTTAAATGCTAGATCATAAGGTATTTCAGAAATAAAAGCAAATATTATTAATCTAGTTAAATAATTATTCACTGATTTAGTATGATAAAAACCTTCTGCAATTAGAAAAGCAAATATAGGGAAAGCAATTCTTCCTATAACTCTCAATATTATAATATCTGGGTAAAATACTGCTCCTACATGGTCAATTAGCATTGTAAGACATGCAATTATTTTAAGACTTGTAGATGTCATAATTCATCATCCCTTTCTTAATTACTTATATTAAATATTATCATATTTTATAATTTCCTTCCACTAATTGTATCCTTTTAAAAGTTTATCTACCAAATAGTATTTTAATCTTGATAAAATATGGAAATTAACGTAAACTATTACTAGACATTAACTAACCAGTTAAAATAAAATACTCATAATATAATTATAAAGTTCATGAAAGGAGTAATATTATGAACGTAGTTGAAAAATTTATAAAATATGTAAAAGTAGAAACAACATCTAACGAAGAATCTACTACTTGTCCAAGTACCCCAATTCAGCTTAATCTTGCTAAATTATTAGTTGAAGAATTAAAAGCCTTGGGTCTTGAAGACATAACACTAGATGATAATGGGTATATCATGGCAACCCTTCCATCAAATACAGAAAAAGAGCTTCCAACTATTGGATTTTTATCACATATGGATACTTCACCTGATATGAGTGGAAAAGATGTTAAGCCTAGAATAATAGAGAATTATGATGGTAATCCTATAGTTCTTAATGAATCACTTAATATTTTATTATCACCAGCAGAATTTTCTTCATTAAACAATTATGTAGGAAAAGACTTAATAGTTACAGATGGTACAACTTTACTAGGTGCTGATGATAAAGCTGGTATTGCTGAGATTATGACGGCAATGGAGTATCTTATTAATCACCCAGAAGTAGAGCATGGTAAAATAAGAGTAGCTTTTACTCCAGATGAAGAAATTGGTAGAGGTACTGATAAATTTGATGTGAAAATGTTTGGAGCGGATATAGCCTATACTATTGATGGTGGAGAACTTGGAGAACTTGAATATGAAAACTTCAATGCAGCTAATGCATGGTTAACAATAAATGGTAATAATATTCATCCAGGGTCAGCCAAAAATAAAATGCTTAGTGCAATGGAAATTGCTTTTGAATTAGATGGTATGTTACCTCCTAATGAAAGACCTCAATTCACTGAAAACTATGAAGGCTTTTATCACTTAGTTCGTATGGGTGGTAATGTTGAACAAGTTAAAATGATGTATATTCTAAGAGATCATGATAAAGATTTATACGAAAATAAAAAAGAATATTTTACTAATGTAGTTAATTATCTTAATACAAAATATGGAAACGAAACAGTTGAAATGGATTTAAGAGATATGTACTTTAACATGAAAGAAAAAGTTGAACCTGTTATGCATATTGTAGATACAGCTGTTGAAGCTATGGAATCTCTAGATATTGAACCAATTATTGTTCCTATAAGGGGCGGTACTGATGGTTCTAGATTATCATATATGGGATTACCTTGTCCTAACTTATTTACTGGTGGACATAACTTCCACGGAAAATACGAATATATATGTATTCAATCAATGGAAAAATCTGTTGAAACTATAGTAAAAATAATAGAATTATTTGCAAGTAAATAAATTATTCCAAGTAAATTAATCTCTACACAGTGGGGCTGTTTAATAATATATTAATAGCGTTAAATATATTATTAAACAGCCCCACAAAATATATTATATAAGCTTATACTTAGTATTCTATACCTTTTTGTGCTTGTCTTCCACTAGTATAATAATGTTTCACTTCTTCACAACTAGTTACTAAATCAGCAAATTCTATTATCTCTTCTGGAGCATTTCTTCCAGTAATCACTACATTAGTTCTATCAGGTCTTTTACTTAATACATCAATACATTCATCTACAGATAATATATCATTTACATCAAAACGTTTTATTGCAAAAACATTATTTATTTCATCAAGAATAATTAAATCATAATCTTCACTATTTATTTTTTCTTTTGCTAAATTCCAAGCCTCTTGTATACCTTTTTTGTGTTCATCTATATCTCTTACATTAGTAAATCCTTTACCCATTTGATGCATTTCTACACCTAGTTTATTAAATACTTCTCTTTCTCCAATCATTATATTAGAAGATTTAATAAATTGAATAATACATACTTTCTTGCCATGACCCACTGAACGAATAGCTAAACCAAATGCTGCTGTACTTTTACCTTTTCCATTACCTGTATAACATAAAACTGCTGATTTATTTTCACTCATTCATATTCCTCCTTGTTTCCCATAAAGATATTGTAATTCCATTATTTTTTATTTTATTAACAATACATTCTCCATAATTAGATGATATATACCCACATGGTTCACATACACATTTGACACCAATTGTTTTTTCTACAAAACTTGATCCTTCAAATATATTCTGTACTTTTCTTATACTATCTAAAGAAATAATTTCCAAAGGTACTTTTAATGTTTTTGCAAGCTCTATAAGTCCTACTTCATCTTTTTTAACTTCAACAGTAGATATTTTACTTATTTTGTTTATATCAACATTATACTCATTACATGTTTGAATTAACTGGTTAACAATTTCCTCTTTTGTCTTTCCTCGTCTACAACCAATACCTGCAATAATATTTTTTGGTATAAGATGGGAAATAGGACAACTTGCTTGTAGTCTATTATCAGATATATTAATTAAACCTTTTAAATTATACTTATTAATATTATCCTCAATATTTTCTTCATTAAGTTTAATAAATTGACTAGGTAATTTAATATTAATTGGTATACTACTTATAATTCCAATATTATAATTATTAACTATATGCGAAGTTACTATTTTGGCATATTCTAGATTATCAATATGGCAATTTAACTTCATAGCTAACATATCAACAGCTATAGTTTTATTTACATCTGATGAAGTAGTTATAACAGGTGATGCATCTAAGAAATTAGCTAATTCTTCTGTATATTTATTAGCTCCTCCAATATGTCCAGAAAGAAGACTTATTACATACTTTCCTTTTTCATCCATAACAATAATACCCGGGTCAATTGTTTTATGTTTAATATACGGTGCAATTACTCTAACAACAATTCCAGTAGCCATAATAAATATAATCATATCATATTCTTCTAATAATGACTTTATATTATCTTGTAGTGGTAAGTTAATTATTGATAATGGTTTCATATCGTATTTCTTAGTTGAATATACATGTATATCTTCATTATATTGTTGTAGCTTTCTTGCTAATATTAAACCACCCTTAGTAAGAGTTATGGCTGCTACTTTCATTGTCTAGAGCACTCCTTTTAATTTCATTAATTAATTCATCTATATCATAATATGTATTAGGATAATTTATTTTAGGTCTTTCTATAAGAACAACTTTAACATTACATTCACTAGCAGCAACTAACTTTTCATATGTTTTACCTTGACTTCCGCTTTCTTTAGTTACTATTACTTTACAGTCTGTTTGATCTATTATTGCTTTATTTAATTCTTTTGTGAAAGGCCCTTTCATTGCAATTATTTGACTAAGACCTATATTAAGATTTTCAAGTTTTTCAATTACTTTTGATTGAGGAAGAACTCTTATATATACTCTACTTGTATCTTGAATATGCTCTAATATTAACTCAACATCTTTACTTCCTGTAGTTAATAATATATTACCATCCATTTTATTTAATAATTTACTAGCTTCTTCATATGATTTACAGACTATATATTTTTCATAATCTTTATTGATTAATGGTCTTTCATATCTAGTATACATGATATTAAGCTCTTTACTAACAACTATAGCATTCTCAGAAATTAAATTCGCATAAGGATGTGTTGCATCTATAATTAAGTCTATATTATTACTTATACAGAAATCTTTTAGTTGTTTATTATCTTTTTTACCAAATATAATTTTCCCATGAAAACTATTATTAGCTATTTCTCTACCATATTCTGTAGCCGTACTAAGTATTACTTCCCTATTTATTTCTTTTATCTTATTTGCTATAACTATACTGTCACTAGTACCACCTAATATTAATATCATATTTTATATCCTCTTGAAGTTACCATTGAATTATCAAGCCATTTTGTCTGTTTATTACCTATTATAATAGTACAAAACATATCAACATCTTCAACATTAATATCACCTAGATTAGTTCTAATAATTTCTTGTTCTTCTCGATAAGCCATTCTAACAATTCCTACTGGTGTATCGCTATTTCTCTCATTTCTTATTATATCAATAGCCTCGCTGAGATAATTTTGTCTTTTACTGCTTCTTGGATTATATAATGCAATTGTAAAATCTGCTTTTGTAGCATACTCAACTCTTTTTAATATTTTATTATAAGGAGTCATATAGTCACTTAGACTAATAGTACAGAAATCTTCTACAATAGGAGCACCAAGAAGTGATGCACAGGATAAAGCCGCTGTTACTCCGGGAATTACTTCTATTTCCACAGTATTTTCTAAGTTTTTATTATGTACTAATTCAAAAATCAATCCTGACATTCCATATAGCCCTGCATCTCCACTACATACCATTGCTACAATCTTGCCTTTGGTAGCTTCTTCTATTGCCATCTGGCATCTTTCTATTTCTTTTCCCATTCCTTTTTGAATCACTTTTTTATTGTTAATTAAACTAGAGATTTGTTCTACATATACTTTATACCCAGCTATTACCTCACTTTCTTTAATAGCCTCATATGCATTATTGGTCATAGAATCTATACATCCAGGTCCAATTCCTACAACATATATTTTTCCTTTCATATTCTCAATCCTCTCATAGTAATTTCTAGTTTAGTTATCTGAAATATTTCTATACATATGACTAAAATTTTTATCATATAACTTAGAAAGTGAATACTTATCTGACATAAAATCACCAACTAATATTTGAGCAAACCTTGTTATGTTAGCTTCTTCTACTTTTTCAACAATATCAGCTATAGTACCTCTTATAATTTTCTCATCATCCCATGTAGCTTTATAAACAACAGCTACAGGGGTATTGTCATTATAGCTAGTTTTTAGTTTGTTAATTACTTCATTAATTGATTGAACAGATAGAAAAATAGCCATTGATGCTTTATGTTTTGCCAGTTCTTCTATATGACCACCCTCGCCTTTACCTGTTCTTCCCGGTATTCTAGTTATTATTACTGTTTGAGAAACTGATGGTAACGTAAACTCTTCTTTTAACCTAGAAGCTGCAGCAACAAAAGAGCTAACTCCCGGAATTACGTCAAATTCTATTTTACGTTCTATTAATCTATCCATTTGCTCTCTTATTGCACCGTATATTGATGGATCTCCTGTATGTAATCTTACTACTGATTTTTTTTGTTGTTCCATATTTATCATCACATCTATAACTTCGTCCAGATTCATATTAGCACTATTATATACTGTAACATCTTCTTTGCAGTATTCATCTATTAATTTACGGTTAACTAAAGATCCTGCATATATAACACAGTCTGCATTTTGTAATGCCTTCATTCCTTTAATTGTAATTAACTCCACATCTCCCGGCCCTGCTCCAACAAATAGTACCATATGCTTCTCTCCTTCAAATTTTATATTAGTATAATAATTCAATTATCATTTTCATTAATATTTTATGTTCATATCGCTTACAAAAGTTTATATTAATTATAAGTTATATAATTACTATTTTATAGTACACTTTCTTGCACTTATTATATATATAGGATTATTCGCCTTCATCATCCAACCTGATATTTTATGACCATTAGCTATTGAAGCCATTGTACACTGTATATCACTAAAACCTTTTTCTAATTCTTTTAGTATGTTATATGTACTATCTAGCAATATAGTGTTAGCAACAAATATCCCATCTTCTTCTAGATGTTCTAGTGCAAAATCTATAATTTGCTTAATACATTTACTTCCTCCTCCAAGAAATATTCTATCATATAACTTTCTTGGTATATCTTCTGGAGCTTTACCATATATTACGGTAGTATTAGTTAACCCAAATTTATTAATGTTTTGTTTCGTCAAATCTATAGCCTCTAATTTCTGATCAATAGATGTAATCATTCCTTTGTTACATAACAAACCGCATTCTACTGTTATGCTTCCAGTTCCACAACCTATATCAAGTACTTTAGAATCTTCACATAATCTTAGCTTTGATAAAGTTATTGCTCTAACCTCAGATTTTGTCATAGGAACTTTTCCTCTGATAAATTCTTCATCAGAAATTCCATATATACTCTTTTCTCTATTCATTATTCTCAATCACCACCACACTTAAAGAACTAAATTTCATTAAACTAATATTTTTAGGAGTATCAACTACAATATTCTCATTATCATATGATAGATTCTCTCCAACAAACATTTTACAATTATCATATCCATTTTCCATTATAGTCTTAGCGATAACATCTGGAGAATTTATATTATCTGTTAATAAGAAAATTCCTTTATTACATTGTAATAATTTACAGATATCAATTTCTCTTCCATGTAAGCTATATAAACCATAATCTTTATAGCTCTTCTTTATTTTACTAAACATATATTGGAAAGAACTTATCCCTGGAATAACTTCAATATTTTTCTCACCTAATTTTTGTTTCAAATAATCTAACAAGCTATAAAATCCAGTATCACCTGATACAACTACTGTAATTTTGTTAGCATCTTTATTATTTATTATGAATTCACTCATATGTTGTAATCCACTGTCATACACATATTGTTCTTTGTTATATGTAGAAAAAATTTCAAGATTTCGTTTTGCTCCTACTAATATATCCGTTTCTTCTATTTTCCTATAGGCAATAGGTAGTATATAATCTCTATGTCCCGGACCAATTCCAACAATACTTACTTTATTCATTATGTTTTATCTCTCCTATTAATCTATCTACCTTATCACTAACAGCTAGTACATCTGACATATTAAAATATATAACTCCTATTTCAATATTATCATATATATATCCTTCACAATTATTAGCAGCTTTGTTTACCAAATTATTATATACTTGTTCGTATCCTTGCTCTCTAATTATTTTATCCGCCTCATCTGTAGTGATGCAATCCATAACTCTAATCAAATGCTTCTTATCCATACCCATAATACCTAAATATGCAGTTAGAATCTCCAACCGTGTAGTACTTACTCTACTATGTGTATAATATATGCCTCCAGCTGGTTTAATTAGTTTTCCGATATGTCCTGCTAATATTATTTTATTAAAATTAAGCTCTGCACATTTTTCTAATGCAAATCCTAGATAATTACTAATCTTTACTATAGGAACATCTATATTACCAATATATTTACTTACTAGTTTTTCACCGATATTACCAGGAACTAATATAACATAATCAACAGCTTTTTGTTTAACTAGTCTAAGTTCCAACGCAATTGTCTCTTTTAATGCATCTTCTGACATAGGCTCTACTATTCCAGTTGTACCTAGAACTGATAATCCTCCTACGATGCCAAGTTTTGGATTAAATGTTTTCTTAGCAAGTTCTTCACCTTTCGGTATACTAATAATAACGTCAACGCCTGTACCATCTGAGAATATATCTATTATAGATTGCTTAATCATCTTCATTGGCGTAGGATTAATTGCATGTTGATTAATAGGTACTTGTAATCCTTCTTTTGTAACAATTCCTACTCCTTTTCCACCAGAGATATTAATTATATTGTCATCACGAAGGGTCACTGTTGAAAAAACTTCTGCTCCATTAGTTATATCTGGATCATCCCCAGAATCTTTGATAATACAACAAGTTGCTGATGTCTCATTGTATTTACTCTTATGTACACTAAGATTAAGATCATAACCTTTTGGTGTATTAATCTTAACTTTATCAATAGGCTTTTGATTTTTAATCATATAAGCAGCAGCTTTAGTAGCAGCCGCCGCACATGAACCAGTAGTATAACCTGTTCTTAGCTTTTTACAGCCTTTGTAGATATACTTACTATTCTCCAATATGCTTCACCGCTTCTCTAAGTATAGCGTTTATAATAGCTACTGTTATAGTACTTCCGCCTTTTCTTCCTTTTGTTATTATCGATGGTATATGTTGCTCCCATAATGCGTCTTTTGATTCAGCCGCACCAACAAATCCCACTGGGACTCCTATTACTCCCTTAACAGTATTTAATTGGTCATTTTTATATTTATCAATTATTCTAAATAATGCTGTAGGAGCATTTCCTACGGCAAAGACCTTATCTCCTTGCATTTCTAGAGCTAAATCAACTGCTGCCATAGAACGTGTAATACCTTCTCTTTTAGATATTTCATAGGCTTCTTCTGTTCCTACTAAGCATTCTATTTTAATTCCCAATTTTTCTGTTAATTTTTTACTGATTCCCGCTTTTATCATTTGGGTATCAGTTATTATTGTGCATCCATTTAAAAATGAATCTAATAAAATATTTTCTACATTATCTTTAAATAATAATATATCTTCATATATAAAGTCAGTAGTTGTATGTATAACTCGTTGCATAATACTAAGCTTTAACGGTGGAAGATTGGTATTTTTCATAGTTGAATGTATTATTTTAAAACTTTTTTGTTCTATTTCTCTAGGATTTGATATAAAATCATACATAGTATATCTCCTTTTCATGCCAATTGTATTTATTAAATCTACATTTATATTTTTTTAGTTTTTTTAACTTCTGCCATACTTTTTATAAACTTCTCAGCAATAGCAATATTAGATGGAAAATATATATGTGGATACATACCATAAACATTATTATATATTTTACCACAATTCCATTCTTTATCACCTTTAGAAGCCTTAATATAATACTTTTTATCTTCTCTATCTACTATAGAGCGATGAAATTCGTGAGCTCTAAAAGACATGCCTTTGTCAAACAAAATTGTATTGTCAATTCCTTCTACAGTAGTGTATCCAAAGTTTTGAAGTCTTTTTTTCATATAAGCTCTGCCTTTAAATATACCAACCATTTTATAAGTTTTATCATCTAATGTTGTTATTGATTCATGGAGATACATATATCCACCACATTCTCCATATATAGGTATATTATTTTCTGCTTTATTTTTAATCTCTTTCATTAGTAATATATTTTTAGATAATTGTTCTGCAAATACTTCTGGATATCCTCCTACAATATATATTCCATCACATTTATCTGGTAATTTTGTATCTTGTAATGGGCTAAAATAGTGTATATTAGCTCCTAGTTTTTTTAGAATTTCTATGTTTTCATTATAATGAAAAGCAAATGCTTTATCTTTTGCAACTGCAATATTTACTTCATAATTTTGTTTCTCCTTATTGCTATCTTCCCATTCAATAGTTGGTGTATCATTAGCGATTTTTATTAGCTTATCTATATTAATAGTTTCTGCAACAGTTTCTGAAAGTTTTTTTATTTTACTATTAATATCATGAATTTCACTGCTTTGAACCAATCCAAGGTGTCTACTTTCTAACTTAACATCTTCTAACTTTGGTAGATATCCAATAACCGAAACTCCTGTATGTTGTTCAATAGTATTTTTTAAAATATTATAATGCCTTTCAGATGCAGGTCTATTAATTATTATTCCTTTAATATTAATATTCCTAAAGCTAATCATTCCATGAACTAATGCAGCAGCACTAGTTGACATTCCTTTGGCATTCATTACTAATATTACTGGAGCGTCAATTAACTTAGATATATGAGCAGTACTTCCAATCATTGGTTCACTCATATAACCATCATATAACCCCATAACCCCTTCAATAATACTTATATCAGCATCTTTACTGTATTTAATAAATAATTCTTGGTTAATATTATCTTCTAATATCCAACCATCAAGATTGATACTAGGTCTATTAGTCACTAATCTATGAAATTCAGGATCAATATAATCTGGACCTACTTTATATGGTTGAACACACAGTCCTCTATGCTTTAGTACAGACATTATTCCCATAGTTAAAGTTGTTTTTCCGGTACCACTATGGGGTGCTGATATAATTAATCTTGGGAACTTATTATTACTTTTCATTATTATTAATCACATCCTCAATATGTGATAAATATATTTTTCTAACAGCTTCATTTTCACCTAGTCCTTGTATAAAGATTCGAACATCAATATTATTTGCTAATAAAGTATTTTTCCAAGAGTCCTCATCATCTCCAGCCATATCATTTTGTGCATGATCTCCTGCAACAAGCATAAATGGCATAAGTGCAACTTTATTACAATTTTCTTTTTTTAGTCTTCCTACTACTACATCTATACCTTCTTCTACTGTGCCAATTATTATTGGCAATTCTTTTTCTTTTAATAGATGTTGTAAATAATAATAGCAAGCATTAGCATAATGTTCTGTACCATGACCCATTAATAATATTTTTTCATCTTCTCCAATATCTTTTGGTATATAAGATTTTAATGCATCTATAACTAATTCATAATCATGATTATAATATATAAGTGGACGTCCTAATGTTATATTAGCATCTGTTTCATTATTAATTTTATCTACTACCTGCTTAATCTTTTCATATTCATATCCAGGAATAATATGTGATGGTTGTACAATTATTTCTTCATATCCGTCATTTATTAATTTTGATAAAGCTTCTTTTGGAGTATCAATATGTATATTACTTCTCTTTAATTTTCTTAGTATTATATTAGATGTAAATGCTCTCACAACTTTATAATCTTTGAAATTTTCTTGTATTAGATTTTCTAATGGTTCAATATTTTTCTTCCTTGCTTCCTCATAACTACTTCCAAAACTCACTACAACAATAGCTTTATTTCTCATAATATACCTCCTAGAATATTGTATTATAAAACATTTGTGTTGTTTTCATTAGCAAAATATATGTATTGTTTGTATCTATTCTTATACTTAGGTAGATTCAAAATAAAAAAATAGACTGAAATTAGCGTAAGCAAAGCCAAAGTTGGCATAGCACATACCTTTTTAATAGGGATATTTAGGTATGTTAGCTAATCTAGTCTATCATTAATTTAGAAGCAATCCACAAATTATTCTTAGAAAGCTAATGATACTACACCCTCTGTCCCTCGCAGAGTTTAACCCTTTGATAATATTTTATTACAAAGTATCAGTGTTTTAGATTAGGAAGTTTTTCTGACTAAGTTAAATTTAACATTACAGTGGCGTGACCGTTCAGGAATTAAACCTGATTCCCTATTATGCAATAAAGATTGCTACCTAATCCATTATTAAGTTTTTAATTAAGTTTATAATAATTCAATATGTATAATATGTCAAATTAAAAGCTATCTAATCTTTAATAAGTAATTTGATCTTACTTAAAGCATTATATTATGAGACAGCCCCTTATTTTTCAAATTTACAATAACAAGTTAATTTATTTATTGAAGTATCTAATTAAATCTGGCGAATCATATCAACAACACTTTCTTTATCCATACGGTTCATACTTATCTTTATAATTCCTCTAATAACAATATAATATATTATAATAATTGATAATGACCAATAAGGAAATTCAAATGCAAAGTCTTCATTTCCTGGAACACTCACAAAGAAGTTATAACTAATTTTACTTATTAAATACCCTCCAGATACACCTATTATAGTTATTAATATAGTTATAATGTTTCCTTCAAAATATAGATATTTATTAAATTGATGTCTAGTCATACCAACGGCTCTTAACATACCAAATTCTCTTCTTCTACTGATAATGGACGTATATATACTATTAATTAACATTAGTATACCAATAATTCCTATAGCACTTATAAAAACATATCCTAATAAACTTCCTGCTTTTTTAGCATTTTTTTGTTTTTGAAACTGTTCATCATAATAATAAAAATAACTACTATCATCATGTTCAAAATATGTATTAATCCTCTCTTTTGCATCTTCATAATATTCTTGTTGAATATCTAGTCCAATAATATTAATGTTTGATTCATTAATATCATAATTATCTAATATAAAATTATCATTAACTAATATGGGAGGTACAGATAATTCAACATATCCATATTTTATTCTATTAATTTTGCCTATAATAGTAAGTTTTCTATTGTCAATTGTTAATACATCACCTATTTCATAATTACTAATATCATTATAATCATAAATAAGACACCAATCATATTTATCTTTTAATTCATCAACTGTATACATTGAATCAATATATTTGTATTGTGTTTCTAAAATACTATCACTATAGCTAAATAACTGGATTTTCAAATCTTCATTATTATCTATATGTTTTTGCAATTTTTTTATTTCTTCTATATATGTTTCTTTGACTTTAACTTCTTTTGGTGAAATATTACCAATTGCACTAAGTCTAGTTTTAATAGTTTCAACACCTTGTAAACTATCTATAAATTGCATATCTTTCATAGAGAAACCGTGTATATCAATATCTTCTCCTAACATACCACGTCTAACCATTGTTTCTGTATCCATATACGTTAAGAAGCTAGTTAGATATAAGAATAATATTATACAAATACTCATAGTAAGGACTGATGATATTGTTTTTAGCTTATTATTTTTTAGGTTTACATATGCAAGTTTTAATGAAGGATTTTTAAACTTAATATTTCTAACTTTTGTTTTTTTAACTTTAATTTTATCAACAAAATGTATAGCTGAGACAATAGACATTTTTTTTACTCTTCTACTTGGGATTTTAATAGAAATTAAAATAGCTATCATTTCTAACATACATGTAATGACTAACAACATAAGATAATAATTATTTTTCAACGAAATTACGTTATATATTTTAATATACTCTGATAAACTAAATATCTGTTTCACAGAATCATCATAAGACATAACTATAATTCCAATATTAGTTAATAAACCTGCAATAATTCCACCACTTACTCCTTTTACATAATAATATAATCCTTCTTTTTTAAAAAGTTGTCTTAGCTGTCTATTAGTCATACCTACTGCTTTTAATAGACCTATTGTATTAATTCTTTCAGTTAGTGTATAAGAAAATATATTACTTACTGTTATTATACTTAAAGCAATCACTAATAAGATAATAATTGTATATCCAAAAACATTGCTATTTGATAAACTTCCTTTGCTTCTAATTTGATCTTTTTTAATTCCTGCTATTTCAGCAATATTATTAACACTATCTGACTTATTTAATGATTTATTAACAGAAATTAATAGAGTTTTCTCTATTTCTTCTTCATTAATTTCATTAGTATATTTTTCACTAACAAAGATTTTTTCTTTTTTTGCATCATATGTACGGTCTTTTATAATAGCTGATATAACAAAATTAGTTTTACTATCTTTACCTCTTGTATCAATAGAAATTTCGTCACCTATATTAACATTAGATAATCCTAATTTTTCTATTACTGTTGTTGTTACAGCTATCTCGTTTTTTTCTTTTGGATAATAACCTTCTTTTATATTATAATTGAATTCGGTCAAATAATTTTCATTAACATACTGTGTATCTATTTTATGTTGGTTAATTATTAATTGTGTTTTTAGCTCATTAATTACACCATAATCTTCTATTTGTTCATTTTTAATTACTTCTTCTTGCTGTCTTTGTGTAATTTCTTTATAATAACCATCATAGGTAGCCATTTTACCTTCATAATGGATATTTCGTTGAACAAGAGAAGATATACATAAATTTCCAACCCCTATTACCAATATAGTTGATAATATAATTGACCATATAACTAATCTTCTTCTTAGTTTAGATGAGGCTAAATTTGCCTTGCACATTTTATCAATACATTTCATACTTATTACCTCACTTCCACAATTTGTCCATCTTTTATTTTAATTATTCTATCAGCTTCTTGTGCAATTTTTTCATCATGTGTTATAAGGATAAGTGTTTGATTGTATTCTTTTATTGTTTTCTTCAATAAATGTACTACTTCTTCACTATTTTCTGAATCCAGATTTCCTGTTGGTTCATCTGCCAATATAATTGATGGATTAGATGCAAGTGCTCTTGCAATAGCTACTCTTTGTTTTTGTCCTCCTGATAATGCATTAGGTAAATGCTCTTTGCGATTTTCTAATTTTAATGTTTTCATTAATTTGTTAACGTAGCTTTCATCTACTTTTCTTCCATCTAATTCAATTGGTAATATTATATTTTCCCAAGTATTTATTATTGGCACTAAATTAAAACTTTGAAATATAAATCCTATATTTCTTCTTCTAAAAATTGTTCTTTTATTTTCATTCATATTAAACATATCTGTTTGATTAATAATTACTTTTCCTTCTGATGGTTTTTCAAGTCCTCCAAGAAGATTTAATAATGTAGTCTTTCCTGAGCCTGATGCACCAATAATAGCGATAAACTCTCCTTTGTTAATTGATAAGTTTACATTATCTACAGCTTTTACTGTATGTTCTTTACCTACAAAATATTTCTTTAATTTCTCTGTTCTTAATATTTCCATAGTTATTATCCTTTCTTAGTTACCTCTGAATTTTACTATAAGTTATTTTCTTCCAAAGGATTTATTTTATATAGCTATAATACAATAGCTTCTTGACATATGGATAACAACTTATATTACAATTTTGTCATAAAAGCAAAGTGACTATGCCGCGCTTTGCGTAGCAAATTTCTGTGGCAGAAAAGTTTCATTAACGTTAATAAAGTGTTTTTACTTCATTAACTAAATTAGAGAACTTTTCTATATCATAAGAAAGGTAACTTCCGCTCCAAATGTATAGGGTAATATTCCGTCAGCTAGTTAATCGTCCTGATTAAAATAGCTGACCTCGACGTCCTGTCTCGTGCTCCATATTACCCTATACATTCTCCGCTAGGCTCGTATATTTTCATACCTTGTTAATTTCATGAAGTTCCCCTGTAGACCAGAAAAATAGCCACGTCTCCTCCCTATTCTTTATAAAAAATCAGTTCAAAAGTCGTACCCTGATGTAATTCTGAATATACTTTTATCGTTCCATTTTGATTTCTCATAATTTCTTTTGCAAGATATAATCCAACTCCGATACCTTCATCAACACCTGTTTTATAACTTTTATAGAATCTATCAAATATAAATGGTAAGTCCTTTTTATCAATTCCTTTACCTGTATCAGTAATTCTAATCTTATTATTCATTGGAGTACTAACAAGTTCTATTATAATGTCTCCTTCTGAATCAGTGTATTTTATTGCATTATCAAGTATATTAACAATAGCTTCTTTTGTCCACTTCTTATCATATTTGATATTATTATTAATCTCTCCGTTCATAGTAATATCAATATTTTTGTTATTGGCAGATAAGTAAACTGTGTTTACTGCTTGTATTATTGTATCGTTAATATTATTTTCTTCTATATTCAACTGTATAAGACCTGTTTCTAATTTTGAAATATCTGTTAGAGATTGTACAAACCATTGTATTCTATTAATTTCTTCTTCCATCTTACTCAGTATATTTTTCTTTTGTTCTATGTCTATATCATCATTTTCTAGAAGCTGATGAAAAAGCTTTACTGCTGCTACGGGTGTTTTAATTTGATGAGATACTTCTGTAACTAGTGTATTAAGTTTTTTCTTATCTTTTATAACTTGTTGATTATTAATATATAATTTTGATATTAACATTTTGATTTGATATTCAATACTATATATAATTCCTTCTTCATATTCTGGCAAAAGATTTTCATTTACATTATAATTTCCGTTCATTGCACTTGTTATATTATTACTAATTGTTGTTAATTTTTTATTAATATAGGAAAATAGTATATAACCAATTACACAATTAATTGTAATAATTGTTATTAATAGCACCTTAGTTATGACTTGTTTATACTCATTAAGCCAATTAAATTCATTATATGTACTAACAAAATCTATTAGAATAACAATAATTACTACACTAATATTAAGTAAAGCAATGGTAATAGTTCTCTTTTTTACTATTTTATCATTATATAATTCATTCATCTTTTTTCGCACCTTAAATTCCAAGTATATCCTAACCCTCTAATAGTCTTTATATACTGTGGACAACTTAGATTATCTTCAATTTTACTTCTAATTCTCTTAATATTAACTGCGATGGCATTTTCATCTACATAATTTTCTTCCATATCCCATACGTAATGTAATATCTGCTCTTTTGTCATTATAGTTAAGGCGTTTTCCATAAGTAGCTTTAATAATTTGTATTCAGTTAATGATATATTAATAGGTGATTCATTTTTGGTTAGTTTAACTTCATTAAGCCAAATGGAAATATCACCTGATTGTAATATTGAATATTCTTTTTTATCTACACGCCTAAATATAGCATTCATTCTGGATATTAATACACTTAATTTAAAAGGTTTAATTATATAGTCATCTGCTCCCATATCAAGTCCTGCAACAATATTAACTTCTTCACTTAACCCACTTAGGAAAACAATAGGTACACCACTTTTGTCTCTTATCCACTTACATAACTCATATCCTGTACCATCTGGTAAATCTATATCTAGAATTACCAAGTCATATACATCTATTATAAATTTTTCCTTTGCTTCTTTTATAGTCTTACTAATAACTACTTGATAATTATTACTTTTTAACGCAATATGTATTCCATATGCTAATGACTTGTCATCTTCTACTAGCATTATTTTTCTCATATGTATTATACTCCTTTTTATGGATTAGCTCTTAAATATATAATAATATTCATCTTAAATATTTGAATATTAATAGTATACATCATAGCATGAAATAATCAAATATATTATAATTTAAAATCATAATTAGGTATATGATGGCATAAAAAAAGAGCCACTAATTCTTTAGAAACTCTTTTATCACCCATTATAGTTAACTATTATATTCAAATTTGTTATCTTATTTCATCCATATAATTGTTTTAGGTAAAAATGTTTTTCCCATACTTTTAAAAATATATTTACTAGAATTATTTTTTAAGTTATATATTCTAGTTTTATATAGATGCTTATCTTTTTCTCTTGTTACTATTAACGCATACTCATCATCATATATTAGAATTCTCATAATTTTATTTTCACTTTCACTAATCTCATACTTAGTTTCTTTATCTTTATCTATATTATTAATATAGAACGTATCATTTTTATAATAAGTAATTTTTGAATTATTAACATGAACCCCACCTAAGATGACATCTTTTTTCCATATACTACTTTGTTTATTTTCTATATTGAATTTATAAATAGATGACGAAGTATTGTTTACTCTAGAATAAAAGATATAATCTTGAAGTATATAATAATTGGTTCCATAATAATCATCAATTAATATACTTTCTTTTTGGGATTTCAAATCATACTCCATCAACTTATTATTTCCATTATATGATTGAATAAAATATAATTTATCTTTTTGTAGAGATGGATGTTTAATTATTATTTCTTGAGAATTAGCTACATATAAAGTGTCTTCCAGTACAAAATTCCCTTTAATATAATTAACCAACCCAATTTTTATAACTTTTTGTTTTTCATCATAATAACATGCAACCAGTTGATTTTCCTCATTAGCTTTTCTTAGATATAAGTAAGGTTGCCTATTTGTATATTCTTTGTTGTTATTTATATCATAAATTTTATGTAGCCCTATATTGTTTTCTGTGGAAAATTCTCCAAAATCTTTATAATCCCCAACTGCTGAAGCTACTATAACCCCACTATAGTTAATTCCTTTATTATAAATTATATACGATAATATTATCACAATACATACAGCAATTACTAAAAATACTTTTTTCATAAGATACTCCTTTTCAGTTAATTTAATTGCATAATTAAATAGTACTGTATGTTCACCTAACTATTATACAGTACTATCAAACTATAATTTTAGTGATCCATTGTAACTGAATAAGTATATCATATGCCTTTGTATGATACAATATTGAAAATTAATTATGATTTATTGTATTTTTAACAAATCATTACACAATATAAATCTCAGATAACTTTTGTCTATATTTATTGAAATATCAATCAACATCTTAGCAATAACTTTCTTATATTATATCAATTAATTATCCTTATATTCTATTATTATAAAAGACACATAACTAGTTTTTATCCTAATTATGTGTCCTTATCCAATTTCTATGAGGGTATTATATTCTATTATCCATAAAAATCTCTTCTAAATCTTGATTTTCAAGAGTATCCATAACTGAAATACTAATATCATCTCTACTAATAAAATTATCTTCTAGATATTTTTCAAGAAGTTCTCTTTCTTCATTATTGTTATATATAGTACATAATACGTTTCCCTCTTTGTCGCTAACAAAAACGAACTTATCATCTACAAATACTTTTTCTAGTCCTTCTGTTATTGTAACAAATCCTAACAATATATTGTCTGCGGTTTCCATTATATCACATCCTAGGCTTTTATTATAACCTTATAATGTGTATTATTTTAGTAAACTATACCCTATATATTTCCCTAGAAGATTAATATAAGATTTCACTTCTTTCATACTAATACATTATTACCTATTTATCATACTTAGTATATAAGTTTGTTAAAATACCTTGACTCTTTCTGTAAAATTTATTTATTATTTCGTAAAATACTCTACACCAGACTTAAATATCATCTGGTCTTTAGTTCCAACTATATTTTTCGCTACATTGCTTCCTATACGCTCTGAATGACCCATTTTACCAAGTATTTTTCCATCTGGGCTTGTTATACCTTCTATAGCATATAATGAACCATTTGGATTATATCTAGTATCCATTGATGGATTTCCATTAAAATCTACATACTGAGTAGCTACTTGTCCATTTTCAAATAATTTCTTAGCAATTTCTTCATTAACTATGAATCTTCCTTCTCCATGAGACACTGGTATAGCGTGAATATCTCCTACATTAACATTAGATAACCAAGGTGATTTATTAGATACTATTTTTGTATTAGCTATACATGAAATATGTCTACCTAGAGTATTATAAGTTAGTGTTGGTGCATCACTTGTAAGTTCCTTAATTTCACCATATGGTACTAAACCAAGCTTAATCAGTGATTGGAATCCATTACATATTCCTAACATAAGTCCATCTCTATTATTAAGCAACTTATTAATTGCATCTTTAATATATTCGTTTCTAAAAACAGTAGCTATGAGTTTTCCAGATCCTTCTGGTTCATCTCCAGCACTAAATCCACCAGGAATCATAACAATTTGACTTTGTTCAATTCTTCTTGTCATTTCTTTTATTGAATCTTTTATATCTCTTGATGTTAAGTTTTTGAATACAAACATATCCACATTAGCTCCTGCTTGTTCAAATACTTTAGCAGTATCGTATTCACAGTTAGTTCCAGGAAAAACTGGTATAAAAACTTTTGGTTTAGCTATTTTATTTTTGCATATAATTATATTCTTAGTATTATATTCACTATCTATTATATCTTGTTTTTCATTAGTTTTAGTTGGATATACATCTTCTAGAGTATTTTCCCACACTTTTATTATATTATCTATTTCAATTATTTCTTCTCTATACTTAATAACTTCTTCATTAATCGTTGTTCCAATATGAATATGCTCATATCCTTCCAGGTACTTTTCATAATTAAAGCTACTATCAACCTCAATTAAAATACTTCCATAATCTTTACTATAAAGCAAATCATCTTTTAACGTATTATTAAGTTCTGCTCCTATTTTATTACCTATTGCCATCTTAGATATAGCCTCAACTAATCCACCATATCCTATAGTATGAGCAGATAAAACATTACCTTCACTTATTAACTCGTGTATCTTAGTATAATTTTTCTTTAGAATATCAAATTGAGGTAGCTCAAACTCATCTCTTGGAAGAGGTATATATATTAGATGACTATCTGCTTGTTTGAATTCTGGTGATATCACTTTATTAACATCAACTATATTAACGGCAAAAGATACTAAAGTAGGTGGTACATCAATATCATTAAATGTCCCTGACATACTATCTTTTCCACCTATAGATGGAAGTTCTAATTCATCTTGTACAAGGTAAGCTCCTAACAATGCACTAAATGGCTCTCCCCATCTACTTTCATCTTTACCAAGACGTTTAAAATATTCTTGGAATGTAAATCTAATATTAGAGTAATCACCGCCTGTAGCTACGATCTTAGCAATTGATTCAACTATTGAATATACAGCTCCATGATATGGACTCCATGACATAAGATATGGGTTATATCCATAACTCATAATTGTTCCTGTAGAAGTATCTCCATTAAGTAGTGGTATTTTGGCAACCATAGTTTCAGTAGGTGTTAACTGATATTTACCACCATAAGGCATAAATACGCTAGAAGCACCTATTGAACTATCAAATTTCTCTACTAAACCTTTTTGTGAGCATATGTTAATATCACCTATAATATCTAACCATCTTTTTTTCATAGGAACGTTAACTTCTGCTTTCACAAAATAATTATCTTTATCACATGGTGAATTAACTACAATATCAGTATAAGCAGTCGCTCCATTTGTATCTAAAAACTCTCTACTTATATTAACAATTATTTCATTATTCCACTTCATAACTAATCTTTTCTCTTCTGTTACATGAGCTACAACTACAGCTTCAAGATTTTCTTCATTAGCATAAGAAATAAATTCATCAACATTATTCTTATCTATAACTACTGCCATTCTTTCTTGTGATTCTGAAATAGCCAGTTCTGTTCCATCTAATCCTTCATATTTTTTTGGTACTTTATCAAGATCAATAACAAGTCCATCTGCTAGTTCTCCAATTGCAACAGAAACTCCTCCTGCTCCAAAATCATTACATTTTTTAATTAAAGTGCTTACTTTTTTATTTCTAAATAATCTTTGTATTTTTCTTTCTGTAGGCGGATTACCTTTTTGTACTTCTGCTCCACAAGTATGGATTGATTCTTCTGTATGTTTTTTTGATGAGCCTGTAGCACCACCACACCCATCTCTACCTGTTCTACCTCCAAGTAGTACAATAATATCTCCTTCATCAGAAGTCTCTCTTATTACGTTTTCTCTAGGAGTTGCAGCGATAACTGCTCCAATTTCCATATGTTTTGCAACATAATTAGGATGATATATTTCTTTTACCATTCCTGTAGCAAGTCCGATTTGATTTCCATATGAACTATATCCATGAGAACTTTCTGTAGTTATTTTTCTCTGAGATAATTTCCCGGGTAATGTTTTATCAAGTGGTGTTCTCGGATCTGCTGAACCTGTTACTCTCATAGCTTGATATACATATGAGCGTCCTGACAATGGATCACGTATAGCTCCACCAAGACAAGTAGCAGCTCCACCAAATGGCTCAATTTCAGTTGGATGATTGTGAGTTTCATTTTTAAACATAACTAACCATTCTTCATCTTTTCCATCTATATCTACGTTTACAACTATACTACATGCATTTATCTCTTCTGATACTTCCAAATCATCAAGCTTACCATCCAAACGTAGTTTTTTCATGGCTAATAAAGCAATATCCATTAAACAGATATCTTTCTCTTTTGCTTTATCTCCAAGAACATTTTCTCTATCTTCTAGATATCTCTTATAAGTTTTCTCTACTGGTTGATTAAACTTACCTTCTTCAATAGTTACATTTTTAATAGCTGTTAAAAATGTAGTATGTCTACAATGATCTGACCAATAAGTATCTAGCACCCTTATCTCTGTAATACTGGGATTTCTGTTCTCAATGTTCTTAAAATATTCCTTAGTAAATAATAAATCTTCTTGACTCATTGCAAGTCCTAATTGTTTCCATAACTTAATTACTTCATCATCATTCATATTAATAAAATTATCTATTACAGAGACACTTGTTGGAATATTGTACTCAAGCTCTAGTGTATCTGGCTTTTCAAGTATAGCTTCTCTTGAATCAACAGGATTAATGCAGTATTTTTTTATTTTATTAATTTCTTCTACCGTTAATTTACCTTTTAAAATAATAACTTTTGCTACTCTTACTACTGGTTTAACATCAGCATTAAGAATTTTGATACACTGAGTAGCCCAATCAGCTCTTTGATCATATTGTCCTGGCAAATATTCAATAGCAAAAGTTATTTCATCATTATTAACTATATAACTTTCTTGATATAGATTATCTACTTGAGGTTCAGATAATATTGTATACAATGCGTTTTTATAAGCTTCTTCAGTGATATTACTTATATCATATCTATTAACTACTTTAACTTTAATCAGATTGTTAATGAATAAATTATTTCTAAGATTTTCTAGCAGCTGTTTAGCTTCAGTATTACACCCTTCAATTTTCTCAACAAAAACTCTTCTAATTTGATTCATAATAACCTCCTAGTATAGACTCTATATTATAATTATTGGTTCAATATATATGTTGCATACTTCATATAATGATTTAATTACGTTACTATAATATAGTAACTAACTTCATTAATTATTATCTTTTACTTTACAGCATTATAATAACATGCTACGATTATTAAGTAAAATTAATAATACTAATATCATTTATAAGGAGCGCTTATTATTGAATATTAATTATGAACTTTATAAAGTTTTTTATTATGTGGCAAAAAATCTAAGTTTTTCCATTGCTTCAAGTCAACTTTTTTTATCACAATCCGCTGTTAGTCAATCTATTAAAACTTTAGAAAAAAACCTTAACACAACTTTGTTCTATAGAAGCACAAAAAAAGTAACCCTAACACATGAGGGTACTCTTTTATTAAAACATATTGAACCTGCAATTAATCTTATTAAAAGTGGCGAGAATTGTATATCAGAAACTCAAGCACTAGAAAGAGGAGTTATTCATCTAGGTGCCAGTGATACAATTTGTAAATATATCCTTATACCCTATCTTCAACAATTTCATTCTGACTATCCTAATATACACATACAAGTAACAAATCGTACATCAATAAAATGTGTTGACCTATTAAGACAGGGTACAGTTGATTTTATTATTACTAATATACCTAATAAAACTATAAGTTCTACAATGAGCATAACAGAGTTTCACCAATTCAACGATATATTTATTGCTGGTAATAAGTTCAAGAACTTACAAAATAAAATTCTTTCATTAGAAGAATTATCTAATTACCCATTGTTAATGTTAGAAAAAAATACTACAACTAGCCACTATATATATGATATATTTAATTCACATAATATAAACATTAAACCAGAAGTAGAGCTTGGAAGTATTGATTTATTAGTGGAATTAGCAAAAATTAATCTAGGCATATCTTTCGTACCCGATTATTGTGTTCAAGATGATCTAATCCCACTAAAAGTTAGAGAAGTTATTCCAAAAAGAAAACTTGCTATTGTAACTAACAAAAGTATTCCTTTGTCTTTTGCAGCAAAGAAGTTTATTTCATATATGGTGTGAGAGTTTAATTGTAGACTACATTATTATATACTCAAGTAAAAACTACAAAAATATATTTCACTTTAATAAAAAGGGAAGATATACTACATTAGCAATAAGTAATAACCTTGTACGTATTATCTAATTTATTTTAACACGTACTCACTGTATCGCTAACCTTGTATATCTTCCAAGACTTTTAATTCTTATATAAATGTATTATTAACCTATAGTCTATTTATCCATCTTCTCATATATCAATTCCGCTACAGTATTAATAATTTTAATATCAACGTCTACAAACTCTTTACTAATTTCTTCTTTTAACTTATCTACTACTATATAATATGTTGCTCCTTCGTCATATTGATCAAGATTAATTCCATATTTTTCTTGAAAATAGTTATAATCATAATTATTTCCAAACCATTTTAAAATATTATCAATTTGATTATCTCTATCTGATATTTTCTGCTTTTCTTTGTTAATTCTTTTTGCACTATTAATAGCTATAATTATAAATGTTATTCCGATAACCATTAGAAGCCCAGAGAACAAATACTTATTACTAAAACTAATATGCAGAACTTCAATAAATGATAATACGCTAATAATTATTGCTGCTATTCCAACAAATCCAAAAGAATATATACTTGATTTTAAATCATTGAGTGTTGTATCATCTTTATAATTTTCTGATTCATACTCATTTTCTATTTCTTCTTCCTCTTCTGTATCTTGCTGATTTTCCTCAGCTTTATTATACATATAACCTTTGAGAAATTTTAACGCTCTATCAACTTCTTTTGAAGCTACAGCTATAGTAAAAAAGTGTTCCTCATTTTCCCTTACCTCTTCATACTTCACTTTTTCAATTCCTGCATATTTTAGATAATCTACAACTTCTATAGCATCTTTAACTTCTTTAGCATTAATAATTACTTGCCAATTTTCAATATCTGATAAATTGTTAACTAAATCTACTTTACAATCTGCACATATTAATACTCCTTCTTCATATTCACTTTTACATTTAGGACACCATGGCATTACAATCTCCTCCTCTTTTGAAATGTTTTGTATAATCTTACTTTTGTTAACTCTAGAGCACCTTATTTTAATTACCAAAGTATAAGTATTGTACAAATTATGACAAATGCTTCATTACATGTTGCAAAACCTGTAGCCACCTATTATAATTAAAATGAATTAACTATTATACTTTTTTTACCATTTTATTTATATACAAAAATTGATTAATAAATGAATTTTATTTCTTTGTATATAATAATATTTATTCTATAGTTATTATACTAAAGGCTGGTGAACCTTACAATGAAAACATACAAATTAATATACAAAGATTTAAAACAAATTCAATCATTCATCAAATATAATAATATAGATGATAGTTCTAATTTGCTAATACAGATATTTTCTAATACAAAATATGATGGTTATATAGATATAATAATGGATAACTTATTAAACTTATGCCCTAACTCGCATATTCTTGGTGCAATCAACACAAAATTAGAACAAGATATCCCTAATGAAACTATTATTTCTTTTACTATATTAAAAAATATACATATTAATTTATCTAAATTAGATAATTTTAGTGATGTAAATTTGCTATCAAATACTTTGGATAATGTTGTTAATGACCAAACCCAATTAATAGTTTTTTTTAATAACTCTCATATGAATATTGATTCATTTCTAGATAAACTAGATTTAGAAAATCCTAGCCTAATAATTACAGGTGTAAAACCATCTGATGAAAGTGATTTGTATATTTTCACTAATAACTCTATTACTACAGATGGACTATTAGTTGTTTCATTTGATAATATTGAATTAGATGCTAATACATACATTAATTATCTAATAGATGATTATGAGAACTTATTAATTAATAATCATAATAAGATTATGCATACTATCGATAGTAATTCAACAATAAATTTCTATGAAAAATATGAGACTCAAGTAATATGTCGCCTATTTCATAAGGTATCTGAACAAATGTATTCCATTAATAAAAAGCTTCATCAACAAGTTATAGATACAACAACTCAACTATTTGAACAATATTATATAGATTCATTAACAAAATTATATAATGTAAATAAGTTTAATGAAAATCTTGAAAACGAGAATATTTATTCTCTTGCATTAATAGATATAAGATCTTTTATATCAATAAATAATTTCTATGGTTCAAAAATAGGAGATAATATACTTGTAGAATTAGCAACCATTATAAAAGAATATACTAGTGTATTTAAGTATGTATGTCATAGGATTTATTCTGATATTTTTGCGATTATTTCTAGAGATAGTGAGGAAGATTTCCAAATATTTATCAATCATATGAACAAATTACAAGAAAAAATTAATAATCATTGTTTTTTAGAAGATAACTACAAAATATATATAAATACTACAGTTGCATTATGTGAAAATAATTCCTTCAAATTAGCTAGTATGAGTTTAGAATACGCAAAATCTAGAAATAAATCATTTATTATTTATGATAAAGAGTTACATATTGAAAAAAAAATTGAAAATAATTTAATATGGGTTAGCAAGATTATTGATGCTATCAAGAACGATAGAATAATTCCTTTTTTCCAACCTATATGGAATAATACAACTGAAAAATATGATAAATTTGAAGTGCTTATGCGGATGATTGATACTGATGGAGAAATAATATTACCTGATAAGTTTATTCATATTGCAAAAAAATCAAATCTGTATAACCAATTAACAAAAATTATTATTGATAAATCTTTTGCCACCTTTAAGAACACTAATTACGATTTCTCAGTTAATATATCTGCTGATGATATAATTGATGAAGAAACTAGAGAATATATATATAATAAACTTAGAACATCCACGTGTTCATCACATGTTATTTTTGAGCTTGTTGAATCAGAGAGTATTGAAAACTATGATCAAGTAGTAGATTTTATAGATAATGTTAAATCCTATGGTGCAGAAGTGGCAATTGATGATTTTGGAACGGGATTTTCTAATTTTCATTATCTATTCAAATTAAACATTAGCTGTATTAAATTAGATGGTTCTATTATTGAAAATATTGCAAATGACAAAGCTTGTGAATTAGTGGCTGAAACAATAATTGGGTTTGCAAGAAAAATGAATATAACAACTATTGCAGAATATGTATCAAATAAAGATATTTATGATAAAATAAAACAATTAGGAATTGATTTTTCACAAGGATATTATTTCTCAAAACCAGTTGATAATATAAATATACTAACTGAATATTAATTATACCTATAATAGATTAAGTTATTTAATAAATTAATTAACATAGTCTATTTCTTGTTGTATAATTAATCTAATACATTTTATTGATATAAAAATATAGGAGGTAATACAATGAATATGAGATGGAATCTTGACAAACTGTATACATCATTTGAATGTGATGAAATAAAAAATGATTTTCAGCTTGTTGAACAACTTATTAATAAAGCAACTAACTTTGTTAATGAAAACTTTACTTCAACAGATAATGCAAAGGAAAAATTACAAAAATATATAGAGTTAAACATTACTCTTGAAGAACTTGTAGATAGACTTTATAGCTATGGATATTTAGCTTATAGTGTTGACACTAAAAATGATGTGGCACTAAAGCAAATGGAAAAAGTTGAAAGTTATATACCTAAAATAACTATTATAGAAGTTAAGTTCAAAAAATGGATAAGCGAACTTAATAATATTGATGAACTCATTAACTCTTCTGAGTTATTAAAAGAACATGAGTTTGTTATTAGAAATCATAAAGCAAAAGCTAAGTATTTATTAAGTGATAAGGAAGAAGAATTAATTGCCCAAATGCAAAACACAGGTTCTAATGCATGGGCAAAATTACAAGATTCAGTGACATCATCATTATTAGTTGAATATGAAGATGAAAAATTGCCATTAACTGTAATTAGAAATTACGCATATGATGAATCTCCTGAGAAAAGAAAAAAAGCTTATGAAGCTGAGTTAAAAGCTTATAAAAAAATAGATAAATCTTCTGCTGCTTGCTTAAATGGAATAAAAGGAGAAGTTATTACTATAGCAAAAAAAAGAGGATACGAATCCCCTCTTGAAATGACTTTAGTAGATTCTAGAATGGATAAAAAAACTCTTGATGCTATGATGACAGCTATCAAAGAATATCTACCTTACTTCCACAAATATCTTCAAAAGAAAGCTCAGATGGTAGGACATGAAAACGGTCTTCCTTTCTATGATTTATTTGCTCCAGTAGGGAAAGTAAATATGAAATATACTTTTGAAGAAGCAAAGGATTTCATTGTATCTAATTTCACTTCTTTCAGTGAAAAATTAGGTAGCTTCGCAAATCACGCATTTGAAAACAATTGGATTGATGCAGAACCAAGAGAAGGTAAAATAGGAGGAGCATATTGTAGTAATCTTCATGTTATAAAAGAAAGTAGAATTATGGCTAACTTCTCTGGTAGCTTAAATGATGTTACTACATTAGCTCACGAACTAGGTCATGGTTATCATGGTGATTGCTTAAAAGAACAAACAAGTTTTAATAGTCATTATCCAATGCCAATAGCAGAAACTGCTTCTATTTTCTGTGAGACTATAGTCATGAATGCAGCTCTTAAAAATGCTACTGATGAAGAAGCATTAGTTATATTAGAAACTGATATTATGGGCTCTAATCAAACAATAGTAGATATATATAGTCGTTACTTATTTGAAACAGAATTATTTGAGCGAAGAAAACATTCTTCTGTTTCTGTAGATGAATTAAAAGAAATAATGACTAATGCTCAAAAAGAAGCTTATGGAGATGGTCTTAACCATAACTTCTTACATCCTTATATGTGGGCTTGTAAACCACATTACTATTATTTTGATGCTAACTTCTACAACTTCCCATATGCTTTTGGGCTATTATTTGCTAAAGGGCTCTATGCAAAATACTTAGAATTAGGAGATGACTTCTTACCTAAGTATGATGAACTACTTGCAGCAACTGGTAAAAACAATGTGAAAGATGTATTAGCTATAATGGCCATTGATTCACATGATGTTAATTTCTGGAAAAGTTCTCTAGAAATTATAAAAGAAGATATTGAAAAGTTTTTAGCATTATAATTATTAATTAGCTTAATTTAATGCCTATATATTATTAAATAACTAGAATGATATTATAAATATTCATCAATATTAAACTAGTTTTTCAAATAATATATAGGTATTTTTTATTATAATTACTTAAAAATCATAAAATTTGAAATAAGCACTTTATATAATTGTAAATATATGGTAAAATAGTAATATAATGTTAACTGGGGTGATTTTGTGTCTAATCTAAATAATACTATAACAGAAGAATTTCAATGTACAGTAAAAGAAAACGACTATTTTAACAAAAACATACTAGAACAATTAGCAAAATTACAAGAAGTCTCTGCAAAACTTAATAAAACTGTCATTAGAGCATGTACTTATTGTGGCTGTATAGAAATTAATGCTAATAATAAGCTATATTCATATGATGGTGATATTAATTTGGATATGATTAAACTACTTGATCCTCATCATATATCTGGAGATTTATGTGAAGATTGTAAAGACTTAATAGAAAAAAATATTGGAAGCTGTCTATATTACTTAGCATGTATTAGTAATTCATTTGACCTTAAACTTAATGAAGTGCTTCTAAAAGAAATGAACAAAATCAATATACTTGGGAAATTCAATATTGAATAAGATAAGATAATTTCATAATTTCTTTTAATCACAGCGTTATAATCATGAAATTATCTAAGCAAGTTGACACTTCTTATACAATATATAAAGTGACTAATGTTACTCTAATATTGTATGAGAAATACCTCAACTTAATGAATGTCATTAAAATATAATTTGCAAAGCTTGTGCCACATTTTCTACACCTATAACTTCTATTCCTTCTATATCAATTCCTTTTACATTAGCTTTTGAAATAATACATTTTTTAAATCCTAGTTTCTTCGATTCTATAATTCGTTTTTCTGCCATAGTTATTCCTCTAACTTCTCCAGTAAGACCTACTTCTCCCATTATAATAGTTTTAGGATCGACTGATATGTTTTTAAAGCTTGAAGCAATTGCACATATAATTCCAAGATCAAGAGCTGGTTCTGTTACTTTTAGACCTCCTGCAATATTAACATAACTATCGTAACTTGCTAACTGCATTCCTAGTTTTTTTTCTAATACTGCCATTAATAAAACAACTCTATTATAATCTGTTCCAGTTGCATTTCTTCTAGGCATTCCAAAATTAGTTGAACTCATTAATGCTTGTACTTCTACTAACATAGGTCTAGAACCTTCCATACAACATGAAACAATAGAACCTGCACAGTCTATAGGTCTTCCTGTCAACATATACTCAGAAGGATTTGGAACTTCTTCTAACCCTTTATCTCTCATTTCGAATACTCCTATTTCATTAGTAGAACCAAATCTATTTTTGACTGCTCTAAGAATTCTATATGAAGCACTTCTAACTCCTTCAAAGTATAATACAGTATCAACCATATGCTCTAGCACTCTTGGCCCAGCGATAGAACCCTCTTTCGTAACATGACCAACAATAAATGTTGATATTCCAAGTCCTTTTGCTATTTTCATTAAAGATGATGTAACTTCTCTTACTTGACTAACACTTCCAGCAGCAGAAGTTATCTCGTCACTATATATAGTTTGTATAGAATCCACTATAACAACAGATGGCTTTAAGTCATTAATAACATTAGTACACAGAGTAAGATTCGTTTCAGTATATAATGTAAGATTTTCTCCATTAACCCCTAGTCTATCGGCTCTCATCTTAATCTGTCCTAATGATTCTTCTCCAGATATGTACAGTACGTGAATGTCTTTTGCACATAGAGTTTGACACATCTGCAATAATAATGTTGACTTTCCAATTCCAGGATCACCACCTACTAAAGTTAAAGAACCATTAACTATTCCGCCCCCTAGAACTCTATCTAATTCACTAATATTAGTTAATATTCTTTTTTCTTTATTCATAGCAATAGTTGATAACTTTTGAGGTTTATTCTTTATTTCTATATCATTATTACTAGCTCTGTTTCTAGTCTTAACTTTTATTTCTTCTACATAGGTATTCCACTGTTTACAAGCTGAGCATTGACCCATCCATTTAGCAGATTCATTACCACACTCTTGACAAATATATACCGTCTTTTGCTTTGCCATAATTTCTCCCCCTTCAACTTATCCATCAATCTAATCGTCTTGTGATACCATACCATGAAATAACACAAGACAAATGAAAATATACTAGCCCAGCGGAAAATGTATAGGGTAATATGGAGCACGAGCCAGGACGGCGAGGTCAGCTGTTTTAATCAGGACGATTAATTAGCTGACGGAATATTACCCTATACATTTGGAGCGAACGCTTAATTATATCTTAATTAAATTTAAAAGGACAGCTATCAAGCTGTCCTTAGTTTATGACTTCTTTATTCTAACACTTTGTATTCCATTTGCAAAATCAACACTAAAACTTATTTTTCCAGCTAAGTTAGATTTCATTTTTCCAACTTGTACTTGCTCTATATAAATTTTATATTCTTGTTCTGCTTCTAATTCTAAAGTAATCTGAGCATCTTCTTTTCCTTCTACTTTAAAATTAATATCTTTTTCATTAAGAGAAAAATTATGAACTGTAGTTCCTGGAACAGACTCATATAGAAGTCTACCATCTTTTTCTAATTTTGTTATTTCATTATAAGTCTTTACTTTATATATATGTCCATCTACTTCGAAATCCATTATTTTTTTCTTTTCATCCATTAAATGATTTCCAAAGCTTAGTGTATTATCATCTTCTACCCTAATTAGCTCTTGAATACCAGCCATCTTAAAACCCTCCTATTTTGTCGTAAAAAGTTGAATACCTACATTATATATTATTTTATATTTAATTACTAGAGGTAATTTTAATCATTTTATATTTTTTAATATTTACTTATCTTTTTTCACTGAAAATAACAGTTGTTCTTCTTCTATATCTACAACTACGTTATCACCATATTTTATTTTACCATCTAATAATTCCTCTGCTAATTTATCTTCAACTTTTGACTGAATGGCTCTTCTTAGAGGTCTAGCACCGTATGCTTCATCAAAACCTTCATTTGCTAAATAATCTTTTGCTTTTTCAGATACACTAAGGTCTATACCTACGTTCTTTTTAAGCCTTTTTGATACTTGAGCTATCATTATACCTACTATTTCTCTTATATTTTCTTTTGTTAATGAATGGAATACAATAAGTTCGTCTATACGATTTAAAAATTCTGGTCTAAATAGACGTTTTACTTCATCCATAACATTTTTTCTCATATTCTCATAATTCTTCTTCTCATCTACTTCTGATATAAATCCTAGTTTTTTTGGAGATACAATATTTCTTGCACCTACATTAGAAGTCATAATAATTACTGTGTTTTTAAAATCTATTCTTCTTCCTTGAGAATCCGTTATATGTCCATCATCTAAAACCTGTAATAAAATATTAAATACTTCTGGATGAGCTTTTTCTACTTCATCAAATAATATTACTGAATAAGGTTTTCTTCTAATTTTTTCACTGATTTGTCCACCTTCATCATATCCTACATACCCCGGTGGTGAACCTATCAATTTAGATACGCTATGTTTTTCCATATATTCAGACATATCAACTCTGATAAGAGCACTTTCATCACCAAATAAAGCTTCTGCTAATGCTTTAGTAAGCTCTGTTTTACCTACTCCTGTAGGTCCTAGAAATAGAAAAGAACCTATCGGTCTTCTTGGGTCTTTTAGCCCAACTCTACCTCTTCTTATTGCCTTTGATATAGCAACAACAGCCTCTTCTTGTCCAACAACTCTCTCATGTAGATGGTTCTCTAGATTTTTAAGACGTTCTCCTTCTTCTTCTGTAAGTTTTTTAACTGGAATACCTGTCCAGTTAGAAACAATATCTGCAATTTCTTCTTCATCTACTATCTGATTAGACATGGAATTTTTACTTTCCCATTCCATCTTAGAAGCATCTAATTTTTCTCTTAATTCATTCTGTTGTTTTTTAATATGTGAAGCTTTTTCATATTCTTCTGTTTTAATTGCAATTTCCTTTTCTTTTTCCAACTCTTCAAGATTTCTTTCTAAATCTTTAATATCTGGTGGAGCTGTAAAAACACTAAGTCTAACTTTTGATGCAGCTTCATCAATTAAGTCAATAGCTTTATCTGGCAAATATCTATCAGTAATATAACGATTAGATAATTTAACTGAAGCTATTACCGCTTCATCTTTTATATGAACTTTATGATGAGCTTCGTACATATCTTTTAATCCTCTAAGAATGTCAATAGCTTCATCTTCTGATGGTTCATCTACTTTAACTGGTTGGAATCTTCTCTCAAGTGCTGAATCTTTTTCTATATACTTTCTATATTCATCAAGTGTTGTAGCACCAATTAATTGTATTTCTCCTCTTGCTAAAGATGGTTTTAATATATTAGATGCGTCTATTGCACCTTCCGCTGCTCCTGCGCCAACTATAGTATGAATTTCGTCTATAAATAATAATACATTTCCTGCTGCTTTTATCTCTGCTAAAGCTTTTTTAATTCTTTCTTCAAATTCTCCTCTATATTTAGATCCAGCAACCATAGAAGATAAATCCAATGCCACAACTCTTTTATTTTTTAGAGTTTCTGGTATATTACCTTCGCTTATTTTCTGTGCTAATCCTTCTGCAATTGCAGTTTTACCTACACCTGGTTCTCCAATTAAACATGGATTATTTTTAGTTCTTCTACTAAGTATCTGTATTACTCTTTCTATTTCTCTATCTCTTCCTATTATTGGATCAAATTTTCCTTCTCTTGACATATCAGTCAAATCTCTACTGAATTGATCCAAAACAGGGGTATTAGTCTTGTTTTTTGAAGGTTCTTTTTCTCCTTCTTTGTTTGTTGGGGATTCTCCAAGATTTTTTAAAATAAGCTGATATAGTTTTTGTACAGTTATTCCTGAACTACTAATTAATTTTACAGCTATACAATCTGTTTCTTTCAATAGAGATAGTAATATATGTTCTGTTCCAATCATAGTAGTTTTCATTTTGACAGCTTCTCTTAAACTACCTTCAAGCACTCTCTTAGCTCTAGGTGTAAAATCTTCTACATCTGCTATTTGAACATTTCCTACTATACCTATTCTTCTTATTTTTTCTATTATGACTTCTTCTGTTATACCTTGACTTATTAATATTTTACCTGCAACACCTTTTCCTTCTTTAATAAGTCCTAATAGAAGATGCTCTGTCCCAACATAACCATGTCCTAATTCTTTGGCGGACTGTCTAGATAAACTAATTGCTTCTTGGGCTCTCGCCGTAAATCTACCCATCATATGTTAACTCAAATCCTTTCTTCTATATGAATATTTATATTAATTATAAATTCCAAGTAATTATATTAAACAATTTTTGGCAAATTATTTCTTAAATAAGTAGCTCTCTCTATATCTCTTTCTTCTAGTTTAAGTTCTTTTTTTATTTTTTTCTGTAGATTAGCTGGTTGAATACTTGTCATAAATCCATATATATTTATTGGTTTATCTGCTTCTGATTTTAATATTCCAAGCTCGTATCCAAGTTTTATATCAGATAGTAAAGTCATAGCTTCTTTTGAAGAAAGTATTCTTGCATTGGCAAGAGTTCCATATGAACGAAATACTGCATCTTCAAACTTTAACCTTTTTTCATTAAGTAATTTTTTTCTTAAAGCTCTCTCTTGCTCTACAATCTGACTTGTAACACTTTTTAGATTATCAATTATTTCATTTTCTGTATGACCTAATGTTATTTGATTGGATATCTGAAATACATTTCCTCTTGCTTTTGAACCTTCACCATAAATTCCTCTAACTGTTATACCAAACTTTCCTATAGCATCTAATATAAACTGTAATTTCCCAGTTGTTTCTAGTGCTGGTACATGTATCATATATGATGCTCTAAGTCCTGTACCCACATTTGTTGGACATGCTGTTAAGTATCCTATCTTTTTATCATATGCATAAGATATTCTTTCTTCTAATAAATCATCAATTCTATTAGCATTAACTAAAGCCTCATCTAGATTAAACCCATTGGTAATTGATTGAATTCTAAAATGATCTTCTTCATTTATCATTATACTTATACTTTCATCTTCTGATAATAATAGGGCTGTTGGTATTGGCATTCTAATAAAATTAGGGCTAATTACATGACGTTCCATCATTGCAACTTTATCAAGTGAGGGAATCTGACTCATATCAATGAAGTTAAAAAAGGATTTTGTATTATTATTAGTTCCTAGTACTACTTCTTTTGCATCATTGATTATACTATTGGCATCATCTTTTGATAACTTACTTGGAAAATTATATTGACTATTATTTCTAGCAAGTCTAACTCTGCTTGAAATCACTACATCATTGCTATTGATTCCCTTTTCAAACCACTTTAACATATTCCCCCCACCTTTTTTAATTCTCTAATTGCATCTCTGAATTTTGCGGCTTCTTCATATTCCTCATTAGCCACTGCTTTTTGTAGTTTATTCTGAAGCTCTTCAATTTGTTTTTCTATTTTTATTTTTTCACCAGATCTATTAGGTATTTTGCCTGTGTGAATATTACTACCATGAACTCTTCTAATAACAGGGGATAATAATTTAGAAAAAGCATCATAGCAATTACTACATCCAAATTTTCCAGTTTTTTGAAATTCAGAATATGTCATATTACACTTTTCACACTTAAGTATATCATCTTTATTATAGATATTTCCACTTGAGACTTTTTTATTATTAATACCTAAAAGCCCAGTTAAGAAACTTTGAAAAGATATATTCTCTTCAAGATATAGCCCTTTTACTTCCATGGCACATTTTCCACATAAATGAATCTCTTGCTTCTTACCATCAATTATCTTATTTAAGTAAACTGTAGCATGTTCTTTATGACATCTCTCACATACCATGTTCTTTCCCCCTTATTCATGAGCTATATTATTTCACTATCTATATTATACCCTTTTACACACAGTATTTACACCTTATATTATACAAAATCTACCAATAAAAAATCTATATAGTATTATATCATAAATACTAAAATCTTATAATATTTTTATATTTAATTTATCATGTCAATTTCATGAAAGTCATTGTCTGATAAGCCAAAACCCTTACTTAACATTACTTACTGTTTATTAACCATATATATTATAAGTGTTTCAGATTATAAGTAACACTAAAAATATATAAATCATAAAATTAACAATAATTATTATTGACAAAATATACTTTTTTATTTAAAATAATTGTAGATTTATACATTTTAATAAATTCATTATTTTTAAGGAGGTAGTTATAATAAAAAGGAAATTTAGTATTATGTCTATTATTTTTTTAATTTTATTAATTATAGGGCATAAATACACTATGGCATTATTAAAAGATAGTAATGAACAAGCTGTGTTAAAAGAAGGAGAATTTAGACGTAATAAGGATGGAAGCACTAGTATTGGATATAATATGGCATCTTTAGGATTTTATAATATTGAAACAGGTAAAAGAATAAAAAATGGATCTCTAATAAAGCCTGTTGATGGTAAAATTAATGGAAGAATATATTATCAACAAAATTATCCAGAAGGATTCGACTATATTCTTATTGCAATGGTTGATTATAAAAAACATAACTTTGTTATTGATGGTGTGACTTATGAAGATTATTCATTCTCATTAGACAAGAAAGATGAAATAAACATTGACATATCAGTTGAAGGATTAGATAAGGATGCAAAAGAATTCACGTTCTTTTTAGTCAAGGATATCCACGTAAAAGCACTATATGAAAAAGAAAAAGAAAACCTTACTATGTGGATGCTACGAGAGACAAAATACTCTTTTGCACAAAGATTTTTATTACGTGAATCTATTATGGAAACAAGAATGAATAATTCCGATTCATATAACGAATTTATTACTAATAAAGATTTTATAATTGATTTAGTTAAAACTCATAACATATATGAACCTATGCCTATTTATCAAAACAATAGCGGTGATGAGCTTGAAGTCGTCATTCAAAATAAATATGATACAGAAATGAACTATGCAGTGTTTGGTTTTTTAGATTGGGAGCAAATTCTGATTGATGGTGATAGCCCCATAAAGTATATCGAAATACCCTCTAAGGCAAGTATCTATTTCAAAGTGAAAATACCAGAAATTAGTGAAAATAAGAGTTTTCAAATTTACTACATACCTCAAGTAAATTCTAATGCTATTAATGGGTTTTATCCTGAAAGTACATATAAAACGATACTTACTCAATAAACTTCTGTAATAATTTTTTCGGATATGCTAATAAGGAGAAAAAATGATTATAAAACGTTTTAAAATGCTGTGTTTAATGTTATGTTTAGTTATTATTTCAACTAATGGAACAGTAATAGCTATGTCTGATAGTAAAAGTTTTGAGCCTACGAAAGATAATAGAATTATTACTGCAAGATTAATGGATAAAGATGGTAATGAAGTTATCGAATATTTAACATATGAAGTAGATGATAACAAAACAGGGAAAAAGACAACAAAATATTTCTATGAAAAATTACCAAAATCGCATATTTCTATGGAGCGTACACAAGGAGTATCGGATTTCAGTAGATATAGTGTAGCACGTAGTTCATCCCCTATTCCTTGTACATCAACGGTTACTGGTGCTTTAAATAGCTATCAACGTTGTTTTGCAAATGCACAATCTGATGTATGGATTGATACTATATCTGTACATTTAACATCATATTATGCGAAAGGCTCTTTATGTGAAGATAATATAAGAACCTCCCCTAATGGATGGAATGTTTTAAGTTATAGTAACACTCATGACGCAAGTTATACTTATACTTTTGGTAGTGCTTATGCTTACTTCAATTACTATGATGATAGTTATGATGATGTTTATCATAGCCGTACTTGGACTAAATAACTGTAACTAATAAATAATTGACAATGTAGCTATTCGAAAAAATTATATATATTAGCATAACCAGTAGACATAAAATATACTTCATAATCTGTCATAATAAATACAGAATACTCTCCAACCTGGCTTAAATCTAAATAATAAATGCCAGGAAGGGGATTTTTTATTATAGCTATTCTAATTAAGTAATTACACCACCTTGTTAAACTAATTATAATAAGTAATGAAAGCTTTATTAGGTTCATTATATATTTATACTATTATCTATACTTATGATAATTAGTGGTATTTACCTATTACATGAAATGGAACAAAAATAGCTGGTGTTATATTAGCTTTATCTGGTATCTTTTTAATACCATACAAATAAGATATGATAAATCACCAATATAATAAAGACGATTTAAAATCAATTAATGATAATAAATCGTCTTTTCTACTATATAATAAAATAGTTCTTCTATAAATCAACCTTTAACAGAACCTGCTGTAAGTCCTCTCATAAACTGTTTTTGCATTAATAAATATGTTATTATAATAGGTAATGAAGCTAATATTACAAATGCGAATACAATATTCCAATCTGTAGTAAATCTTCCAATAGCACTATATATACCAGTAGTAATTGTTCTTCCATTATTAGAACCTAAAATATACATAGGTGGTAGGAAATCGTTCCAAATCCACATTCCGAGGAAAATAGATACAGTAGCAGTACATGGTTTTAACAATGGAAATATTATCTTAAAAAATATTCTATATTGGCTTGCTCCATCTATTGTAGCAGCTTCTTCTAAGCTAATAGGAATTGTCTTAATAAATTGAACATATAGGAAAAATCCTAAACTCATATATGTTCCACCATAGAAAAGGAGCATTCCTGGTAGTGAATGTAATAATCCTAATACTTTTAATGTCTTAATACTTGGTATGAGTACCATTTGCTGAGGTACCATCATTCCAGCTAAAATAAATAAGAATAAAAATTTATATATTTTTTTGTTTCTTCTTGCAATAACATATGCTAACATAGCAGAAGTTATAATTAAAATAGCAAGGGAACCTAATGTAATTATTATACTGTTAGAATAAAGTTGTAATACATTAGTTCTCTCAAAGGCTAATCTAAAGTTATCTAAATTAAAAGCTCTTGGTAAGCTTAATGGACTTTTAACAATATCTTCATAAGACTTAAAAGCATTAACTAGTGCAACATATAATGGAACTAAATAGATAATAATGAATACTACAATAAATAACTTTCTAATAATATCCATTCTCTTTGTCTTATTCATAGTTAATATTCCACCTCAACTTTCTTAACTAAATATATTTGTATGAAAGAAATGATAGCCATTGCAAAAAATAGTATTAGGACAATAGCAGATGCATAAGCTAGTCGATTATAATCAAATGCTCTTTCAACTGCATTAACTGCAATTGTTTGTATACTTCCTGGAGTCATAATTTTAACAAAGTCATATTGTTTTAATCCCCATGTTACTGCAAGGATACTATTTATCGTTATACCAGGTGTTAATAGAGGTATTGTTATTCTAAAAAATCTTTGTAAAGCACTTGCTCCGTCTACACGTCCTGCTTCATATAATTCCTCTGGAATAGTTTTCAGTGTAGCATCATAAACAGTTGTATAGAAACCTAGCGCCCCCCAAACAATAACTCCAGATACTAAGTGAGTAGTTCTCATAGCCGTTCTATAGAAATCAAAAGCAGGGATATTAAAAATACTGAAAAAATAATTTATTATACCACCATTAGTTTGGGTCATATAAGACCATAAAAATGAAACTACTACACTACTTAGAATTGCAGGAAGAAAAATACCAGCTTTTCCTATCTTAAATATTTTTCCAACTCCATCTAATAAAACAGCCATAATTATTGCTAATACATTAAGAAAAAATGCTGTAGTTAAAGTTATTATTAGAGTAGTTTTAATAGCTTCTATAAAACTTCTATCCTTAAATAAATGTGTGAAATTTTTAAATCCAATAAATTTATATGTACTACTAATACCATTCCAATTAGTAAAGCTATAATAAAATGTTAGCAAAATAGGCACAACCATAAAGACAATATATATTAATAATCCTGGAGACACAAATACTAAATCACTTACTCTTTTTTTCTTCATATATTTCACCTCTTCATATTTATTTATAACCAATTGCAAAATTAATTCATTCAAATTTAATGCTTTATCACAAACATGATTTTGCAATTGGTTATTTTTTTTAGAGAGGAAATAATTTCTTATTTACCTCTCTAAATACTATCTTAAAACTATATTGATTCTATTGAATATTATCTTTTGCCATTTGCCATTCTTGATCAAATAACTTTAATTCTTCATCAATATCTGCACCTAATGCTATATTTTGAGTCATCTTATTAAAATAAGTTTGTAGACCTGGTAATAATGCTGCATCACCAGTCATATCATACCAATGTTCAACTTCTTTTAAGCTTCCCATTTTATCTCCAATTTCTTTTCTTAGAGGACTCATTTCATAAGGTACATCTTCTTTCGTATTTGGGAATAACATTTCTGTTTTTAAAAATTCTCCGTACCATTCTTTTTCTGTCATAAAGAACTTAACAAATGCTTTTGCTTCTTCAACATGCTTTGTTTTTGAATTAATTGCTAAACCTTCATTAACCCAAACAGCTACTGCATCAGCGTTATCATCTCCTGGAACTGGGAAAAATCCTACTTCAAAATCTGGTTTAACTCTTTGCTCTTCTCCAAGTAACCATGAACCCATTGGTAACATAGCAGCTTTTTCTGTAAAGAAAAGTTCAAGCATTTGAGCATAACTTACACTTGCCATATCTTCATTTGCATAATTTCTTACTAATTCTGCATACTTACTTATTGGTTTCTTGAATTCATCAGAAGAAAATGTAGTTTTTCCTTCATTTCTATCAATACCCCAGTTTGGATTTTCTGTTAGTAAATCTGCTGATAAGAAACAAGAAGCAAATACTAATTGAGGCCATCCATCTTTTAATCCCATTGATATAGGAGTAACTTTGTCATCTTTTAATGTTTTACAAAGTTCTAAAAATTCATCATAAGTTTTTGGTTCACTTAAACCTTTTTCTTCAAAAATTCTTTTATTATACCATATACCACCTACCATTTTTTTGTAAGGTACTATATAATTCTTTCCGTCTATTCTTCCTACTGTTGGATCAACTACATGACTTAGATCATCTTCACTAAATTCAAGTAATGCATCAGCTGAAACAAAATCCATAGGAGAACTCATTACCATAATATCTGGAAATTCTCCAGTTGCTAGTAATGTTTTCAAATAATCTCTCATTGGTATATTAGATGATGGTTGTGCAATATTTTCAATAGTTACATTTGGGTTTTCTTTCATAAATTTATCGGATGGAATTTGCCAAAATTCTTTTGTAAGTATTGGTGTCTCATTTGTAGCAAATACTAATTTTACTTTCTCTTTAGGCTTTTCTGTATCATTAGGCTTACTTTCATTATTACTAGTTTCTTGTTGATTATTATCAACTTTTTTTTCTCCCCCACATGCAGTAAATAAAGCTACTACTAACATAATAGACATTAATATACTAATCGTTTTTTTCATCTTATATCCTCCTTTAGTTGAAATAGCTTATGCAATTACTATTTCTTTTACTATTTCATTATAACTACATTTATTATTACTTACAATATTGCTAATTCTTAATTTTATATACTAAATTCTATATATAATTAATCCACAAAAAACAACTCTTAATTGTCTATGTTTTTTGTGGATTAATATTTTGGTATTAATTAAATATTATTTTTAGTTTGTATAATATGCCTCAAACTCACCTATAGTAGTGAATGAGAAATTATATCCTGATACTTGAGCAGGGACTCCATATACTCTAATTGCATCTCCCCAAGTATCGTCAAATGTCATTGTATAACTTTTATTTGGTACTGATGTATTGTTATACGGATATGCTGGTGATATATTTAATCCTGCTACATCTACCCATTGATCAGATTGTCTCACTTGTACTTTTAGTCCACTACCAAACCATCCTCCATCTACAGCCATTACACCACTTGTAAATACTACTTTATTAAATCCATATAGCTTATCAAATGAAATTCCCCAATAATCTTCTGTTTTAAGTTTATTGTTCCAACTATCTGCACTATTATCTAATATTCCATCTGTCATTACTGTTAATGCATTATTGAACTGATCTGCTTTACATATTAATGTTCTTCCAGAACCTGTTCTTGCTATGTTATTGTTATCATCTTTTTGGTTAACTATACTAGGTGCTGGTGCTGACTTCATATAATATGCCTCAAATTCTCCTATAGTAGTGAATGAGAAATTATATCCTGATACTGTGGCAGGGACTCCATGTACTCTTATTGCATCTCCCCACGTATCATCAAATGTCATTGTATAACTTTTATTTGGCACTGCTGAATTATTATATGGATATGCTGGTGATATATTTAATCCTGTTACATCTACCCATTTACCAGATTGTCTCACTTGTACTTTTAGTCCACTACCAAACCATCCTCCATCTACAGCTATTACACCACTTGTAAATACTACTTTATTAAATCCATATAGCTTATCAAATGAAATTCCCCAATAATCTTCTGTCTTTAGTTGGTTATTCCAGCTATCTGCACTATTATCTAATATTCCATCTGTCATTACTGTTAATGCATTATTAAAATGATCTGCTTTACATATTAATGTTCTTCCAGAACCTGTCTCTGCAATATTGTTATTATCATCTTTAACATTTACTACAGTAGTTTTTGGATATAGCTTGAATGCATCCACATCTGTACAATATCCTGTTGAAGCAGGATTCTTATCATCACGTAATACTATTTTTATCGTATGCTCACCATCACTTAAACCTGATTTTGTATAAAGCTCTTGTTGTAATACAAATGATGGACCATAAGTATCTACTACTGCATCTAGTTGACCATCTATATATACATCAACTTTACCATGATCTACATTTTTTCCACCTATCCAAGTTATTTTGTTACCTGTAAATGTATACTCTACATATTCTCCTGGATTATATGAAGCGTGAACATCTGCTTTATAACAATTTTTCAGATGAGGATAATCATAATATGCTGGATAATAATTCCATCCAGCTGAAAAATTAATTCCCTCTTCTGCATCATTTTTCATTTCTGATGGTGCTAATGGTTCTTTTACTGGTTTTTGTGGTGCAATTGCTGTATGACCTGCAATCCAATCAGTTCCACCATATTCATAAGCTCCTATATCAGGTGCAGAACCTACATAACTATTTGTGATACCTTGTATAACTCTACCACCATCTATAGCTGGTGAACTTGAACTTAATCTGTATTTAAGTCCTCCATCTCCTGTATTAACAAATTTTGGATCTGATATTGTAAGGTTATTTTGCATATCATCTCCTTCTAGGTTTTTATGTGATAAGTTATTATATGTTGTAGCACGTGTATGATGGTCCCCCATTCTTATTGCTTTGCTACCACCTGTATCATATATCGTATTGTTATATGTTTGCATGTTATCAGAAGGAACATTATATACTATACCCTCCATAGTTGGACAATTCCATATAACATTATGATGTAGAATGAAATTACTTGAACCATTATCTAGATATATACCTGAACCTGCTCCCCCAGCGTGATTATCATGTACCCAATTATATGCTATTTCTGTACCTTTACCATCACTAATGTAACAATAAGCAACTCCAAGGTCTTTTGTTAATTTTCCTGGTTCATACATATTATTATATAGAAATCTACTACGTTCCACATAATTAAATTGTAATATAGAACGTCCTGCATTATACATTGTATTACAAAGAATCTCATGATCTAATCCTTTTACAGTTACTACGCCACATTCTGTAGCACTAATATTTGCATCATGTAAAATATTATTCTTAACAGTATTATTATCTCCAACAACTGTTACACAATCTCCATAACTATACTCTACTTTACTATTTTTTAATACGTTATTGCTTCCGCCTATATATACACCTACATCATTCCAAGTACTATCCCACCAAGGAGCAATATTTACATGATCTCCGTAACCACCTCTACTATAAGTATAATTAATCCATGGGTCAGAAGCTACATATTTGAACTCACAGTTATCTATTACACAGTATGTTGAGTTTTCAAGATTAGCTGATCCTGCAAAAACCTTAATATCACTTATTTCTATGTAGTTTTTATTTTCTAAATTAAATGCCCATTTTCTTCTTTTAACCTCTACAGTTTTTGTACTAGGGTCAACACCGCCTGGTGCCCACAAATATAGATAACCATTTTCGTAGTGCCATTCATTTTCCATATCAAGTTCACTGAGTTTACCAGTTAGATAGAAGAGTGAACCCTTTGCTGGTACTCTATGCCAATATTCATTTTGTGGTTTTTGGATAGTAAGTTTTTTTGATGATGAATCATAATCTGTTACATAAGATGTCTGTGCTGACCAATTTATATGGCTTCCTCCACCAGTAAACCATACAAATGCACCATTCCAGTAATCATCTCCACCATGTAGTGCAGCATCTACAAGAGTAGTTACCGAACCTCCATCTGCAACTCCTAAATCATGACGATTCAATTTATCAAGATTAGTTTTATTAGGCCATCTAGCTTCAATCATATCTGTTTTATCAACAAATACTGCATGTGTATCTTGTGCTAATGGTGCTTTATATATATTGCCACTGTGCTGAGTCCAACCAGTTACAGCATCAGCTCCACTAATTGTTACATCTTCTCCATTATAAGCTCTAAACTTAATTGGAGCACCACTTGTACCACTATTTGCTGGAATAACTGTTTCTCTATAAGTTCCTCCACGTATTTCACATGTGTCTCCAGCAGTCATTATACTTGCAGCCTTCTGGACTGTTTTCCACGGATTATTTAATGATCCATCTCCTGTGTTATCATTACCAGTTGTCGCAACATAATACACCGTCCCCGCTGCTTCAACATTAACCGAGAAAACATCTCCATAATTTAATAAACTAGCTAAAATGGAAAAAAATATTATAACTGAAAAAATTTTGTTGCAAGGTTTCTTCTTCATAATTTATTTCCTCCTAAATATGGTTTAAATATGTTAGATCCCCAAAAAATATAATACCTTCGCTCCTTTCTAATTATTACTTACTTTTCAATTAACTCATATTTTTCCATATTTTACTATATAACTAGTTCTTAATTTTATATATAATTTTCTAACTTTTATAGTCAGAAGGAGTACTGCCTGTATATTTTTTAAATATTTTTACGAAATATTGATAATTGGTAAATCCAACTTCTTCGCATATTTCATACACTTTCATATTAGTATCTTTTAGATATTCTATTGCTTTTTTAATTCTATACTGATTAATATACTCTGCAAAAGATTTACCTACTTCTTTTTTAAATAATTGACCTAAATAAGATGTATTAATATCAAACATACTAGATAAACTTTTTAATGAAATATTATTATAATAATTCAAATGACTGTATTCTATAACATCTTGAATTAATTTACTTCCTTTTTTGTTAGATTCATCACCGATACCAGAAATAACTTGATCACAATATGATATTAGCCATTGTATCATTACATCTAATCTATTTATTTTCATCAATTTACTATATTCTATTTTTAAAGTTTTTAATTTCATTTTTTTATCTAATCTAAAATCATCCATGATTCTAGATATATATATAACTATTTCAATGATACTATTTCTTATATTATCGATATGAATATTTTCTTCTGAAAGACTATTAAAGTAACACTGAAAATAATCTGCCAAATTCTCATTATCTTTTGATAAAATTAGTGTCTTTATTAATTCAAAATCTATATGTTGCAATACCTTAACTTTCACATCTTGTTGTATATTACTGGCATATATCACATTTTCTTTTCTTGTGATAAATCCATATTGTAGTGAATCAACTGCCATATAATATGATTTATATAATTTATCTAATGGCATTTTATCACCAACACCTACAATCATTGATAATCCAAGATACTTATATATATTTTGTAATATTTCTTTAATATCTTCATGTAATTTACTTTCTTCTGAACTATCAAAAATAATAACTATTTGTCCATCGTTATCATTAAAAACTATACCTCCATTTTTAGATATTATTTCATCACAAATATTCATGGCACCAAATAATTTAAGATAATTATCTTGTTCCCATATTTCTTCAACTTCCACTTTATTATAAGATTCTATACTTCCAACTATTACATAATAATCATTATTATAATTTAATGTAATATCAAAAATTCTACTCTTATCTTTAAATTCTTTTAATGTTATATTATTAGTTATTAAACGATTTAAAGTATTATTTTTCAGTGCCTGAACACCTTGTCTATTCTGTAGTCGCATATCTAATTCTTGTTCAATATTTATAATTGTACTTTTTAGGATTGATATTAACTCGTTTTGATCAATAGGTTTTAATAAATAACTTTCTACATTGTATTTAATTGCTTCTTTTAAGTACTCATATTCATTATAGCCACTTAGAATAATTACTTTGACTTTAATATTTAATTCATTTATTTTTTTAATCAAAGAAATTCCATCCATTATAGGCATCTTAACATCTGTAATAATTATCTGTGGATTAATCTTCTCAATTATATTTAGTGCCTCTTGTCCATTGCATGCTTCACCTGCAACTTCTAATCCTAAATTATCCCATTCAATTGTTTCTCTTAGTCCGCGTCTTATTAATGGCTCATCGTCTACTATCATTACTCTGTACAAGCTCATTCATCTCCTCTTTCGTTAATTTAGGAATTTTAATAACAATTGTAGTTCCTTCTCCAAAAACACTATCAATTTGCAAACCATATTCAATACCAAATAAAAGCGTTAATCTCTCATGAATATTTTTTAATCCTATAGAGTATAGATTTTCATTTACATCCTTAGATAAGATACCACTTTTAGTACTTTCAAGAAGTTCTTCTTTCATGCCATTACCATCATCTACAATTTCAAAATAAATATTCTCATCAACTCTACCATTAATATTTATATTTAATATTTTGTTACCATTGATTCCACCATGATAAAAAGAATTTTCCAAAATTGGCTGTAGTATTAATTTAGGAACTGCATAGTTATTAATAGCATCATCTATATTCCATGTTACATAAAATCCATTTTCATATCTTATTTTTTGAAGTTCAATATAAGATTTTAAATAATCAAGTTCATCTTGAATAGTTACTACTAGTTCTCTCATTCTCATATTCCATCTAAACATATTACCTAGAATACTAATCATATTTGCAGTTTCTTGATCTTTATTAATAAGAGCCACCATTCTAATAGATTCAAGAGTGTTAAACATGTAATGAGGATTGATTTGAGCTTGTAGCACTTGTATTTCGGCAGTCTTTCTTTTTATATCAGAAATATAAACCTTATCAACATAATCAGATAACTTCTTACACATATCACCAAAACTTCTTTCAAGATAACCTATTTCATCGTCATCATATACTTTAATTTGTGTATTAAATCCCCCTTTTTCTATTTTCTTAATATGTCTTACCAAAATTTTTATACGTTCGGTAAACATTCTAGAAGATATAACGCTAACTATCATTCCTAATAATATACTTACGATAATAACATCAATAACTTTATCCATACTGTTACGAATAGATTCAAATATACTATCTTTATTAACAAAATTAACATAAGTTAACCCAGTCGTTTCAGATTCTATTACATTAGTATATTTATTATTTTGTTTATTTAGTAAGTTAGTGTAATCCTCTAACGTCTTATTATTACTACTTAATATTAAATCATTTTCTTGTAAAATAAAAATGTCTCCTTTTAACTCACTAATTTCTTTATTAAAAGGTTTAAAAAATATTTTAGGGTTAATATTAATACCTATAACTCCAATTTCTTTCCCTTCTTTAACATAATCTAAGTCATATAAATTCACATATATAGTAATTACTGGCATCTCAGAAGTAACAGAACTTTTTATAATATATTTAGGAATATGAATAGGTTTTATTTTTATATCATTGGTTGCACTTTTATAAATTGATTGCTGTTCTTTGAAGAAATTATAATTAAAAGAAATATCTCTAAACTTACCACTATAATAATATTTTTTTTGCTGTGCTTTATCAAGAATAATCATATCAACAATATTATTTCCATTATATATATTTTGCATTGTTTGCAAAATTAATTTTTCCTTTTCTTTATCAGATATTTTATTAATTTTATAAGGGCTAATTAAGTTAGTAATATTATTATAATTAATATAAAGTCCACTTATAATCTTATTTATTTCTTTAAGAGTATCATCTGTATTATTGCTTATTTTAGTTAGTACTTCATTTTGGTATTTTAACTGTGTTTTATTTAGATCATTTACCGTATCATAAATAATAAAATAAGCAGTTACTGATATTCCAAATATCAGTATTAAACAATATGTTACAGACATCTTAATAAAAAACTTATTCTCTTTGTACTTATTTAGAATTTTCATATTATCCCCCTATTCTAGTATGAATTTATAATACATGGTAAATAATATTATTTCAATCTAATTTAATCCCAAGAAAAATGAATAATATATTTTATTTACTGTATTCATATTTTATCATATAAAATAATAATCCCTATGTATTTAGCAATAATAGTATTTTTTTTAACAATAATTGATTGTTAACAACAACTTTTATTTTTAAAAAAATCTATATAAATATAATATATATCAAAAATAGAATTATAATATTTTGTTCCTATTTTTATATTTATATTATACTATATAGATTAATATAATTTTGTAAATATTACTTTATACATGTTGTAGTAAGGCATACTACATATTATTATTAATATATTTTTGCGGAGACAATCCATAATATTTCTTAAATCTTTTACTAAAATAATTAGCATTGGAATATCCTACCTTTTGAGCTATTATTTCTACAGAACTATATTTTAAACTAATAAGTTCTTTTGCTTTTTTCATACGTACTTGTAAAATATAATCACCTATAGTAGAATTAGTTTGTTGTTTAAATAATTTGCATAGATAGTGATAATTAAAATTAAAATGCTCAACAATATTATCAATTTTTAAGTTTGAATCATAATAATTTTGCTTAATATATACTTTTATTTGATAGACAAGTGTGTCAGAACTTGTTCTATTAACTATTTGTAATTCTTTACTTACTTCAGTGAAAATATCCATAATATAATTATTAATAGCTCCAATAGATTCTAGATTTAAAACTTCTTTATAATTATATTCTCTGTCTTTTATAATACCATCTAGATGAATATTATTTTTTGTTATTATTTCATATGCTGTTGACAATAATTGATATGCATACATATATATTGTTTGGGCAGACGCCTTATTGTTTTTTAAATAATCAAAGATTATATTAATATCTTCATTTATTCCATTTATATTTGAAGTGCTTGTATGATATATTAATTGCTCTTTGTATTGAGTGTCATAATAAATTGTATTTACATTTTCTTCTGTTTTAATTTCACTATAAAAAATAGTTTTATCCTCACCCATCAAAATTTTATTTTTTAAGCAAAAGATAGCTTCACTATATGAACTTTTTATATTTTCAATATCACAATAATCATTACCAATACCTATACTAATAGTAAAATCTAATAATCTATAAACTAATATTCTTATTTTATTACTTATATCTCTTAATTTATTATGAGTTATATCTTTTTGGTCTATTAATAAACAACATAAATTGTCTCCATAATCAAACCATAATTCACATGAATATATCTTATTTATTATTTCTAGACATATATTCTTTAATGCAAATCCCCATAGTTCTTTATCTCTTACGAACCAACCTTTCTCATTAATATTATCTATTTTAATAATAATTATTCTATAATTACTATTCCTAATTTTTATATTTAATTGTTCCATTTTCTCTTGAAGATTTTCTTGTTGAAAAAGTGATTTTTCACAGATTAGTTTGTTTAAAAATTTTTCCTTTTGTAAATGTGATGTTTTTTTAGCCTCCGATTTTAATGAATTAATTTGATTAGCCATGTATTTTTCTTTGATTATTACTTCTTTTATATCTAATAACGCTGCCAGAAGTTCGCTCTCTACTATAGGCTTTAATAAATAACAACACGTTCCTAATTCAATTGCCTGTTTTGCATATTCAAATTTATTATATCCTGTAAGTATTATTATTTTTGTTTTAATATTATGCTCTTTGATTTTTTTAATAAGATTAAGTCCATTGATTATAGGCATGTTAATATCAACAAATGCTATATCAGGTTTTAATGTAATAAGTTTATTAAATGCCTCTTCTCCATCTTCAGCTTCTCCACATATATGAAAACCATTGTCTTCCCAAGGAATAGCAATTTTTATTGATTGTCTAACATAATATTCATCATCAATAAGCATAACATTAAGCATTATTACTACTCCTTTCATTTGGTAATTTAATAGATACTATAGTATAATCTAAATATTTACTTTCAATATTAATACCAAAATTATCTCCATAATATATTTTTATTCTTGAGTTAACGCTATGAAGTCCGAAGCTATCTTTATTAAATTCATCATAAAATTGTCTATTAATTCTCTCTACATCATATTCAGGTATTCCAATCCCATTATCTTTTACTGTAATAATAATAAAACCGTCTTTACATCTTCCTTTGATTTGTACTTTTGTTTTTTCTCTTTTTGGTTTCATACCATGATAAATAGAATTTTCTATAATTGGTTGTAAAGTAAACTTTGGAATTTTATTGTCTAATATATTTTCATTAAAATCAATTTCGAAATCTAAATATTTGATATTTCTATATTTTTGAATAGTTAGATAGCTTTCAACTAACTTAAGTTCTTCTCTTATTGTAATAATATCTTTCCCATTGCTCAAGGAAATTCTACAGAAATTTGCCAAACAATGAATTGAATTTAATGCCTCTTGCTGCATATTTAATTTTACAAATGAAGAAATAGTTTCTAAAGTATTATATAAAAAATGAGGCTTTATTTGTGCTTGAAGCAACATAAATTCATAATTTCTTATTGCTTTTTCTTCCTCAATTAATTGCAATATTAAATTTTCATTCTTGTCCATTAGCCTATTAAACGTTGTGCTTAATACTTGTAGCTCTTTAGTATTATTTGTATCAGCTCGTACTTCTCTATTTCCTGAATTTATCTTGTTCATAGTCAAAACTAACTTATTAATAGGTTTCGAAATTGAATAAGATACAAGTACCGATACAATTACCCCTACAATCAAATAAATAATTCCTATAATTAATATAAATGCATCAAATAATTTTGTTTGTGATTTTAATTCTTTAATCGGTATCATACTTATAACAGTCCAATCAAGACTATCTACTTTTTGAATGGAAGAAAAATATGATTCTTTATTAACTTTAATTACTCCATTTTTATTTTCTATAAGTTTATTAAGTTCTTGTTTATTTAAGCCTTGATAATTAATAAAAGATTTATTGATACTATTATTTTCAGAAGATGATACAATAACATTTTTATTATTCAATATGTAAAACTCATTTTCATCATTTTTAATATTGTTCAAATATATTTTTGCTATATCTCGTTCATCTACATACATATACTCTACTCCTAATAACTTATATGTAGATAGATCAATGATTCTTTTTTGTATAACAAAAATATTTTTATCATATCCACTCATATGACGCATTTGTACTATATTAGACCATTCTACTTGATTATGCAATTCTCTCTCATGAGTTTTTATTAACTTTTCAATTTCTTCGTCAAAAAATTCACTAACATGAAAAATAATATCGTCAGTTGCAACTATATCACAACCAACAATATTATTACTCAATCCCAATACTTCCATTGTGGCTGTAACTATATCCCTATTTATTTTATAAAAATTCATAGTTGGCTCTTTATATGAATACTCATTCAGAGCATTTTGTATTCTATTATCAATGGATATATTAATAGCATAATCATTAACCGTTTCAATAAATAAATCTAAACTATTATTGATTAATGCTAATTCTCTAACTGTATTTTTCTTTGCATTTTCAATGTTCAAGTTAAGTGCTACATTATTCCAAAAAAAACTTAATATCATTAATGATATAATCATTATTATAGTATTAACCCAAAAAATCTTTCTCCTCAAACTCATTACCCCCATGATAACATTGTAGTATTTTATTAATTACTATAATAAATAATGATGATGACTTGGTCAAGGGTAATTATTTCATTGCTGAACCTACTGTTAATGCTTGTTCTATCTTCTCACTTCCAAATAAATACAATATAATTGCTGGAATACTTGTTATAACTAGACATGCACATAATAATCCCCATTCCGTACCTCTACTAGTACTGAAATAACCTATAGCAACTGGTATTGATCTCATTTTTACATCATCAATAGTTATAAAAGCTGTAAAGTACTCATTCCAAGAATAATTCATAAAACATATGATAACAACTGTACTAAGTGCTGACTTAACCATAGGAAGTATTATTTTATAAAACGCTTTAAATGGAGAACATCCATCAATATACGCTGCTTCTTCTAATTCAAATGGTAGTGATCTCATAAATGCATAAAGTATTAATATACTCATTGGTAAAGCACTTGCGGTATATACTAAAATTGTTCCTATATATGTATTTTTCAAGTGTATATCACCCAAAAGAATATATAGCGATAAAATTATAATTGACATAGGTACAACAAGACCGAATTGAAGATATTTCATAATAAGATCACTTTGCTTAAAATCAATTCTAGCAGTAGCATAAGCAAATAAGCTTGCACAAATTACTGTAATAAGAATTGTTCCAATCGTATAAATTGAACTATTTAATAAATATCTAAAAAAGTCAAATGCCTGTACTGCTTCTTTATAATTTGCGAATCTAAATACTTGTGGTAATCCAATTGGATCAGAGATTACTTGTTCAGCTGTTTTTAATGAATTAATAATCATCCATATGATTGGATAAATTGCTGTTAAAGCAAATGCTATAAGTAAGATTTTAACTATTATATCTGATTTATTTTTTTTCACTATGTCCTCCCCCTTTTATGTATACTGAATTCTATCTCTTGCTATAAATCTATTAACAATTAGTACGAATGTAAAAGTCTCAATTGCAAATAAAACAGCAATCGAATTAGCCTGTGCAAAGTTAGAAATAGAGAATGCTTTATAGTACATTTGGAAAACTAATGATCTTGTAAGATCTCCAGGTCCACCATTTGTTAATAATTGAATTTGAGTAAATATCTGCATTGTTCCTGTTATGGAAATAATCAGAACAAATTTAATTATCTCTTGACAAAGTGGTATAGATATGTGTAATGTTTTTCTCCAAAAACCTGCACCTTCTACTGTAGCAGCTTCAAAATATGAAGTTGGAATAGAGCGAACTCCAGCATAGAAGAATAACATATTAAATCCAATATATTGCCAAAGAACTACAAATCCTATTATCCAAATTGCAAATGTTTTATCAGATAACCATAAAATAATATGATCTTGAAGTCCAAGCTTTGTTAATATAACATCAACTGTACCCCAATCAGGTTGTAACATCATCTTCCACATAAGTGATATAACAGCAACATTTAACACTGCAGGTAAGAATACTGCAATTTTAAAATATTTTCTAAACTTAGGTCCTTGCGTATTAACAACAACCGCAAGCAAAAAAGATAGAGGTCCTGCTAATAATAACTGAACTGCTAATAATTTTAGTGTATTTGTATTTACATGCCAAAAAACTGGGTCTTTTAGTGTATCAATGTAATTTTTAAATCCTACAAATTTACCTAGTTTAAATCCATTAAATACAAAACCACTTTTATATACTGTTGTAACCAAAGGATAAATTATAAACAGTGAAAATATTAAAATTGCAGGTAATATAAATGTAATGATTAAAGTTCTATTTCTTTTCGTGGAATTCATCACTTTGCCTCCTTGTGATTTATTAAAGCACAATACCATGTAATGGCAATTGTGCTTAAATAACAAAATCATTCTAGTTAAATAAATATTTTATTGATTCTTATATAGGTCATTCATTATATTACAGAATTGCTCTGGAGTTAATTGATTAAATATTAATTTTTCAATGTTTGTTCCATATTCTGCTATTACTGCTTCTGCCATATAGTTTGTAGGTAAGTTAGGAATTTTAACTGTTTCTTCATCAATCATTTTATTGTAAGTATCTTTTACAATTGAATGTGAATCTTCAGAGATTGAATATCCTTTTAATGCTACTGCGTTACCTGCTACTTTATTAAAGAACTCTGCATCTTGAGTTGTTAACCATTCAGCTACTTTTACAGCAGCTTCTGTATTTTTAGATTTTTTTGATACCATAAATCCACCAGTTGTAGATGAACCCCAGCAGTTAATAGCTTTTGCCCCACTGAATTCTGGTAAATATGTATATCCTAAATTAATATCTTTAGATACAGCAGGAAGTACCCAAATTGGATGATACAGCATTGCAGCTTCACCTTTATTAAACATATCTACATGCACTTGATGCTCAATAGAAGTAACATTTTTTGGAAAAGCTCCAATGTCTACTAATGTTTTTAACTTATTAGCAGCTTCTACGATTACTTCGTTATTAAAATCAATTTCTCCATTTTGTAATTTTATAATGTTAGTATGATCATCCATAGTAACTAAATCAGCAAATAAGAAGTTTTGAATAGCCCATGCAGTTACTGAAATTGGAGTATATCCTTTTTCTGCTAATTTCTTTGAAACAGAAACTAATTCATTAAAACTAGTTGGCGTCTTTAAACCTTCTTTTTCAAATATATCCTTATTGAAATATAATGGTCCTGCAAAGAATGAATCGGTTCCACTATTTAGGCAATATATTTTTCCATCTTTAGCTGGAATTAATGCTGCCGGATTACTAAATTTATCTAAATACCCATCTTCTTTAATAATATCTGTTAAATCAAGAGCATTACCTGATTGATATACAATATCTTGTCCCCAAAATACATCTGGAAGTTCTCCAGAAGCATTGTAAATTCTTAATTTACTACTATATGCATCAGCACTTCCTGGAAGTTCAAATTCAACTTCATAATTTGGGAAAGCTTCTTTAATATTTTTTGAATAATAATCTTTGTAAATTGCTTGTCTGTTTGAGTCTTCTGATAAAATCATTACTTTTAATTTAATTTTTTTATTCTCATCTTTTTTTTGTGCAACCTCTGAGTTATCAGACACTTTTTGGTCTGTATTAGTTTTTGAACCACATCCTGTAATACTAAAAACTAATAATAACATTGATAATAAAATTGCTACACCTTGAATTTTTTTCATAATCTTCCTCCTTAAATTTATTACTACCTTTTTCTAAAGCATAATAAAAATATACTTTTTTTTTCAAAAATTCACAAGGTATATTTTTGGTCTAATTGGTAATTTTGTGGTGTGAAGGTTCTTATAGGGCAAAAAAAGTGAACTATCTTTTAAAAACATTGATAGTTCACTTATTATACGCTTATACATCATATTATATATAAAACTATTAAGAATACTCTATATAATTTCCATTTCTTCTCTACTTGGTAATTGTGGAAATGGATTAGTAGGCAGTGTTTGATACCAATATGCCACAGAAGCCATATCATCTCGTCTTGGTAGATATTTCTGTCCGTTTCTCCATCCTAAATCTTGTAAAGTAATTCTCAAATCTTCTTCAAATCTAATAGGATCCATAATATGCCATCTATATAGAGCATGCTGTTGTTGAGATACATATAATCCATCTGGTTTTATAACATTATGCATCCCCATAAATGGAGTAGAATAAGTTACATATTCACCTCTAACATCCCAATTATATGCTCCACCGAAATAATCTTCTGTACCAGTACCACATATAGTTGGATAATCTTTATCACCATCTATGAATATTTTGATTTCTCCTTCACCCCACCATTTGCCTTCTCCATTAAGACCAACTAGTAAAGATGTACCAACATAATGTCCTTTTCCTTTTATCCCATCAATGATTGTATAATCATCCATATATTTAATTGGTTTAGTAAGTCTAAATTGTGCATGAAAATACGCTGCATTTTCAGGTACTTCTGTTAATGTATAATTTATTTGATAAAAGATTACTTTATTTTCTTCACTTATATTTTGAAGTGTTATTTTTGCACGTTTTCTAAAAGGCATTTCCCAAAAACAATTAAGCCCATTATTAGGATTTACAGTTACAGGTATAGAGTTTAATTGAGCAAATTTTATTTTTTTATTTTGATCAGTATTATCTTTGGAATTATCCATAAAACCACATGCAAAGAAATCAGAGAATGGACACTCAACAGATGGAATCTCTTGGTTATCCCAATACATTCTAAGAATAAAATCTCTACCTACATATCCTCCAAACCACATGCTTTGAATAGCTCCCATACCTTCAATATCAGCTAATACAAATTCTTCTTGTGGCTTAATCTCAACACAAGGAGAAATCTTCCAACCTTTTCCTAGATTACTAGCACACTCTGCTCCTGCACCCTCAGTAGCTTTGCCACCTTGTCCTTTTTCACCAGTAAAATTTTCTGCACTAATAGAACGAGTTTGTGCATTTGATAATAATGAAAGATTACCTAAATTCATTCCTAAACCATTAAAACTTGTCATTTCATTCTCTCCTTTATCAATTATTGAATAAATATCTTAATTAATCAAATACTTAATAATACTATCTTTACTGTAATAATACCAAAGTCATACGATATTGTATTTAGCTTATGTAGTGTATTTTTTAACAATAATTGCATTGAATAGGTAAATGATTTATAATGCTTATATGTGATAACAATATGAAAGAAATGGTGATACTAATGGATAATTACTTAAATACCTTGTCTCCATATATTAGAATTGCTTCAGATAGCAAAATAACTCCTCCTCATAAAATTAAAAGAGTTATTTTCGATTATGAACTACTATTTGTAAAGAAAGGGAATGTGATAATTACTGTTGGGGATTCAATTTATGAAGGTAGTGCTGGTGATATTTTTCTATTAAAACCAAAAGAAGAACATACTATAGAAGTAGTAGGGACAGAAATATTTCATCAACCACATATACATTTTGATTTTAATTATGAACAAAATAGCCCTGATGTGAAAATATCATTTCAAACATTAGATAATATTCCAATACATGATTATAATCTTTTTAGAAACGACATAACAAAAACTTCATCTATTCATATCCCCAACTATATTAAGCTTAAAAATCCAGAATATTTCGAGAATATGCTTTTTGAGATTATTAAGGAATACAAAGCTAAACTACCTTATTATGAGATAAAGATTAAAGGAATATTTGTAAATCTATTCACCTATTTACTTCGTGAACTTTTTTTTGAAACTAACACCTATATTTCCTCTAATATGAAAATATTGTTTGAAATGAAAAATTATATTACGATTAATTCTAACAGAGAAATTACTCTTGACGAATTAGAGCGAACGTTTTCAATGAGTAGATACCATATAATAAGACTTTTTAAAGATACATATGGTATGACTCCTATACATTTTCATCAACTAATAAGAATTGAAAAAGCAAAAGAAATGATTCAGTTTACAGATTATTCTATTACAGAAATAGCTGATCAATTTGGTTTTAAAAGTATTCATTCTTTTAGTCGTGCTTTTAAAAAAATAGATAATGTAACGCCTTCATTTTACAGAAGGCGTTAAACCATATATTATACTTATTAAGACTTTTTGCGAGAATCCCTTAAACAAGGGGTTTTTGTAAAAGCCAAATCTATAGTATTAATTATTGTAGATTCATTAGTTATATAAAAAACTTGGTCTGGCTTTATATGATTCTCAACTTCCCATTTTCCATACTTATTTTTTTTCCATCCTTTTTCAGTAACTTTTCCTTTTCCTACTTCAAGATGAATATGATTTCCTGTAGCTTTACCACTATTACCTTCTTTATAATAAATATCTCCTTGCTTTATTTTTTTGCCAATGTATAAGTCAGATATATCATTATCGTGTCCTGTCATTACAGTAATATAATCATAAGAACCATCTGCACATTTTATCTTTTTATCACTCTGTAACCATACAAAATTTTGTTGATTATTAACTGAATATATCTTTTTTATTGTGCCATCAAAAGGTGCATATAAGCTTTCTACATTTCTATTTAGTCCTACTAAATCTATTGCATAAGTACCTTTATGACCTTGTTCTCCACCTATACTTTGAGAAATATTTATATATTTCATATTAAGGATAGCAATATCTTTTGTATCAATGTCTTCTTGTTTCGTAGTCGTAATAATATCATCAATTATTTTATAACTTTCATTATTAGATTTGATGAATAACTTAAATATATATTTTCCAACTCCTAGAGATGAAAAATCTATTTCGTCTATATAATTATATAGATTAATACTATTAGTATTAGTAAGCTTACGACTTTCTAATGATATCAAATTATTGTTTATATCCAAGAACGCCCATTTAATAGTGTCTATGGAGTTATCAGAATTGATAACTCCCTCTAAGTTTCCAGAATCTCTACAAGTAATTTCTGTATCTAATAATATGTTATTTACCTGTATACCATTCTTATTTAACACTTCAACATCAGTACCTGTATATATTGTACTAACATTACTAGCCGATGTAACAGTACTATAACTTGTCAATATTAGCAAAAATATTATTACAAAATATTTCTTCATCTCATTGAATTCCTTTCCATTATTCTATAGCTCTTAAAATATCTTCATAGCCCCAATGAGTTTTATCTAAATCTTTAAATGGATTTGCTATATTTTTTGTATTACTATTTCTTCCTGTTAAATTATTAATCATAGTAACTACTTCTGCTCTTGTAGCATAATCATTAGGATTGAATTTTCCATTAGCTCCATTAATTAATCCTAATCTATAACATTTCATTATCTCTTTCTTTGCCCAACTATCTTCTATATCTGTAAAATTGCTATATCTAAAAGATTGTGTTCTGTTTGGCTGAATAATATTAATAAATAGTTTTACAAGTTCCGCTCTTGTAATATAGTTATAAGGCTTGAAACTACCATCATTATATCCATTAATATATCCATATGAAACAAGTTTAACTATATCTTCTTTTGCCCACATGTCAATATCACTGAATGGATTCTCACTTTTACTTTGTGGATCCATTAGTAACCTTGATATCATAACAGCTACTTCTCCTCTTGTTACATATCTATTAGGTTCAATGTTTCCATTAGGCATACCTGAAATATAAGCTTTAGTATCTTTATTCTTAACAAAATTATTGTTATTAGCAGTAATATCTTCTACAAATACATAATCAGAACAATGATCTACTTCAAAACTTACATCTCCTTGTGAATTAGCAATAACATATCCGTATAACTCAAGCTTCTTATCTTCCTCATTATAGTAATACATATATAAATTCTTTGTTTTGAATTTTTCTCCAAATGGTATTGTAACTTTTGCTCTCATTGGTAAATCTCCATGATGTCTAAAATGTACAATTTCCATATTATCACTATCTGAGATATTATTATCTTGCATTTTCTTCTTAATCTCTTTTTCAATAGGAGATTCTAATGTCAGTGACATATCTATAGAAGATAGTGGAATTTTTGTTGTTGTAGTTGATTGTTCTTCTTCTGGTATAATTGATAATAAGCTATCTATACCATTAGTATTTTCTTCACTGTTACTATATTGTTTATTTTGAAGAACAATAGTATATTCATTAGTATCTATAATTATATTTTCGTAATTATTTTCTTGTAAATCTTTAAATACCTTTGGAGAAACATATATACTATCATTAACTTTATTTTTCTCTGTATATACTTTATCCTTCTTCTTATCATCTTGTTCTTTGTGATGAGAAGTATTTGTTACATTAGTATTGGTATTATTATTATTGTTGTTATTATTGTTGTTATTATTGTCGCCACTATCACTTTCATCATATATGTCTGCATACTCAGAATTCATAGTTATATATTTTTCAAAAGAATAACCTTTTTTATCATCTGTATCACTTAACACCTCATATGATGCTTTTACTACAATAAGTCCATTATTATTTACAACAATATTACCGTCATCATCAACATTTGCAAGAGTTTTTCCTTCTACTATTTCATATTTTAATTTGCTCTTATCAATATCAATATAATCAGAGGATGCTACTTTTGAAGATTCAACTTTGCTAGATGCAGAAATACCTTTAACATCAATTTTATAAGTTTTACCCATTTTAACAATATTCTCTGTTAATTCTTCTTTTTCGTAACCTTTAACCTCATCTGTTGTAATCGGTACATCAACTACTTCACCAGTAAATGCATTTTTCATTTTCTCCATTGTTACTTCATATATTGGTTTATTAATAATCTTAGTAACTTTATTAATATTTGAAGTAACAACAATATCTTTAATAGGTGCAATATTTCTTATAACCTCTACTTTATTTTTAGTTATATTACCAAAATCATCTTTCACCTCAATATTAAGTATTGTTTTAACATTATCTGTATCAATAGATATGCTTCCTTCAAATACACCTTTGTCATTAACATCTATTGGTGTTTCATTTACTATAACTGTTGCTCCTACTTCTGTTTTACCTCTTACTGTAATGTCTGATATATCGGCGTCAATGTACTGATTATTTGCTGGTGCATCAAGTAATAATTCTGGTGCTCTTGTGTCTACATAGAATTTTAATGATTTATTGTTATAATCTCCATATTCATTCTGTGCAATTACATCCAGATAATGTACTCCTTCTGTTAACCTATTTGCTTGTAATTCTACTTTATTGGTTGATTGGTTCGTACTTTGCAGTTCAACTTTATCTAATAAAATCTTCATATTACAATCTGAATTAGTAGTTATAGTTATTAGTGGTGCTTTGTTATTTATCCCTTTTACTTGAACTGTCTCAGTTATTGCGTTACCATCTTCAATTTTATAAGATGATTCAGTTCTACTAAAAGTATTTTCTCCAAGATCTATATTTATTTCTGGAGGTGTTGGTTTTCTTAGTAATATATTAGCACTATATGCTGTTTCTCCTACTATTCTTGTGTTATCATTAATTATCTTAACAGGAGTTACTCCAACTTTATAAGTTTTTCCTGTCTCTAGACCTGCTACCTCTGATTCGTCAGGTTTGTCTGGATTATATGTTTCATATACCCCTCCTATTACAGTTTGAGTAGTTTTTCCATCAACAGTAGCAACTCCAAAACAATCAATTATATTTTTATTTTCATCAAATACTTCAATATAATATTCTTCTACATCTTCTGTTTTTTGCCAAGATACATCTAATAATCCATTTCCTATTGAACTTGCAGTAATATTATTAACACTTTTTGGTGTATATCTACTAACATAATTAATAACATTTGAGTAAGCAAATCTCTGACACAATCCTTCTGTTGAAAGGACAGTCTTAATGCGATAATCTCCTGTTGGAGTACCCTTTGGAATATCTACAGTATACTTATTAATTCCATTTTCTTCAATAGTATATGATCCTAAAAGTGCTCCTGTCTCATCTTTTAATTGACCATCTTCTCCAGTTTTAATATTACTGTCATCAACTAAATAGAATCTAAAAATTGTACGTTCTATGTGCTTATTTTCATCTGCTGCATATCGATAATTACTACCACTCCAAGATACATCTAATTTCTGAGAGGAGATTCCATTTTCTTTTACTCTAACTGAATTTTTATCTAGCTGTGGCATTCTTTCAATTTCATATACTGTGGTAAGAGGTTCATCTTCAATTTTTGCACTTGAGTGTATATAATATTTCCCTGTTTTTTCAAATGGAAATAGCATTGAACTATATGTTACTGAATCTATTATTCTTTCACCATATAAATTACTAATATCACCACTTGGGAGATTAATTAGGTTGCCACTTTCATCTGTCATGTAGAATATCTCTGCATTTTCTATACTGTCTTTTGAAATAAATTCAACAACTATATCTGATTCATTTTTACTTTTAGGTTTTATATCTATAGCGTATTCTTCTATAACTTTTGTACTAGTTAGCTCTTTATTTGAAGTTATTATAATTTTTTTATCTTTTAATCCTGCTTGGAATCCTGATATATATTTTATTTTCTTATTGCCATATACAAAATCGCTTTGTGTTAAATCATTATATTTATCACCTACTACAGATTTACCATCAATAGTAGTTCCTGCAACTTCATATACTTCAATTTGTAAGTCATCATTTGAACTAGGTGAAAATCCAAGCTTTGTTTTATCAGTTGTATCCATAGTTACTTCATATACATAATTGCTTTCTATATCATCACTTATAGTATCCGTATATGTAATGCAATTATTTAATTCTACATCTGATACAATTACAAACTCCTTTTCTCCATCATCTGTAAAACCTATTAAAGCCTGATATTTCTTATTAGCATATACATAATTAACAGGATTAAGTGAATATGAAGCATTTTCAATTATGTAAGTATTATCTTCTTGTTTATTATCATTCTCTTTATATTTAACATTTGTATTGGAACATATTGCAATATTAGGTTGGTTTTCTCCTAAGTATTCAAATACAAGCTTTGTATTTTGTGCAACATTTAGCTTAATATCATAAATGTGTTTACCTTTCAGATCAAGATCATTATGGTGATATTGGTTTGTTGGAACATTTAGTTGAATGTTATCACCAACATAATCTATTCTTTCTGACTTTGGACTTGATATTAATCTCATACTTTTGAAAGAGTTATTAACGAATTTTCCTTTTTGTTCTTCAACATTTGTTCCAATCATATAATCTATTTTTTCACCATTATCGTCAAGAGTAGTTCCTTGGTATAGTCCTCCTGTTGGTGCTTTTAATATATTTTTATCATTTATTGGTCCTGCTTCTCCAATAATAAAATCCCATCTTTTTCTCCACCAATAAGTAGCTCCTACTTCTATTTTTTTTAGTTTCAAGTCAATACCAAGAGAACCCCACATTTTATTAGTATCAACTCCAAAGTCTGCTTTTCCAATAGTTTTACCTCCAACGATAGGAACTTGTTTTGGAATTGTTACTCTTAAATCACATGTACCTTGAAAGAATATATCTGAAATGTGCAGATTTGCTGTTCCTTTAACTATACCTGCTACTTCCATAATAGCATTTGCATCTAAGTAGAATTTTTCTTCCGTACCTGTATCCCAACATATTTTCCCTACTAGTTTTTTGAAAATCTTTTGTTTTTTTATCATTGGCTTATCTGATTCTACTAGTATATATCTCTTAGTGAATTGACCTTCAAAAGGTCCTTCTATTACTTTTGCAACTTCAAGATCCATTAACGCAACTATAGTAAATAATGCGTCTGGATTATCAAAATATGGGTTAGTAAGTACTTGTAGATTTCTTACACCACCACCTAGTTTTGTTATAAATGCAGCTCCACCAAAAATAGGAATACCTGGATTAGTTGTTCCACCTGCAAGAACACAGTCATTAAGATACCAAGTATCATTCATACTTTCTTTTATCATACTAAATTCCACATGGCATTTTACGACTTGAATAGTCGCTTTTCCTTTTATACTAAATGCACCATTATATGTATCAACTCCAACTTTCAAATCCAAATCTTTGATCATTCCAATACTTTTCTCTGGTTTTGCTTTTGCATCAATTATTAGTCCTTCATATCCTTTAGTAGAATAAAATACATCTTTTGCATTTATAACTACACCACCAGGAAACATTATTAAATCAGCAGTTGCATTAAACGTAAGCATATCTTTATTATTATCTTTTACTAATCTTACTCCAAATATTTGCACTGGAATACCGTCTAGTGCTTTATTAAGCACTGATCCTATACCACTAAGTTCAAAGTTGACTCTTGACAAATCTGTTGCTGTCTCTTCGTCTTTATCTTTGTTTATGTCTAATGAGTATATAACATTATCCTCTAATTTAACTAAAAACGTATCTCTCCAAAAATCAAATCCATCACCTGAATTAATTCCTAGAACTCCTAAACCAGTTACAACTAATGCTCCTTTTTGTTTTGATACTAAGCCTGTTAACTTATGAGTCATATCAAATCCTGCTTTACCACTAATTGTACCCATAATATTTTTGGCATCACAATTATAATCAATTGATTCATCTTCATAAGTAAAATCATAATCAATATCAGCTTTAACTCCTGGTTTCAGTTTTCCACTTGCAACTTTGTTAAAACTATCAGGAATTGTTGTTTTCTTAAGTAAGTTTTCAAGAGTATCACTCATTGCATCTTTATTGTTAGAGAAATATTCAATAGAATCTCTATTATTATTTGAATTAGATGCAACATACTGTATTGTTATTGGAACTGCTGAAGCATATGTAATAACGTTATTTATTATGGCTTTCTTATTTTGTGCATATACTACGTACTTTGACAGTTGTCCATTATCTTTGATTGCTCTTATGTCACCTCTAATGACCATTAATATTTCTCTATCGGTAGTTTTTTTATTAATATTTTGTTTATCTGTGTTATTTGCATCATTTATTGATTTTTCTAATGCCTTTAGTTCTTTCTCATCGGCAAGAGGAATTGGATGATGATATCTAGAATATTTCCCATTATTATAGCTATAATCTGATACAATAGCTAACATACCATATGTTCTTGACATTACTGCCTTATTTTTGGTAATCATAATTTTACCAGGTATACTTAGAATATCATCTTTTTTAATATGTTTAGTTTCGTCATCTCCATCTGTATATAAATCATTTAGTATTTTAATTCTGAATTCCATTTCCCCAACGTCAAACTGTTCTTCAAACATTATCTCAAGTGAATTAGTATCAGTTATTATATTAATATCATTTGATGGTACAGTGTTATAGTCTCCCTTATTAATTCTATATTGTAATTCCCAGTTTCCCTTATTCATTAACATAGGTATGCCTGTACATTTTACACTTACTAGGTTCTTCCCACTATAATAAAGTTCATTAGGTGATATAGTATCAAATGTTATCTTTGGTGGCTCACCTGTCTTACCTGGAAGTATTAAAGCTTTAGAAACGCTATATATTTCATTTAGTTTAACATCTCCAACTCTACTTCCCTCTGGAATTTCATCGCCTTCTTTATATACATTCCGTGAATCATACATATCCACTTTATATCTAATAGCTCTATAATCAGCACCTGGCTTTGCTTTAAATTTCCATCTAAACGTATATTCTCCACCAACTTTAATAAGCTTAGTCCCTTTAAGTGATACATCGTCATTAAGTGTTAATATATCACCTGCATCTTCAAATGTTAAATATGCCATAACATCATATATTTCTATAGAATTAGGTAGATTATTTCCTATAGATACAGCAACCTCAAATTCTCCATTATTCGTATATTCTGTTTTATCATCATTAAGTACCATTTGTGCAGGTGCTGATATATTAGTAGCATAGGTAAGTTCCTTATCATATATCTGACCCAATCCATAATATGTCTCAAATTTTACTGTTTCATTGTTATTAACTGATTTTGGATTCCAATAATATGCTATTGCAGTATCTTTTCTTCCATATTCACTTTCCATTGTAAAATTCATAGTGTTATCCACTGTATAATCATATGTAGTCTGTGCCAATCCTTGCCAATGACCTATTATTAATTTATTAGGTTTTATATTACCCCAGCCGTTAGTATACCCATATCCTACTACATTAGGTGCAAACTCATTATCTGCTGCTCCCCATATATCTGGAACATCAGTTCCAGTAAATTCTATTTCTCTCTCGAAATATTTGTCTCCTACTTTAATTGCACATCCATCATTTTCACCTAACATAATATCTTGTAATACTCTTGCACCTATATTAACCTTTTTTCCTGTATAGTTATTAACTAAATACTTAACATAAACATTACCATAGTTAGCATTATCTGGATCATTAATGATACTTAAGGTTTGTATTACCTTAATTACCTTATCACCTGTACCAATCTTGTATGTTGTTACAATTGAATTATCTGATTTAACTGTTTTCCCTACTAATTCAGCTTTTCTTGAAAGTGAATAAGCATATTTTTCTCCAAATATATAATCTTCTCCATCTATTCTTAACGTGGCAAATGAAGTTTCATTTTCCCCATCATGAAATAATAATGTCTTATTAGAGTCATCTGATCTAATTGGATTTCCAAGCTCTGTAGTTCTTACGTTAAATCTACCTTTATCGTTTACAGATAAATTAATTATTTCATTACTTAGTGTGACTCGCTTTTCCTTTTTACTAATTTCACCAACTGCATATACACTAGGTAACGTTATGTTTAATAATAAAACTATTGATAATAGTACTGATATTATTCTTTTCATACAAACCTTCCTTTTCTATTACTTTATGAAGCTTAACTTAATTATCTTATTCCGTAATCCAAACAGAGAATGATGCTGTTTGTCTATTCAAATCCATAATATATATAGTATACCAACCTGACTTATCAAAAGATAATTTAATTTCTTCACTTCCTAGTTTATTATCATCTATTGTATCTAGCAGTATACTGTAAACTTGTCCATTTTGCTTAAATTCTCCATCTTTAACTTTACCTTCAATATATTTAATTGTTGCATTTTCAACAAAATTAAATACTTTAATATCTGTTTCTTCCCCGTTTGAATAAAATGATTTTGGATTTATTTTTCCGTCGATTACCACTGTATAATCATCTTCACTTATTACTTTAATTACTCTATTTAACGTTACTGTATTACCTGCCGTATCACTTACTGTATATGCTATTGTCTTATCTCCCTCTGTTGATACATCAAGTACTTCTATATTTACTTTTTCTTTGATATCACCATCATGAGTATCATAAGCGATTACATCATTAAGCTTTGGCATTACTCCTTTTCGTGTAACAACATAATCATTTTTAAACTTAAGAGTTGGCTTAATTCTATCAATATTTTTTACTCTTAATAGAATAGTTGATTTATTCCCTGCCTCATCAGATAAAAATAATTGATAATATCCATTGTCATCAAATGTAATAGAAATTATATTACCTGTTATATTTACTTTTTTATTAACACTATTTACCATATTATCTTGATCAATGTCTGAATTCAATATTCTATAATTTTTTTCATTTTTATCTATAGCAATTGTTGCTACTATATCATTTTTTGTAAGGTTTGTTTCAGAATAAGTTAACTTATAAGCGATAGGCTCTCTATCAATACTAGTAATAATTACTTCCTTCTCTGTTACGTTTCCTGCCATATCAGAAACCCTAAAAGTAAACTTACCATTTTCTTTAAATAAATAGCTATTTGAATTACCTATAGTATTAAGTACCTTTATTCCATGAGGTTCTTGACTTTTATTAACTAATTCAACAGATACCATTACTGTATCATTAGTTACTGGTTTTGTTTCTTTTCCATTATATAATAGTTTGATATTTGGAGCTGTCCTATCAATATTATTTACTTCAAGGGAAACAACCTTCTCATTTCCAATATCATCTCTGTATTTTACACTGTACGTACCATTATCATTAACTATAAATTCATACTTATCTACATTATTACTAACGTTTTGATGTGGATCTATATTTCCATTTTTTCTAACTTCTATTATATCTACTGGCTTAGTAGCTAGAAATTGTAATTTAATATTATCTTTAGTAGGTTTTGTATACAGTGAGAATAATCCAGCTCTTACAGGTTCTTTATCTATGCAATCTATAGACGCTTTTAATGTTGTTGTATTTCCTATTGTATCAGTAGCTACGATATTTATAATTTTATTTTCACTAAATTCATAGCTGTATGGTGCTTCAGAATCTTCTACTGAGTCAAAAACTACTTTGGAAATATTATCATCTGATGTTACTGTAATTAAAACATTTTGATTTGTCTTACCGTTCACAAGTGCTTCTGTGTAAATTTTACCACCGATTGTATATTCTAACTTTAGTTTAGGACCAGATTTTTTAATTGTATTAGTTAAGTCAACACTAAACTTACCTATATTAATTCCATTAGATATTAAAAAGTCATATTCCATTCCGACGACAAAAAGTCTTTTGTTTTTCCCAGAATTATTAACGATATAATACCCTTCTGGAATATTAACTGTTACCTCTACATCTTTATTAACTTTTCCTATACTTGCAATATCATTGTATGTTTTATCTCCTACTTTATAAGTTGCTGATACTTTATTTATATCTAGGTTTGTATTTATTGTATTAATGCTTTCTTGTGCTTCTCCTTTATTACTAGCACTATCTTCAAAATAATATTTTACGATACCATTTATTTTGGTAGTTACTGAATTAGTAATATGATTATATATTATATTTTGTGAAGTATAGTTACTTGTTGTATCAAAGACTACTTTGCTATTATCTTCTTTAATAAATTCTACTTTAGTTACTTTAGTAGGATTTTCATCTGTTATTTTAATAGCCGTTGTTTTCGTGTATTTATCTATGTCTTTAACAACTATATTTCCAACAGGTGCTATTTTATCAATATTTGTAACATTATATTCCTCTGTATCAACTACAGCATCTTTATCATCTTTGTTAAATATATCTACTTTTATATTGCAATTATCTAATAGTGTAAATTTTGCTGTTAGATAATTATCTTCACTATTATCTTGTTTTGTAGTCGTAACTGCATCCATATCAATTGGCTCATCATCTACTTTAATATTATTAATCCTCTTATTAGAAGGTGCTGTAATAACAACTGCTACTTCACCATTGGTAGACTTATTAGGTGTTATAGTTATTATACTGTCATCAACACGATTTATATTACTTATAGCAATTTCTTTAGATCCTTCATTACCTGCTTTATCCATATATGTTACTGTTATAGTATCGTTATTATAATACGTTACTTGGTTTTCACAAGGAAGATTTTTCCCATCATTATTGATAACACTTTTAATTACTATATCTTCATCAAATTCTAGTGTAACTTCTACTATTGAATTAATATCTGATAAAGCGTTATATTCCTCTTGTGTACAATCTAATTCCGTTCCTTCTGAATCCTCATATGAATATGTAAGCTTTGGTTCATTAATTGTTTTATCAAGTATATATTTACCATACATATTAGTAAAACTTCTTCCTCCATCAACTAATTTAGTATGTAAATAATATTCTCCATCATTCTCAGATAAACTAATTGTTTCTCCTTTTTTATATTTAATATAATCCTTATCTTCTACATTATTTAATGTACTAAACTGATAGTATATCTGTGGATCTACTATATCAATATAACCATTTTGTGTTGGTCTTTGTGCTATTAAATCAAATGATAATGATTTATACCTTTGTCCAGTAACATTATTAGTGTTAACTCTTACTATTGGTTTATCATCTTTAATCCATGTAACTCTAGCAACATACGTTCTTTCATTTCCTATTTCATCAGTAAGGGTAAATATATGTTCACCATTTTCAGTAAAGGTATACTTATCTTCACTTACTGTAATATTATCTTTTACAGAAACATTATCAGAAATGTTATTTAATGTTACTGTTACATTGTTAGCTGTTACTCCTTGTCCGCTATCTGGTGAATATATTAAATCAGCTGTTGGAGGAGTATTATCATATCTAGCTTGTACCTTAATACTACTTTCAGTTACTTGATTAAGACTATCGTAAAACTTGAAGTAATATTCTTGTAAGTCACTACTATCATTTAATTGTATATTTACAATTTCAGATGTAGTACTGAATGTTCCTCTTTTAATTTCATTATCACATGTGCTATTACTATATACCACATATGTATACTCAAGTTTATCATCAACTGATTTATTTATAGTTATAGCTATATTTCTTTCTTTTGAACCATACACTCTACTATTATCTATTTGGAATAATTTAATGTTTGGTGCTGTTGAATTAATTATATATTTTTCTGATACACTTTTAGTCACATTATCAAAGATATCTGTTGCTCTAACATGAAGGTACCATTCGCCTGATGTATTAAAAGGAGCAGTATCTACTTTAAGATTACTCTTATCAAGACTAGCTATATCAATAGAATCATACTGTTGTGGCTCATCTTTTGTCTGACTCCACTTATACTCAAGTGTTTTAATACCTGCTTCGTCACTACAATTAATATGTCCAATTACACTTTTATATCTATTACCTATTGCATTGTCATAATCAAAACTAATCATAGGAAATCCACCATTGTCAATTTTCACATGTGTTCTATCTATAACTATGTTTCCGCTACTATCTTTCGCATATATATGTAAAGTTACATGACCATTTAGAGACTCTTTTTTCCATTTATTTGTTTCTAATATAGCTTGTTTTATATTATATTCTTTCTCTTCATCTTCTTTATCCTTATTTGGTTTTTTGTACTCTTCAAATGGATCATAGTTATCTGGTAAATCTGGTAATTGTAAATCAAGATATTCCCATATGTCATCATCTATTTCTCTAGTTAAATTACTATTACTAAAGTAATATTTATATTCTGCTAATCTAGAGTCTTTATCATCAATAGTAACCATTATTTTATGGTTTTTTAATGGCTTATCAAACCCACCAGATTCTGACTTAAACTTTACAACAGGTGGTTCTTTATCAAAATAATAAGGTTCTGATACAATATAGCTAATGTTATCTGCATTATCAAAAGTCCTTATTAGAAGATATGATGCCCCGTGTTGTCTTTGTTGACGAGATGGAATAGGTATTTTACTCATAGAATAAGTATTACGTGTTATCCAACTATTATTATTATCTCTAAGTAACTTATAAGTATCTGTTTCTGTTTTATACATATCATTTCTATTTAGTTTTTTTCCACCTAAATCTACGGGAGAAATCCATCTATATTCATACTTTTTAAATCCTGATGGTTCTTCTCCTAATAATTCAAAATTGACATCTATATCACCGACATACTTATTGATAGTCCCATTAGGAGTTAGTTTTATTTGTGGATGAGTATTATCCATATATATTGGTTGGGATGTTGCCCATGTTTTATTTCCAGCATTATCTTCTATATAAGTGTGAACATAAAACTTCCCTGTTATCTCACGTCTTCCTTCATGTAATACATCACTAGCTGTCCCATCTACATAATTTACATTTTCATACTTACCTGTCATATTTAATTCATCATATTTTTGGTCATATTGGGTATATCCATCTGTTCCTATATAGAGATCATCATTAATAGTAATATTAATTGTTCCTCCACCGCTGGAAAAACCATATGATTTCTTCCCTAAGCAACTATTTAGTGATCCATTAGTTGGATGCATACTACTTTTATTTATTACATATTCAAAGTTACCATTAACTAACATACTACCTGTTTCAATAGGATTAAGATTAATTACATGTTGATTTCTATAAGTTGTATATTTATTGTTACCAAAATCAATTCGTGGAGAGATAGTATCTACAAAGATGTTCAATGCTTGGTTATTTTTATTATAAGCAAGAGCTGGAAAATTCTTTGTTTCACCTTCTCCTGATGTAGGCATTTGCCCAATATTACCATAATAATCTTTTACTCCTAGATTTTCCACTGGATTTGCAACATTTTCATATGCCAACATATTTGTATCATCACCATTATTAACTACATATCTGTAATAAATCCATTCACCTCTTTTATAGTTATATACTGAGTTGTTTTTATTTGTTATATTATCTCTATTAATTTTATCTTCATCTAAATAAAACTTGGCTTTTGCTTTGATATGGCTAAGTTTATTAGTGTTGTTCAATTTAATAAATCCATTACTAGATACATTCACATCACTATCAAATTTAAGTTTTATTTCAAATATATCTCCAGAATTAAGATATTGCTCATTACCTCCAATTATGTTGTACTCAACCTCTAATCCCTTTGGTTCAACTGTTGTCACAGATATCTGTGGTGGATTACCATCAATTGTAATATTATAAGTTTTTCCGCTGTTATAGGCTTGACTATCAATCATAAATGTGCTTTTAAATTCATTATCGTATTTATCTTTGATATTAAAACTTTCTATTTCTTTTAAAAATTTAGCTTTATCCTCGTTTCTTAATAGTAATTGTCCCTTGTCACCATAGTTTACTTTGTATTCAAATACTACCTTATTATTATTAACTTTCTTATAATACTTAAAGCTTCCTACTTCAGTATCTTCATTTGTTCCCTCTTTCTGAAGTGTCATACTTGTTCGTATAAAATTACTTCTGCTGATATCATTAACTGTAATATCTTCGTCAAATTCTACAGCCATATATATAGAATTCTGGCTTCCATTATATGATAACTTAGTATTATCTGTTATTTCATTGGTTAGATTCTCATCATTATAGTACTTAACGCTTATTATATTTGGTTGTGCTTTGTCAAGTAAAGCGTATACAAAGTAGCAATTCATGACATTCATATCATCTCCACCATCGCCACGAGTTCTAAGCCATATCTTAAGCCATTCCCTACCAGAAAATCTACCATAACTTCCTGTTTTTGCTGTAAAATAATATTTATCCTGACTAGTGTCAAACCCAGTGTATAAATCAATGGGAGTATAATAGAATGTTATCCAGTTTTTTTGTACACCATTTACCCCTTGTTCAGCCCATCCTATATCTGTACCATTAAATTTGAATTGAAAAATACCATCATCTATTTCTTTTTTATCAAGTCTAACATAATATTTTATTTCATATCCTCTACGGATGTATTCTATTAACTTGTTATAAGTGTCTTCTGGAAAAATATCATGTCTAGCTGCATTATCTTTTACTAAAATTGAGTCTGTGAAATATGGAAATTCATTAAACTTCCATATACCTATAGGGTCACTTTCACTCCAACCGCTTACTCTCCAGTCTTCTGCATATACAACTGAACTTGAAATTAACAACCCCATTAAAATAGTTAATATAAGTATCTTTGAAGTTTTCTTTAACATATTCTCTTGTCCTTTCATTTTTGTTTTTACTAGTCTCTATTAGAAAAGCATCTTATAGCTTTTCAATACAATAACATAATAAGTGCCATGCTAAATAATTATATAGCATGGCACTTAACAACCAATAAACAATTCTATGAAATTCGTCATTATTTTTATATTACCGACTTATTAACCAATATATTTTATATTAATGTTAACATTTTATTAAATATCTTATTTGGCTTTCTACCAAATTCATTAAGTGTATTTTTGTAAGAATTATAGTACTTTAATGCTAGAGAGTAATTTTTCTCTTCAATTAATAACTCCATAAGCCTATATATAATGGCATCATTAATACATTCCTTTGAAAAAGCATCTTTTAAAAGAGTTATAGCTTTTTCTTTTTCATCTTTATTATAATAAAATTCTACTGTCAATAATAATAAACTTATATATTTTTCTTTCAAACTAAGTCGCATACTTATTGACCATATATAATCGTTTGCTATTAAATAATCATCTGTATATAAATCAAGTATTTCATTAACATTAGAAATATCTTCATCTTCTATATTAGAATGTGGCAGATAATTTTTTAACATATAATAATCACATATAATATTTTTGGTATCAATTCTATAACTTTCTCTATCAAAAATTATATTAATATCTAATCCTTTGTCTTGCAGTGCTTTTCTTATATAATAAAGGGTAGTATTTAAGTTAACAAGCGCCTTGTCTCCATCAAAATCAGCCCATAAATAATCAATTATTCTACTTCTTGGAACATTTTTTCCTTCATTATTTATTAATAATGCTAACAATTCCTCAGCTTTTTTAGTTCTAAACTTAACTATTTTGTTATTTGCACTTACTTCAAACTTTCCAAAACACTTAACATTCATTTTCATATCAGCTATTTTAATATTTGATTCTTCTATAATCCTATCGATGGTTTTGTTAAACCTATCTCTTTTTACAGGCTTAAGTAAATAGTCAAGTGCATTAACCTCAAAAGCTTCTATTGCATATTGATTATATGCTGTTACAAATACAATCTTACATTTATTAGTAGAATCTGAGGTAATAATGTTAGCTAGTTCAAGACCATCTACATTTGGCATTTGAATATCTAAGAAAATAACATCCACTATATTATCCTTTAAATATTCTAGAGCACCATTTGCATTATCAAAACTTGCAATTACTTGTACCTTCCCACTATTTGTAAGTAATCTTTTCATGATATTAATTGATGGTAATTCATCATCTACTATTATTGCCTTAATCATACTTCCCCTCCTTCAATAAGTCTATACTTAAAATCAAAAGATATGGTAGTTCCCTCATTCTCATAACACTTACCACTGTTATAAAAACTCCACCTGTAATATTAGGTATAAAATTTATAAATATTGAAACATCAATTATGTAAGCAGTAAATAACAGATACTGCAATATAGTATAAGTTGTGTATCATCTTTTTTGTTTTCATATGCTACAATTACCCTTGTTAAATATTACATTACATTATAATGGTTATAAATGCAATAGTAAATGGGCTGTATTATGCTACAGCCCACTATCTATACATACTTATTAATTTTTCCAACATCTCTTCATTCATTGCATTTACGTATCCTATTACATAACCTTCTTTATCAATGACATATGTTGTAGGATATCCAGATATAAAATATTTGCTTGTTGCTGTTTTATCTTCATCAAATACTACAGGAAAAGTAAGATTTCTTTCTTCCACCCATTTTAGAACTTCCTCTATAGATTTTTCTTTTGCATCGTGTTGTACATCAACTGCAAGTATTGCTACATCTTCATCTTTATATTTATCATAGATTTTTTGAAAATGTGGCATTTCTTCTTCACAATATACACACCAAGTAGTAAAGAAATTAACAAGAACAAGTTTTCCCTTATAGTCGGATAAACTATACTCATTACCTTTTCCATCACTTAATGTAAAGTCTGGTGCTTCTGTTTTAGATTCTTCTTCATTATGTTCATTCGTTGCTTGTTCTTGTTTATTTTCTTGTTCAGTATCTTGTTCCATTGTTTCATCTTGTGTATTTTCCATATTATCTTTTTCTGTTTCTTGGTCTATAGAATCAATTTTATTAGGTGTATTAGTACATGATGTAATTAATAAAACGCTACATAGCAACATAATCATAAAAATATTTTTTGTTTTCATATTAATCACCTCTTTTATTATTTTACTAGCCTATTACTAATAGAGATAATGTGTTAGTATATAACATTATTCCCATTATTATCATTAATAATCCTGCAATGATTTTTATCTTATCAAAATACTGATATATCTTTTTATAATTATTAACAAACTTACTTAACAATATAGCTGATATTAGAAATGGTATTGCAAATCCAATTGAATAAATTAGCATCATTCCTCCAGCTTTAATATAATTTTTCTCAAAACTTGCTAGAAAAAGTATTGAACCAACTATAGGACTATTACATGGTGTCCATCCAAAACTAAATGTAATACCTAATAACATTGATTTTATAAAACTTGGGCTGTAATTTCTATAATGATATTTTCTTTCTTTATCAAAAAATCTTATTTTCAAAATTCCTATATAATATAGTCCGAATATTATTATTAATACTCCTCCAAGTTTTCTAATAAATTCTTGATATTGAACTAATGTAGTACTTATTGCTTTTGCGCCAAAACCTAGCATTATATTTAAAATAGAAAGTCCTATTACAAATGCAATAGAGTTAATTAACATTGTTTTTTTTATATTTTTGTTATTTTCTATATCAGTTATTGAAGTACCAGCTAGATAACTAAAGTATAATGGTAATAAAGGTAATATACATGGTGTAAAAAAAGATAAAAAACCATTAAATATTGCGATAAAAAAAGTTAATTCATTCCCCATATATTTTCCTCCTTGTTTTTATAGTATCTTAATTAGTCTAATTATATACATTTATTATATATTCTACGATATTATAATTATATTAAGTTAATATTATATTATCGTTATATTATAATATTAACATATTCTAGCAAAAATGTCTTGCATTTTTTATATAAAAAAGAGCTGTTCATAATACATTTTTAATAATTGTATTATGAGACAGCTCACAAATAAAATTTTTATATTTAATATTACGACATTGCTGACCTTTTTATTTGTTTCATGGCAAAGTCAACAGCAGGAATAGATAACACAAGTCCTGTTACGAATACTTCTGCTCCAATATAAGCAATATTATAACCTAGTGAATATGGTACTGGCTCCATATTAAAATCTGCTGCATATTCTGCAAAAAATACTACTCCTGAAATAAAGTGGCAAATAAATCTTCCAAAAGCACCAAATACTAGCCCTTTTAGTAACCCTGATTCTGACTTCCTAAAAATCCCTGCTAGTCCTAAAGCACCAAATGCTAATGGATAATCAACTATTAGCTGTATTGGATGAACAACCCAACCATCTATAATTAATTGTAGTAATCCATATGCTATACCGCAAATAACACCTTGTGTAACACCAAACCAATAACCAATAACCACTATAAATAACATACTAGCTAATGTAATAGATCCACCTTGTGGAAATTTAACTATTTTAATCTGTGATAAAACTACAGCTATAGCTATTGCAATTGCTGAATAAACTAATTCTTTTGTTTTCATTGATTTTGATTTACTACCTATTGAAACTACAACAATAAGTATAATTACTGCAATCAAAGCTATTAAAATTTGCCCAATAGTTGATGTAACAATACTTTGTAAGTCTCCACTTGCAATTGAATCTTGAAACTGTTTTAACATAAAAAAATCCTCCCAATTATTATTTAGGAAGATACATCTAACTGAAAATACATATGTACACCAAACGCTTCCCTTCGATGGCATTATCCATATCAGGTCATAAGGGTCAGTATCAAAACTTTCTCAGTCAAACGACTCCCCTAGCAACTATTATTACAATATTAATGTATACTATATGAATAATTTTGTCAATAATAAAATACTAATCTAAGTAATTTAATGTTACATAATCATTTTATAAAAGATGCTAAAGTTAAGTGTTACTCAGAGTATTTTTACATAATATGATTTTTAAGTAACTCTGTAATTTGCATTTGTTCTTTTGGGGTTAATTTAATTTCTTCATTTTTATAGGTTTTAATATATTTCAATAAATTATTATCTTTTTTGGTTAGCATAGCTATTTTACTTGAGTTAAACTCTACATTACAATCTTCATTAGCGAAATAAACTACACCTTGTACTATACTAGGCAACTTATTTTTCTTAAGTAACTTAGTTAACCCTATTACATGTCCTTTTACTTGAAATGTAGGATTATACATTTCTTTTATATATTCTTTTCCGCCTTTTCCTATTTTAATTTGTGTTAAGTATTTATCTGTTTCTTTCCCTTTAATATTACCTTTTATATTTTTTGCTTCTACTATAAATATTCCATTAGCCCCTATTATTACATAATCAATTTGACTTGAAGTATTTCTACCTTGAATAAGAATATCAGAAACAACTTTGTATCTCTTTGGTAAATCTGATAATAACTTTAAAACTTCTTTTTCACCTTTTAATCCAAATGACAATATACTAATGTTTGTTTTTATTTTCTTAATATATACTCCAAAAACCAGTGTTCCTATTAACGAAAATCCATATGTATAAAAAGCTAAGGGAATACAAAATATAGAAGCAAATAAGCAAACTATTATTTTACCATATTCCATAAATAATTCTTTCTTTAAATGATTTGATTTATTAATTATCTGTGACATTCACTAAATCCTTTCCAAAGTAATACATTATAATATATAAAGCAGATATTTCCACTAATTCACATAAATCATCAAATTTTCCACAAGCCGAGCGTAGAATAATATAGGGTAATATGGAGCACGAGCCACGGACGGCGAGGTCAGCAGTTTAAACACGGACGTTTAAACTGCTGACGGAATATTACCCTATATTGTTCGGAGCGGAAACTTCCATGTAAATGCTATATTTCTTTAAACTTCATACGCTACATACCCAAGTATTGCAGGCCCCGTATGAACACACGATACCGAACATAATTCTGTAATTATAGTTTCATCAATAGTTCCTATATTCTTAATAGCATCAATCATAGCTATTGCATCTTTCTCTACTCCACCATGAACAATTGCAATCTTAAATCTCTTATTAGTAAACTCTTCTTTTATCATAGCAATAATTTTATTAATTGTTCTTTTTCTTCCTCTAATTTTAGCCACTGAATAATAAACTCCATCTTTATCAATTCCAATAACAGGCTTTATATTAAGAATCTCTCCTACAACCCCTTCTACTTTTCCTATTCTTCCACCTTTTCTTAGATATAAAAGTGTTTCAATCAAATGACAACCTTTTACCTTTTTCCTAACATTTAATACTTTTTGCTTAATTAGTTCATAATCCCCTGTATGCGCAAATCTTGCTGCTTCAAGTACCATGAAACCATAAAATATAGAAACTGCTTTTGAATCAATTACCTCAATATTAAGTTCTTGATACTCTTTTGCTAATAAACTTATCAAATTATATGTTCCACTTACACTTGAAGATAATGTTAAAACTATAGCATCAGTATACCCTTCTTTTACTAATTCGTCAAAAACACCTATTGCATCACTTGCAGCAGGTAATGAAGTCGTTGGTATTTCTTTATTGAAATTATCGTATACATATTGTGGTGATATTTCAATTCGATCCCTAAACTCTTTATTTTTATAGATAACTCGTAACGGAATTAATTTAATATTATACTTTGATATAATATTTGGGGGTAGATCGCAGGTTGTATCTGCAACAATTGCCAATTTCTTACTCATTCTTATATTCACCACCTATTTAATTTATATAGCTAAAATAAGTACATAAAAGAAAAACTGACAACAAACGTGTCAGTAAATCAAAAGTTCCTTATATATATCATACCACAAATCATATGGCTTTAATACTATTTTGCTAAGAAATTTATAATTTTTGCAATTATCTCTATTTTATTCCAATATCAGTCCTATACTGTTTTTTATAAAAATCAATATATTTCAAAGCTTCATATGCTTTCTCTCTAGCTTGAACAATATCATCCCCAATAGCTGTTAATCCTAATACTCGTCCACCATTAGTCACAACTTTGTCATTAACTATTTTTGTTCCAGCATGAAAAATCAATATATCATCTTCTTTTTGTTTGTTAAGACCTGTAATTTCATATCCTTTTTCATATTTTACTGGATAACCTCCAGATGCTAAAATCACGCATACACAAGCTTTATTATCCCAAATAATTTCTAATTCATTTAATTTCCCATCAATTGCATATTCAACTATATCTACTAAATCAGTTTTCAGACGTGGAAGTACAACTTGGGCTTCTGGATCTCCAAATCTAGCATTATATTCTAATAACTTAGGACCTTTCTCAGTTAGCATTAATCCAAAAAACATAATACCAGTAAAAGATCTACCTTCATTTTTCATAGCTTTTAATGATGGTTTAAAAATAGTTTCAATACATTGTTTATGAATCTCATCTGTATAATATTTACTAGGTGAGAAAGTTCCCATTCCGCCTGTATTAAGTCCTTGATCTCCATCTAATGCTCTTTTATGATCTTGAGCACTTACCATAGGAATTATAGTTTCTCCGTCACAAAATGATAGAACTGATACTTCAGGTCCTTGAAGAAATTCTTCTATAACTATTTTATCACCAGCGTCTCCAAACTTCTTATCTATCATTATAGTTTTTATTGCATCATAAGCTTCCTCATATGTATTGCATATTAATACACCTTTACCTAATGCTAATCCGTCAGCTTTAATAACTACTGGATAGTTATTATATTGTTTCAAATAATTATCTGCTAATTCTGGATCATGAAATATTTCATAATCTGCTGTAGGAATATTATATTTTTTCATAAGCTCTTTTGAAAAAATCTTGCTTCCTTCAATAATTGCAGCATTTTTACTTGGTCCAAATATTTTCAAGTCTGCTTCTTCAAATGCATCTACTATCCCCAACATTAAAGGATCATCCATGCCAACAATAGTCAAATCTATATTTGTATTTTTTGCAAATGAAACCAAATTTTCTATATCCGTTGCACTAATATCAACGCACTCTGCTAACTGTGAAATACCAGCATTACCTGGTGCACAGTATATTTTATCTACTCTATCACTTTGTGATAATTTCCATATGATAGCATGTTCTCTTCCGCCACTTCCAACTACAAGTATATTCATCAATTTTTTATCCCCTTTCATATAGGATATAATACCTCATTAGAACTAATTACTAATCTTACATATTAAATACTATCAAGTATTTTCACTTTATTATTTTCTACTATAATACGTCCTTCTGCATATAATCTAATAGCTTCTGGATATATAACCCATTCAGCTTCTTCCATTACTCTTCGTTGTAGAATTTCTGGTGTATCATTTTCTTTAACTTCTACTGGTTTTTGAAGAATAATTGGCCCTGTATCTGTTCCTTCATCTACAAAATGAACTGTAGCTCCTGTTATCTTTACTCCACGCTCTATCACACCTTTATGAACTCTTAATCCATAAAAACCATTTCCACAAAAAGCAGGTATTAGAGATGGATGAATATTCATTATTTTATTAGGAAATGCTTGTACAAATTCCTCTGATAATACTACTAGATAGCCAGCAAGTACAATTAAATCAACCTCTAACGATAAAAAATAATCTCTTAGTGCCAGAGTAAAATCTTTTTTAGTTAAATAATCACTTGGTTTAATACATTTGCCTTCTATATTATATTTCTTGATTCTTTCTAGAGCATAAGCATTTTGCTTATTACTTACTACTGCTACTATCTGCGTATTTTTAATAGTTTTGTCTTCTATTTTGTCAATAATAGCTTGTAAATTCGTTCCTCCCCCAGAAACAAGAACTCCTATTCTAAGCATATCGTCAATTCCTTCCTAACCAATTATAACTTCTTTGTTTCCTTTTTCAATACTTCCTATTATATAACTTTTTTCACCTATTCCTTCTAAAACTTTTATTGCTTTTTCTCCTTCTTCTTTGTTAAGTACAACTACCATTCCTATTCCCATATTAAAAGTATTATACATACTTCTATCTTCTATTTTTCCTTTTTCTTGCATTATGTTAAATATCTCATGAACTGGCCAAGAGCCTTTTCTTATATTAACGCTATAGTTATCTTTTAGTACTCTTGGGATATTCTCTATAAATCCGCCTCCAGTTATATGACTAATTGCTTTAATATTCACTTTATCTTTTAGGGTGTTGATGATTTCTACATATAACTTGGTTGGTTTTAGTAATTCTTCTCCTAATGTACAATTTAGTTCATCAATATATGTAGATAAATTGTCTTTTGTAGGTTCAAATAATTTTCTAACAAGGGAATAGCCATTGCTGTGTATTCCAGATGATGGTAATCCAAGTAGTACATCTCCTTCTTCTACCAGCGAACCATCTATTACTTTGCTTTTATCAACTATACCAACTGCAAAACCAGCCATATCGTATTCATCTGTATTATAAAATCCTGGCATTTCAGCAGTTTCACCACCAATTAGTGCTGTACCTGACTGTCTACAACCTTCTGCAATACCACTAACAATATCAGCTATTTTTTCTGGTGTGTTTTTACCACAAGCAATATAATCTAGAAAAAATAATGGCTCTGCTCCAGAACATATAATATCATTAACACACATAGCTACACAATCAATTCCAATTGTATTATGTGTATCAAGTAGAAATGCCATTTTCAACTTAGTTCCAACACCATCTGTGCCAGATACAAGAATTGGTTCTTCCATTTTATGTTTTGCTAAAGAAAACAAGCCTCCAAATCCTCCGATATCTGTTACCACTTCTTCTCTAAATGTAGTTTTTACATGCTTTTTCATTAGTTCTACCGCTTTATAACCTGCTTCAACATCAACTCCAGAAGCTTTATAATCTATAGCCATTATTTTTCCTCCTTATTGTTAACATCTATAGGATACTTACCATTGAAACACGCCATACAGTATTCTCTTTTTCCATTTTTGCATGTATTAAGTAATCCTTCATTACTTATATATCCAAGACTATCTGCACATATTAATTCTCTAATTTCATCCATAGTCTTAGTTCCTGCAATAAGTTTCGTGCGTTCTGGTGTATCTATTCCAAAATAACAAGAATATTTTACTGGTGGTGAACTTACTCTAACATGAACTTCTTTTGCTCCTGCATCTTTTAATAAATTCACTATTTTTCTACATGTAGTACCTCTTACAATAGAATCATCTATCATAACTACTCTTTTTCCTTCAATCTGACTTCTAATAGGATTTAGTTTTAGATGTACTCCTAACTCTCTCATTTCTTGGCTAGGTTGGATAAATGTTCTTCCCACATAACGGTTTTTCATAAATCCACCAACATATTTTATTCCTGACTCATCTGCAAATCCGTGAGCCGCAGCAAGCCCTGAATCTGGAACACCAACTACTACGTCAGCATCTACTGGATGTTCTTTTGCAAGTATTCTTCCTGCTTCATATCTTGCACTATATACTTCTATACCGTCCATTATACTATCTGGTCTTGCAAAATATATATATTCAAATATACATGATGCTGATTTTTCTGGTGTTTTTGTTTGTATTGATTTAATTCCTTTATTATCTACAATAATAATTTCTCCTGGTTCAACATCTCTTATAAACTCAATACCTAGTGAGTCAAAAGCACATGATTCAGATGAGAATACATATGAGTCATCTTTTTTTCCAATAACTAATGGTCTCATACCTAATGGATCTCTTGCAACAATTAATTTATGAGGAGTCATAATCAATAATGAATATGCTCCTTTTATAATCTGCATTACTTCATTAAGTGCATCTTCTATTGCACTATATTTAATTCTAACTCGGGATAGCAAAGCAGCTATTACTTCTGTATCAGATGTTGTTTGGAAAATAGTTCCTTTATCTTCTAATTCTTTTTTTATTTCACTTGCATTAGTAATATTTCCATTATGAGCTATAGCCATATGACCTTTTGTATATTTAATTACAAGAGGTTGTGCATTTTCTGCATAACTTTCTCCTGTTGTAGAATATCTAACATGTCCGATTGCAGAATGTCCTTTTAAATAGTTAAGAACAACATCATCGAATATCTCAGATACCATTCCCATTTCTTTTCTATATAAAATAGTACCATTATTGTTAACCGCTATTCCCGCACTTTCTTGACCCCTATGTTGAAGAGCAAAAAGACCATAATAAGTTAGTCTAGATGTATCAAATGAATTATTATTATTATAAACACCAAATACGCCGCACTCTTCTTTTAACTTGTCAAACATAATATACTCCTTTCTACTCACATACTTTAATTTCTAACACTAATTAGTTATCTCCTAATAATCTTCTATATATTTCTTGATAAGCACCTTCTACATTACCAAGGTCTCTTCTAAAACGATCTTTATCTAATTTTTCGCCTGTGTTTTTATCCCAATAGCGACAAGTATCTGGTGAAATTTCATCAGCTAGAATAATAGTTCCATCAGATGTTCTACCAAACTCTAACTTAAAGTCAATAAGTTCAATATCAACTTCATCAAAATACTTAGTTAGTATATCATTAATTTTAAAAGACATGGAAGAAATTATATTAAGCTCTTTTTCATCTGCTAACGAAAGAGCATATATATGATACTCATTTATCATAGGGTCTCCTAATTCATCATTTTTATAACAATATTCAAGTACTGTTTTATTAAGCTTAGTTCCTTCATTAAGTCCTAATCTTTTACTAAGACTGCCTGCTGCTATATTTCTTACAATAACTTCTAATGGAACTATTTCAACTTTCTTAACTACTGTTTCTCTGTCATCTATCTCTTGAACAAAATGGGTAGGTATTCCTTGTTTCTCAAGTATACCCATTAGATAATTAGATACTTTATTATTAACAACACCTTTTTCTTGTATTGTTCCTTTTTTAACTCCGTTAAATGCAGTAGCATCATCTTTATAAGATACAATTAATTTATTGTCTTCATCTGTTATAAATACTTTCTTCGCTTTACCTTCATATAATAAATCCTGTTTTTTCATTATTATCACCCTTCTTTTTTTATATTATATATTTAATGCTTCTGCATTTGATTTCTTTTTTAATATTAATGATTTTCCTCTAAATACTGTTTATATTTAATTTGTTCAAGGGTAAACGCTTTATCTTCTACCATTTCTTTTAATTCCATCTTATATTGGTGTACTTTATTACTAATTTCTTGATTATACGCCCCAATAATTGAAGCTGCAAGTATTCCTGCATTTTTAGAACCATTAATAGCTACTGTTGCAACTGGTATTCCTGGAGGCATCTGTACGATTGAGTACAAAGAATCTAATCCATTTAATGTTTTTGTTTTGACTGGTACTCCAATAACTGGAAGTGTAGTAAGTGATGCAACCATTCCTGGTAAATGTGCTGCTCCTCCTGCTCCTGCTATAATAACTTTCAGCCCTTTTTCTGTGGCATTTTTTGCATAATTAAATAATCTTTCTGGTGTTCTATGAGCGGATACAATAGTAAGCTCATAAGGTATTTGGAATATATCTAATATTTTAGCTGCTTCTTGCATAACAGGTAAGTCTGAGTCACTTCCCATTATTATTCCAACTATTGGTTGCATATTATTTACCTCCTAATGATTACTTATATTAAACTACTAGTTAATACTTCAAAAACTAATTATATATTTTCTTTACAAACAACTTTAATATCTTTCATTGCTTCATTAGCTTTATTTACAGCTTCTTCAATTGTATCTGAACATACAGTTAGATGTCCCATCTTCCTATTAGGTTTTACTTCTTCTTTTCCGTATATATGAACTTTAACATTTCCATCATTATAAACTTTATCAAGCCCTGTATAATAAGCTATACCACTATTTTCTTTTTCACCTAACAAATTCTTCATAACTGTTGGACATCTTAAACTTACATCACCAAGTGGCATTCCAGTTATTGCTCTTATATGTTGTTCAAATTGAGAAGTCAAACACCCTTCTATTGTATAATGTCCCGAATTATGTGGTCTTGGAGCTACTTCATTAACTAATACTTCTTCATCTTTTGTGACAAACATTTCCACACAAAACATACCTACTCCTGCAAATACTTCCATTACTTTATATGCAACATCCATTGCTTTCTTAGTACACTCTATAGATATATTAGCTGGAACTCTTGTTTCATCTAGAATGCTATTTTTATGAATATTTTCTCCCACTGGATAAATAACTATGTCTCCATTAATTCCTCTACACGTAAGTACTGAAATTTCTTTTTCAAATTCTACATATTTTTCTATCATTAATGGTTGCTTTCCTCCACCTAACTCATTATATGCTTCTTGAATAGAACTCTTATCTTTTATGATGTAGTTGCCTTTACCATCATAACCACCTGTGCATGTCTTTAACATCATAGGAAATGAAAATTCTGTACTTATATTTATTATATCTTGGATTGAATTAATAGATCTAAATTCTGGGATTGTAATATTATTATTAAGAAGTGTAGTTTTTTGATTAAATTTATCTTGAATTATTTCTAAGCTCTTTGCAGTAGGATATATAACATACCCTTCTTTTTCTAATTTCTTCAATATATTTACATCAATATGTTCAAATTCATAAGTTATAACGTCTACTTTCTCAGCCATCCTTCGTATTGCTTCTTCATCATCGAAGGAAGCTACTATATGTTCATCAGAAATACTGTGTGATGGACATAGTTTGGAGGGGTCTAATGTAATAACATAAAAGCCTAATCTCTTGGCATCCAATATCATCATTTTCCCTAATTGTCCTCCACCTATTATTCCTATCTTCTTAGAAAGAATATTCATACGAACAACTCCTTATTATCATTTCAATTTAATTATGATAATTATTTTACTTAACTTGTATAATCATTTTACAGATAAATTTTATAGAAGTCAATAGTTTTTCCGAACATTTTTATGTTTTTCTTTAATAATATTCGGTTGTGGCGTTGCGCTATATATAAAATATTTACTGAATTTAGGGTAATATATAAACGAAGTAGTAATATCCTCAATAAAAAAGTGTTATTTCATATATTATTAATATTAAAAAAGATAGACTAGTTTTAGCATAAGCTAAGCCAAAAAGGCGTAGCACATACCCTTTAACTATAACGTTTAAGGATATGAATAGCTAAATCTAATCTATCTTTCAACTTAAAACTTCAAGAAAAACGTATTAAAAACAGTCCTTCTTAATCATACTGCAAAAACCAATTTATAACTTTCATACTTTCTTCTAGTCTTGTTGTATTATTAATAATACACATAAATTTTTCTCCATCACCCATAATTGATTTTAATTTTTCATTATCAGTGACATCAATACCATAATATCCATATTTTGAAGTATCAATATTTTTTTGTTTTACTAATTTATCTTTTATTTTATCTAAATCATCATTTAACATTAATTTATCAAGTTCTAGGAAAGTTCCAATAGCTGATAAATTTTCAAATTTTTCCTTATTTAGAATTATTACATCTAACTCTTTTGCTGATATATTTGCCATAAATTTTGTATTAGATGCCATGTCTAAATCTGCATTTTCAATATTATCAGTTAAAAAGTAATTATTAATAAATACATCTTTATTATGATCTTCTTCTGTAATTATTAATTTCACTAACTCGTTTTTTATTTCATCTGTTTCATCAGTATTAATATATTTATTCATAAATGTAATACTAACTGCTGCCTTTGCTGGTGGATTAATAAACCAAGTATTTATTAGACTTCCTATTATCAACAGTAATGAAACAATACCTACAATATGATATTTATAATATTCCCATATATATTCCTTCTTCTGCTTCTTAGATAATTCTCTATACTTTTCCTTATTTGTCTTCATAATCATCACCTTATCTATGTATGCGTTATTATTAGTCTAGTTTATCTAAAGCTTTATTTAATTCCTGTGTACCTTCTAAAACAAATCTACCATTATTAATAATACCTATTTTATCTCCATTTTTTAATACAATATCAATTGAATCAAGTTCGTTATAAGGTATTGTAATATCTGTATGTAACCCTGTATATGCTTCTTCAATATTTGTCTTTCTTAAAATTGATTTTTCATTATCTCTTGCTATAACTTCTTTTCCATTTGAATTATATACTGGAACATCTTCACTCCACAAGAAGCAAGTATCCCCAATAGCAAAATGTGGTCCCATTTTCTCTGTAATTAATATTGGTAATATATCTAATATATTATATTTATTTGCCATTACATATGCTGTTGTATTTGTTCCTATTGCAAATTCTCCTAATGGTAATGTTTTATGTGGTAACATCAAATTCTCATATACGAATTTTTTATTTTCTTCTTCAACATCAAAGTTACTACAAGTATAAGAATCTATATAACCATCTTTAAAAACAATCTCAAGATTTTCATACTTAAGACCTTTTAAGTATACTTCTTTAACAAACAAAGTACCATTAGTTCCTGTAAGAACTGGTGACGTATACACTTCACCAACTGGGATATTAACATCTGCTAAACAGTTATGAAATCTTGTTTCTTTTTCTCTATCATTAAGTTCATATAGATTAACCATTATATCTGTTTTATTAGAGCCTTTACCTTTAACATGAACATATTCACCTTCATCAAGTGCATCAATAATTGTTTGTTGTATTCTTTCATACATATTAGCATCAAGAGTATTCACTTCAATAGTAGCATCAAATATTTCTTCAAACTGTTCTCCTATTTCTGGAATAGGATATGATACAATTGTAAAACTATATTCTTCTCTAGATAAGTATGGATTTATTATTTTTTGAATAGCTATTTGGCTTGACTTATTCAAACTAGTCTGCTTATCATCTAATGATAAGTTTTGTACTGTTGTTTTAGGTGAAAACGGCTTTTCTCCAAACACTTCAAGTAACGCAGGTCCTCCTTGAGCTTTTAATTTATCTGCATACACTTTAACATATTTTTCAAATGCTTGTTCTTTAAGTGCAACATACTCTTTATCATAATACAATGCATAATCATATCTGTGATCATATGAATATTGTTTGTTAGGATTAGTTGAAAACATTTTTGTAAATGTATGTGCATATTCTATATTAGTTGTTGTTTCAATACTAATAAGTGATTTTAAGTTAAGTTTTTCAAAATTCTCTATAACTACTTTCATCACTCTTTCAAAACCTATTTGATATCTTAAACTAACTGTAGATTTAATAGTAATGTCTTTGTTATCTCTAATAAAACCCATTCTATATCCTTCAGTCATAATATTAGCCATTAATATGATTTTATTTTCTGGTAATGTATTAAGATACTCAGCTATTTTTATCTCATTATCACCAATATATTTACCGTATTTAAATAAATATCTAAAATCAGTTAAATCTTCTTGTGCAACCATATCTCTTAAATAAGATCTTTCGGCATTACATAATTCATTTATGTACATTTTTGTTGATAGATCAACATTTTCTTTTGCATCTTTAGTAATAATATTCTTTAACTTAGTTGCATCAACATTATCTGTCTTAGTAATATAATTATAAATATCTATAAAAAGCTTATTAGTTCTATTCATCTCAAATACTTTATGTTGATAAGCAAATTGTATATATTCTTGTACTCTTGAAGATAAATATGATAGTATTTGCCCAATTTCTTCACCAAATACTTGCACTGCATAAGCTGGGTTATTATAATCAGTATTATAATTATTAGGTAGTAAGCCTACATATAGTGATTCATTAATACTTTTAAGTTCTTCAAAACTTTTTTGTTTAAAATAGTCTTCACATAGCTCTTCTTCAAGTTTTGCCAACTTAATTATGTACTTACCTACTTTATTAAAATATTTATTATAATTATTATCATCTACTGTATTTTGAATAATCTCATTAATAAGTTGTAGTGATTTTTCATAATCACTTTTAATTATTTCATTTTCATCTTTGTAATACTCTCTATAATCAAACATATTTTCCTCCTAGTTATTTGGTAACACATTAAAACAACTAATATTTTCCTTTAATATAATTCATATACTTTGCTATTTTTATAATAATTACTGATACAACAAAAGCTATAACTACTCCCAGTAATATATCTGTAGGATAATGAACACATAGATAAACTCTTGAAATAGAAATTAATATAGCAAGTACTAATATAGGTACATATATTCTCCAATCTCTTACGAGAAACAATACTACAAAAGCTACTGAAAAGCTACATAATGTATGTACTGATGGCATTGAAAAACTACCTAATTCTTTTATCATAATTTTGAGGTCAAGAGCCGCATAAGGTCTTACCCTTCCTATTAGGTTCTTCAAAAAAAATTCACCTAAAATAGCATTAAAGGCTAATACAATAAGTGCAACAACCCCTACTTTTCTATACTTTTTTGATATAATAAGTAATAGGCAAATAACAAACCATATAGCACCACCATTTCCAACAATAGTTATAAATTTCATTATTTCATCAAAAAATGGATTTCTTAAATTATTATATATGTAGTTAATAATACTTTGATCCCAGTTATTTATTGAACTAATAATAATTACTCCTCCCCTCTTCATTTTATTATTATATTACTTTATTATTTTATGTCTACTTATAATGTCTAAGTAATAATATTACCATATGTATGCATTTTATCTAGCTTATAATAAGATAAAAGAGTTAACTTATACTATATAATTAGTAATAGTTAACTCTTTCATTATAACGCAAATAACGTATTTTATCTATTATTATTAAAATATTTTATAGTAATTTTTAATAAATTTATTTTTTACTGTTAATATACTTTTCTATTGCTTCTACATCTTTATCTCCTCTACCTGATAAGTTAACAATTACTATTTGATTACTATCTAAAGTAGGTACTAATTTCATAGTGTATGCAATAGCGTGAGAGCTTTCTATAGCAGGAATTATACCTTCTGTTTGAGACAAGTACATAAAAGCTTCTACGGCTTCTTCATCAGTAACTGCCTCATACTTTGCTCTTCCAGATTGTTTATAGTAAGCATGTTCAGGACCCACTCCAGGATAATCTAATCCAGCAGAAATGGAGTAAACAGGACTTATATTTCCTTCGTCATCTTGTATATAGATTGTATTCATTCCATGAATTACACCTTCTTTACCCATTGTCATAGTAGCAGCGTGTAAATCAGTATCTATTCCTTTTCCTGCTCCTTCTACCCCTATTAATTTAACTTCTTCATGTGGATAAAACTCATGAAATAATCCAATTGCATTACTTCCACCACCAACACATGCGATACAATAATCAGGTAGCTTTCCTTCTTTTTCTTTAATTTGTTTTAGTGCTTCTTCACCAATTATTTTCTGAAATTCTTTTACCATTGTTGGATATGGGTGTGGACCAACAGCAGAACCTAATAAATAAAAAGTATCTTCAATTCTCTCTACCCATGTTTCTATTGCTTCATCAACTGCATCACTTAGTGTTTTAGTTCCTCTTGTAACAGCAGTTACTTTTGCTCCAAGCAATTCCATTTTGAAAACATTAAGCTTTTGTCTTATTGTATCTTCTTCTCCCATAAATATTTCACATTCCATATCAAATAATGCTGCTGCCGTTGCTGTTGCTACACCATGTTGTCCTGCTCCAGTTTCTGCAATTATCTTTTTCTTACCCATTCTCTTAGCAAGTAAAATCTGTCCTATAGCATTATTTATCTTATGTGCTCCTGTATGATTTAGGTCTTCTCTTTTTAGATATACTTTTGCTCCACCTAATTTTTTAGTCATATTTTCAGCAAAATATAGTGGGCTTTCTCTTCCAACGTAATCTTTTAGATAATACATATACTCTTTTTTAAAATTTTCATCATTAATGGCTTCATTAAACGCAATCTCTAACTCATCTAAAGCTTTAATAACTGGTTGTGGTACATATTGTCCTCCAAATTTTCCAAATTCATGTTTCATTTTAATCCATCCCTTCTTAAAATTAAATTAAATTGTTGTATCTTAATTCAATAATAATCCGAAGCTTAATTGATTTGTTAGCCATAAAAAGGGTATAAAAAAACACTTCATCCATTTATTGGGACGAAGTGTTACTCGCGGTACCACCCAACTTGAAGCACATTTTAATAATGACATAGGTGTATAAAAGACAATAAAAAATCTCCGTCTTTTAGGACGAAGTTACGTTCGCTATGCCACCTAATGTGCTTAACTTTTTCAGATACTAACATATCCTATCCTTATAACGTAGGAAAAACGGTAATAGCTACTTACTAACTAACGTGTTCACTATACTTCTCATGAATCCATTCAGAATTAAAGTATATATCAGGATTCCACCATCCCCGACTCTCTATGATAACAAATAATTCTTACTACTTTCAATCATCGAATTTAATTATTAAATTACTAGTAATTATACACTCTTAAAAAGCCATTGTCAATACTTAATTATAACACAATACTATCTTCATAATTCAAACTCAATTCCATAACATATATTACTTTGAGTTTAACACTTTGTCTTTAATTATTTCTCCACAATATGGACAAAATACAATTCCCTCGTTAAAATCATCTAAGCTACTAGCACAGTAAGGACAAAAATTAATATTGATTTCTTTTTTCTCTTTGCCAATAAACTGAATAACATCTTCTTTTTCACCAATTCTTTTTAGACTATCTTTGAGAGTAAATAAAGAAACTGGAGTATGTAAAACTCCATCAATATCTTCATCAATATTTTCTTTTTTTATAGAATTACTAGAAGATAATAAACATTTTGTTGTAGGAATAGAAGATTTTATATTTTTGATAAGTTTATCTCCTCTTGTTTTCTGCATAATATAATTAACTATAACAATATTGGGTTCAAACTGCTCAATTTCATATATTGCATCAAATTCATCTGCAATTTCTACATCATATCCTATTTGATTAAGCATATCTTTTAATATTAGACTTTCAAATCTTGAATCATTAACAAGTAATGCCCTTTTTCCCAAATAAATCAACTCCTATTAATATTTTGATAATTGTTATTACAAATATACAACCTGCTATTAGAATTAATGTAGTAATGACTCACATACTTATATTATATCACAATACCTATTTATTTATTAATAATTATTTTTTCAAACAAATATCCATAAATACTTATTAATTACTTGATTATTTTAGATAATAAATTTATTGCTTCGTCTATTTTGTGTATAGAAATTCCTCTATAAGATAATAATATTATAGGATTTTTATAATCTTTATTAATTATCCTATATTCTGATATTCCAGATATTTTGATTTTATTTTCTAATGCTTTATTAACTACTTCACTTTCTATAAGGTCAGTTTGTAATTGAAGAAGCAAATGTAATCCTGAATCAACTCCACCAATTTTCACTTTGTTTCCCATATACTTTTTTACTGCTCCAATTATTAGTTGATTTTTTTTTGCATAATTTTTTTTAAGTTTTCTAATATGTTTTTCAAATATTCCATCGTTCATGAATTTTGCTAATGCTAATTGTTCTGTTTTGGAGGCAGTTTGTGTATATCTATATTTACTTTCATTGTATAACTTGTATAGATTTATAGGCAATATCATATAACTAATTCTTATAGATGGAACAAGTACTGTTGAGAATGAGCCTAGATATATTACTTTTCCATCTTTATCAAAACTTTGCATAGATGGAATAGGCTTTCCATAATATCTTAACTCACTATTATAATCATCTTCAATTATATATCCATTATTTTCTTTTGCCCATTTTAATAGTTTAATTCTTTGATTAATGGACATAACTGAACCAGTGGGAAATTGATGTGACGGACTAACATAACATAATTTTGCATCTGATTGGCTAAGAATATCAAGGTCAATTCCTTTATCATTCACTGGGATAGGTAATATATCAAAATCATTATGAGAAAATATATTTTTGGCTCTATTGAACCCAGGATCTTCAAAAGCACATTTATTTATATTATTTTTTTTCAAAATAGTACTTAGTATGTTTAATAGATACTGAACACCTCCACCTATAATGATTCTATCTATACTTGCACTAACCCCTCTTGATCTACGGACATATTTAATAATTTCTTTTCTAAGTTCTAACTCTCCTTGTGCATGTGTGACTGTATATAACTTCTGTGTTTCATAATTAAATATCTGATTTATATACTTTTTCCATAGATTGAAATCAAAATTATCTTCTTCCACGTATTCATTTTTAAAGTCATAGAGTATAGCATCACAGGGTTGTTCTATCATAATAGATTGAGTTTGTTCTTCTATATCATTTACGAATTTCTTATCAAAAGAACTAGCAAAATAACCACTTTTAGGAATACTATAAACATAACCTTCTACTAATAATTGTTGATAAGCATTTTCTATAGTTGTTCTACTTATATGTAGATTTTTTGACAACTGTCTTATTGACGGCAATTTCTCATTTTCATCAATGCGATCATTCATTATTTCATCTTTTATATACTTATATAATTGTACATATAAAGGCTCACTATTATTATTATCAAGACTGGGAACTAAGTCAATCATATTATCATCCTTTCAAACTGTCCCTTTTATTTTATGCAAAACTGACACTTTTAAAACATACAGTTTTGCTATATAGTATATATAAAATTAATTAAAAAGGCAAGGTGACAATATGAATAACTATTTAGATTCAAACCAAATTAGAAAATTAGCTTATACAGGGTTAATGACTGCTCTTGTATTAATCTCAACTTGGGCAATAAAAATCCCAGTTCCATTTACTGACGGATATATCCATCTTGGAGATAGTATGATTTTTATTGCGGCTATTTTATTAGGCTGGAAATACGGTGCATTCGCCGCTGGAGTAGGTTCTGCATTAGCTGATATAATAGGTGGTTATGCACATTGGGCAATACCTACTTTAATTATTAAAGCTTTGATGGGTGCTATTGTAGGTATTTGCGTTAGTAAAAAAAATAACAAACAACTAATTGTTTCTCTAAGTGCTTTTTTTGCAATAGGATTTGCTCTATTTAACGTATTATTAAAATCCATACTTACAAATAATATTGTTGAAAAATCTATAGATAGTGTAAGTCAAATAGTTACTGATCTTGAACTAGAATCTCATTCTGACCTTATATCTCTTACATCAAAAGTACAAACTCAATTACTTATTGTTACATTAGTAATTCCTTGTGTTATACTTCTATCATCATTGCTAATTGCAAAATATAATAATGTTAAGTTTAATCCTTTGTATATTTTTGGTTTCGTAATTTCTGGAACTTTTATGGTGTTTGGCTATTACATAGCATCTTATATAATGTCTGGTAGTTATATTATTCCTATATTCTCTATACCTTGGAATATTGTTCAATTTGTATTAGGATTAATTATAGCTGAACTTATATTAATTGGGCTTAATAAGAGCAACCTAAAAATATCATTATAATTAAATAAAAAGGCTGAAACTCACTAGAGTTTCAAGCCTTTATTATAATATTATATACAATCTTCTTAAAATCCATATCCATAAATTAAAACCAATAAATGAAACATCATTAACACTGAATTAATACCAATACCCAAATGAGCATATGTTCTAAACATGTCTTTTGAGAATTCTCCTATTGCGCCATATATTATACCAATCAAACAACTTATTGCTCCTACAATCTCTAATAATCCTATTGTAATAATTATGTTATTAGCTCCTCTATTTGCAAAAGCAGAAAATAGTACAGCAGATACAAAAAGAAGAAGTGATATAATGCTAAGGGCAAATGAAGCAATACCAAATCCTGTTTGTTTTTTATTATTTAATCTAAGTGCTATTTTTTTATCATCCATATAATCATCCATTCTATACTAAAATCATTTGAATTTGTACATACTATTGCTCATTTAAGTAATATATAGAATGAGCTATTTTGTAACATATATATCCAATAAATCCTCCTAGTGTATTTAGTATAATATCATCAACATCAAAACTTCCTACTGCAAATTTATATTGAATAACTTCCACTAGCAGACTTGTAATTGCACTAATTATTATTATTTTAATAAAGAACCTTGTTTTCTTAGATAATAGAGGAATAAAAAAGCCCATAGGCATAAAAGCCAATATATTTCCTAAGATATTCCTAATATCAATAGCATCTGATACAGACTGTCTATATTTTATATAATTATTTATTGTTTTAAAAGGTTCCAGATTATAACTTTTATCTCCTGATACTCTACCATACTTATAGTTAAAAAATAAAACATTACTAAGAATAGTTAAATATATAATAAATAGAATAAAACATATTATTCTACTAAAAGTTTTAAATCCCTTTGAATAAATAATGCTCATTGTACTCCCCACTTCTGCCTATCAATAGTACTCCTATTATAACATATTGATACTTCTGAAACTAGATGTATTTTTCTTTACTTTCATTAGTAATACTAGCCAAGTGTAACAATAAATCTTATTATTGTTTGTTACTACTTATCTTATTGTTAATTGCAATTCTAATTTCTCCAGCAATTAATATAACAATAGGTAGTATTATTTGGATAAACAAATGGAAATATATAAAAACGTTAAAACTATTTATATTTTCCATAATGTCATTATAGGTAGTTAATGAAATTATTAAAACCAACATTCCTATAGGAGTTACAATAAAACGATAATCTTTCAGCTTCATAATAGTTGATATTCCATTACAACATGCTAGTAAACATGCACTTATTTGCAAAAATCCTCCTAACAAAAAAGATACTGCAATTACAATCTCTACTCTTTGAAGAATATCTCTTAGATTAATTCTGCTTAGAGCAGAATATACTGGAAAATAGGCACTCTCATATGCATACGGACCCAAAGATAAATAAGTAGCTACTTCTGTAACAAATATAAGCCCTCCGCCAAGTAGTAATCCATAAGTAAATACTTTAAATAATTTCCCTTCCTTAACTGATTTACTACTAAATATCATAGCAAATATAATTATCTCAGCAAAAGGAAATGTAATAATCGAAAATGCTCCTTCTAATACTGGCTGAAAACCATTAGCAAGAACAGGCTTTAGGTTATTAACATTAACCATTGATAACATTAAAGGAACTGTTAGCAAAATTACTGGATATATTATTTTAATAAAAAATTCTGCAAAACGTCCAAGCACTTCTACTCCCATTTTTACCCCTACTATAGCTAGTATGATAACCATAAAGGCAACTACACTTTCTGGGGTAGATTCTAGACCTACAATACCTATAAACATACTAAAGTCAAGTAATACAAGAGCTGCCAAGTATAGAGAATAAAAAATATACAATAAACATATAATTGTTCCAATGTATCTACCAAATATTAAAATAATAACTTGGTATAAATTATTATTAGGAAATCTATTTAAAATTCTACTATACATAGCAATAATTATTATTGTTACAACTATTCCTAATAAAATAGCAATCCAAATGTCTGCTTTAGCTTCTTTTGCAGAACCTAATACTAGAGCACTTCCTATCATATATAATACAATCATACTTATTCCTTGTTTACTGGATATCATCTCTTTATTCATATATTCCACCAACTTATTTATCTATTATTAATTCACTTTTATAAATATCTTAACTACAGCGTCTATTCCCTTTGATATTTGAGGAAGCTTAACTTCTAGACTATATAATAATATCAAGGCAAATGATAATGAGAAAAAAAGAGTATAGATTGTTAGTTCTTTTTTCTTATTTTCTTTTACTAATGGAACAATTTCACTAATACCAATCACTGTAAATATTAAAATCACTAATATAACTTTTAAATACATTAGGACACCTACTTCTATACTTTATTTTCTATCTCTTTTATTAGATACTAATTTTCCTCTTAAATCCATATACCACCAAGGCGCTCTTATATAAGTATCTTTTCCTTCTGAATTTTCCACAGAACTCATATTTAACATATATGGCATACCAAAGCTTCTAATAGAAAACAAATGTAAATATAACAATATGACACCAAATACATATCCATATAAGCCTAAAAAAGATGATAATATTATAAATACTACTCTAATAATTATAGTGGCATTAGTCATCTTAGGTAATAAAAAATTAGAAATACCAGTTAATCCAACTACTATAATAGTAAGCTGACTAACAAGTCTTGCAGCAACAGCTGCTTCTCCTACTATAAGAGCGCCGACAATACTAATTGCAGACCCAGAATACTTTGATATTCTAATACCAGATTCTCTAATTAAATCAAACATAATAATCATTATTACAGTTTCTAGAAAAGTAGGAAAAGGAACCCCTTGCCTTGCTCCATATATACTAATTAATAAAGGTGTTGGTATTAACTCTTGATGATAATTAGTAAGAGCAATATATAAAGCAGGAACACTTGTTGTCAAAAAAAATGCTAGATATCTAAGCAATCTATTAAATGTTGCAAAATAATAGTTCTGATAATAATCTTCATTTACTTGAAAATATTCTACAAATATAAATGGTACTGTAATAACGTTAGGTGATCCATTACATATTATAGCTATTCTTCCTTCTAATAATTTTCCACATACTGCATCTGGTCGTTCTGTAGATTCTAATGTTTTAAAAGGGGACATAGGTTCATCAGTAATAAACTCTTGAATATATCCTGTATCTAATATACAATCAATATCTATCTTATCTAATCTCTTCTCTACTTCTTTTACAATTTTATTATTTGCTATACCTTCAATATAGCAGATACATACTTTTGTTTTAGATATTTTACCAATTTCTTTGAATTTTACTTTAAACTTCTTATTAGGAATTCTTCTTCTAATTAACGAAATGTTAGTATAAATTACTTCATTAAACCCTTCTCTTGGGCCTTTTATAACTGTTTCTGAGATAGGTTCTTGGATAGATCTTGTATTCCAGTCTAATGCATTTAAAATAATACCAACTGGAAAACCATCTACGAATAATATACTTTTGCCTATATATAGATTTTCTATTAATGTTTCATATTCTTTACTATTTTCTACCTCACTTATACATATTACTTTATTAGTTAAATACTCTACGAAATCTGATTGATTTTCTTGTTTTTTTATATCCTCAGTCATTATAGGCTTAATAATATTTTCGCTCATTATCTCTTCATTTATCATGCTTTTTATATATATAAGACAATATTTTCTCTTACCGCTTTCATTTTCAAACCTTCTATAGACTATACTATCATCATCTTTAAAATCTCTCTCAAATTTTTTAATATTATTTTCAATGTTAATGCTTAAAGTATTAGCTACGTTTTTTTCCATTACATATTCTCCTATATATTAATATTTATCCGTCTCAATAGATTGTGATGATAATGCTGTCTTTTTTATATGAACTTCAATATCGGTAATAATAGGTAATGTTGCAAATATCTCATCCCAATCATCTTCAATTTCTTTCCAAATCTTATTTCTATCTCTTTTTATTAAATCACCAAATCCAAAAATGTCACTATTAAATTCTTTCTGTACTCTTATAAGTAAGTTGTTAATACCTTTTTCTATATACTTTTCAATATATCTTTCTAATTTATCTATTTCTTCCTCATCTAATATTTCTAATTTATTACTTAACTCACTAATTGCTACATCACATTTTATATTAATATTCATAACAATATTGTTATTATCAATTATAGGCGTTACTTTTGTTTTGTTTTTAAGAAACTCTAATGATATGTGACCTAGTTCATTGTCAAAATAATATTCTATTGATAATGGTTGGTTTTTAATTTCATTATCTATAAACAAATAATATAATGTCTCATTCTGAGATAATTTTCCCACCATTTTTGTTCCTTTGAATACTGCCATACCACCAATATTAGGATTTACTTTTCCATCTTCGCTTTCTTCAAGATTGACTAAAGGAATAGATGGTTCAAATCCTTTCTTAGATAATTTATCTATTATATTCCAAACAGTAGCTATCTCGAAATTCCCTATTTTATCTTGATTATATAATGCATCATTTAATTTTAAACTTATTACTTCAGAAGGCATAGATGTGAATATCTTTTCTGCTTTTGTATCATTACTTATTAATATATGAACATCTGGTCTATATTCTGCATCTCTCATAGTATAATCTAATATTTCTGTTATTCCTTCTTTTGCATGTTCTTCACCGATTACAAGTATCTTAGTATGAGCTAAATATAATTTTTTCCCATTTTTTTGTATTAGCTTCCTCATTGCTTCAAATACAGTATCACCTTTATTGCTTAACACACGACTTTCAAGCTCTCCTTCTTTACTTTTGACTCCTACTAATTCATATGTCATTGAATATACTATAGGATCCATTTTTTCATTTAATCTATTTTCTATATTCTCTTCTCTTATAGATGAATCAACTGCAAATCCTAATACGATTTCAACTTCATCTATTTCTCTATAATTCCAGCATCCTACTAACTGCATAATAACTAAAATATATATACTTACAAAAATAATTTTTTTCATATTAAGTATCTTCCTTTAGACATAATATTTTTCATTAGTTCAATAGATATTTATAGATAATTATTACTATTATTCCAAATAATGATTATATTATTCTTGATTTAATGTAGTAAAACTTAATATTAATTTATATATTATTATTCAAACTGTAATCTTTACATAATAAAACTCTTCAATAAGTCAAAAGACTATTGAAGAGTTAAGTTAAGTAAGCAACAAGTAAACTTCTCATTACTGTCAATATTAATGAAATTGTATTTATAATAATTGCTGCTAAGGCAATATTTTTACTAGCTGAGTTATAAATTTTTATACCAATAAATAACCCAACAAGAGATACTATAATACCTACTATAGGTATTAACCATAAAACTATACTAACTACTCCTATAGCAACAGCAAGTATAGCTTCAAATCTTCTATCCATATTTTATTTATCACCTCAAATTTTATATATATTGTAACACTAATGTAGACAAGTACATATACTAAATTAGGACAACATATATTAGACTTAATTGCTAATCATTACACGGACAAGTAAAAACTTGTCGGTAAATCCTCCTCAGAATTATAAGTAAGGTACAGGTTTATATCTGTACCTTACTTATTTATATAAAGCTCAATGGCACAATAATGATTAATTATTTCATAGTTCATTAATCTATAATTTTGATATTTTATTTCACTTTCAATTAAAATTTCATCTTCAACTTCAAGATCATCTAACTCAATGACTGTGTTAAAACCAGCTTTTTTCTCAACTACAACTTCTTTTTCTGGTATGAATTCTTCGGTATCTGATAATTCGTCATCTAACCAGAATGATCTTCTTTTAACTGGTACGATACCTACATCATAATAAATCAAATATTTTAAAGAACCTTTTAATATTAATTTTGATGTATGATTAAAATCATTTTTTATTATTTTCTTGTTATTAATATCAACTACTAATTCAATATTTTTTATTTCTACTATTTCATCATCATAATTATCGATTTTAAGCTTCTGTTCAAATTGTAAAAATTTTGATATTTTAGAACTTAACTCCTGCTCCTGTACATCAATCGTAATTGTAGAATATTTTGTTCCAACACCAGAAATATTAACTTTTATTTTAAATTCTTCTATGCCAATAAAACTTTTATTGGGTATATAAGACCAATATCCATTAGTAGTTACCTCAGATTTGCCATGTTTAGGTCTTTCTTCAAAAGAACAATAAACATCGTCTCTAGAAACATCTTTAATAATTATTCTGCCATCAATTCTTGAACCTTGTGACATAGATAGAGAATAATTATGAACTCTAATCTTTTTACTCAAAATCTCACCCCACTAGCACTTTATAATATTATATGCTTGCAGAGAATATAAGTTATTGAATAGGTTTATAAAATTAATCAATTAAATGGTTTCTAGTATTTAATAATATTCCTCCAAAAATAATAGAAATAATTCCAATTGCTAGTCCAGTAACAATTGATACAATTCCAAGAGAAATACTTGCTTTTCCTGCTCCACTTACTTTTTTATATACTTTATCGCTATATTGTATCATGATTATTTCTCCTTCTCTATAAAATAAATATTATTTTAATTAAGATAGCGTATGAGTTTTATAACAGTGTTAAATCGTTAATTATACATATTTCTTAATTAAATTCATAAGTAATTATAACACTCTTAGTTTATATATTTCAATAACACTATGATAAATTAATTAATTTAATTTATACCTGAAACTTAATATAATTAATTAATGAAGTTACTATTTCTTTCTTTTATAGAATTACATATATATTTTAGTAACCCTTTGTCCTAATTATTCATATATTGTACTAACTTGATTTATAGGTGGTGACTTTGTGTACCATAATAAAAAAACATCATACATTAGACTTCTTCACGCTTCTCCAAAAGCCCCAGCAGTAGATATCTATGCCAATGGCGATAATATTATTGCAGATAACCTTTCTTATGGAGAATTCACACCTTATCTGCCACTAATGCCTGGAACATATACTATAGACATTTATCCTGCTGATAGTACTGACATGCCTATTTTAACAAAAGAATTATCTGTACCAGAAAAAAGTATTAATACTATAGCAGCTATAGGTGAATTACCTAATCTTGAAGTATTCGTGATTAATGATCCAGTTGAATCATTAGCACCTAATTCAAGCAAAATAAGATTTGTTAATTTATCTCCAGATTCAAGAGCACTTGACGTAATACAACCTAATGGAGCCGTACTATTTGAAAATATTAGATATAAAGACGTTAGTAAATATTTAGATATCACTCCTGAAACCTATACTGTGCAATTAGTTGCAACTGATACTGATGAGCCAATATTATACGTTCCTAATATTAAGTTGCGTGAAAATGCATTTTACTCATTGTATGCTATAGGCTTAGTTGAAGGAGAACCTTATATTAAATTGCTAATTCCTCTAGATGGCAATTCATATATAAATGTATAAAAACTAAGACTTCAAGTTAATTATATAATACTTTAGTATTTCGTGCTAGAATATAACATAAGAGTGATTATACCAACTAATCACTCTTATTTTTATCTCATATTGTGTTTTATATACACACTATTACTATAGCATATATTAATTACTCTATATAATCTTATTAACTACAAAATTATCTTTTACTAATTCCCAATTTTGTGGAGCATCTTTAGCTAATACCCAATAGAAAAATCCTCTCAGACCTAGATCTTTTACTAAGTCAAATTTTGCTTGTAAACTTCTTCCATCTTCAAACCAAACTTCATGCTCTTTTCCTTCTTCATCAATATATCTAAAATAAGGTGCCTGAGATTTTTCATCATATTGAATTTGTCTATTATATTTACGTGCCAAATCAACTCCATCCATAAACCCTATTGATTTAGCAAATTTTCCTCCTTCTACATATGGCAACGTCCAATCATAACCATACAATGGAATACCCATCATAATTTTCTCTTTTGGAACTTTACTTAATGCATAGTCCATAACTTTTTTTACTTCATCTATTGGTGAAACAGCTCTAGGTGGTCCTCCAGACCAACCCCATTCATAAGTCATAAAAAATATAAAATCTACAATTTTTCCAATAGCTTCGTAGTCATGACCTTCGTAAAGAACACCTATTTGATTGTCTCTAATTTTAGGTGCTAGAGCTACTGATAGAATATATCTTTCATCTTCTGCTTTCAAACGTTGTCTAGCTTTCTTCAAAAAATCCACATAAGCTTGACGATTTTGTGCTCCTAGATACTCAAAATCAAAATCAAGACCTACATATCCTTTTTCTTTCATAATTTTTATTGCTTCATCAAGTACTTTATCTTGTAGTGCCTCATCATTAAGAATTGCTGTTGCAATATCTATACTAAATTGTCCTTCTGAAAAATTTGTTAAAACCATTAAAGGAGCAACCTTTTTACTATAAGCTGCATTAATAATGGGTTCATCACCAACTAAAGGAGTTATTGTACCATCCGCATTAACATGATAGCTAAATATATTCAAGTATGTTAAATTATCTCCAACCTCTTGCACATAACGAGGAGACGATGGTCCAGTAATAGCTGGATCAATATACGCCGCAACATCAACAATAGTTTTTGGTTCACTTGGTATAAATAGACGCATTCCAACCTGTAAATCCATAGGATCTAGAAATCCATTAGCTCTTAATATTGCATCCACTGGCACATTATATTCTTTACTAATTAAATATAAGCTATCACCTGGTCTTATAATATGAACTGTTCCATTAATAGGGATAAAGAGAGTTTGCCCTACTACCAGCTGATCAGAAGGATTAAGCTTATTAGCACTAATTATTTCATTAACAGGTATATTATAAGACCTTGCGATTGAAAATAATGTATCTCCAGGACTTACAACATAAATTTGCATAGTATACTTCCTTTTTTTGTCTCTTATTAAATTATATTCATAAACACATTATAAGTTAATATATTGTTTAATTTGTTATATGCTTTATATCATTTTGATTACCGAACTAATGAGTCATGAAACACTCTATACATTGATATAATCACAATGATAGCGGAAATTGTATAGGGTAATATGTAGCACGAGCCAGGACGGCGAGGTCAGCTGTTTTAATCAGGACGATTAACCAGCTGACGGAATATTACCCTATACAATTGGAGCGGAAAAATCAATATGATCCCCTCTTGACATATCTACTTCAAATCCTGCACTTCTTATTCTGTTTTCTATACATTTTCTACAATGTGCGGCTTCATCACCAGTACATATTTTACCATCATATAATGCATATTTTTCTCTAACATTAGTAGGTGATAAATTAGGCATAACAACATTACCCCCTGCTTTTAATCCTTTTTCTCTTCCTTTATTGCTAAGAGAGCCTAATGCAGTTGTGGCAGGCAGTAATACTTTTGGCAATAATAATCTTACAATAGAAAGCATAATACATGTTTTATCAACAGTTCCAGATTGTTCCATAGATAACGGTGTGTCTTTCTGTGGAATAAAAGGTCCAATACCTACCATATGTGGTTGTAATTCTTTTAGAAATATTAAATCTTTGGTGTAATCTTCATTAGTTTGGTTAGGTAATCCAACCATAAAACCTGCTCCTACTTGATATCCTATTTTTTTTAAATTATATAAACACTCAATTCTATTTTCATAACTCATATTAGGATGTAATGAATTGTATAATTGTTTTGAGTTAGTTTCATGTCTTAATAAATATCTATCTGCACCAGCATCATAATATTTTCTATATGATTCATAACTTTTTTCTCCAATAGATAATGTTACAGCAACATCATCAAACAATGATTTTATGCTAGATACTATATCCACTATTTTATCATCTGTAAAATATAGATCTTCTCCTCCTTGCAATACAAAAGTTCTATATCCTAATCTATATCCCTCTTTACAACAATTAATTATGTCCTCTTTTGATAATCTATATCTATCAGCATTTTTATTGTGTTTTCTAATACCACAATATACACAATCATTTTTACAATGATTAGTGAACTCTATTAAACCTCTCATATATACTTTGTTATTATAATTATGTAATCTTAGCTCGTTAGCTTTCATATATAGATATTGTGTGTTTTCTTCATTGAGATTGTTTAGAAGCATTAAAATTTTTTCTTTTGATAAAGTATTATTAATATATAGTTCATCAATTAATTGTTTCATAAAAATCTCCTTCCATGTCATAGAGTATTTTTCCAAGTTGTATTTCTAATTATGAAAGTCTGTATATAGCAAAAAAACTTTCCATAAAGGAAAGTATTATAAATAAGTGTAATAACACACTCTTTTTTCTATGATATACTTCCTTTCAGATTAGATTATTCTTTTCTGTTAGGTAATTTAGTTATGAAAATATTATTCTATACACTCTATTTATTGTATAAATATCTACAATAAATATAACAAGTAATATAAGAACATCTCATACTACTTGTTAATAGTTTAACAAATCTTATAAGTTTTTACAATGGCATCTGGTATTACTTTGTATTAATTATACAAAATATTACTGAATTCCAACAATATCTTTAACTACTTCAGATGCTATAATAAATCCTACTACTGATGGAACGAAAGAAACACTTCCAGGTATTTGCCTTTTTTCTACACAAGTTCTATCTTTATTAGTGCAAATACAATTATTATTACAATTACTATCTAGATTAATAGGCTTCATAGGTTTTTCCTTAGAGTATACAACTTTAAGGTCTTTCACATCCCTATTTCTTAACTCTTTTCTCATTACCTTTGCTAAAGGACACATAGATGTATCATATATATCCGCAACTTCAAACATAGCTGGATTAAGCTTATTGCCAGCTCCCATACTACTAATAACTGGGATACTTCTCTTCTTACATCTTTCAATTAAATCGATTTTGCTAGATACCATGTCAATAGCATCTACTACATAAGAATATTCATCTGATAATAATCTATCAGCACTATCACTATTATATAGCTCTTTATACGTAATTACTTGTGCTCTTGGATTAATAGATAGAATTCTATCCTTCATAACTTCTACTTTAGATTTTCCAACTGTTTCTCTAGTAGCGTGCAATTGTCGATTAATATTAGTTAGACATATATCATCATCATCAACTATAATGATTTTACCTAATCCACTTCTTATTAATCCTTCTATTACAAACGTTCCTACTCCTCCAACACCAAAAACAGCAACTGTACTTTTTCTTAATTTTTCTAATCCTTCTGTTCCTATTAGCATTTCTGTTCTTGAAAATGCATGTAACACAATATCACCTCAAACTCTAGTTAAGATTAGTTTTTCTTATTATACACTCAAATATAGCATATTATTATAATCAAAATAATAATATACTATATTTACTTAAAAATCAATTACTCTATCCACTTCTATATCTGTATTCATTATTTAGCATTCCATACTCTTGTAATTCTCTATATTTTGATTTTGATAAATATAAATTATCAATACCATAATTACAATGGACGCCTTTTTTCTCTATGTCAATACTCAAATCATTATAGTCAAAATAAATTGTTTTATCGCATACTTTATATTTAGCAAAATCACTCTTTACTATAGCATAATTATCGCTTAATAAATCTACTATTTTAAAGAAAAAATCCGTTACTAGAATTTCTCTAGTTTTCAAAAGGTTATAGTAAATATTAAAGTTACTATTTACCATAATATATTTACTATACTTTTCTTTTAATTCTCTTATATCTTCCGTTTTATAAAATAATTTCAATTCAAAAAGTTCACTTTCAAGTAAAACTACAATTGGCTTACCATCCAAATATTTATCAGTACATACAGTTACCTTCCCCATAAATATCCACCCCTACTAATTATAATCACCCACTACCAATTACCTATGTACTTATTATATCATATTTAATGTTAAAAAAATTGATATATAATGTTATGTTATAGTTATTTACCATGACAAATTATGCCATTAAATTAATTAATATTTAATTGAATATTTTTTATTAATTATATTAATTTTTCATTAAAATTTCATCATATAAATATATAAAATGGAATTATTGTATACAATATATAGGATATCTGCTATCTTTACTACTATATATTGTGTTTTGATTGTTCACTATTTGTTTACATATTTAATAATTAATTTTTGTAATACTTTAGTGTGTAGTAATATAATGTAAAAAGTGCTATAATTTTCTATGATTAGTGTTTAACATAAAATAATTATACACTTTTATTTATGATGGAAAGGAGGAGTATATGAGTAATATAATTGAGATTAAAGACCTTAGAAAAGTATATAGAATGGGAAGCGAACGGGTTATTGCACTTAGCAAAATTGACTTAGCTATTAAGCAAGGAGAATGTTGTTGTATACTTGGTACTTCAGGTTCGGGAAAATCAACATTACTTAATATGATAGCAGGTCTTGAAAAGCCAACAAAAGGCAAAATAATAATTAAAGGAAAACCAATTCATAAAATGAATGAAAAGCAAGTAACCAAGTTCCGACAGAAACATGTAGGCTTTGTTTTTCAGTCTTACAATCTACTACCTAACTTAACAGCACTGGAAAATGTTGCTATGCCTATGATTTTTGGCGGTATTTCCAAGAAAAAAAGAGAAAAAGAAGCCAAAAAAATGTTAGATGCGGTTGGGCTTGGAGACCGACTTCATCATAAACCTTCTCAAATGAGTGGAGGACAACAGCAAAGAGTAAGTATTGCAAGAGCTTTTGTTGGTACTCCTGAAATAGTTTTTGCAGATGAACCTACTGGAAACCTAGATACTAAAACAACAATGGAAGTAATGGAGCTAATAACAGGTTTAGCTCAAGAAAACAACCAAACTCTTATTATGGTAACACATGACACAGAAACATCTATATACGCTAACCGTGTTATTCACGTAAGAGATGGATTAATTGAAAAAGTTGAAGAAAAAGAAATTGAAAGTAAACAGGAGGCTTAATTAATGAAGAAGGCAAGATTTTTTATTTATATATGTGCATTAGTTATTACTATGACAATAGGGAATGTGGGGGTAATGGCTGCTGATACTAATGATTTGACTGTTATATCACATAATGTAGTAGACAAATCCTACATATATCCTAATGATGAATTTAATTTAAACTTTACACTTAAGAATAATAGTTTAACTGAAGATGCTGCAAATGTATCTTACACTATAAGCGCTAATAATTTTAAAGTAAAAAATGGATCTAGTGTAATCAATATTGCTGATATTAATAGAAATACAGAAGAAACACCAACTCCTATCTCTCTTATCTACACAGGAGGTGCTGATAAAACAATAACAGTTACTGTAAAATATAATACTAATAAACAAACAGTCAATACTATATACATAAGTGAAGCACAAAACGAATCCAATGATAATAATTCAGGCGGTTCTATTAATACATCTAAATACAAACCTGAATTTACATTATTAAACAATAAAATACCTACTGGTGAAACTGGAACTACATTTAACTTAGATTTAAAAATTAAAAATGATAGTAACCAAAAAGCTAAAAACGTTTCTATAGAATTAGTTACACCAGAGGATTTAAAAATCGATTTAATTAATACTATTAACATGGTTCAAAATTTTAAAGAAATACAAGCTAAAGAAACAACTAATGTTAAGTATTCTTTCTCTGTAAGAAGTAATACAGAAGCTAAAACATATCCATGTACTTTAAACTATACATATTATAATTCATTTGGAGATAAAACAGAAACATCACAGAAATTCTATATTAAGATTAATAAAGGATATCCATTTATCAGTTTAAATGTGAGTGATGTTAAAACTGTACCTTCATCAATAAAAGCTGGTGAGAATATACAACTTGATTTTTTTGTTAACAACCATGCTGGACTTACTAAAGTTGATAACGTAGAAGTATCTCTTGACGGTTTATCACAAAATGGATTTTCATTATTAGATGGTGTTAATAGCAAAGTGGTTAATGACATTCTTCCATTATCAGAAGGTGGAAAAGTAAGCTTTAATTTATATGCTTCATCAAAAATGGAAAAAGGAAGTTATCCTCTTACTGTAGTAATGAATTATACTGATGAAGCCAATGTAAAAAAATCTGTAAAGAAAACTATTTATTTATTAGTCGATACAGGAATTACATCAAGTGTTTCAATTGACAATATTAATTCACCAAAAGGTCAAATACAATCAGAACAAGAATTCAACGTATCTTTCGATGTTGTAAATACTGGAAATAATATTGCAAAAGATTTAATTGTAACTGTTAAAAGCGGCGAACACGTTATTCCATTATCTCAAAACATACATATAATTAGTGATTTAGAAGTAGGTGCAAAAAAGACTTTAAACTTCAAATTCCAACCAACTGCTGAAGCTATAACTAAAAGTCATCTACTTAATATTGAAGTAAAAGGAAAAGATGAAAATGCATTAACTACTATTAATCAATATGTTGGTGTATATGTAAAACAAGTAGAAAAAGAAGCAGAAAATGAAAGCAAACCTCATATTATTATTAGTCGTTATGATATTGATAGTCATGATGATACACCAACTATAGTTAATGCTGGTGAAAATTTTGATTTAGAAATATTTTTCAAAAATACACATAAAAACAAAAAAGTAGAAAACATTAAAATCTCATTAAATGCAGAGAAGAACTCTTCTAAATCAGATAACTCTTCTGCTCCTGCTAATGCTTTTACTCCAGTTAATAGTAGTAATACTTTCTTAATTGAAGAAATTTTACCTGGAAACTTTGTAAGTAAGAAACTAGTATTTTACACTATACCATATGCTGAATCAAAGCCACAGAAAATAAATGTTTCTCTTGAATATGAAGATGCTAAAGGTAAAGGATATACTGCAACAGATGAAATTACAGTAACAGTTGTTCAACCATCAAAATTCATTACAAGTGATATTAAAGTACCAGAAATGATGTTCGTAGGAGAACCTGTGGATATTGAACTTGACGTAAGTAATACAGGAAATACTACTCTAAGTAATTTCACCGTATTAGTAGAAGGATTTGGTTCATCTAATAGTAAATCTTTTATTGGAAATATCGATCCTGGTAACACTAAATTTTATTCATCAGAAATATGGGCTAATGAAGAAGGGGAAGTAACTGGCGCATTTGTTTTTACATATACAAAACCTGATGGAAAAAAAGCCGAAGTAAGAAAAGAATTTAAAACTCTTGCACAAGCAATGGAAATAAATCAAGGTGGAGAAGGTATGAATCAAGGTGGAGAATTCCCTCCTATGCCAGAAGAAGAAAAGAAACCATCTAACTCCAAAAAGCTTATAATTATTATATCTTGTGTAGCAGTTGTAGCAATTGTTGTAATATTTATTGTCGTAAGAAAAATTAAGAAAAAAAAGGATTTGAGCTTCGATGAATAGTTTAGATTTAATTAGAATGGGTCTCAAAAATTTATTTAGAAGAAAGCTTAGAACGTTTCTAACAACACTTGGTATTATTATAGGTACAATATCAATAATTGTTATGATATCAATAGGAATTGGTATGCAAAAAAATATGGACGATAGACTAAATAAAATGGGTAGTCTTGACATAATAGAAGTTTATCCTTCTAGAGAAGGTGGCGGCGGTGGCGGAAATCATCGTGAAATGTCAGTTATGTCGTCATCAAATAGATCTAGTAAAGAAAACTTAATTACCAACAATGACATCACTCTTCTAAAACAAATTGAAGGAATAGATGCTGTAACCCCCGTTATAGAAATGGATGTTACTATGGCTTCAAAAAGAATGATTGGTGAGTACGTAGAGATAAAAGGTATGACTCTTGAATTTATGGAGAAATATGGGCTTGAGATTGACAAAGGTAGAATGCTTGCTTCTGATGATAAAAACGCTCTATTAATGGGTAAATATATTTTACATGATTTTCATGATTCAAAAGATGAAAACTGGTGGGAAAATATGTATGATCCAGAAACTGGTGAACGAAAAGCTCCAGTTTTTGATCCTATTGGTGAGAAAATGACAATGTCATTTGACAGAAGATATGGACGTGATGACTCTAGGCAACCAATTCGTCCAACTAAAGTAAGTGTAGTTGGTACTCTATCAAATGATAACTATCATAAAGCCGGATATGCTTATATGGAGATTAGCAAACTACAAGAACTGAAAGAAAAATATGATAAAATGACTGCCTATGCAGAATATGATGGTAAAAAACCTCGTAATACAGGTTATCGACAAGCTTTAGTTCATGTGCCTAATAGAAAAGATATTGAAGATATTCAAAAAGAAATTGGAAAATTAGGACTTGATGCTAGAAGCGATTCTGATTGGTTAAAAGAATCTGAATCAATGGCTTCAACAGTTAAAATGGTATTCGGAGGTATCGGAGGTATTGCTTTACTTGTAGCTGCCATTGGTATAACTAATACAATGGTTATGGCAATATATGAAAGAAGAAAAGAAATTGGTGTTATGAAAGTTATAGGTTCTTCTATTCGTGATATTAAAAAACTTTTCTTATTCGAATCAGCAGCAATAGGATTACTTGGAGGATTACTTGGAATACTTGCAAGCTTTGGTCTATCCTATGCACTTAATAACTTAATAAGCGATCAATTGATGCACTTTTTAGACATATATCCAGATCCAGATGAAGCTAAAATAGCACTTTCAATTATTCCTCCTTGGCTAGTATTTTCCGCTTTAGGATTTACAGCCTTAATAGGTTTAGTTTCTGGTTATTTGCCAGCTAGAAAAGCAATGAAATTAAGTGCGCTAGAAGCAATCAAAACAGATTAGTTTTTAATAATATAGTATTAGGTACATAGGGTTTGTCAATAATTACATTTTATCTGAGACTTGGAAGAGGCTGTCTTATAATACATTTTTCTGGTGGCTACAGTTTTGAAAGATAGCCTAGGTTTAGCTATTCATACCCAAAACGTCCTGTTTAAAGGGTATGCACTACGCCGTCCTGGCTTCGTTTACCGCTAAACCTAGTCTATCTTTCTATATATTGACATAAAAATGTATTATAAGGCAGCCCTTCTTCAATATCAAAGTATAATGTATATCTGGATGTACCATTAATCTTATAAAAAATTTATTAAATTAACAAAGTAAAAGGGTGAAAACAATGTTTAGTATAGAAGATATTAACATACATGATATGATTGTCCATATTCTAGATTCAAATCTAAGTGTACCAGTATTATCTATGGAAAAAATGGAAAGCAACTATGAAATAAAAGAATTTTTTGCTAACCATATAGTTAAAACTCTAAACGATGACAGTATTAAAAATTGTGAGTTTAATACTGATTATAATATGGTTTATAGCTATATAAAAGAATTTACTGTATCAGAAGATAAATTTGTGGATATGTCAATTAACATAGCAAATCAACTATTTTCCATAATGACTTCTAATATAGATATTCCATCAGCAGATTTAGCAGTTATTCACTTTAGCTCTAGAGGATATAAGTATTTGGCTTTACTAAAACTTAATTATACTAATTCTTTTATTCATTATACTGATATAGAAAACAACTCTAATATTAATAGTATAATACAGTATAGAACTACTTTACCAAATATGGGTCAGAAAATAAACGAAGCTGTTATTATTAATCTTTCCACACTTGAGTTACAAGTTTTAGAAAAAAAATATGAAATTGATGGTAATAAAGAATTTTATCTATCTCTTCATTTACTAAAATGTCGTACTACTCTTTCTTCAAAAGAGCAATTTAATATAGTAAAAAAAGCTACTAATTCATTAAGTAAGAAGTACTATAACGAAGATGTAGAAAAAACAATGGAGATTAACCAAGAACTATATAATAATATAGAAGATACAGGAGAAATAAACTTAGAAAAGTTTGCTGACAATGTTTTCAAAAATAATCTTGAAGTCAAAAAAGAATTTATTGAAAATATTACTAAAAAAGGGCTTGATGAACCTGTAGTTAAATTATCCGAAAAAACTATTACACGCTCTTTTGAAAAACAAAAAATCAAGACTGATAATGGCATTGAATTAAAAATTCCAATGGAGATATACAATGACCCAAATAATATTGAGTTTGTGACTAATCCAGATGGCAAAATATCAATCGTCATTAAAAACATAAGTAAAATTATGCATTAGCTAATAATGAGCTGTCTGATAAACCCATAGAATATCTGACAGCTCATTTTAATTAAACGCTACTAAATATTGTAAAGCCTACTACAGTAATCCCCATTATTCTATAATTAGTTTTCCGAACTGATTAGGCAAATGAAATTGAGGACAATCCCATTTAATGTTATTCCACGTTGCATACTGAGGTTCTGTTTTCCCACCGCAACGATAAAAATTGCCGTACCAACAATCAAAATCTACTTTTTCGCCACTCATTTCTTCCATAACTTCAATAGGTAATTCAATATACAAAGACCATTTCTTGTCATCATCACATTCTTCTTTTGTTGTTGATTTCATTGATGGGATAATTAATATTCTATCCGCTTGTTGTTGTGTACAAAATACTTTATCTCCTTCTTCATTCTTATATGAGAAATGAAGTACACCACAACAATTAATTTCCATGTTATAGTATCCTCCCCCAAGATTATTACTAGGAGTTACAAAAAATTCAAAACAACTATCTAAATATACATTTCCATTTAATTTAGTTTCTTTACTATAGCTATGAATATCATCGCAAACAGCCTTTATAATAATTTTCTTATTATGAATAACAACTTGAACTGATGTTGATTGCTTTAATCCACTTTCATACCAAGGATAATTATTAATGATTAAGCTATTAATATCCTCCCATTTAATTTCATCTTCATTAATCACTTTAATAGTATATTGCTCCATATTCTCTCCTCCAACATATAAAAAGAGGACTGCCGACAATACATTTATATTTCTTATGCTATCGGACAGACCTCTATAATTCTAGTTTATTTTTTCTTCGATATATTTTGCTGCTTCTCTATCAAGTATTACAATTACGTGAGGATGTAATTGTAATATAGAAGCTGGTACATTAGGTGAAATTTCTCCAAATAACATCTTCTCAATTATTTTGGCTTTTCCTTCACCATTTGCAAGTAATACAATCTTCTTAGATTGCATAATTGTTTTCATTCCCATACTAATAGCTTCTGTAGGCACATCATCTATTGATTCAAAAAATCTAGCATTAGCTTCTATTGTTTCACTATCAAGTTTAACTTTGTGAGTACCAGATTCAAATGCAATATCAGGTTCATTAAAACCAATATGACCATTCGTACCTATTCCTAATACTTGTAAGTCTATGCCGCCAGAATTATATATATTCTTATCATACTCATAACTCTCTTTTTCAATATCCTCTGCTTTTCCATTTGGAATATTAATATTTTCTTCTAATACATTAACATGTTTAAAAAGATTGTCATTCATATAATAAAAATAGCTTTGATCATTAGTTCTTTCAATTGGGTAGTACTCATCTAAATTAAATGTTTTAACTTCACTAAAGTCAACTTCATCGTTATTATACATTTCAACTAACTCTTTATACATGCCTACTGGTGTTCCACCTGTAGCAAGTCCTAATATACTATTAGGCTTTAGATTTACTTGAGAAGCTACAATAGTTGCAGCTTTTTTACTCATATCCTTATATGTATCTGTTACAATAATTCTCATTCCTCTAATTTGATTTTTCATATATTACCTTTCCTTTCCCTATTGTTAAGTCTATTTCTAGATTATCATTTAATATAACAATATCAGCATCTTTGCCAATATCTAATGAACCTTTTCTATCATCGACACCAATGTATTTAGCTTGGTTAATTGTAGCAAGCCCCAATACTTTTGATAATTCATAATCAGTATATTTAGTGAAGTTATAAATAGCTTTATTTAACTTTAGTGAACTTCCAGCAATTGTTCCATCTTCTAATACACATCTACCATTTTTCATATAAACCTTTTGTCCACCTAAGTCATATTCACCATCATTAAGTCCTGCACCCATCATAGCATCTGTAATTAATAAAATTTTATCTAATCCTTTTATACGAACTAATAAATTAAATAATGCGTGATTAACATGTATCGTATCTGCAATTAACTCACACATAATATCTGTATTCATAACAGCACCAATAGCACCAGGGTCTCTATGATGAAGTCCTGTCATAGCATTAAATAAATGTGTTGCAGAACATATTCCTTTATCAATCCCTTTTAATGCTTCATCATAAGTAGCATTACTATGACCAATGGAAAATCTAATTCCATATTCTTTAGTATATTTCTCAATAAACTCTAGTGCTCCATTAACTTCTGGTGCAATAGTAATTATTTTAATAATTTCCTCATAACCTTTTATTACTTCTTCTGATGGTTGTATAATATATTTTTCTGGTTGTGCTCCTTTATATTTTTTACATATAAATGGTCCTTCAAGATGTGTACCTAATACTTCTGCACCATATGTCTCATCTTTCATTATGCTTTGTATTGTATCAAGAGCTTTTCTAATGACAGGTATATCCATTGTCATAGTTGTAGGTAAAAAAGATGTTACCCCATTTTCTGCTACATCACGGCTTATTTTTCTTAGAGACTCAATATCACCATCCATTGTATCATTTCCTTTATACCCATGAATATGAACATCTATAAATCCTGGTGATATATATTTGCCTTTTGCATCTATTTTTGATTTAATTGAATAATTATTTATATCGTTTTCATCAATCACATTGATTATACTAGTATCAAATAGAATTGCTTTATTATCAACAAATTCTCCATCAATTAAAATTTTTCCATTGTAAATACAATTCATAAAACATCCACCTTTCTTATAATGATAGAAACATATTTTTAACTTAAAATCATTTCTATAGTTTCCTCAACTGCTACTTCCACAGCACCTATTAAACTTGAGTTTTTAATCTGTGCCAAATTTACATTCGTATGAAAAGGTATTAATTCTGAAACAACTTTATTAATCTCTTTTATCATTGATGTATGTAATAATGGTATATCACCGCCAACAATAACATTTTTAATATCTAATAAAGCAATAATATTAGCAATTGTCACGCCAATATATTGTGATATTTTATTTTTTAGTTTAATGCAATAATCATCATTTTTATTTAGTGCTTGTGAAAATTTTTCTATAGATATATTATCTTCAATTCCTTCACATAAAGAGTATATTATACTAGTTTTAATATTGGCAAAATCTTTCTTAATTATGTTAAGAATCCCTGTTTTTGAAACTATATCTTCAATGTTAATATACTTTCCTTCAATATTAATATTAGGTACAGAAAAACCAATTTCTCCAGCTCCTTTTCTGTCGCCTTCATAAAGTTTACCATTAATAATTAGTCCAGCACCTACACCCACATCAACACTTATGTATAATAAGTTATCTATATTAAGTAACTTGCTCTTAATTCTTTCTCCTATAATAGCCAAGTTAATATCATTCTTAATAATAATATCTACATCAAAAAATTCATTAAGAGAACTTACTAATTTATTCAACTTAATCTGATTAATTTTTTCAGAAAGTATATTCGGAAATTCACCATTACTTATTATCCCAGGATAAGAAATTCCAATAATTGCTATATCCAAATTACTTATATTATGTGTTTCTAGAAATTCATTAATAAAAGAAGAAAAATCAATCTCATCTGGGTGATTATATTCAATATCTACTGTATGCTTTATATTGCAAACTAAATCTCCTACCGTAATCTTAAATCTTTTTTTGGAAATATCTATACCTAATACATATTTATGAATTTTATTAAAATCTACTAATATAGACTTTTTCCCAAGCTCATTAGCTCCTTTTCCTGCTTCTATTAGTATTCCCTTCTCTATCAATTCATTAGTGTTTTTTGATATTGTAGGTTTACTTACCTTTAGAATCTTAGCAAGGTCTGCTCTTGAAGTAGCTCCATTATTAATAAGATACTTAACAATTGCTCTTTGATTATTTTTTTTTACCATAGATTGATTGCCTGCTTGAGTCATATTATATCTCCTAATATAGTTAGTAAAGTTTCTTTACTAAATTATATGCAATTTTATAACAAAAATCAATACTTTTATTATAATTTTAAAATAAAGTTAGAGAATTTCCTATAAACAAGAATTAGAATTTTGCTAATCACTTCTTACTTCAAGTTAATTATAAAAATAAAAGGGTTGTCTCTTACTTAATACAGCTTTCATGTCATTATATAGAAAAATAGACTAGGTTTAGCTATAAGCCAACACGGCTTAACTCACCCTTTAAGCAGATATTTAAGGGTATGTAATAGCTAAATCTAGTCTATCAAATTTAAAGTTCAAAAGAAAATGTATTGTAAAACAATCCTTTTATAAAATTATTTTTTATTAGTTTTGTACAATAGGTTCTGTGATTACATTATATTCTATTATTTCTTCATTAGTCATATAATGCATATCTTCTGCTGATGCAGCATATATAGTATACCAATAAAAATCATCATTTCCTAGCATATAATTCATATATTCTGTATATATTTTATGCTCTTCATGAGTTTTTGGAAGATCTTTTGCTTCTGTTCCAGCTAAATCACGCCAAGAATGAACTCCTATTTTGGCTCCATCTTCAATAGTTCTTTTATTTCCTGCAAGGAAAAAATCTGTTCCTCCTGATGCAACTTCGCTATTCTTGGTAAGATAAGTATTTAAACCGCTTTCACGAACATACTTTGACATTGGAAAATTAGCTTCATCATCTAAAGAACCTAATACATCTTTCATAACAATAGTTTTAATCTCATTATTTTCTTTTATAACTTTTTTTAGTTGTTCAGGAGTTTTACTACATATATAACCATCCATATATAATTTATCTCCATCTACTGTGAATTCTGTTGATGATTTAATGTTATTATGGTATAAAACATAAAAAATTAACCTTGCTTGTGGAACAAAATATATTATTCCACTTATTAAAATAATTACTGCAATTAATATTATTCCTAATTTCTTTTTCATTACAGTTCCTCCTGTGTTCTTTTTTGTATAATTTTTATTTTAACACAAAATTCGTTAATTTTCTACATTTTACCTTAAATGAATAATATTTACATTTATCATAATACATTTTTAATGTCAATATAAAGGAAGATATATTAGGTTTCCATGACGGCGTAGCGCATACCCTTTAAACAAGACGTTTAAGGGTATGAATAGCTAAATCTAGTCTATCTTCCAAAAACTGCAAACATCAACAAAATGTATTATGAGACAGCCCTATTATAATAATTAATTTACTTGAAATACATTAGAAATTCCATCAAATGGTATTATGTCTAATGTCCATCCGTTCTTATAATTTCCATGATGAACTATTCTATAAGTACCACTTTCAGCATCCTGTGGAATATCCCATTCAATTATTGCAAGTGAAGTTCCCCAAAATGAATCTATTCTTTTCCACGTAAACTTTGTTTCCCAGTCCCAATCATTGGCAATTGTGACCCAGTTACCATTTACTTGTTTTTGTACTTCTAAATATGTAGATTGTATCTTCAAATCATTTTTAGGATGTCCAGTCCAAAAACTAACTTTAACTGTATCTCCTTTACTATATTGAGATGACACTTGTGTTTTAACTTCTCCAAAATCTTTACCAATAGGTACATTATCAAGAACAACTCCTGTTTGAAAACACATTTGCTCATCTTTTAAATCTCGTGGTGTAGGTCCAGGTTCAACTGATTCTTCATTTTCAATAGCTTTTACTAATTTATGAAATTCTTGTAGATAAGCAGGTAATGTCCATTTTCCAAAATGCGTAGATGCGCCTTCATAATGTTGTTTTTCATATTCTTTTGGAGTTGCCACATATCCACTATATGCGTTTGCTAGTCCTGCAAGAACTACTATGTTATCTTCTGATCCATTATTAATACTTTTCTTTATAAGGTTTTTAACTCTTCTACCAGACATAGATGTAAATTCAGCAGGAACAGCAGCAATTGTTAATTGACCAACCTTAACTATTTGAATAGGTAGAACCTCTGGTGACCAAGGATATGGTTTACCTTTTGATGTAGCAAATAGTACAGGCTTTGGATAATGTTGTTCCCATAACATTTCATAATTAACGCCACTTACTGTATTTAATCCAGGAACTAAATTAATCAAATGTTGTGAAGCTCTTACATAGTTAGGTGTTCCTTCTATTGGATAGTCATCTGATATCATGCCCTCATGAAACATATCAATATGACTAGGACCATCTTCTGCTCCACATGCAAAAGAATATCCTACAGCAGCATCATAAGTTTTTATTTCTGAAGTTGGTTCTGAAATAGTTTCTGGTATATCACTATTTGCTCTAAATTCTGCATATTCTTTTGAGATATTAATTTGTGCAAAATTAATATACTTATGTCTATAATCAATATTTCCACTTAATCTACTACTGGCACTTTCACTTAACTGCTTACATTTAGAATATTGTTGTTCTCCTGCATATTTAGTGCTTTCAAAATCATTATCGCCGTACCCTTGTTCACCACCATGTATATTAGGTGATACGTCACCACAATCGCTCTGAGCAAATGCAGCGACAAAAGTCTTATCATTTGAATAATCAGTGTTATTTTCTTTTTCATATAGATAAGATGCTAATCCTTTATTATCACTTGAAATTAATTGATTTGTATTACCCATAGATGTTGGATGAATAGGAAACCAATTTAATACTCCAAGGAGTTCATTATTATTATTTTTAAAATTAAGTACTACCATTTCATTATCTACTTCACTATCAAAAGCATCTTTTTCATCACTATCATTATTATTATAAGCCACTATTGAGCGGTTAATATTAGTTCCATTTAATATACCTTTGTTAACTTCTATGTATCCTGGTTCTAGATTGTTATGTGCTTTTACAATTGCATTATAAATTCCATCAACTATAATATCATAGTTTTGTTTAATATAGCCATATGAAGAAATATTATATAATGCATAATGAGAATGTCCTCCTGGACCACAATGAGTATGTGTAGCACTTAATAATGTATTCTCATCAGTATATAGATCACCATATGTATCACGTAGTTTTCTCATTACCCCTTGTTTCACGCCTTGAAATACTTGACCTAAATCAGCACTAACAAATACTACTCGTTTGTTATTTTCATTATCAGCCATAATAAATGCTCTAGCTCGCAGTCTTAGATGAATTCCTCCTGTTGTTTGTTCTGTGTTAGCATATCCCATCATAACTACTTCTCCTGCTGGCCCAGTAATATCATGTACCCCTGTCCCAACACAAAATGTTCCGTTATCATCTTGTCCATATGTAACACTAGGAGCTAATAAGATGATGGAAAATGCTAAAAATAAACATGTAACTTTTTTCAGTATTGATAACATATCAACGCCTCCCTTGTCCTAATAATATATTATATTCATAAAAAACGAAATTATGTTTATTATTCACTATATATATCAATAAAATCTAATCTGGAGAAATCAAATAATCCTCTTTCACATACTTTTATTTCAGGTATAACAACAAGAGACATAAAAGAAAGAGTTAACAATGGATTTATTTCTACTTTTGGTGCAATTTTTTTAATCATTTTATTCACGTGGTTTAAGTTATCTATTACAGCTCTCGAATCATCTGTAGTAATTAAACCGCATATCTCAAGATTAATACTAGCTAACACTTCATTATTATTAACTATAACAATACCACCTTGCATCTGTTTAATTGCATCAATAGCTTTTAACATATCATTATCATTAGTTCCAACAACGATTAGATTATGTGAATCATGAGATATTGTTGTTGCGATTGCTCCTTCTTCAAGTTTTAATCCTTTTAAAATGCCTTTACCAATATTGCCAGTTTTATTGTGTCGTTCAATTACTACTATTTTTTGTTGATCTTTTTGCACATTTACCTCAAAATATCCTTCACTATTAACAGAGACTTTTTCTATAGATTTTTTTGTAACTATCCCATCATTAATAACTTCTATAACATTTGCTTTGCTGTATCCCTTCATATCAATTGCTAAATCATCTTTACTGATTTTTTTCATATTAATAGAAGAAACTAATTTTTCTGGCTTACTACATATATTAGTTGAGATTTTATTAATTAGTGTTTTATTTTTTACTACTAATTTTCCATTCTTATATACATCTAAAATATTAAGATCTTTCACATTATCTACTATTGAAAAGTCAGCAATAAATCCTGGTGCTATTGCTCCTTTTTCATATAACTTATAACAGGCGCATGTATTATAGGTAGCTATTGATATAGCAATAATTGGGTCAAGTCCACCTTGTATAGCTAGTTTCACATTATGATTAACTCCTCCAAAAGTCGTTAGCTCATCAATATGTTTATCATCAGTAGAAAAACATAGCAATCTATGATTTCTTTCGTTAATGCTAGGTAATATATTTGGTAAATCTCTACAAACGGAACCATATCTAACTAAAGTGTGTATACCTCTTCTACTTCTTTGTATCATTTCTTCTCCACTTATAGCTTCATGATCAGTCATAATTCCTGCTGTAGCATAAGCATTAAGCATATTAATATTAAAAGAAGAACAATGACCATCTACTGTATAATTTCTTTCTTTTGCATTTTGTATTTTTTCTAACATATCTTTATTACATGATAATACAGATGGAAAATCCATAACTTCTGCAAGTCCAATTACATTTTCTTCATTGTATAATGGTTTTAGATCTTTGGCTGTTAATATTGCTCCTCCACGTTCATAACTTGTAGCTGGTACACAAGATGGCAACATAATATATACATCTAAAGGTACATACTTTGCCATATCTATCATATATTTTATTCCATCTACTCCACTTACATTAGCAATTTCATGTGGATCAGCAATAACCGATGTTACTCCAAAAGGAAGTATTTCATTAGAATACTGAATAGGTGTTACCATAGAAGATTCTATATGAACATGTGCATCAACATATCCCGGAATGATAGTTTTTCCTGTTCCATCAATTTCTATAATACCTTCACCTTTATAATCACCGATTCCAACAAAATAACCATCTTTTATTGCCACATCTGATACATAGCATTCTAAATTAAATACATCAACAATATTAATATTACTTATAATTAAATCAGCTTTTATTTGTTTTGTAGCTGTTTTGATTCTGTCTTCAATCATTATATTTAACTCCTTATTTTATTTGTAGTTGAAAACTAATATATTTCTTATAATTTATGTTAATTAGTATATATATATGTATCTAATAACTATATTTAATCTAATCCCTATGAATTATATCCATTAATTATAATAAATTATAAGTTTTTATTGTTACCTTGTTTTAGAGAATTAATTAATAACTTTTTATATTTCATCAATTATTAATCTATTGATTTCACTTATAGATTGCTATACAATTACTATTGAATATATTAATTAAATAATTGACAATGCCAATGGAGAAATTATATGATACATTTAACTTATATATTTAAAATTTTTTTTGAGACATCAATTAAAGGTTCCATTCTAATATTACTAATACTGTTATTTCAAAAAATCTTTAGTAAAGATTTTACATCTAGATGGATTTATGCTTTATGGATTTTAGTTTTTATTAGGTTATTGATGCCTCTTACTCCTATTAAAAACGTAATATCATTATATAAATTAAGTCTTTTTCATAGGTTTAAATATGGCATAAATGATATTTTAATGGGAAAATCAAGTATTACAGGTGACGAAATTACTTACATTGGAAAATCTGTTTCTATAGATCAATTAATAAGAAAAGCTATAGATATTAATATCACATCTATTATATCTATTATTTGGATTATTGGAATAAGTATTTTATTAATATTCTTCTGCTATATTGTTATTAAAGTCAATAAGTTAATTAAATGTGCAATGATCAATACTGATTTAGAGTTAAAATCTATTATTAAAAAATGTCAACTAAAAATAGATTACAATAAAAAGATTAATATATATATATCCAAAGAAATCTCATCCCCTATGGCTTGCGGTATTTTTAATCCAAAAATCGTTATTCCTAAATCAATATTAGTAGAGCTAGATAACCACAAATTAGAACATATTATATTACATGAATTAGTACATATAAAAAGAAAAGATATTATTAAAAGTTATATTTGTATGTTAATATGTATTATTCACTGGTTCAATCCAATTGTATGGTTTAGTTTTATGAAGAGCAAAAGAGATTGTGAACTTGCATGTGATGAATCAGTGCTAAAATATTTAAGTGATACTGAATACACTCAATATGGATATACATTAATACACTTAATGGAACTTATTGCAACTAAACAACAACCTCTTAATCCTATTATTGCTAATGCCATAATAAATGATAGAACAGAAGCTAATAAAAGGATATTTCGTATTTCAACTTATACTAAGAAAAGAAAAATACTTATTGTATTTTCTATTGTTATTATGTTTTTTATTTCTTATGTTAGCTTCAACGAACCATCTAGCAATAGAATTATGACTGCTTATGCTATAGATGATTTACCTCATTTTTTATTAGAAAATGAATATGTAATAAAAAGTAGTTTTAATGGTCAGCCAAGACAAACTTATGTGCTTAAAATTGATGGTATTGACTATTATATTTTGGATTATCCTGTTTTGGGACATATATTACAGTTTTGGTTTAGAGGAGATAACTTAAATAATCCAGTTGAAATTACAACAACTTCTTTCAACAATATAAAGCAGGGTATGCATATTGAAGAAGCGAATAAAGTCACCAAAATGTATGGTTTTGAATTAAAGGAAATTAATAATACTTCTGTATCATCTAACTATATTTATATTACTGATGATTACAATATGATGATTGTTAGTGATAATAAAACAAATAAAGTTTATAGCATTTGTTTATATTTAGGTGGTGAACATAATTGCCTCTATTAAAAAAAATACTTATAATTTGTTTATTATTTATAGTAAGTTATACTTTTTACGCTCTTTGTATTTTGGAAATACATCATGAATATGTAGATAATCCTTTGATTAATAAAGATACTATTAATTTACTTTATAATACTACCAATTGCAAGATAACAACTTCTAATTCTATAGTCACTAATAAAAGAATATGTACAGGTATGTATACTGATGGTAACTACCAGAATTATTCAGTTATTGTTGAAATTCCATATAATGATTATTATCTTAATAAAGTATGGAAGAATCATAATCCATCAATAGCTTTTGAATCAAAATTACAAAGTACAAAAGAATGGATAGTAAATAATAAATATAAAATCTCAATGTATTATTATTTGGATGATACTAAAACTCAAAAGGTAGTATTTTATGATAACACATGGGTTGGTGGTGATCATATTGTATCTAGTACAGAGTTATTACCTATGAACTCAAAAGGAAAATCTGTGTATGTGAAATATGAGTCTGTATTAGGTAAGTTACTGTTTATTACTAATGGGAATGATGTTAGATTTTATAATAATTATTTGAGTATTAGATAGCGAGGAATATGATTTATAGAAGTTATATGAAAGTTTCCGCTACGAATGTATAGGGTAATATTCCGTCAGCTAATTAATCGTCCTGATTAAAACAGCTGACCTCGCCGTCCTGGCTCGTGCTACATATTACCCTATACATTCTTCGCTAGGCTGGTTTATATTTAAAATATTATATTAATAATCTATCGTTTATACCACAGAAAATAAGGTTGTCAGTGACAACCTATGTAAGTATAGATAAATTTAATTGTTGATACATGAGGCTCCTCGTTTCATGGCTTGTAGGTTAATTGGAATTAGATATTCTTTGTTTTTTCCTAGAACTTTTTTAAGTGCTTGTATGACGGAGTCAATAGTTACAACTTTGGTTAATTCAAGATAAGCCCCTAGCATAACCATGTTAGCAATTCTGAAATTACCAAGTTCAACGGCTATATCGTTAGCATTAATGTAATAGGTATTTATATCATTTCTTGATGCTTGTTTATCGATTAATGAACTATTAACAAGTAATTTTCCATCTTTCTTAATACTTTTTTCAAATTTATCTAGTGATGGTTTGTTAAGAATAAGTGCTGCTGTTGCATTAGTAACTATAGGAGATGCTACTAATTTATCTGAGACAATAACGTTACAGTTAGCTGTTCCTCCTCGCATTTCTGGTCCATATGATGGTAACCATGATACTTGTTTATCTTCCATCATTCCTGCATAAGTTAGTATCTGTCCTATTGACATAACACCTTGCCCACCAAACCCTGCAATAATTACTTGTTCAGTCATTTTATTTTACCTCCTTCATAACACCTAATGGATATACTGGAATCATTTTATCTTCAACCCATTTTAATGATTCAGCAGGAGATAATCCCCAGTTGGTAGGACATGTTGATAATACTTCCACTAATGAAAAACCTTTATTGTTAACTTGATTCTCGAAAGCTTTTTTTATAGCTTTTTTTGCCATTTTTATATGTTTAACATCATGAACAGATACTCTCTCAATATAAGAAGCTCCATCTAACGTATATAACATCTCTGACATTTTTATAGGAAATCCAGCGAGTTTTACATCTCTTCCATATGGAGAAGTAGTTGTCACTTGCCCAATAAGGGTAGTAGGTGCCATTTGTCCTCCTGTCATACCATAAATAGCATTGTTAACAAATATAACCGTAATATTTTCATTTCTAGCAGCTGCATGAACAATTTCTGCACATCCTATAGATGCTAAATCTCCATCTCCTTGATAAGTAAATACTATGTTTTGTGGCAAAACTCTTTTAATACCAGTTGCTACAGCAGGTGCACGCCCATGTGCTGCTTCGTGCATATCACAATCAAAATATTTATAAGCAAAAACTGAACATCCTACGGGTGCTACCCCTATTGTCTTATCTCTAATATTCAAGTCATCTATTGCTTCTGCTACTAAACGATGTATTATTCCGTGAGTACATCCTGGACAATAATGAAAAGGGGTTTCACTAAGAGCTTTTGGTTTTTGAAACACTGGTTTCATCATTATACCTCCTCTACATATTTAATGATTTCTGCCAAAATACCATCTGGAGTTGGAACCATTCCACCTGTTCGTCCATAGAATTTCACATCTTTTTTACCATTTACACCAAGTCTTACATCTTCAACCATCTGTCCCATACTCATTTCAACTGTTAAAAATGATTTGACATGTTTTTTATTTGCATATTTATCAATAGGTGCATAAGGAAATGGCCATATAGTAATAGGTCTTATAAGTCCTACATTTATTCCTTTTTCTCTTGCCATTTCAATTACACTTTTTACAATTCTTGCTGTAGTTCCATATGCAACTACAATTATATCTGCTTCTTCACAATTATATTCTTCATATCTTGTTTCTCTCTCTTTTATAAGTTCATACTTCTTATAAGTCTTATTAACTTCTCTCTCTAATTCTTCTGGGTCAATATATAGAGAGTTAATAACATTAGGTTTTCTACTTCCATCACACCCAGTTGTAGCCCATGTTTTTTCTGGTAACTCTCTTTTTGGTGGTTTAGTGAACTCAACTGGTTCCATCATCTGTCCTAACATGCCGTCTCCTAATATCATAACAGGATTTCTATATATATCTGCAACATCAAATGCTTCCATAGTAAGACTTACCATTTCTTGCAAAGTAGATGGAGCATATACTATCAAATGATAGTCACCGTGACCTCCACCTTTAACTGATTGAAAATAATCTGACTGTGCAGGCTGAATTCCACCTAAACCAGGTCCTCCCCGAACTATATTAACTATAACACAAGGCAGTGCGGCTCCAGCAATATATGAGATTCCTTCTTGCTTCAAGCTAATTCCCGGGCTTGAAGAAGATGTCATAACTCTTGCTCCTGTTCCTGCTGCTCCATATACCATATTTATCGCTGAAACTTCTGATTCGGCTTGCAGAAACACTCCTCCAATTTTAGGAAGTTTTTTTGCCATATAGGCAGGAATCTCATTTTGTGGTGTAATAGGATAGCCAAAAAAATAATTACATCCCGCTTGAATAGCTGCTTCTGCAATAGCCTCGTTGCCCTTCATTAAAACCTTTTCCATTATCTCTCCTCCAATCTATATAAACTAATTATTTTTCTACTGTTATAACAACATCTGGGCATATGGTGGCACAAAAAGCACATCCTATACATTTATCCATCTCAGTTATAGTAGCAGGATGATAGCCTTTAGAATTGATTTTATCATTAGACATGATTACGATTTTTTTTGGACATACTGTAGTGCATAATCCACAACCTTTACATAACTCTTCATTGAAAGTTACTTTTGCCATTTAATTATCTCCTTTCACTTATTTACTTTCTATTTCTTTAGTAAAAATGAAACATTAATAATAATTCATAAGAAGTAGATTTCAGTATGAAGTTAAATTAAAACTTAGGTTGCATAAATAAATCAATTTTAAGTAGTTTATTTTCATATTCAGTTAGTAGTTTTAATGGAATATCTTTTTTGGCATTGATATAAGTTACAGGAAGATTTGTTTTTTGTGATACAATATCTATTATCTTTTGTCCTTCTAAAATAATTTCTTCAGTTGTTTCATAAGACAAATTAGTATTGTTTACTAGATCTGATATGTTTAATCTTGAACGGTTTTGAACTTGCTTCATTAATTGGATTATATCTTCTTCATTGCTAGTGAATGGTCTTCTAGTATTAATTACAAAGTACATCTTATAACCAATTTTATCAAAGTATTTTTTGTATTGCCCAAGAGCAATAGCTCCATCTTCATCTCCACCTACGTCAAAAAAAACATTAGCATTTTTCATCTGAAACACGCTATATATTGATGCAGGTAATGAAGGAATATCCATATTAGTTGTTGCAAAGTTAGGAGTTATTACTGTAATTTCTCGTTCTTCAAGATAAGGTTTTATTTCAGCTAAGCGGTAAAAAGGATTAACAATATCTAAGTCTACAAGTATAGTTTTTTTGTTCTGCTCACTTGACTTTAGTGCTAAGTTAATTGCCATCTCTGTTTTACCACTTCCATAGTTACCAGTAAAAATAGAAATATTTAATCCATTCATCATTAGAGACTACTCCTTTTATAAAAGTTTGTTTTCCTCTCGCACACAAATGAATATTAGTCTATAATATATTATTTCAATATATATTATGTATTTTATTTCCTTCTCTCTACTCTATAATAACATATATATTTTTGTTTTCCAATAAAAAAAGGTAATTTGTAAGTGTATACATAACAATTTATAATATGTGTTTTTGTACACTTTCACCAAATATTACATCTTCAAGTTCGTCCATCCCTCAAACACATTTCCTGTATTTTACATTGTTAATGAGCGCAAACTTCCATGTAATAATCCACAATATAATAAAAGCTTCAACAAACCTAGCGTAAAATGATATTAATTTGGAATACAAACAAACTTACTACTCATTTTCTATTAAAACAATAATTGGAATTGCTTTATATACTTTACATATGATTACATCAATATTAAGATAACAAAAAGGATGTCAGATAATAATCCAACACCCTGTCTTTTTTATAAATTTTTATACAAAATATTTAACACCATATTATTGCTATTTTTATTAATCTACTGTAACTGTCCATGAAAATTCATCTTGAATATGACCAGTTTGAATCCCTGTTACAGTATCATAGATTTTCTGTGAAAGAGTTCCAATTTTCTCATCGTTAATTGTAACTACTTTATTATTATAATTAAGTTCACCTATTGGTGATATAACAGCCGCAGTTCCTGTTCCGAATGCTTCTTCAAGAGTTCCTTTCTCAGCAGCTTCATATATTTCATCAATTGATAGTTTTCTCTCAGTTACTGGTACGTCCCAAGATTTTAATAATTCTATAACAGAGTCTCTAGTAACACCAGGTAATATACTACCTTCTAATGAAGGTGTAATAACTTCACCATTAATCTTAAAGAAAACATTCATAGTACCAACTTCTTCTACATATTTTCTTTCTACTCCATCTAGCCAAAGTACTTGAGCATAACCTCTTTCTTTTGCATTCATCTGAGCTTTAATACTTGCGGCATAATTACCTCCTGTTTTGGCATAACCAACACCGCCTTTAACCGCACGCACATATTCAGTCTCAACCCATATTTTCACAGGATTAATACCGCCTTTATAGTAAGCACCTACTGGACAGGTAATAATCATAAATTTATAGGTATTAGATGCTCTAACGCCTAAGAAAGGATCTGTTGCAATTATAAATGGTCGAATATATAGTGAAGTACCAGGAGCATCTGGTATCCAATTTTTCTCCACTGAAACAAGTTCTTTAATTGCTTGAAGCATATCATCTTCATTAACTTGTGGTATGCATAATCTATCATTTGTTATATTAGTTCTCTTAATATTTTTTTCCGGTCTGAATAATAAAATTCTTTTATCTTCAGTTTTATATGCTTTCATTCCTTCGAACATTTCTTGACCGTAATGGAAAACCATTGCAGATGGGTCTAAAGTAATTGGTTGATAAGGCACTATTCTTGGATCATGCCACCCCTTACCATCAGTATAATCCATGATAAACATATGATCAGTGAACTGTGTCCCGAAACCTAAATTGTTAAAATCAGGCTTTTGCTTTCCATTTTCCTTTAATTGTCTTCTAATGTTTAGCATTAATATGCCTCCTTCTTTATTATTCTAAATAATCACACAAATGTACTTAAATAAATTATACTTTAAGAAGCTTTTTCATTAGTACATTTATTATATGTAATAAACTGCTTTATCTATTAACAATTATACTATAGTTAACTAATTTTACAAGCAAAAAGTATATGTAACATAAAACTCTTATAGCTCTTTTAACTTATCTCCTAACTCTTTTAATGATGGGAATATATAATCAGCTTTAATATCAGATTTATTATAATCATCTATATTAGTTTCTCCTGATAACACTACTACGGTAGTAATATTCGCATTAATTCCTGTTTTGATATCAGTATACAATCTGTCACCTACTATAGCCATTTCATCACTATTATATCCGTATTTATCACAAATAGCATTAATAATTAAAGCGTTTGGCTTTCCTATAACATAAGGTCTTATTCCTGTAGATGCAGCAATAAAATCAATCATTGCTCCTGTATCTGGCATGTACTTTCCACCTTGAAGAGGACAATTATAATCGGGATGTGTAGCAATATATGTAACTCCTTCTCTTATTAAATCACAAGCAATCCATAATTTTTCATATGTCAAAGTTGTATCAAATCCAAGAACTACATAATCTGGTTTCTCGCTTCTATCTTTTATTAGCTTTAATCCCGCTTTTTCAAATTCTTTTTCTAATAATGGAGTCCCAAGCAAAAAAACCTTTGCATTATTTTTTCTCTGATTTATATATATAGTAGTTGCTTCTCCAGAAGTAAATATTTTATCTGGTTTAACTTCACATCCAAGTTTACTTAATTTTTCAACATAAGCTATCCTATTTCCTGAAGAATTATTAGTTAAAAATATAAACTCTTTTTTCTGGTCTTTTAAGATATTAAGAAATTCCATTGATCCATCAATTAATTTATTCTCTAAATAAAACGTTCCATCCAAATCTACTAAAAAACATTTTATATTATTAATATCTGCCAAATATTTTCATTCCTTTCATTATGTTGATTGTTAGAAATTAATTATCTATTACTTTTAAGTAATATTGTGTTAATTCCTTATGCTCTTCTGTTGCCTTATAACCTTCTTCACTAAGACCATAAACCCCTCTACTAACTTTGAAGAACCAATTATAATAATTATTATATAATATAGATGTAGTTTTATCACCTGTACCAATTTTTCTCAGTTCTCTAGTGGATAAATTGCCATATTTTTTTAGACAACATGCTATATGTATGCAATTTTCTTTGTAAGCCGTCATTATTTTTTTTCTATTACTTCCACCAACATTATAATCACCATATCTTCCTTCAATCTCTGCAATTATACCTGTTTTTTTCTTAGATGATCTTTTCATACTGCGATTTCTATCGAATGCTTTTGGATGACAAATAACTTGAACTAAGTCCTTATTCCCTTCAAAAGAAATAAATATTAATCCAAGTTCTAATCTTCTAATTAAATATAACTTATCTTTCCATTCTCTTGAAAAAGTTTTTTTCGGCCTAGGTATTGCTATATATACCATATCAGTTATTCTCTGAGCTTTTGTACCTTGAATTAACAGTTTCATATTAAGATTTTTCTTTAGTTCAATAATTACTAAAGAATCATCTTTAACTGCTGTTACGTCAAAAGATTTCACCTCACTTTTTACTTCATAACCTAGGTCTGTGAAATAATTATGTATTGGCTGATACAAATCTGTTTCTTTAATATTCATATTTATTCTCCCGTATTATATATATAATCTATTATATACATAATAAACTAATTGGCAAGTAAAGAATCTATAGTTTATATAAGTGTTAATATAATAACGTAATATAAAATGATTATTGTATATATGAATGTTATAATGTAAAATATGCAAATAAGAGTTACTATATAATAATCGTTAATTATAAATAGTATTGAGTAGTTAGGAAGGAAGGACATTAATGTACAAAACAATAGGAATGGTTGCTCATGTTGATGCCGGTAAAACAACTCTTCTTGAGCAAATATTATATTATACTAATTCAATAAGACAAGCTGGACGGGTTGATTATAAAAATACATTTTTAGATTATCATTATATTGAAAAAGAAAGAGGTATTACTGTTTTTTCTGATCAAGGAATAGCTAACTACAATAATTGTACATATCAATTTCTTGATACTCCTGGGCATATAGATTTTTCAACTGAAATGGAAAGAGCAGTTAGAATACTTGATTATGCGGTAATAATAATATCTGCTGTTGAAGGTATACAAGGTCATACAGAAACTGTTTGGCAACTTCTTAGAAAATATGAAATACCTACTATTTTTTTCGTTAATAAGCTAGACCGTATAGGTGCTGATTATAATAGAGTAATTAGAGAAATAAATGAAACATTAACTAATGATATATTAGCTATTTCATATCCAAATAGTAATAATGAAATTTCTTTCTTACTAGATTCTCCTAATAAACAAATTATAGAATTCATTGCAGAACGAGATGATACTATAATGGAACTATATCTTGAAGATGAAGTTATACACTCTAATGATATTATTGAGTCAACTAAGAAGCTATTTAATGATAATAAACTCTACCCTTGCTTATCTGGTATTGCTCTAAAAAACATTGGTACTTATGAATTATTAAAAACATTTGATTTATTAACTGAAAGTAAGTTAGATAATAATGCTCCTTTTTCTTCAACTGTATATAAAATTCGTTATGATGACAAAGGTAATAAGTTAACTTATATGAAACTACATTCTGGAAGTATTGGGATAAAAGATAGTATTGTTCATAATACTAATTCTGAACATAGCATTACAGAAAAAATTAATCAAATAAGACTATATAATGGTACTAAATACACATTAATAGATACAGCATCTAGCGGACAGTTAGTTGCTGTAACAGGGCTTAATTCGTCTTATATTGGCGAAGGTTTAGGAAACAATGCCGACTATCAGTCACCATTACTAGTACCGATTTTAAAATCAAAAGTTATACATGATACAAATTATAATCCAAAAGCAATCCTAAAAATTTTCACTATATTAACAGAAGAAGATCCATCTCTTGATGTTATGTGGATAGAAAAACTACAAGAAATTCATATAAAAGTAATGGGCACTATTCATCTAGAAGTATTACAATCTATAGTCCTAGAACGTTTTAATATTAATATACAGTTTGACTTACCTGAGATTTTATATAAAGAAACTATTTCATCTAAGACTCATGGATTTGGTCACTTTGAACCATTAAAACATTATGCAGAAGTTGAATTTGATATTGAACCATCAGATAAAAATATGGGTATATCTTTTTCTTCAACATGTAGTGTTGATACTTTACATACTAGATGGCAAAGAATATGTAAAAAAAATATTATAGACGCTTGTAAAAAAGGTATTCTTACAGGTTCACCATTAACAGATCTTCACATAACGTTAACAACAGGAAAATCTCATGTTAAACATACTAGTGGCGGTGATTTTCGTCAAGCAACTTTTAGAGCTATTCGACAAGGTATTGAAAAGATTACAAATATTTTACTTGAACCATATTATTACTTTCGAATTAAAGTTGCACATGACCTTTCTGGTAGAGTAATGACAGACATTGTAAAAATGCATGGAACTTTTGAAACACCTATTACTCATAATAACAATGTTATTATTAAAGGTACTATACCTGTTTCAACATCTATGAATTATCCTTGTACTCTTGCATCTTTTACTTCTGGTAAAGGAAGTATTTCCCTAGTATATTGTGGATATGATATATGTCATAATACAGATGAAGTTATTAAAAGATATGGATATGATAAAGATTCTGATATAGATTATACTTCAACTTCTATATTTTGTTCTCATGGAAAAGCATATAGTATAAAAGGTAGTGAATTAAAATAAGGGACTGGTTAATTATCCAATCCCTCTTCTATATTATTCTAATAATAAGTATGTATTATTTATTAAATTGATAATATGTATACTTATGCTTTCTTTCTATAACTAAGATAATATAGTCCACATATAAATACAGCTCCACCTACAATATTCCCTAAAGTAACTGGTATAAGATTACCAATCATATTATGAATGTTAATCTCACTAACCGCTTCACCCATATGAGATGCTTCAACAAATTCTGGTGTGTTCTTAGCTAGAAAACCTAGTCCTAAATAATACATATTAGCAACGCTATGCTCAAAACCAGAAATAATAAAAGCCATAATTGGAATATGGATCAATAACACTTTTCCAGTAGCAGTTTTTGCTGCATATGAAGCCCAAACAGCCATACAAACAAGAATATTACATAATATCCCTCTTATAAATGCCACTGAGAATCCTAATTCAGCTTTTTTAGTTGCTACCTTAACTGCATATCCTCCTAATGCATCATGATTACTACTTAATAAACCACTATGATATATTAAAAAAACAATAATCAATGTACCTATAAAGTTTCCTATGTAAACTAACACCCAATTTTTTAACATTGAGTTTACTTTAATTTTCTTTTCTAATACAGCTACATTAAGTAGTATATTTCCAGTAAATAATTCAGCACCACAACAAAGAATAAGTATAAGCCCTACTGGGAATATAAATCCGCTTACAAGTTTTGCTAAACTGTAATTAGGTATACTATGTGATGAAACAGCTGCTGCATAACCTCCCAGTGCAATAAACATTCCTGCTAATATTCCATTAACCACTGATTGGTTCCAAGTCTTATGAGTTTTCTTAACTCCAACTTCTTCTACAACATCATATGTTTCTTTTGGACTTCTAATAATACTCATTAATATATGTCATCTCCCTTTTAGTATATTATATATAGTAGTATATTGTATACAGTATACTATCATATCTTTATCATTAAGTAAAGACATATATGTAATCTTTGATAATAATTTAACATTTCTTAAGGAGCATTGTCATATTAGAAAGTAATCTTCTAATTTATTTTTGTAATCAAAAAGAAGGATAGAATAACTAAGCTATTAAGACACTAGCTAAGCATAGTCTATCTTCTTGATTTTACAATAACTAATTGTAATAATATCTATAATAATACTTTCTTAACGATTTGTTTAATATTATAGCCTTGTTTAATACCATTAATCATATCTGCTGATTTTGAAACATCACCAATTAGTATTCCCCCAACAAATTTATCATCTATAAAATAAAGCTTTTTATATATTTTATTTTCAACATCCATATGCATTATATTATGATAAGATATATCATCTTGTACTCCAAGATCACCAATAGAAAATACATTTACATTCATTCCATTAAATATATTATTTGGTGTTATATTATTATATGAAATATTATCTCCAATAGCATTAGCACCAGCTACTTTTCCTTGTTCAACTGCTTCTGGCCATATGGCATAATTAATATTCTTATATTCTGCAACATCTCCAGCTGCATAAATATTTTCTATATTAGTTGCCATTTTTTCATCTACAATGACACCTCTATTAGTCATTATTCCTGCCTCTTGTGCTAATTCAGTATTAGCCCTTACTCCAACTGAAACTATAACCATATCAGCGTCAATCATTGTACCATCAACTAGTTGAACACCTGTAACAAACTCGTCTCCTAAAATAGCATTGGCGGTAACACCTTTATACACATTTATTCCAACTTTAGATATTCCTTGCTCTAATATATTAGAACCATCATCATCAAGTTGTCTTGGCAAAATTCTCGTTGCCATCTCAATTATAGTTACATCAAGCCCAAGAGTTCTTAATTCCCATCCAGCTTCTAATGCAAGAAGACCTCCACCAATTATAGCAACTTTCTTACTTTTTTTTGCGTACTCTTTCACTTGATTAGCATCTTCAAGAGTTTTAATTGTAAAGACTCCTTGTTTGTCAATATCAGTAATTGGTGGAACAAAATTATCACTTCCATTGGCTAATATTAATTTATCATATTGTATAGCTTCTTCATTGTTAATAATTATTCTATTATTCTCTTTGTCAATTTTTGTGACACATGAACCAAGTTTTAAGTTAACGTTATTTTCTCTATACCATTCTTTATCATGTAAATAAAAATACTGTTCTTCATGGCTATCACTTATATAATCGGATAGAATAGGTCGATAATATGCATAGTTAGTATCTTTATCTACTACCATTATAGTTGCATTATTATTTCTTCTTCTAATAGCTTCCACTGCTGAAATTCCTGCTGCATTATTTCCTATAATAATTATGTTTTCTTTTGAATCAGATGAAAATTGAATACTTTCTGCTTCATACACTTCAAATTGCTCTGCTGTAGCTCCACATGCAGGGCATATTTCTGGTGGTTCAACACCTTCATATACTTCACCACATATAATACATCTCCATAACTTAACTTCTCCATCTACTTGATCATTTTCAACTTCTTCTTTCTTCTCTTCTACTTTCTGTTTATAGTTATCACTAATTACACTTTTCCCAAATTCAACACCAAAATCATATGCTAATTTTATTTCTTCTTTGCTTGGTTTAAAATTAATTTTAAGCCCAGGTAACAATTTCATTCTTAGTTGTTTAAGGCGTGCTTCAATATTAGGAACAGCTTCGCCACTCCAGCCATAAGATCCAAAAGTGGATGCGAATTTATTATTACTACCTATAGGAGATAATCTAATTAATAATTCCCATATAGGAAATAATGCATCACCATTAATTGTTGGTGAACCAAATATAATTCCATCAGCCCATTTTATTTTACTTAATACATCCTCTTTATCAGTATAAACCATATCATATAACTCTACATTTATGTCTCCCAAGGAAGTAATACCATTCCTAATATTTTCTGCAATTTCTTCTGTATAACCATAGGCAGATACATAAGGAATTATTATTGTCTTATTATTATTAGGATTATATTCAGTTGACCACTCTTTACACTGTTCTACTATTTTCAGTGGGTCATCATCTAAAACAGGACCATGTCCTGGACAAATTATATCAATAGGAAGTTTTTCGATTTTATTAATTGCTTCTAACATATAAGGTTTAAATGGTCCCATTATCATATCAAAATAATATCTAAGTGCTTTATAATAATCTTCATGATTAGTTAGTTTAGAACTAAAGACTTCATCAAAAGCATAATGAGAACCGAATGAATCGCAAGTAAATAATATATTATCTTCTTTTAGATAAGTATACATAGAATCAGGCCAATGTAAAAAAGGTGCTGATATAAATTGTAAAGTTTTATCCCCTAGGCTAATTTCATCATTAGTATCAACAATAATAGATTCAAAATCCATGTTAGCTATTGCTTTTAAAAATCTAATAGCTGTTGCTGAACCAACAACTTTAGCTTTTGGAGATAACTTTAGTAATTCTTCTACAGAACCTACATGATCAGGTTCTGTGTGATCTACTATAATATAATCAATATTATTAATATCAATTTCAGAAGTTAATTTTTCTATAAACTCATCAATAAATTTTAATTTAACTGTTTCAATAACGGCATTTTTTTCAGAACCTTTTACTAAATAAGAATTATAACTTGTTCCAAACTCTGTATGCATAATAATATCGAAAACTCTTAATTTATGATCTTGTGCACCAATCCATGTTACTCCTTCTGATACTTTTAACTTCTTCATATCTAACAAACCTCCTATATATTCATTTTAAATACTATATCATTATTTATTAAACTTATAATTAGAATATCCTTATTGATAATCATTGTCAAGTAAAATCTACAATCTTATAATAGTAAAATTCCTACTTGCAGTATTTAGTTAAATATTATTTTATGCAATTTGAAACATAGTTATTTACACAATATATATATTTAATAAGATTTTAAAATATATGATTAATTCTAGAATATCAATTTCTTATTCATATCTAGTTTCATTGCTATTGCCTAATTCAATATTCAATGGTAGAATTATATATAAGTATTTTTTAATCATAGTTTGGAGGTATATTTATGCTAAATTCGTTCCCAATGGTCAAAAATGGATATGAACCACAAGAAGTAGATACTTTTATTAGAGGCTTAGAAGAAGCTATCGTATTTTACAAAATGAAAGAACAATATATCTCACAAGCTTTAGTTGAATCTCAAATTGCATCAAAAAAAATTATTGAAGAAGCTGAAATACGTGCATTCCAGATTGAAAAAAAAGCACTTATACAGATGGAACATCTGAAACAGGAACTTAATAATACCAAAAAACGATTATTAAATTTTAAGAATGAATATGATACATTTATGGATAACTTTAAATCTTCCTTTAGTGAAAGTGAGATGCTTTCTTTTGCTGATTGTCTAGATGAACTTGCTACTACTATTAGTACAAGTGAAAAAGAGAATATCTAAAATGTGTTACATAATCATTTTAAACTTTAATATGAAGGAAAATATACTAGATTAGCATTATAAGCCTTTTAATGACGTAATCAATACCCTTAAACATGAAGTTTAAGGGTATTGATAGCTAAACTTAGTATATACAGTTTTAATCTAAAGATTTATTACCAGATGACTTTCTAATTACTAAATCATAATCAACTTTGACTATTTTTCTTTCTCTTTCTTGATTATTAATTAGTCTATTAATTATTAGTTTTGCTGCTTCTTGTCCTATTATCTCAGCATGTTGATCAAAAGATGTAAGTCCCACTTCAAAAATTGAATCAATATAGAAATTACCAAAACTAATTAATGCAATATCTTCTGGTATTCTAATACCTAATCTAGAAGCTTCCTTATAAAAAAGTAAAGATGTTATATCATTAAAAGCTACAACAGCCTCTAAATCCTTATTTTTCATAAGGTATTGTCGTACATTATTACTCATTTCGTAATAATCATACATTGTTTTTTTATTGCTATCTGTTGTTTTTACTATTAAATCGTTATTAATCTTAACATTATTATCTTTCATAGCTGCTATAAGTCCATTTACTCTACCTTGTGTTACTGATGATTCAATAGAATAAGGATAATAGTATCCAATATTTTTATAACCTTTTTCAATAAACATACTTCCAGCTTTATATCCCGCTTTATAATCTTCACCAATGACAGCATCAAATGGAAGATATTTAAAATATCTATCAATACATACTATTGGAATATCAGTATTAACAAAATCCTTTAATCTAGTGTCGTTTTCATTTTCTAAACATCCACATAAAATAATTCCTTTTACGCCTTCTTGAATAGAGTTATTAATTTTATCATATTGAGAATCCGTATTATTCATGGAATAATATGTAGCTAAAGATAATCCTCCTTGTTGTAATACTTTTTCTACTCCTAAAATTATACTAGAATTAAACTCAGAGAACAAAAAATTATTATCATGAAATATTAAAGCAACTCTATTGTTATTCTCATAATTGTTTCGTTGAATTTTTTCTTGCACAAAAGTACCAACACCTTGTACACGATATATATATCCTTCCATAACTAACTCATCAATAGCTTTTCTTACAGTTACTCTACTTGTATTAAATAATTTACAAAATTCATTTTCACTGGGAATAGCTTCTTGCTCTTTATATGAACTATCTAATATATTTTGTTTTATATAATTCTTTAACTCTTTGTACTTTGGTTGTATATCCATTACATTCACCTGTTATTATTATTAGGACATATCATTATATACTTTTAGCTAATTATCTCAAGATATTTTTTATATTTCTCATCTAAATCATCTTGTTTTTGTGGGATATATTCATTTATTTCGATAGAATTCTTAACGATTGTTCTACCTTCTTGTATATTACTAATCTCTCCAAGTCCAATAGCTTGAAGTAATATATTACCCATTGCAGTAGCTTCTTTTGGTCCAGTAATAACTTTCTTACCTGTAGCATTAGCTACTACTTGACATAATAATTTATCCTGTATTCCACCACCAAACATATGTATTGTATTATACCTTTTATCAGTGGATTTTTCAATTCCCTTTATAGTATGTTTGATTCTAAGTGCAAGACTTTCTTCAATAACTCTAACTATTTCTCCTATAGTTTCTGGCACTTGTTGACCTGTTTCTTTACAGTAATTCTTAATTTTATTAGGCATATCACTAGGTGAATAAAATAATTTATCATCTGGATTGATTACAGAACTTGTTTTGGCTTCTAATCCTTGTTCAACCATTTCTCCAAATCCAATATCTATACCATCTTTATTCCATTGTCTCTTACTTTCTTGTATTAACCATAATCCCATAATGTTTTTCAGTAAGTTAACTTTACCACCTACTCCACCTTCATTGCTAAGCCCATACTCTTTAGTTGTATCATTAACTAATAAATTATTATTCTCTACACCAACCATAATCCAAGTACCCGTAGCAATGAAAATAAAATCTTCTTCTTCAGCTGGAATAGCTGCAATAGCAGATGATGTATCATGACTACCAACGCTTACTATTTTACAATCTTTAATATCTAGTTCTTGTCTAATATCATCTGTAACACTTCCAACAACTTCTCCAGGTTGAATAATCTCTGGGAATATAGTATTAGGTAATCCAACTCTTTCAATTAAATTATAATTCCAATCATTTTTATCATAATCATATAATTGAGTTGTTGTTGCTATAGTATACTCTGCTTTTTTAACACCAGTTAATATATAATTAAATAAGTCTGGCATAAGAAGCATAGTATTAGTATTCTGTAATCTATTAGTTACATCTTCTTTTTCAGCTAATAATTGATATATTGTATTATATTGATTACAGTCTATTCCACTAAGGGTCATTAATTCATCTTTTGAGACATACTCAAAGCATTTTTCTACCATTGAGTCAGTTCTTAAATCTCTATAATGAAATGGACTTGTAATTAATTCACCATCATTATCAATTAATCCATAATCAACTCCCCATGTATCAATACCAATACTATCCATTTCCTCATTGTCATTTTTACATATTAATAAACATTGTTTTACTTCGTGAACTAATCTTAAAAAATCCCATTGTAAATGATTTTTTAGTTTAACAGGTTCATTTGCAAATCTGTGAACTTCTTTTAATATTATTTTGTTATCTTTAAGTTCACCAATTATTCCTCTACCACTACTTGCTCCAAAATCTAAAGCCAACATTTTCATAATTGTTCACCCCATACGATTGATTTAATTTGACTTGTATTTACTTGTAATTACAAGTTATGTTATTACTATACTTTATTACTGTATATTTGTCAATTATTGTATTATATATTATGTATTAAAACTGATTATATAAGGTACTATAGCCATAAGGTCATTCTTCTTATAATACAAAAAAACGCCTAATTTAGACGTTTTTAGTGAGCCACCCGGGACTCGAACCCGGGACACCTTGATTAAAAGTCAAGTGCTCTAGCCGACTGAGCTAGTGGCCCATATTATTAATATAGTAATTTTGACATACTAAAAGCCGACGATCGGACTTGAACCGATAACCTGCTGATTACAAGTCAGCTGCTCTGCCAATTGAGCCACGTCGGCATATATAATATTAACCTTAATGGATTGATTTCTTATGCACGAAATCGTGCTATATAAAATTCCATACATAAATGTAAATGGAATTTGAATTAAAAACTATTAAGATTTAATGACCCGTAGGGGAATCGAACCCCTGTTACCGCCGTGAAAGGGCGGTGTCTTAACCGCTTGACCAACGGGCCCAATTATGTAGCTCCCCGAGTAGGACTCGAACCTACAACCCTTCGGTTAACAGCCGAATGCTCTACCATTGAGCTATCGAGGAATATTTTTTCAAACATTCAAAACAACACATTGAAGAATTGGCTTAAATGTTACTTTATCTTTTATTACTAAATATCAATGCTTCTATGATTTATAGTAATAATTAGATAATGTTAATTTAAACAATTTCTAACCATTTAATAATCAATCCTAAAACCTAGCAAGTCTACTATAACTTATACATCTTAACTCTTAACTTGACTTTTTGGTCAAGCCCTCGACCTATTAGTATCGGTCAGCTGAACATGTTACCATGCTTACACCTCCGACCTATCAACCTTGTAGTCTT
>JAOARM010000041.1 GCA_025210515.1 Vallitalea sp. | reverse complement strand
ACTTATACCAATTGCATAAATATTACCATCATCATGAGTCATTACTTCCCATTCTCTATCAGTTCTAGCTGCTTTTAATTCTGGATATTTATCAAAATATTTATTAAGAGGAATCAATGCTCCTCCTTTAACTAACTTATCTTCCATTGCATCTGTATAAAAATTCATAATATCAGGTCTATTACCAGAAGCTAATATAAGATTTAATTTATTTTCTAATTCTTTAGTTGTTACTTGTGTAACTTCTAATATAGTATTAGTTTTCTCTTCAATATAATCTTTTGTAAATGATTCTTCTTGAATATCTTTACTATGTAAAAATAATTTTAACTTAACCGGTTCATCACTTTTCTCTTTATTTGATGTTTCATTACTTGATGAAACCGTATTATCTTTCTTATCTACCTCAGACGTCTTTTTAGAACATCCACTAAAACTCACCAAACACATTGTAATAATTAATAATAAACTTATTAATTTTTTCATAGAAACTATTCCTCCTTAATATTTTCGAAGTCAGATTTGGAAATCTTCACCAATCATTCGTTTGTGTGCACATCATTTATTGGTTAATTTAACAATACAGCAATTTCTGTAAACTATCAATATTATAATGTTCATTTTATGATATTATATTTACATCCTGCTTTTATCAGCTATTTACAAGCTTTTTGTATGAAATTATCAAATATTAATATCATTATAAAATATTAATATCATCATTAAACATTTCCTTTTCATATATTATAATTAGCTATATTAATCACAAAAATAGCAAGCTCATATACTATAAGCTTGCTACTATAATTTATATATTTAATTATTAATTGTTATTCCAAAACCATCTTCTGCTTGAAGAAATATATTATTTTTATTATATGTAATACCACCATTAATGTATTCTTCACAACATAAAAGTGGTACATCCAAGTCAACATGCACAATATTACTTCTGGAAGCGGCAAAATGTGCAGCTGCATTAACTCCTATTTTACTTTCCATCATTGAACCAACCATACAATCAATGTCATTTACTTCTGCTATAGTTATAAGTTTCAGTGCATTATATATACCGCCTGTTTTCATTAATTTAATATTAATCATATCTACAGCTCTCATATTAATTACTTTCATAGCATCTATTGGAGAAAAAGTACTTTCATCTGCTACAACTGGGACATTTACGTTATTAGTCACATATCTAAGACCTTCTAAATCTTTTGCATATACTGGCTGTTCTACAAGATTGATTTTAATATCACTTTCTTCCATTCTTCTAATTACCCTAACAGCTTCTTTTGGTTCAAACCCTTGATTAGCATCTATTAAAAGATTAACATTATCTCCAACAGCTTTTCTAATAGCTTGCATTCTAATAACATCCATATTGGCATCTTTTCCAACTTTTATTTTTAGATAGTTAAAGCCATTATTAACTGCGTGTTGACTGTCTTTTGCCATCTCTTCTGGCGAATTAATACTTATAGTTATATCTGTCGTAAGCTTATTTCTATATCCACCTAATAATTTATATACAGGTGCTTTATATAATTTTCCATATAGATCATATAATCCTATATCCACAGCGGCTTTTGCACTAGTATTTCCTTCTATACATCTATTTAATGTCACCATAATATCTTCAAAGTTTCTGATATCTTTATTAATTAAATGTTTTTTTATATACTCTATCCCACCAATAATCGATTTCTTTGTATCTCCTGTTATGACTTCAGTTGGTGCAGCCGCTCCATAACCAGTTATACCTGTGTCTGTTAATATTTCAACAATAATATTTTCCATCTTATCTAAACTTCTTAGAGCAGTCTTAAATGTCTTATTTAGTTTTATAGATATAACTTTTGTCTTAATATCTACAATCTTCATACGACTTCTCCATATCTTATTTCTTCTATTTATATGCTAGTTATATAGATGTATACGTATGATTATTTAATTAATCTAGGAATATCTTAGTTTATTTTCTATTTCTTCATACGTTGGCATAACTGAAATCGCACCATATCTTGTAGTAACAATTGATGCACCTGCATTGGAAAATTTCACTATATCATGTAAGTCATTATTAGTAAGTTGTCCAACTTTCTTATCTAAAGTTAAAATATTATATAATATTCCACCCAAAAATGAATCTCCTGCTCCTGTAGTATCAACTGCTTCTACTTTAAATCCTCCAACAAAACCATCTGTATTATTTGTTTTATAATAACTTCCTTTATCACCTAATGTTACAAATAACAATTTAATATTGTTATATAATTTTAGTATATTATCACTACCTTTTTCTACATCATCAATACCAGTAATAAAATCCAATTCTTCTTCTGATATTTTAACAATATCTGCGTATCTCAATCCTTCTATAATCATTTTCTTTGCTAAATCTAAATCTGCCCATAATGGCTGTCTTAGATTAGGATCATAACTAATTAATATATTATGTTGTTTTGCATAATCTAATACTTTGAAAGTAGTAGCTCTAGCAGGATTATCAGTTAAAGATAGTGATCCAAAATGAAGTATTTTAGTATTCTTAACTATCTCATAGTCAATATCATCGTTTTTTAGATTTAAGTCAGCACCAGGATTACGATAAAAGCTGAATTCTCTATCACCGTCTTCTTTTAGATGAACGAATGCTAGTGTAGTATTTATTTGTTCATCAAATTTCAATCCCTTTGTATCAATTTTATTATTACATAATGTATCTTTCAAGAAATATCCAAATTGATCATTTCCTACTTTCCCAATAAAAGCAGTCTTTTTATTTAATTTAGCTAAATATGCAAGTACATTAGCTGGAGCCCCTCCTGGATTTCTCTCAAATATCTGGTTTCCTCTATCTGATTTTCCAAGAGGTGTAAAATCAATAAGAGCTTCTCCTATAGCAACAACATCATACATGTAATTCACATTCCTTTCATTGTAATAGAAATACATAAGTAATAATAATTCAATATATTAATATAAGAATTATATCTGTTTCCTAACAATAGTATAGTCATCTCCCATTCGAAAATAAGGACAACTATTGTATGTGCTAAATGTCAGCTTAGCAACTTCATCTTGATCTAGATTTAACTGACAATAATGCTCATCTGTTTCTTCGTCATATGCTAAATATAAGCAATAATCACATTGGTTCTTTTTCATTCTTATAATCCTTTCAATAAATAGTAGATTAAGTATAGCATATTATAAAAAATCCTACCATTGGTAGTTAGGAATAGTAATTACCAAAAGGACTTAATATGCTTATTAATATCATTATTTTCAATGTCATAAATTCCAAGAAAAGCTAACTCTTGATCAGTAATTCCTTTAACAATTATTTCAATTATATTATCATTATCTACATCTAAAAAATCTAATATTTCAAATGGTTTATAGACTCCCGAATGTTCACTAAGCATCGTATAGCTTGGATATAAATTAATTATTCCATCGCTACTACGCAAATAAAGATAGCGCTCATATGAGAATTCTTCAATAATTTGAGCAATAGTATTAGTTTCCAACTCTTCTTTTTTCGGTTCAAAGGAACTTAACTCAATAAAACAATTTCCATCATATATTATTATATTTGTATTTGATTCAAAGTGACTGGATAATATATAATTTTCATCTTGGTCAAATAATATTGCTAAATCATAAATACCTAAACCATCTTTTGCTGGACTCTTATTGCTAAGTAATTTTTTACATTGATCTTTTATTTTTTCATCTACTATATTTGATGCTAAAACAATCCTCTCATTGTCATTATCTACATCTATGTCAATTTCATAAATTTCTTTTATAATTATGGGGGTATTATCTAACCCATGCTGATTAAGAATCTCTCTAATTTTGTTCTCTTCATAATCATAAACTTCATCAGATTCATAATATTTTCTAATTCTTGCATCGTTTTCTCCCGAATAAGCTATATAATTACATCCTCTCTTAATATCATCAAAATTAAAATAAGCAGTATCAACCTCAGAGGAATCCCTAAGTATTGTAACATCGTCAAAATATATTCTATATGTATAATCAAATCTATCTTCTCTTTGTTCTTCAACAAACATCTTACTTTGAGTATCAAACTTAAATATCGTTCTTAACAAATCACTCTCCACTATTGTATAAATATATTTTTCACTAAAATTATTATATACGTTAGTCTTTAAACTTTCCTCATTTTTATTTTCTTTTAATTTCTTTATTTCATTTTCAAAATCATTATTTACTAATTTTTGCTTCTCTAGTTGACTAGTTAAATTACTATTTAATGACTTTTTAATCTCCAATTCTTCTTGTAGTTTTTTATTGTTTCCATTAACTTTTTCTAATTGAAGTAATAAATCTTTAATTTCATAGTTTTTAGCCTCTATAATATCACTAGTCTTTTCATTCTCTTTTTGAATGTTACCATTAATGTCATTTTCTTGACATCCCGTAAGCACTATAAACACCATTAATACTATTATTAATTTTTTATGCATAATACTCCTTCTTTCTAGTTAGTTACGTCAATGTTTCAATGAGTTTAATTCACTCTAGATTCTATATAACTATCAATATCTTTAACAATATATCCATCACCTTACCCAACAAATCAATTACCAGTGATTGTATCCCATATATTATGATTAAAAATCACTTCACCATCATTATTTTTTCCTACCAAAAATGTAGTCTCAGAATTATCCATAATAAATTCTGCATTTTTTCCCTCTAAACAAAAAACAAACATATTTTCACTATTTATTTTTCTTTCAAACATAAATTCTTTATCCTCGGAATTCATAATTCCTATAGATGTTATATTAGCATCATTTACTATTCCATGTAGTTTAATGATAGGCTCATGACCAGAATAGAACCATGTAAAATTAACTCTCTCGTTATAATCTATCTTACTTCCACCTACTTGATCGCCAGCTGACCAAAATATTAAATTTCTCTTAACGGTATTTGCAGAAATCCAATCTTTATATCTACATAAATAAACTTTTCCACCACTTACATCTACAACTTCTATAATTTCTGAAGGTCCATAATAATAGGTCCGTTCTGATTTTTGATGTGCTCTCAAAGGTGATAAAGATACATGTGAAAATATAGAAAACTTCACACAAAGCATTACTAAAATCAAACATATAATCCATTTTATTATTTCTTTACATGTTTTCAATGCGTCACACCTTCTTTACTTAAGTGTATCAATAGGTCAGACTTTCTATCATACCACTCAAATCTTACTATAATTGTTTCTCCATCTTTAATATCACAATCATATTTTAGTACACCTTGTTCTCCCCATATTTTCCCTGAACTAAAACTACCTCTTCCCTGTAGTTCTTTTCCTTTACTATTTATCAATGTGATGGCTGAATCTGGAAAAGTCCATCCCTTCTCAAACGTTATTAATTTATATTCAATATATATATCCTTATCATCCATTATTAAACGTTCAACTATGAATTTATCATTATCAATTGATAAACTTTTATTAATTTTATATACAATAGAATCATCGCTATAATCATCTTCAAAATTTGGTATTGCAAGTATGATGCTTTGTGATAAAATTATTATGCATATCACAGTTATAGTCCTTCTTAGTATTTTCATATCTTTTTCCCCTTCCAGCCTCTGAACCTAAGTCACATATATCATGATTACTCATCTCTTTGTTTATTAGACCTTGTGTTTAATTCAAATCAACTATTGAATACTCTTCCCATTCATAATAAAGATCAGAAATAATCATCTCAAGTTCTTTATCCTCATCAAAATTATCAATAAAAGCTATATGTTGTCTCATAACATCCTCTTCATCTAAATGCGTCCATATATTAGATTTAATCACACGGTATTCTAGAGGCTTATTAATATCATCAATAATCAGAATCACATTTACGAATGCTGTTTTATCATTTCTGAATTTTTCTTGTGTCCAATTTTCCTTATATGGTATTGGATAACCATTGCCTATATAGGTATCGTTGAGCTCTATTATTACTCCTTTTCCTCCATTACCTGCAAAATCACCTTCAAATGCAACTTCAGTATTAATAGGTGTATTTTCTATATTATTATCTACTAAATATTCATGTATTGTGGCACTATATTTTTCCACGCTATCTAATTGAGTTACATCTACCTTAGGTCTAGATACGCTACTCAAAACTCCATAATAGCCATAATTAGTGTATTTTGGAAAAGAGAAATCTAACTCTCCAAAAACACCTTGAATGATTTCGACCTGGTAGGTTCCAATCTCCTTTTTTTGATTTGATAAATTAAAATACATATCTTGTAATACAGCAATAGGAAACAAAGCTCCAATATAGTCGCTCTGTCCATCAACAAGTAGCTTACCATTAACAACTATAAGACTTTCATCTTTAATATCAATAATTCGTTCATAGTTAGACTCATTATTAACATTATAATGTTCATATTCTTCTTCATACCCCTCTTGAAGATTTAGATAAAAAAGTTTTTCATTTCTAATAGCATAACAACAATGCCCTTCCTCAGTAAAAGAATTAAAAAGATTATCATATATTAAAGGTACAACCAACTTCCCCTCTAAGTTGATAAATCCATATTTATCATTTTTCAGTACTGGTGACAGACCGTAATGAAAGCCAGAAACTTTATCATAGTCGTATATATTTCCGTTAATATCAATTTGTTTCCACGTATATGTACCGTTAGCATTATCTATCCTAACACTAGCTACACCATTCTTGAATGCATGGACATTCTCATATATCGCCTCTACTATTACCTGACCATTTTTATCTTTAAAACCTATTTTTTCATCTATCCTATATGTTACGGGATAATCTTCATAACATATATCACCTATAATTTCAAACTCTGAAAATGGTGTCTGTATAACACCAAAAAGCGTATCTGAACAAGTATCTTTCACTTTGGATTTTATTTGTTCTGTTTCTACTTTATCCGAAGTACTTTCTGGATCCCTTACTGATTCCACAATCAAGAAATCAATTACCTCTGGTATCCCTTCTGTGTTAATAACAAATGTAATATGAGCACATGTCGTTTCATTTATCAATAATTCTATTATATATTTATTATCTTTTTTAACAGGAGATTTAATCCCAATAGGAAAAGTTACATCTGTGTAATTATTAAGCTCCATCATGATATCTATACCTGATCTTGTTTCTTCATTATTATGCCATTTATTAATTTCTTCTTTTAGTTCAGATGAAGAAAATCTCTTTACAGCAGCAAAATCTCTTTGATGTACACTTTTATAATAGATAACGGAGCGATACATTAATTGTTCAATCTGTTTATTTGTAAGTGATTTATATATAGCTTCTATATCTGCATTATAATATACTAATTTACATCCTGCTATTTCAACCTGACAATCAGCAAACATAACCTTATCAAATGCATAATAATAATTCTTTTTATCTAATAAAAAAACTGTTTTGGGATAGTTTTCTCTTACAAATTCATAACTGTTTTTGGTTGCAAGTACTTCGGTATGCTCCTTTATTTCATTATACCAATCTTGAGGGCTAGTAGCGACATATTTAATATCCTCTTCCCCTAATATTCGTCTACACAACTTTTCCATGATTGCTCCTTTGAGTCCTGTTTGTTCACCTTTTTCAAATTCTGCAAATAAATAAGGTAACGCTTCTATATCCTTAGCAAGTATTGCATCATATTCTTCTTGATGTTTTACAATGTAATCTCTAGGATTAGAAGAATCTTCTGGAGATGATAAAATACTATTCAAACACTTTTCAACACTTAATACATTTTGTTTTTTATCTATTTTCATTTTATCGTTAGATTTTACGCCAGTAACTTCTCTATCATGCCCTATATCATCATATTTCTCTAATTCAACCTTAGATTTTTCATTTTCAAGTTTATTTCTATGTACACAAGAATTACTTATAATCATTATACTAATTATTGTTACGAGCCCACCAATTATTTTTTTATTCATCTCAAACTCCTTAAACTTGTTCATTTTCTTTATATAATAATCTAAATTCTATTACGATAACATTGTTTATCAACATCATAACATTTAATTTATTATCATTATAGCTAACTTTTGTATAAAAAAGCAATTAAATTATATCACGACTTAATTGCTTTTTCTTTAGTAACTTTATTTTTGTCTTATAAGCCTTTACAATGACCTATTAAGTCCTCTATATAATTCTTTTTATCTTTTGCCATCCTATTAATATTTTTTATACTCAAATATTTTGTAACTAAATATGATATAGCCGATATGATAATTATATATCCCCCATGAACTTTTTGAGTATACCCCTTATCATTCAAAAAATATATAAGTATTCCCAAGACAATAAATAACAGTATTGATATTATTGATGGCAAACGCTTTTTTATTCCTTTTTCAGTGATAAATAGTGGAGTTATAATCTCTTCTGTACTAAATATGATTAATACACTTCCAATATATAAAAGATGTAGAACAGGATTTGCATCCCAAGTTAATTCTCCAAAAGCCCCAAATGCTAAAACTGTATAGGACATAAATAAAAACCCAAATAATTTAATTAAAAATTTTAATAAGATTTCACTTTTACTTGGTCCACTACTATTGCTAATAATCTCATTTGCAAAACCTTTTACATCCTCCCCTATTGCTTCTTCAAAGCTTGAATCTCTCAGTTTTAATTCTTGTGCCATTCCTATCAAATCTCTTCTAATCACTTGTGCATCATAAGAATTCACTCTAAATATACTCATGCTCTTCATAATATTATTAATTTCTAGCTTGTCAGTTTCTATTAATTCTTTTGACTGCTCTTCATTTTCTTTTTTTAATAAAGTTACTTCATTTATTAACATATGGTTATTCTCCCTTCAACACTTTATCCACTGACTTAACCACTTCATTCCATACAACTACAAATTCTTCTAAAAACTCTTTTCCACTATTAGTTAGAAAATAATACTTTCGCTTTGGTCCAAGAAGGGACTTTTTGTAAATTGATGATATAATTTTCTTCTTTTCTAATCGTACTAAAATGGGATAAATTGTACCTTCCTTAACATCATAAAATCCATATTCTTGCAATCGTGATACTATTTCGTAGCCATATGTTTCTTCTTTATTTATTATTTTAATTATGCAACCTTCTAATGTTCCTCGCATTAATTGTGAACGATCTACTATGTTAATCACCTACCTTTGCCATAATAGCCAACTATATTGTACTACCTAGTAGCTTAACTACATTGTACTGCATAGTAGCTAAAATGTCAACATCACTCGTCACATTTTGTATATCTATAATATTGGCTATACGCTTATTACTACTAGGTCAAGTTAGGGACTTTAACCCATTAGATTGTGCCCATACTCGGCAAAAAAAGAGAGCGAAATTTAATTATTTCTGCTCTCTTTTTCGTTAAAGGGACTTTTTATTTATTATTTAAGAAAATCAACTAATACTTCATTAAATACTAAAGGATGCGTTATATTTGGTAAATGTCCCGCACCATCTATCACATGAGTTACACTATTTTGTATTGATTCCTTTAGCTTATTTCTATCTTCATCATTAAAAATCGTATCTAATGAACCATGAATAAGAAGGGTTGGACATATAATTTGCCTTTTATTATCAACACCAAAACCTTGCTTATTATATGATACATAATTTATAATCTGTGCATTAGTACATTCACTATCTAATACCCTACTAAATTCTTTCTCATAACCTGAATGTTTGAAATCATTTCTCATTCTGTCTTTAATAGGAATTTCTATTAAATCAAGCTCAATAGATAAACTACTATCTACTAAAATAAGTGATTTTACTTTTTCTGGATATTCGTAAGCTATAGACTGTGCTAACATTCCACCAAAGCTAGAACCTATAACATGAACAGGTTCTTCTATACCTAGCTCCTCTAATATCTCAACAAATACATCACTTAATGTAGAAAAATCAACATCACAATCACCAATACTTAATCCTACACCAGGAATATTAATACAAATAAAGCAATACTTATGACACATTTCTTGAATCTGATTAACCCATTGAGCCCCCGTTAATCCAAACCCATTAATAAGTAATACATTCTCCCCTCTTCCACAAATAACAACTTCCATTTCCTTAGCTGAAGTCGTATCCATTAGAAAATGTGATAGGGTAATGTTATTTTTTAGCTGAATATCTAAATAAGCCTTATTAATATCAAGGCTTTCATCTTCTATCCCATTACCTTCCTTAATTGATGACCAGTATTTTTTCATATTACCAATAGACTTTTCATCTTCAATATGTAAAATGCGTTTAGTATTTAATGAAGTTGGAATGCCAAATTCATTAAGCACTGACTTTTTGAAATTGAAAGTATACAATTGATTATATGTACTTGCAAGTAATCTCTCTAATGTCTCTAATCCTTCATCAACTCTAATAGGAATTACACCTGCTTCTATCATTTTCTGCTTAAATTCATCGTTAGCAGCAACACCTACTTCACCCCAATAGCCCCAGTTAATGACTTTAACATCAAATGGCATTTTACCAATAATTGACTGGATATAGGCATCTTGGAATGTACTTCCTGCCGCATAATTACTTTGTCCAATATTTCCTAGTAATGATTGTATAGAAGAAAAGAATAATAAAAAATCTAATGAAAGTTCTTTTACCACATCTACAAGAACTAAGCTACTTGTTGTCTTTGACTGCAACACTTCTCTAAGGTCTTCTTCTGACATACTCTTAAGTACTATATCTCTTAGTACCAAAGCAGAGTGAATAATACCATTAATATTACCATAAGTTTTAATAATATCTTCTATACATACAGATAAACTTTCTTTATCTGTTGCATCTCCTTGTATATAAGCTATTTTACCTCCAAGTTTTTCAATCTCAGTCATTTTTGATTCAATAGATATATTTAACTTACTCCTACCTATCCATATAATTGTACCTTGAACTTTCTTGGCTATATACTTACTTAATGATGTTCCAATTCCGCCACTACCTCCAATAATGACATAAACACCTTCATTTTCAAAAGTTGTTACATAGCTTTTTGGAAGTATTACTTTTTTTGGTTTTAAAGTATAAGCTTTTCCCCTACGTAAAGCAATAGTTTCACCAGATTGGTATTTATAATTACTTATGTAATTAAATATATTATGTTCTGCTGTTTCATGGGTATTAGATAGTAAATCAATATCTATACAAGTAAAATTAATTTTTGGATATTCTTTTGAAACCGATCTAATAAATCCATTAAGTGTAGCAAAATATGGTATAGTTTCTTCATCCAAAATCCCATAAACATTGTTAGTTAATACATTAAAGCTTTTAACATTGTATAATAGCTCACTACTCTCCATAGCCTTCATTAATCTGAACAGTGAAATTATTCCCTTATTTTCAATTTCATCATAGAAATTATGATTATTACTATATGTATCTAGCATTTCTTTTGTAATAATACCATTGAAAAAATATACATCATCTATTCTATGTATCTCTTTAATATAATTATTAATCTGCTCTATACTTTCTATCTCAATATCACAATGTCTACTACTATGTTGTATATGTGTTTTACCCATTCCTAATAAATATACTTCACTATTTTGTAACACATTTGAAAACTTTTCTACATAATGAGTCATTTCACTAGGATATATAATAAGTATATTATCATTTGTATCTATTACAGATTCTTTTTGCATTAATCTTGCTGGTGTCCACTCACAAGTATAATATTTATCTAATATAGTATTATCTTCATTAATAGAGGTTTTTTTAATTACTTGTTTATCAGGTATTTTAATCTTAATGTCATTATATTCAGTAATAAAATACTGGGATAAAAGGTTAAATGTATTATATTCAAAAAGAAGCGTTGGATATAACTCTATGTCTAATTGCATCTCTAATTGCGATACTAGACCAATCAAATCTGTAGAGTTAAATCCTAGTTCATAGAAAGTCATATCCTTTTCTTCTTCATCTAATACTTTACCATGTATATCATTTACCATATTCAATAACAATGTATTTACATCATATTTGTCATCTTGTACATAAGTCTCATGAGATATACTATCTATAGTTTCTGACCTATCATGACTATTTTCTACTGTTCGTATTTTCTTAGTTCCAAATCTGTCATACATACCAATTAAGTTACCATCAACATCATATATTTCTATATTGTTATATAGCATATCTTGTTTGGCAGTTGACATATCACCTCTTTTTACATATACATAGATAGAATCATGATTCATCTTTTCAAAAGCTCTAAACTTCCCAACGAACATAGGAAGAAAAGCTGTATCATTGTCATCGAAAGTCTGATTATAGAATAATAAGCCACTAACTACTGTTGCCCCATCAATATATGCTGGATGTAAATTAAAATAATCACTATGACTCTTTGCCAGCTCACTTAAGGAAACCTTTGCTAATATATCATTTCCAATAATATACCCCTCTCCAGAAAGCTTCATAAATTCATAGTGGAAAATACCTCCCTGACGAACAACTTTATAAGCTTCTTCAAAATCAACTACTACTTCGGCACTATTTTTCATTAATTCTATATTAATAGTTTTATTAAGCTTATGAGGTTCACTATCTATACTTACTTTACACTGAAATACCTGTTGTTTCTCTTCCTTGTTATTAACATTGTTCTCTACAGGATAGCTAAATGCTTCTACATCCCACATATTATTTTTCTTTTCAAATACTACTTCTACTTTCATATCAGTATTTTCTGTAGGCATAACAGGGTTCAGAAATATCATATTACTTACTTCTATATTCTCAATTGAATAACCTTTAGATATTAAAAAACTATATATAGGTTCAAGATAAGTAACACCTGCTACTGCCCTTATCTCACCTATTCTATGATCTCTTACAATATAATCACTATACATTACTAGAAAACTAAACTTCATTATATTATCACTATTCATATTATAATCTCCTTCTAATTGTACTAAAGATTATTCTTCAATAATCTTAAACATTCTACTTACTTTTATCTCTACATCTGATGTTTTATCTAATGTATCTGGCTCTTTGTTATCTGATTCTATTACTTTATCTGCATCTTTCTCAAGCCAATACCTTTCCTTATTATAAGTAATATTATTTAATGCTTTACGTTTTGGCTTATAGGTAATCATATTATTTTCATCAAACTCTCGTAATATAATGTGAGCATTAGTACCTCCAAATCCAAAAGAACTAATACCTGCCATTCTTGTATCATTTCTTTTAGTCCATTCTGTAGTTGTATCTGCTACATAGAAAGGAGAGGTATTAAATTTGAATCTTGAATTAGGAGTATCACAGTGGAGTGTGGCTGGCATTATTTTATTATGCAATGATAGAACCACTTTAATAAAACTTGCAACTCCTGCCGCACTAAATAAATGCCCAATATTAGTTTTCACACTTCCAATACCACAAAATACTGTATCATCTGTATATTTTCTAAACACTTTTGTCAATGCTCTAAGCTCCATTGGATCACCAATAAGAGTTCCTGTGCCGTGAGCTTCAATATAACTAATGTCATGAGGATTAATATTACCTTTTGTTAATGCTGCTTCTATTACCTCTTGTTGAGCTATTGGGTTAGGAGTAGTAACCCCCATTGTCTTTCCATCATTATTAAGAGCTGAAGCTTCTATAACGCCGTATATTTGATCACCGTCTTCAATAGCTTTACTTAATGATTTAAGTAAAACAGCTCCACAGCCTTCACCAGGTACGAATCCATTAGCTTTTTCATCAAATGTATGGCATATTCCGTCAGGTGACATAGCCTGAGTGGCACTTAATGTAAGATATGATTTTTCATCTAATAAAATATCCACACCACCAGCTAATGCCATATCAGAATCTCCCTCATGAATACTTTGACAAGCCAAATGAATACTTGTAATAGATGATGAGCAGGCTGTGTCAACTATAAGGCTTGGACCTTTTAAATTAAATACATGGGAAACATGAGCTGCTACAAAATTCTGAGCAATACCATGTAAAGTATGCTTACTTACAGATTCAATTCTTGAAGAATAATCACTGGTTCTTGTTCCTATGAATACACCTATCTTTTCATTAGATAACTCCTTCTTAGTGTAGCCTGCATCATCAAATGTCTCTGCTGATACTTCTAGCATTTGACGAATTAATGGGTCAAACGTTTCAGCACCTTCTTTTGGAAATCCAAAATACTCTGGGTCAAAACATTCAATATCTTTTAGGAATCCGCCCCATTTACTTATAGTTTTACCTTCTTGTAAAGTAGCAGAATAATATTTATCTTTTTTCCATCTATTTTCTGGTATTTCCACAATACAATCTTTTCCTTCTACAAGATTTTTCCAGAATATATCTTTATTATCTGCTTGTGGGAAATGACACGCCATACCTATAATAGCTATTTTATCTTCTATTTCATTACTTTCATTACTTATATCAGTTACTTCCTCTATCTTACTTGTTATAGCTATTTCTTCTTCCAAAATATTGTTAGCACTTATTGTTACTTCACCTGCTAGATATTCTCCTAGAGTCTGCAAAGTAGGATTATCTAATAATATAGAAGGATCAAGCTTAATATCATATACTGCTTCAATTCTTACGACTAATTCAGCTATTAAAATAGAATCTACTCCAAATTCACTAAAGTTTCTAGTTTCATCTAATCTATCTTCTGCCAGACGTAATTCCTCAGCAAATATTTTCTTTAGATTACTTATAACACTTGATGCATCCAATTGTTCATTAGACTTTTTATATAACGGCTTTATAGGTGCTTCATTATCTAATGTTTCTTCTACTGGTTTTATTATAGCTTGTTTATCATGGTTATTAATCATATTACGAGTATATAGTATTTTATTAGAATCATACTTAGACTCATCTATAATACACGGTATTTCTGTCGTCTCCTGGCTATATACACCAACAGAGTTCAACAGATTTAGTAAATCATTCATATGTTGTGCCGTAAAACCTAGCTCTCTATAGATTGGAGAATATACCTCTCCCATTCCAGTTGATGTTATATTTGGCCAGTTAAGAGATTTCATATAATAATTTCCTTGTGCTTTTTGGAAATGTGCAAATGTATCCATATAACAATTAGCAGCACCATAATCACTAACTCCAGATGCTAATGACGGAATCATAGCTGATATAGAAGAGAAATTAATAAAATAGTCAAGAGCATTTTTCTCTAATACATCATATAATACATGTAGCCCCTTAATCTTTGGCTGAAACACTTTTTCCATATCCTCTTGAGTCTTTTTGATAAAAGCAGGATTATTACTTACCATAACTCCTGCACAATGGATTACGCCACCAATTGGTGCACATGTAGAGCCAATCTTATGGAAGAACTTTCTTAGTTTTTCTTTTTCAGTCAAGCTTCCTGTATATACTTTCACATTAGCTCCATATGATTCTAGAGATAGTAAAAACTCAATTTTATCTCTAGTATACTTACTAATATTAGAATCCTTAATGTATTGTTCCCATAATTCTCTTTCTGGTATAGGACTAATACCCATCAGCACTAGATTATTAACTTGTCTTTCTTCTACTAGATATTTTGCTATAGCTTTTCCAATACCACTTGTTCCACCAGTAATTACAACTGTTTTAGAAGAATCAATAAGGTTATACCAACTACTTTCTAATATATCTCTACTTTCTCTTGTTATATAAGGTACAAAACGTTGTTTTTTTCTATAACGTACCTCACCTTCTAATCCACTTACCCCAATTTCTTTTCTAATAATAGCTAGTATATCTCTTGGTTGTTGATAATTAATTATATCTATAGTTTTTGCATTTAACTTCTTATATTCACTACTTAACATTTTTACAAAACCTGCTGTCAATGCTCCTGCCAAAGTAGGATTGATGGACTGATACCCTGCAAGTTCTTTAGTAAAATGTAATAGGAAGAAAGATTGTCTTGAATAAGCTTCAATCATCTGTTGATAGAAACCTATTTTTCCATATACTTCATAATCCTTATCAACCTGTGTACTACATACATCCGAGAGATCTATAATTCCATCAATAGAGATTTTATCCATTATAGTTTTTGCTAAAGTTCTGCCTTGGTAATTATCTTTCATATCTAATATATAATCTACGTCTTTGTCCTTATCATCAACAGAAACAACTATTGCATTAACTGAAGGTTGCGTATTAAACATATTAACTAAATTTCTTAATTGATTATTAATAAGAACTATAACATTACCAGTGATATTTTGTTCTTCTAGCAAAGATTTAACTTTCCACTTTTTAACCAACTTTGTTTTTTGTAATTTATTTTCTTGATTATTTATAATATAATTTGTCTGTTTAGAAATCTCTTCATTTCTATGTACCCAATGACGTTCTCTTGCAAAAGGATAAGTAGGTAATGATATTTTATTAATAGGTTCATTATGTAACTTACTCCAATCAATAGAAAGACCTTCCGTAAAGAATTTTGCCAAACGTTGATAATTCTTCTTTTGATAACTTATTTCAATTAATGCATCACATTCCATCTGGTCAAACAATCCACTTAACGTATTATGTCTACTATTTCCAACATAAATATCAGTCTTTTCTTCACCATTAATATAATCTAATAGCTTATTACACAAGTCTTCTATACTACAAGCTACTATAGCTAGCCTCTCTTCCATCTCTTCTCTTCCAACTTGTAAAGTGTAAGCTATTTGTTGAAGTAAAACACTATATTCTTCTAAGTAGAGGTTTTCTTTCTCATCTTCTATAGCATGATGATTATTAACCCATTCATAAATATGTTGTAATGTCATACCATGTTCATGTTGTCTTTCAAAATGATTACTAGTATATTTATCTGTAATTTCTTGTAATAATTGTTGACACTTAACTTCATCTACACCATAGTCTTCAATAGGCTCTAGTGGGTCAATATATGACATATCTACACTAATTATATTCCCAAGGAGTTCCTTTAACGAATCCATTGATAGTATTTCTTCTTTCAACGAATCTGTAGGCTTTATCATCTTTCTAACATGTATCAATAAATTATTAGCATATTCCTTAAGACGCTCTTCATATTTTGCTGATAGTATAATAACCTGCTCTTTAGATATATAAGAAGGCTCATAGCTTGGTATTTGATAATCCTCCATAATTATATGTGCATTAGAACCACCTGCACCAAAAGAGCTAATTCCTGCTCTTCTAACAGATTTATTATTATATATTTGGGGGTTCCAATTAGTTATATTTTGTTGTACATAAAATGGAGTCTTTTCAAAGTCAATATTTGTATTTAATGTATTAGAATGTATAGATGGTACTAACTGCTCATGTTTCATCTGTAATAATACTTTTGTTACTGATGCTATACCTGCTGCTGCTTCAGCATGTCCAATGTTTGATTTTACTGATCCAATTGAACAATATTGTACATCTTCACTATATTTATTAAATGCTTTTGTTAACCCTGCAATTTCAATAGGATCTCCTAATGCTGTTCCTGTTCCGTGTGCCTCTATGTAGCTAATAGTACTAGGATCAACTTTAGTTTTCTCTAGCACTTTCTCTATCATTTCTCCTTGTGCTTTTGGGCTAGGCACAGAGTACCCATTAGTTCTACCACCATGATTTATTCCTGATCCTAGTATTACTCCGTAAATATTATCCTTATCTTTAATGGCTTTCTCTAATGGTTTTATTAGTATAGCTCCTACTCCTTCACCAGGTACATAACCATCTCCACCTTCACCAAAACTCCTACATCGTCCATCGCTAGAAGTAAAGTTTCCTTGTGCTAACTGTAAATATTTTGATGGATGAATTGATAAGTTTACTCCACCAGCAATAGCAAGGTCACATTCTCCCGACCTAATGCTTTCACATGCATAATGTATAGCTGTTAATGAAGAAGAACAATAGGTACTAAGTGCAATGCTAGGACCTTTTAAATTAAGACAATAGGATACTCTATTAGCCAATGCGGCAAAATTAGAGTCAAGTGCAATAGGATTATCTTTTAACGTTTCTTCAACACCTAATAATTGATATTGCCCCCACATAGCACCTACAAATACACCAACTGTATATTTTGATAACCCATCTCTAGTATATCCTGCATCTTCCATTACTTCCCAAGAAGACTGTAAAAACAACCGCTCTTGAGGATCCATAATCTGTGCCTCTCTAGGAGATATATTGAAAAATAGAGCATCAAATTTATCAACATCATCTATAAACCCTCCCCATTTAGAGAGCTTATTAAGCTTATCCTTATCTACATTATAGAGCTTATTATATGATTGCCATCTATCATTTGGAATTTCTGTAATACAATCTTTTCCTTCTGCTAGATTATCCCAGAATGAATCTATATTATAAGCTTGTGGATATCGTCCACTTAAACCAATAACAGCATATTTTTCTTCATCTTTATTATTACCTTCAAATACAAATTTATTGTTAGATAAAGAGAAAGTTTTATTTGCATGTAACTCTTTGTTATCTATTGAAAGTAATGAACTTGATACTTTTTCTGACACAGCTTTATCTAAATTATTAGAATTAGAATATTTCTTTGCTACAATCTCTTGATAATTTGTTACAAAATAATTTGCTAACTCTTCTACTGTTTGATACTCAAAAAATAATGTTTTAGATAAAGTTCCAAAAGTAGCTTCAAGCTTATCTGTCATTGCCATAATAGATACTGAATCTATACCATACTTATCTAATAGCTCTTTACTACTTATTTGGTTAGCATTAATCCCTAATTCTGATGCAAGTATTTTAATTAGCATTTCTCTTACTTTTATTTGTATATTGTCATCTTCTTCTATATTAGCTAATATATCTACTTGTGGATTGCTATCTATTTGCTCTATTTGTTTATAATCATTATTAGTATGTTGTATAATGCCCATAGTTTCATATAGTTTTTCTTCATATGCCTGAAATACAACAACACTATCTTCTGACATAGCAAGAGCATCTTCAAATGCCTGTATACCACTATTATCTTCCAAAGGTACAACCCCCATAGAATCTTTCATCTGTTGTACCATTTCTTTTGAAATATTCATGCCTCCATTTTCCCAAAATGGCCAATTAATAGATAGTGTTTTACCTTCTCTAGTTCCTTGTTGTACCATATTATTACGGAGTATAGCAAATTCATCCATAAAGTTATTAGAGTATGCATAATCGCTCTGTCCCATATTGGCTGATATAGATGCTATAGAAGAGCATAGAACAAAGAAATCTAATGACTCCTTACTAAATGCTTCATCAAGATTTAACGTACCATATACTTTCGGTGATAAAACTTGGTCAAATTCTTCTTGAGTTTTCTTCAATATAAAAGAATCTCTTAATATACCAGCACTATGAATAATCCCATTAATATCACCAAATCTTTCTCTAATAGCATAAGCAAGAGATTTAACATCATTAATATTAGAGATATCCCCTATCTTATACATTACTTCTGCACCTAGATTTCTTAGTGCTTCAATCTTGATTTTCTTATGTTCATCTAAAGGACTTCTACCAAGTAAAATTAACTTAGTATTTTTAAACTTAGCTAAATAAGTAGCGAAGATATATCCAAGACCTCCAAGACCTCCTGTAATTAGATAAACTCCTTCTTCTCTTATATCTATAGGCGACATTGAATTAGCATTAATCTTAGTTAGTTTACTAAGATGCCTTTTATCCCCCTCATAACGCACTTCATGATATATATCTTCAAAAGACTCTTGTATAAGAAGCTGATAGTCTATACTTGTTTCATTAATTCCTACTACTTTAATATGTATTTTACTATTTTCTTTTTTGACTACTGTTGCAAAAGAACCTAATGCTCTATAAACAGGTTGAACATTTTCTTCATGATTAGCAAAAATAATATTAATAGGTTGTCTTAATTTACGTTCAATTAGTCCTTTTACAAAGAAGAATAACCCATAAACATCTTCATATATTACTTGTTCTATTCCTTGTCTTGTACAAGTTAACTTTTCATTAGCTCCCATGAAAAATACTTTTGTAGGAATATTATTATCTGCTTCTAATGACTTAATTAACTCTATATAATCATTGTACTTAGATGGATTAATTATATAATTATTAATATCTTGTCTTTCATAATTGTTTCCTTTTTTAATAATAATTAAGGAATTTTTACTTAATCCACTTTGTATAATAGCTTGTTCTATCTTATCATTACTTGAAAATACAACAACTTTATCTGTTTGTCTATAAGTTTTTATGTTATTTTGAATTTCTTTATCTTCAACCCATTCTTTTTTGATATAACAATTTTTTGTTGTTTTAGTTGTATCTTTAATAATTGATTTTTTTACTGTAAATCCTTCTATCTTACCAATAACAGAGCCATCTGCTTCTAGTAAATATATGTTATACTTTCTTTCTTCTACATCTATATCTTCTTCTGCATCTACAGCATACACATAACAACTACTTGGTATTTGTTTTGTTATATGTAATTGATCAATTCTATAAGGTAAATAGACGTCTCCTTGTTCCTTTCCTAGAATTCCCACTACTGACCTAAATGTAGCATCTAGCATAGCAGGATGAAATACAAAGCTTTCTTTATCTTTAGTAATATTTAACGACAACTTTGCTAAAGCTTCTTTTTCATTGCCATATATATGCTCTATACACTTATAGTAAGAACCATATTGAAATTCACTATTATCTGTAGCTTCTAATTGATTATCTAATACTATGCACCGATCTTTTATAGATTCTATAAACATCTTTTCTTCTGCATATGGCTCTATAGCAGGGTGTAATTCACCATCAGCATGAATTATACGTCGCTCCTTATCATAGGTAAACACTTCATATTGTATATAAGAATCTTGAGGAATTAACCTCGTATATACAGTAACATCTTTATCTTCATGAATTATTGGACGTAGCCATCTTATATTGTCTATTCTTTCAATATGTATATCTTGTAAAGATAATACTCCTGCCTGTCTAGCCATTTCTACATAGATAGCTCCTGGTAAAATTCTTTTTCCACTAATAACATGATGAGCCAAATATAATTCTTTTCCTGTAAGCTTTTTCTGAAAAATCTGATCTTTGAAAGTAGATATATTTTGGTCAATAAGTGGTGTTAGCCCGGCTAATTTTGGGTTTTCATCAGAACCTATATTTCCAATTTCTCCCAACCAGTAACTTTCTTTCTTAAATGGATATGTAGGCAAGGATATATAACTTAATCTAGAATTTTCATATAACTTATTAAAGTCTACATGAACACCTAATACCCATAATTCTGCTAAACCTTGATAATCTTCTTCATTTAATAAATCATCTACTATACGTTTTGTGTTTTGTTTCAAATATTTGGTAACGCCATCGCCTTCATTAATATTAGATTGATATATATTAGTTGATTGGATGCCTTCTATATAATCTTCTAATTTCTCATTAAGCTCTTCTATATTAGAACACACAATGGCTAAACGTTCTTCCATTACTGTTCTTCCTAATTGTAGTGTATAGATAGTGTTTTGAAGTAAATTATTATTTTCTAATTTATTGTTAGATTGTTCATGGAAGAAATTCTTCATCTTCTTAGCATATTTCTTTAGTTGTATACTATCTTTTCCAGATAGAACAAATAGGTAATATTCCTTTTCTATACTAGGTTCAGGTTCTTTTATGTATTCTTGAAGAATAATATGAGCGTTAGAACCTCCTGCTCCAAATGAACTTACCCCTCCCATTCTAGGATATGTTTTTGTAACACCGTTTCTTTCTATTGTAGGCTGTTTCCACTCCTCAAGCTTATGTTGAACATAAAAAGGTGTTTCTTCAAAATTCAAGTTTTTGTTAATCGCCTGTGAATGCAACGAAGGAACTAATTTCTTATGTTTTAATTGAAGAAGTAATTTAGTAATACCTACAATACCTGCCGCTCCTTCTAAATGACCCATATTTGACTTTATTGAACCTATAGAGCAAAATCCTTTATCATCAGTAAATTTTGAAAAAGCATTAGATAGCCCTTTAATTTCTATTGGATCACCAAGAGCAGTGCCAGTGCCATGAGCTTCTATATAACTTATAGTTCGTGGGTCAATGTTTGCTTTTTTCATTACATCTGCAATTACTTCTCCTTGAGCATTAGGATTAGGCACTGAGTAACCTGATGTTTTACCACCATGATTAACACCTGTTCCTTTAATTATTGCATGTATTTGATCCCCGTCTTCTATAGCTTTGTGTAATGATTTTAGGACTATTGCTCCTACACCTTCACCGGGTACATAGCCGTCGCCACCTTCTCCAAAGCTCCTACAGCGTGCATCACTTGAAGCAAATTTACGACCACATAGAATAATATGCTTATTAGGATGTATAGTAAGATTGACACCTCCAGCAATAGCCATAACACTTTCTTTTCTCTTAATACTTTCACAAGCAAGATGTATAGATGTAAGAGATGAAGAACACATAGTATCTACTGCCATACTAGGGCCATTTACATCAAAGTAATAAGATATACGATTAGCTATTGAAGCATATGAGGTAATACCTGGTAAAATCTGATCTCTGATTTTACCACTAAGTAATTGATATTGCCCCCACATTACCCCTACAAATACTCCTACTTTCTTACCTGATATTTTATCATAAGAATATCCAGCATCTTCCAATGCATTCCATGTCTGCATAAGAAATAATCGTTCACTAGGATCCATAATAACTGCTTCATTTGGTGACATATTAAAAAAGAGGGGATCGAATTTATCGATATCCTCAATAAATCCCCCTTGTTTTAGATATGTATTTCCAACTTTAGACATATCTTCATCATAATAAAGTGTATTATCCCATCGGCTTCTAGGAATATCCGATATACAATCTCTGCCTTCTTGAAGATTTTTCCATAGTTCATCTAAGTTATTAGACATTGGATATTGTCCGCTAATACCAATAATAGCAATATCTTCTTGACCTATTTCCCTTCTTACTACATCTTTGTTAGTAGCCTTCTGATTAAGAAACGTTCTAAACTTTGGTAACTTGTCACTTTCAGATATAGAGTCCTTTAGCCTATTCACTACCGTTTCTTCTTTTTCTTTCGTTTCTTTTAATTCTTGTATATTAAAGAGGGTAAGAAGTTCCTCTATATGATTTTCAAGAAAATAACCTTCTAACCCTTCCAAAGTATTGTATTCAAAAAATAGGGTTTTTGATAACCCTTTAAAATCTTTCTCTAGTGTTCTATTTAGATTTATAATGGCTAATGATGAAATCCCATATTTATCAAAAGTTTCTTTTTCTTTTATTTTATTTACTGGTAGTTTAGTTTCTTCAGAAATTATCTGTCTAAGATAACTTGTTAATTTTCCTTTTAAGATTTCTTCCATATAAGCCTCCTTATTTATTATCAGATGTATTGTTATACTTTTTTACAGCATATTTATTTAACTTAACAAGGATACGTCCTTCTATATCTGTAATTGTAATATTAAAAGTCATTATATCCTTACTTTGTTTTACAAACTCTGTATGAGCATATATTTTTTCTGGTAAAGTATTATAGATTATAACCTCTTCTATCAAAAATGGTAAGAACAATGATTTCTCTAAGTCCTCACTACTAAGTGTGCCAATAATAGATTGTAACGCACCATCAATAAGCACTGGATGCAGTCTATATTGTTGTTTATCTTCATATAAGTGCTCTGGAAGTTCAATATATGCTAGACTTTCACGACTATTAGTATGCATACTAATTATGCTATTAAAACTCTTACCAAGACTAAGACCTAATCCATTAACACCTTTATATAAACTCTCACAGTTAAACTGTTCTTTACACTTTTCCAAAACAGACTTAATATCAAGATAGTTATTATTATCTTCTTGTCTTAACATGTGAATGTCACCAACTGAATATACCTTCTTATCACTTTCTCCACTATAAATTTCACACTCAATAATATTCTCTTTTGGTGTAAGAGCTGTAAAAACGTCAAAGGCTGTTCCACGAAATTCTACAGGTTCAACAAATGCTACATTAGTAATGCAGTAAATTAATTCATTTAGAGAAAGTGAAGATGTAGCTTCCATAATACCTAACAATACCGCTCCCGGTACAATACCTATTTCACCTAAAGTATGTTCTTTAATAAAATATTCTTCTCCAGTAAGTCTAGTAGTATATTTTTGCTGAAATAAATTTGATATATTCTTTGTAACAAGAGGATGAATTCTTTCTATATGTGTATTTAATCTAGTATGTTGTTCTTCATCATGTGAAAACCAATATCTTTCCATCCTAAATGGATAAACAGGTAATGCTCTTCTATGTGGTATATGATATAGCTTATTGTTATATAGCTTACCAAAATCTATATCAGCACCTTGAACCCATGAAATTGCTATATTTTCTAGCTGCTCATCACTCATTAAACGAATGTCATCATTAATTTGTAATCTATTTATGTTAATATCTTCTACTGTGCCATAGAAAATGTCTTCTATATCTTTTTCTCCTCTAACATACCTTTCAAGACGACTTGCTAATTGTTTAAGTGTATTACTCATAATGGCAAGACGTACATTATGTTGATCTCGTCCTACTTGAAGTGTATAAGCTATCTCTTCTCTTGTTTTATGAAAGTCTTCTCCTTGTGGCTGTAGTTTCTCTATATGCTTAATAAAATCTTTTATATAATCATGTAACGCCTCATTATTTTTAGCTGATAATATATATAATTGATTATCATTAGTTTTATTAGACTCATAATGCTGTTTTTCTATATATTCCTCTATAACAATATGAGAGTTAACTCCACCTATTCCGAAAGAGCTAACACCTGCAATTCTTGGTACTTCTTTTTCATCTACTATAAGTCGTTCCCAATTGGTAGTTTTATCTTCTAAATAAAACGGTGTCCCTTCCAAATCAATTAATGGGTTCTGTTCCTTTAGATGCAATATTCCTGGTATCTTTTTATGCTTCATACATAAAAGAACTTTAAGAACTGATGCAATCCCTGATGCAGATTCTAGATGTCCTATATTAGTTTTCACTGCTCCAATAGCACAATAATTGTTTTTAATATCTTTATTATGTAATTCGTATAGCTCACCAAATGCTTTTTTTAATGCATCTATTTCAATAGGATCACCTAGGCTTGTCCCTGTACCATGAGCTTCTATATAAGATACATAAGCGGGGTCAATATTCGCTTTCTTATAAACATCTACAAGTAATGACTTCTGAGCCATCATATTAGGAGCAGTCATAGAACTACTTCTTCCACCGTGATTAATACTAGTTGAACGTATCAGCCCGTATATATGATCTCCATCTTTTTCAGCCTGTGATAAAGATTTAAGAAGTATAGCTCCCACTCCTTCTCCTCTTACATAACCATTAGCACTTTTATCAAAAGTCTTACAATGACCATCTTCACTTAGCATGCCAGACATACTTTGTAATATCATTAGATTAGGACAAGCAATAACATTCACACCACCTGCAATAGCCATGTTACATGTACCTGATTGTATTGATTCAACTGCTTTACTAATAGCAACAAGAGAACTTGAACAAGCTGTATCAATTGGTTCGCTTCTCCCCTTGAGATTTAGCAAAAAGGAGATTCTATTAATCTCTACAGAATGAGTCATTGGTGTAGACTTTGAAGCTTCTATCATTAACTCTTTGTAATCAGCATTGGAAATACCTATATATACATCTGTATTAGTTCCAGATATATCTTTTGAACTATATCCTGCATCTTCAATAGTGTGCCATATAGTTTGAAGCATTAATCTCTCTTGTGGGTCCATTAATTCTGCATCTTTTGGAGATATATTGAAAAATAGTGGGTCAAATGTATCTATATTATTCATGAACCCAGCCCATTTTACTTTTGTTTTCTTTTCGCCTACTGTGGGCTCTCCATAATATGCTTTATAGTCCCATCTGTCTATAGGAATTTCACTAATCAAATCTTTTCCTTCTATTAAATTTTCATAGAACATCTCAAGATTATCTGATTGAGGCATCATACCACTTATACCTATTATTGCAACAGGTTCTAAATCTCTATTATGTTCATTAGTTATAGTACATTCATTAATATCTTCATTATATATTTGTTCTTCTTGTACTAGTTCATCATTAAAACCTTTAGTTTCTTCAACTTTCATTAATTGCCTACTATAATAATCTTGTAAAGACTTATCATACTCTTTTAGTAGATAATCTTCTAAATCTCCTAATGTCTCGTGTCCAAAAAATATAGCAGGTGTAATATCAAGATTAAATTGTTCATTAACTTTCATTGCTAATTCTGAAAACAAGATAGAATCAAAACCAAACTGACTAATGAATTTCTTTCTGTTAATTTTGCTAACAGGTAATTTCAAAATTGATGAAATAATCTTTTTAAAATCCTCAGAAAAATATTCTTCTATAGATAAATTCTCTATAGCTTTTGGTTCTATTACTAATTCTCTATTTTCCTTCGTTGACACTGGTGATTGTTCTGTTAATGCTTCTTTATCTTTAGCTATATCATGGAATGAGTTAACACTTTGTATATTCATAGATGATGTAATTTTTTGTTCATTACCTTCTATAACAAATACATTGTTAATACTTTGTCCTAGAATATTTTCAAATGCATTAATGCCTACTGACGATTGTAGTGGTATAAGTCCAACCATATCCTCAAATAGCTTTTTCACACCATCTTCAACTTGCATACCTCCATCTTGCCACAAAGGCCAGTTAATAGATATATACTTTGTAGTCGAATTACTGTTAAGATATTTGGTATAGCTATCCATAAAAGCATTACCATAGGCATAATCTCCTTGACCTATATTGCCACCTACTGCACATAATGACGAGAAAAAGCATACAAAGTCTGGAGAGAGCTTTCTAAGCTCTTGTACAAGAAAATATGTTCCAATAACTTTAGGTGCAATTATTGTATCTACTGTTTCTTTTCTTTTGTTAATTAACTTTGCATCTCTAATAAGACCTGCACTATGAATCACACCATCTAACTTACCATAATGATTTCCTATATACTCTATTACCTTCTTAACATCTTCTTCTTTTGTAATATCTGATTGAAGATACACAACTCTTTTACTATTACCAATATGTTTATCTAACTTGTCATATCCATCTCTATCTATAGGAGAACGACCTGTTAAAACAACATGTGCATCATATTGTTTAACCAAGTGCTTTGCAAAAATGAGCCCAAGCCCACCCATTCCTCCTGTAATAAGATATACTCCTGATTGTTTAATATATGGTGTTTCTTTACTTCTCTCTATCTCTAGCTGTTGTATTACTTTTACTTTTCTACTATTATCATATAACACTTCTAACGTATCATTTTCTAACATTTCTCGCTCAATTATTTCTAACATCTTATTTGTAGGTTGTATAGTATAAGATGAAATACCAACTGTTTTCACATGATAATGAGGGTTTTCAAGTATTGCTGTCTTCATCATTCCACTTACAGCTTCATATACAGGATTAGGATATTCTTCACCATTTTCATATAGATATAACATATTACATTGTTTGTTTTTCTTCTCTCTAAGACTAGCTTGATATAAATATAAACATGAATAAAATGATTCTGTCATGCCTTTATCAATAGATTCTTTATTATCTATAAAAGTCTCTTTAGAAAAATTATGAATAATAAAATTAGGAATTAAATTATCCATTTTCATCTGTTTAATTAGCTCTTCATACTCACTTGGGTTATCTATTCTAATCTCATAATGGTAATCATCTACCTTATTAAAGCTTTCTCCACTTTTAACATAAACCACCTTATTAGACAAATGAAACTTAAACCTTTGTGAAGCTATATCTAGGTCATTAGAAGTTAATATAAGTATAGTTTCATTTCTAAGAGATTTATTGTCATCTTCTACTAATTCCATAGGCTTCCAGATTGATGTACCATAGACAACTTGATTATTATTTATAGTAAGGTCAACTTTAGTTGTATAAAAGTTATTCATACAAGCAAGAACTTTTCCTCTCTTATCTAAGAAAGTAATATCCCAACTATCTGTATGCCTTGTGGCGTCATTATCTTTATTAGCTTTTATATGGACATAACGTATATCTAAATTAGAATCTACTATTTCCATAGATTCTAATGTATAAGGAATGTGTAAGCTACCAACATGGGGATACATAATAAATCCCAAGGCGTCTGCTGTACGAATGCCACCGTCAATTAGTGTAGGGTGAAGTATATATTGATTCTTAGTTTCGTTAATATCTTCATGGATATCAACTACTCCTAATCCTTCTGAATCAGAGTAATAGAATTCTACTAATCCTTTTAATCTTTTGCCTGCTATTGCTCCTAGAGCCTCGATAGTATCATAATATGTATCTGCAACAGCTTTGCCACCTTTCATATACCCTTTCATAGCTTCTATATCCATATATTCTTTTTTAGCTTCTATTTTATCAGATAAATGAATCTTTCCAGATGCATTCTTCTTGATGTTTTGTCCGTCAATGCTAAATACTTCAAAATGTGCTTTTTCACCTGTTATTTTTATGTTAACATTAACTGTTATAGGTGCTTTTGGTACAATAAGTGGTTGTAAAAAGCATACCTCTCTAAATCCTATAACTTTTTTATTATCTGCTACTTCCTGGGTCATTCCTCGTACCATCTCTAAATAAGCTGCAGCAGGTAATACTTGGTTATGATCTTCTATATAAAATTCACTACCATAAAATTGTTTTGTAAACTTATATGTATTTGTATCTTCCTCATAATGATAACTATCAAACCAAAGATGTGGTAATACCTTATCTATAAAATATCTTTCTTTTTGGAATGGGTATAATGGTAGTGATATTCGATATGGTAATTCATTATATAGTTTTTTCCATTCAATAATATTGCCCATAACCCATAAATTAGCCAGTTGAGATAGCTGACGTCTTTCAATAGCTTCATTTATGTTCCTCTTCATATCTTCATTAATTTCTCTATATTGTATACGTTCTGGATAATCTACATATCCTTTATAAACATCCTTTACATCTTCGTCGCTTATATAAGCTTGTATCTTATTTAATAATTCTTCAACAGATGATACTACAAAGGCTATTCTTTCCTCTTGAGCTTTTCTACCAGTTTGTAGTGTATATGCTATATTTTGTAAAGAAATTAAAGAACTATTAGCTTCTAAGAAATCAAACATATTGGTCAAATACACTGTTAGCCTCTCGCTAGTTTTGGCTGAAAATACAATAACTTCTTCTGTAGGTTTAATTTCACGAAGAGTAGGATTAGTATATTCTTCTACAATAATATGTCCATTAGCTCCTCCTGCTCCAAAAGAACTAATACCTGCTCTTCTAGGATAAGGTGAAGTCCAATCTTCTAACTTACGTTGCACATAAAAAGGTGTGTCTTCAAAATTAATATTAGGATTAAGTTTATCAGTAAATAATGATGGCACTAATTTTTTGTGTTTAAATTGAAGAAGTATTTTAGTAATACCTCCAATTCCTGCTGCCGCTTCTAAATGACCTATATTAGATTTTGATGATCCAATAGCACAAAATTGCTTGTCATCTGTATATTGTGAAAAAGCTTTGGTTAAACCTGTAATTTCAATAGGATCACCTAGTCTAGTACCCGTTCCGTGTGCTTCTATATAGCTAATAGTATGAGCTTCTAATCCACTTCTTTCAATAGCACCTTTAATTAAATCAGCTTGAAGAGCTGGATTTGGCACTGTATATCCATTAGTTTTTCCTCCATGATTAATATGGCTACCTTTAATTACCCCATATATATGATCATGATCTCTTACTGCATCTTCTAGCGGTTTTAGTAAAATAGCCCCTACACCTTCACCGGGTACAAAACCATCACTATCAATTGAAAATGCATGACATTGTCCAGTAGGAGATAACATCTTTGCTTGACATAATTCTATATATTTGGATGGATGTAAATAGAGATTCACACCACCTGCAACTGCTAAAGCAGATTCTTTTCTTAATAAACTTTCACATGCTAAATGAATAGCAGTAATAGAAGATGAGCATGCTGTATCTATAGCCATACTAGGACCATTAAAATCCATAGAATAAGAAACTCTATTAGCTATTGACCACTCTGCTGAGTTTGCCAAAATATAGTTATCTTTAACTGCTTCCTCAATTTCATGATGGCGATAGGTATTTGTAGTTACTCCAACGAAAACCCCTACATCATTAGTATTTCTTTCTTGAGCGTAGGCATCAATTTCTTCTTTCGTATAGCCTGCATCTTCAAAAACCCACCATGCTGTTTGTAAGAATAAACGCTCTTGAGGATCCATAACCTCTGCTTCTCTAGGAGAGATATTAAAAAACTCTGCATCAAATTTATATGCATCATCAATAAATCCTCCCCACTTACAATAGCTTTTACCAGCCTTTACATGAGTATAGTCCTCATGATAGAACTTTCTATAATCCCATCTTTCTATTGGAATCTCTTTAACGGTATTTATTCCTCCTGCAAGATTATTCCAGTAATCATCTATTGATTTAGCACCAGGATAAACACCACTTAGCCCAATAATAGCTACATCTTTACAATTAGAACTATTTTCTTCTAACTTATAATGTTGTCTCTTGTATAACCCTTCATTAGAGCTATTTAAAGGAGTTAGTTGTTGAAATAGAGGTTGTTCTTCTACTTTCTCTACCACTGAATTATTAAATAAGTTTAATATCTCTTCTTCGTAATTTTCTACTAAAAAATGAGTTAACTCATAGATATTACGATTTTCAAATAATATTGTTTTTGGCAATTTTTTAAAATAATCCCCTATAATTGAATTGAATTCATTAATAAGTAGAGAATCTACTCCATATTCTTCAAAAGATGTTCCAATATCAATATTATTAGTATCAACCTTTAATAGTCTTGAAAATATATCTATGAGAAATGTTTCTGTCTTCTTTAATAATTTATTAGTATCATCTTGTGAAATCTCAGTATTTATTTTCTTACTATTATCTATCTTATTATCTGTATACCCGTTAACAAAATCTTTTACTATATGATGTATTCCATAGCTTACAAAACACTGGGGATACTGATTAGAAATCAGTTTGTCCATTACACGAAAACCAAGGGTAGTAGGTAAAGGCTCCATACCTGATTGTTTTTTATAAATTTCTCTATCCTTACCTGTAAGATTCATTCCTCCATCGTCCCATAGAGGCCAGTTAATAGATACTATTTTGTGTCCCTTATTAGAAAGACTTCTAGCAAAACAATCCATGAAGCTGTTTGAATAAGCATAATCACATTGTCCTAGATTACCCATTACTCCTGCCAATGATGAAAACAAAACAATTTCTCTTGGTGGGTCATCTTGAAGTGCTTCCCATAGATAAACACTTCCCCATACTTTCGGGCCCATGACCATTTGTATGTCTTCTATTTCTTTTCTTACAATAAATTTATCTTTAAGTATCCCTGCTGAATGATAAAGGCTAATAACCTTTCCTCTATTGGCTCTTATATATTTTATTAAGCCTTCTACATCTTCTTTACATGTTACATCACAAGGTCTATACTCACAGTTATCTATGTTATCAATTATTTTACGAGCACTTATAGGTAAAGCATCATATGATCTACGACCTGTTAATACAATAGGTAATTCACTCTTGTTGCGAATATACTGTGCAAGCTTCAAGCCCAAGCCACCTGTACCTCCTGTAATAACAACGCAACCTTCCTCTTCCTCTGAGGAAGCTATTGTACCGTCTATTTTACAGTCTTCTAATTTTCTCTCATAATACTGTTTACCGTCGTATTTATATATTATACTGGATTCATTGGAATAATCTTTTGTTATAACTTTACATGCTATTTCTCTATAATCTTTTGTATTCGCTATATCTAACCTAATTACTTTCATTTTAAAATGAGGATTTTCATATCCTAAAGTTCTGGCAAATGCTCCAACTGCCTCATAAAGGGGTTCATCTTCTTCAGGTAATGAAGGATATATATACAACATATTAATATCTTTTGATATATTATTTTCAAGTATTGATTTACTTAGGTAAAATATAGAATAAAAGCTTTTCTCAAGTTTTTTATCAAGACTTACTGATGTACTGCTAAAAGCTTCTCTTGTCCATGCATGACATATAGTAGAAGGGTATCCACCAAGATACCCCTCTATATACTTAATTAATTTAGTATAATCATTGTAATTATTAGGATTTATTTCAATTATAGTATCTTCAATAATCCTATATTCAACACCCGGTTTTATTAAAATAATTTTATCTTCTTGTGAAGTCTGCTTTTTCAAATCATAATACATACTATCATCAACATCAAATAGCACCATATTACCTTTTCCTTCATATTCAAATGTCCTATCTATTATAGGACACCATTGATACTGATAATATTCTATTGATGGTATATCATCTTCATCTGTTTCTTTAGGTAGATTGTTAAGCATTACAAAACCATCTTCTACAGATACTTCCTTATTAACTATCATTTCTAATACATCTTTTCTATTCAATAAGTTACCCATGATTTTCCCCCTTTCTTAATCTATAAGGCTATATGCTTCTTGTATATTGCATTTACCATGTTGTAAATCTTCCAATATGTCTAATTGATTCTTATGTGTTTTATTAGTTTCAATCAGCCAATCATGTCTTAGCTTAATTACTATATCTTTAATTATTAATTGGGTTTTACCTTCATCATTTTTATATGTAATATCGTAATGTCCTTCTATATAATTGGATCTATGTTTTATATCTTCTTTATTAATAATAAGCTTACCATCTATGGACAATTTATCTAATACATGTAATTCACTTATATAAAAAGGTATGTTACTAGATAACAGTATTAATTTGTGTGATGTCATACTATCTATCAATATATTCATAACCCTTTCCATGATGAAAGGATTTAATACTACATGTTTATCAACCTTCCTTTGTTCGTATGAAGTATTTAAGTCTATCGAACGAAGAATATGAGTATCTATTTCTTCACATAACTTACTGTCAATACTTCCATAACCTTGAGCAAATATAGCTTCCTCATTTAATGAATGATTGTTAATTTCAAACTTAACATCATGTTGATTATGAGGATAGATATCTATACCTAATTCAAAAGGTGTATCTATAATAGTAGCATTTTGTTGACATGTGACATTATATAAGCTCTTTATAGGTTTTTCTAAGGCTAAAGAACACGCTTCCCTTACCATTTCTAACATAACCATACAAGGTAATTGCTTCTCTTTCTTATTAAGACTATGTTTTAGATAATACTCACTTCCTTCTAAATTAGTTACATAACAACTTTTTAATAAAGATGAATTATTATATGTTATATATGGATGAGCTATTTGTTTTGATATCTTTTGGTTTTTTTCATTGCTTATCCAATAACGATTTTTTTCAAATGGATACGTTGGAAGAGATATTCTTCTTGGCTTATCTTCATCATATAATGCCTTGAAGTTGACTATTTCTCCATTCACCCAATTAGTAGCTAGTTCATTAAGTTCCAGTAATTCTATTTTATTACTTTGTTGATTTGTTGTTTTCTGTTTTATATTATTATCATTTGTAATAATATTCTTTGATATATTATTTTCTATGTAGTTTTGTAGTTCAACAACAAGTTCCTGTGTACTACTGATACATATAGCAAGTCTTTCATCTAAATTCATTCTGCCAATTTGTAATGTATAGGTAAGATTTCTAAGTGAGATATTATTTTGTTCTTTTATACTATCTTCTATGAAATGTAGCATATTTTTTGCATATTCTTTAAGTACCTGAGTATTTTTTGCTGAAAGAACAAATAGCATTTGTTCTTTCTCTATAATGTCTTCATTATTACTTTGCTTCTCATCTTCTGTATACTCTTCTAATATAATATGAGCATTAGTTCCGCCAATACCGAAAGAACTTATACCTGTTCGTCTTGGAATAGAAACACCTTCATCATCTATTATTCTTTCCCACGGCATAGTTTCTTCTACAATATAGAAAGGTGTTTCTTCAAGATGAATATATGGATTTAACTGGGTGAAGTTAACAATTCCCGGCATTTTTCTATGTTGTAGAGCTAATACCATTTTAAATACACTTGCTAAGCCTGCCATAGGCTCTAAGTGACCTATATTAGTTTTAACAGAACCTAGTCCACAGTAATGTTTTTTATTATGACTACTTATAAACTTTGAAAATGCATTTGTTAAACCGTTAATTTCTACTGGGTCGCCTAATTTCGTACCAGTACCATGAGTCTCTATATACGAAATGGTGGCTGGATCAACTCCTGATTCTTCCAACACTTGTACTATAAGCTTACTTTGAGCTACAGCATTAGGAGCTGTTAGAGAATTTGATTTTCCTCCGTGATTTACTGAACTTCCACATATAACGGCATAGATATTATCACCATCTTTTACTGCTTGCTCATATCCTTTTAATAGGATAGAACCCACTCCCTCACCTTTAACAAAACCATTTGCTTTTGCATCAAATGTCTTACATTGTCCATCACTAGATAATACACCTAATGAGGATTGAGTTATAAATGATTCTGGTGATAGAGCAAGGCAAGCACCACCTACTAGTGCAACATCACATTCCTTATTAATAATTGATTTAATTCCTCGGTTTAATGCAACTAAACTACTAGAGCAAGCTGTATTAATAGCTTCGCTTGGACCAGTAAAATTAAATATATATGAAATACGATTAGCAACCATAGATTCCATACTACCAATAACAGTTTGTCCATCTATATCACTTATATTATCAACTAACATATTAGGGTATTCACTTCGTTGAATAGTAGTAAATACTCCTACTGGTTTTTTTGCCAACTCTGCAATATGGTACCCTGCATCTTCAATAGCATTCCATGATGTTTGTAATAGTAGTCTTTGTTGTGGATCCATACGCTCAGCTTCAAAAGGAGAAATACTAAAAAAGCCAGCATCAAATTTATCTTCATCTTGTATAAATCCACCCCACTTAGTATTTGTTTTACCTTTTCCAGTTGTAGCATAATATTCTTCCCAATTAAAACGGTGTGTAGGAATTTCTGTTATTGAATTTCTTTGTTCTTCTAATAACTTCCAAAATTCATCTAAGTTATTAGCACCTGGCATTCTAGCATCCATTCCTATAATGGCTATTTTGGAACTATTATGAGTTACGGCGTCTTCTTCAATATAATTAATTTCATCGTATTCGCTATCTTCTATAGTTTCTATTTCATTAACATTATCAGTATTTCTATTAAGTACCTGCCCAAGTTTTTCTCCATAAGTTTCTAATATATATTTTCCAAGAGATTCTATATTACTATGGGAAAAAGTTATTGTAGGCTCTATATTAATATCTAATAATTCATTAATTTCATTACTTAAAGCTGTAAGCTTTAATGAATCAAGACCATAATTCCCAAAGTTTTCATCTAAATCAATCTTATCTTCTTGTAGCTTAATTAAATCAGAAACTATTTTCTTAATATTAGAAATAACAAATTGCTCAGGAGACATATTGTCTACAATCTGCTTTTTATTAGTTTCTTTTACTATTTTTTTGTTACCTTTCTTAATGACTTTCTTAGTAACTTTCTTCTTATCATTAGCTTCATAAGTTGTAACTCTTTCTATCCAATAAGATTCTTTAGCAAATGGATATGTAGGAAGAGAAACTCTTCTTCCTGGTATTATTTCATATAACTTATGCCAAGGAACTATAGAGCCACTTACCCATAATTGTGCTAACGAGTCAAACTCCTTATTATCAAAGGCTTTCATAATTAACTCATTATATATATTCCCTTTTAATAAAGGATTATTAGATGATTGTGTGTTTTTGTCATTACCTATATAAATACCTTCTATATCTTCATTTCCTTGAATATAATCAACACATTTATTCTGTAGTTCTTCAATACTTGAAACAACAAAGGCAACTTTTTCGCAGTAGCTTTCTCTGCACATCTGTAGTGTATATGCCATATCTCTTAGAAATACTCTAAAATTACTAGCAGCTAGACTACTTTGTTTATAATTATCTATATATTGTTGAATAGTTTGTAATGTACATTGACTAAGGGATATATGTTCTGTTATAGGCTTTGCCAAATATGTATTAACCCTTTCAATAAACACTTTAAATGTTACATCATCAACACCATATTCAACCAATAATTCTTCATACTGTATATTATCTTCATCAACATCTATTATATCTGCTAATATATGACTTAACTTAGGTAAATCTTCCTTTTGCTTGCCTAAAATTCTATTACAAAATTCTATGTATTTTTCTACATAATCATGTAGACGTTCTTTATTTTTGGCAGATAAAGTTATTACATATGATTCATTTTCCCTTTGGGTATAACTTTCTTCTTGTCTATTATAATCTTCAATTATTACATGGGCATTAGAGCCACCAGCACCAAACGAGCTTACTGATGCACGTCTTACTAATTTATCTTCTACTTCTTTTGGCTTCCATTGTTCTAATTGTCTCTGAACATAGAAAGGCGTTTTAGTAAAATTAATGTTTGGATTAAGGTTGTTAGCATGAATTGAAGGTACTAAAGTGGTATATTTCATTTGAAGTAAAACTTTCGTTATTCCTGCAATACCAGAAGCTGATTCCAAATGTCCAATATTAGATTTAATAGAACCTATTGCACAAGCATTAGGGACTTTTACTTCGTCATACGCTTTAGTTAAAGCTGTTATTTCAATAGGATCTCCTAGTGCTGTTCCTGTACCATGAGCTTCTATATAGCTAATAGTTTTTGGTGAAATTCCTGCCTTACTAAGACCTTCTTCTATTAATCTACTCTGAGCGTTAGGATTTGGTACTGTAAATCCATTAGTCTTTCCTCCATGATTCATAACTGTTCCTTTAATAATACCGTATATATGATCCCTATCTTCAACAGCTCTATTAAGTGGTTTTATTAATAAAGCACCAGAGCCTTCACCAGGTACATATCCATCTCCTCCTGCACCGAAGCTTCGACATCTTCCATCGCTAGAAGTAAAACCTGTCTGACCTAATAGTAAATACTTACTTGGGTGAATAGCAAGATTAATACCTCCTGCAATAGCCATGTCACATTCATTCAAATAAATACTTTCACAAGCTAAGTGAAGAGCGGTCAGTGAAGAAGAACACATAGTATCTACTGCAAGACTTGGCCCTGTTAAGTTTAAGCAATAAGAAACTCTATTAGCTACTGCTGAGAAAGCTGAATTAAGCGCTATCGGATTACCTTGTAGAGTTTCTTCAACTCCTAACATCTGATAATGTCCATATGTCACTCCCACGTAGACACCTACGTTATAATCCTTCAAAAGATTTCTTGTATATCCCGCATCTTCAATTGTTTCCCATGATGTTTGTAAAAACACCCTTTCTTGAGGATCCATTAATTCTGCTTCTGCTGGAGATATATTGAAAAATAATGGGTCAAATTTATCAATGTCTTCAATAAATCCTCCCCATTTACTTAATTTAATATCTGGTTTATTAATATAATCTTTGTATTTACTATAATCCCATCTTTCAATAGGAATTTCTGAAATGCTATCTCTACCTTCTAATAGATTATTCCATAACTCATCTAGGTTTTGTGCCTCTGGATATGTACCTGCTATACCTACTATAGCTATATCACAATAGCTTATATCATGCTTACTATTACTTGTATCTTGTCTGTTTTCTTGGCTATTTTGTGTATTACTAAGTACCTCTTTTTCTTCATCATATGAATACTCATTAACAAAAAACTTTATTAGCTCCTCTAATGTCTGATACTCAAAAAATAGTGTTTTTGATAATTCACCAAATCTATCCTCTAGCTTTTTAGTTAGGTTGGTGATCATAACTGAATCAATACCATAGATATCAAGAGTATCTTCTAAGTCAATACGACTAGGGCTAATACCGAACTCTTCCCCTAGAAGGTTTCGTAAATACTTCTCCATGTCACCCCACTCTTGGCTATCTTTTATATTTTGTTTATTATCTTGGCAAATAGTATTACTCGTAGTAACTTTTTCTTCTAATAATTGATTATCAGAATTAACACTAAGCCAACATCTTTCTAGCTGATATGGATATGTTGGAAGACTTATTTTAATAGGCGATTCATCTTGATATAGTTTAGTCCAGTCAACTATATACCCTTCTGTCCATTTTCTTGCTATATCTTCTAAACTATCTTTATATGATACTTCTTCCAAAATATCTGTACGCACGTGATTTGTATATATATTTTCATTATTTCCTTGTATGAAATCTCTTAATTTATAAGTTATATCTTCTATGCTCTGTGCTATAAAAGCAATACGATAGGGCATAGTTTCTCTACCTACTTGCAATGTGTATGTTATATTTGCAAATAACTTACTGATTTCTTTTGTATCCATGTTAATTGTATTCTCATCTGCAAATTCTATAATTTTATTAGCGTAGTCTTTTAGTGCTTTTTTTGTTTTGGCTGATAAAACTAGAATTCTTGATTTATCAAACATATAATCTGTTATATAAGCTTTATCATATTCTTCAAGAATAAGGTGAACATTAGTTCCACCTGCTCCAAAAGCACTAATACTTCCTCTCCTATTAACAAATACTTTTCTACCATCTTCATTTATAATAGGTTTTTTCCAATCTTCATATACTTGTTGTACTACAAAAGGTGTCTTTTCAAAATCTATATTAGGATTTAATACATTTGAATGAAGGGATGGAACTAATTTTTTATGTTGTAGCATTAATGAAAGCTTAATAACTCCTGCAATACCTGCCGCAGCCTCACAGTGACCAATATTAGATTTTACTGAACCAATAGAACAAAAACCTGTATCTTGTGTAAAATTACTATATGCATTAGTTAATCCTGTTATTTCTATTGGATCCCCTAATATAGTTCCTGTACCATGAGCTTCAACATAACTTATAGTTTTCGGGTCAATTTGTGTTGATAGATGTGTATCTTTTATTAATTGTTCTTGAGCTTTTGGATTAGGTACTGAAAAACCATTTGTTTTACCGCCATGATTAGTTTCTCCTCCTTTAATAACAGCATATATATGATCTTTGTTTTTTCTTGCTTCTCTAACTGCTCTAAGTACAATTACTCCACAACCTTCAGATGGTACATAGCCATCTCCACCATCTCCAAAAGTACGGCATCTACCATCTGTAGATAAATAATTAGTTTGGCATAATAATATATACTTATTTGGATGAAGTGAAAGGTTTACTCCTCCAACAATAGCCATATCACATTCGCCATTTTTAATGCTATTAGATGCAAGTCGTACTGCTTCAAGAGATGATGAACAAGCTGATTCTATAGCTACGCTAGGTCCATGTAAATTAAGTAAATATGATACACGATTAGGTATAGAAGAAAAAAGTGATGAAGTAGCACAAGTATTTCCTTTCATAGTTTCTTCTACTCCAAATAATTCGTAATGACCATACATAGCAGAAGCAAAAACTCCCACTTTAGATTCTTGTAAAGATTCTCTTGTATAGCCTGCATCTTCAACAGCTTCCCATGCAGTTTGTAAAAAAATACGTTCTTGAGGATCAATAAAAGAAGCTTCTTTTGGAGAAATGTTAAAAAATAGAGGATCAAATCTATCAACATCCTCTATAAATCCTCCCCACTTACTATATATTTTTCCTTTCTGACCTTTTTCTTTATGATAGTATTTATTATAATCAAATCTACTATCTGGTATCTCTTCTATACAATCTATGCCATTTACTAGGTTATTCCAATATTCTTGTTTATCTGAAGCTTTTGGGAAACGACCACTAATCCCTACTATAGCTATATCATCTATATGCTTCTTTTTTCTCGGTGATATATTAATTCTTTCTTTCTTATTTTCAATTTTTTCTTTGTTCTCAACTACTATATCTGTACTTATTGATTTTATTGTATTTTCCTCTTTCTCTAAACAAAGAACATGTATCAATTGATTTCTATGGTGTAATAGAAAGTAATTAACTAATTCTTGAAGAGTTTGATTTTCAAAAAAAACTGTTTTTGAAAGGTCTGGAAAATCTGTTTCTAGTGCTTTATTAAGGGCTTTTATCATAACAGAATCAATTCCTATATTTTCAAATGGATCTGTTGTGACTATTTGATGAACAGGAATTTTAGTACATTTAGATATAGTTTCTTTCAGATAAATTGTAGTCTTTTCTTCTATTTCTTTCATATCTGTATTAGGTAAAGCTTCCTGTTTCTTTTGTCTATTCACAGATGTGACTGTATTAATTAGCTTATATCCTTCATCAGCAGTGATTTTTTTATCTTTCACCATATTGAGAATTATGTCCATTGAAGCTCTTTTATCATCCATTTAATACACCCTCCATCGCTTGTATTGCATCAGCAACTTCGATTTCACTATTTTGTAGCTGTAATAATACATCAATAACTTTATTACTATTATGTTTATCTATAGTTTTTTCTTTCTCATTTTCTACTTTAATGAATGTAACATGTTGTAATAACACAATTGTTTCACCTTTATCATTAACTAAGTAGATATCATATATTAAATCTTCTAAACCATTTATTCTAATTCCGTATACATAGAAGTTTCTAGGTAACTTAGACATTATAATTAAAGCTTCAACGTCATAAGGTACATATGTTCCATTATCATTTTTGTACCCATCAATAGAACCTATTATAGTCTCAACAGCACTATCTAATAATGATGGATGTAAATCATAGTCTTCATAGCTATTTTCTTGAATACTAGGAAGCTGTACTTTACTTATAACTTCATTATCGTTCATATATATTTTCTTAATTGCATTAAAAGATTCTCCTAAATAAAGACCTCTTTTTTCATAGGTTTTATAATATTTATTACCGTCTATGACTTTAGGACAATTATTTATAATATCTTGTACAGATATATGAGTTGATGTTAAGTCTTCTTTATTAATACTACAATCAATAGTACCTCTTGAGTGAATTACCTTTTTACCATCTTCTAATGAATAGATACTATATTCTAAGTAATCATCTTCTTCATAGAAGCTTGTAATAACATCTTTTTCATCTGTCACAACACAAGGTTTAGCAAAATGACAATCTCTAATCATAACTGTATCATTATCTGTTAATAATCTAGCTGCTGTACTTGCCATTTCAAGATATACCATTCCCGGTAAAATCTTTTTATTATCTATTTGATGATCTTCTAATATAAAGTCATATTTTGAAAAAGTAGTTATATATTTATAATCATTAAGTTTGCAATTATTTCTATGTATTAGTGGATGTAATAATTGAACAGGTGCTTTTTCTTTTGGCTGTGCCTCTATCCAATGATGTTTCTTTGCAAAAGGATAAGTTGGCATAGGTATTCTTTTTGCACTACTTTTGTTATATATTATTTGCCATTGTAATGACTGACCTTCTAAATACATCTGCGAAACTCTTAGTAAAATATTATAATAAGTTTCTTTACTCTGTGAGTCTACTAAAGTGTGTAATAATCTATTACCTTCTTCTACTATATTAGTATTAATATGTATATTTCCTTTTACTGATTTATTAACTACACTGTAACCTTTTACAGTATCTAATACATTTATATCTATAACACTTAACTGTTCTAATAAATCTTCATAGTCTTTTACAATACACATAAATCTATGGGAATATTGTTCTCTACCTAATAATGAAGTGAATGATATATCTTCAATAGAGTAGTTTTTCCCTTGATTAATTAACCAACTTCTCATATCTAATATTTTCTGTTGTAGACTTTCTTTTTTCTTGGCTGAAATAACTACCAAATGATAAGGAGCTGTAGACATAGAATGATTATTATAGTCCGTTGCTTCCTCTACTACTATATGACAGTTAGTTCCTCCTGCTCCGAAACAACTAATAGCAGCTAATCTATTTTTATCTTGCACCTTTTCCCAGGAAATATTCTCTTTATTTACATAAAATGGAGTATTCACCCAATCAATAAGTTCGTTTGGATCATGAAAATTTGCCATTGCAGGGATTTCCCCATTTTGTAGAGACATAATAATTTTAATAAGTCCTCCAACGCCACTTGCCATAGTAGTATGACCAATATTTGATTTTAATGTACCTATTGGACAGTATTGTTTTTTATCAGTATATTTCTTGAATACGTCTGTAAGAGCCGATATTTCTCCTGCATCTCCTTCTCTTGAACCTGTTGCATTAACTTCTAGGTATGAGATATCTTTTGGATTAATACCAAATGTACTATACACACTAGATACAAGGTTTTTCTGAGCTACTTCATCAAGTGCGGCAATAGACTTAGACGTACCATTGTGATTAACTCCTGAGCCTTTTATAATAGCATATATATGATCTCTTTCTTCTATAGCTTGATCTAGTTTCTTCATTACTATAACAGATACACCTTCACTAAGAACAATACCATCTGCTTCCTTGTCAAGAGGTCTTGATACTCCTTTTCTAGATAACATATCAAGATTGCTTGTTCTAATATGTAAATCTGGTTTAAGAATTAATCTAATTCCACCAGCTATTGCCATATCACTTTCTCCGCTTCTAATACTTTGACAAGCTTGATGTACCGCTACTAATGAAGATGAGCATGCTGTATCAATTGTCATATTAGGTCCTGTAAGATTAAGATTATATGATATATAACCTGACAGTGAAAATACATTTAATCCATTAAATGAATAGAGGTTATTATCTAGTCCATAATCTTTTAGAACATTGTTATAATCTCCATGAGCTGCACCTACATATACCCCACATTTTTTCCCTGTAAGAGCTTCTCTATGATATCCTGCATCTTCAACTGCTTTATAGGCTTCTTGTAAAAACAATCTATGTTGAGGATCCATATAACCTGCTTCTGTTGGAGATATGCTGAAAAACAGCGAATCAAATATATCTACATCTGTAAGGAAACCTCCGTGTTTACTATATGTTTTATTGATTTCTTGAGAGTTTTCATCATAATAATCTTCCCATGACCATCTATCTGAAGGGACAATTGATGTTGTGCTTTTATTATTTTTAAGATTTTCCCAAAGAGCATGAACATCTTCTGCTCCCGGGAAATAACTAGATATACCAATAATAGCAATATCTTGTCCATCTAATTTATTCTCATTAATATTCTCTTGTATTTTATCTTGTTTTATATTATTTTGTGTAATATTTTTTTCCATCTTTATTTCAGTTTTTCTATTACTTAGAGTTACTTTTTTCTCATGATGTTTAGTAGATGGAGTTACAAGATTCATTTTTCTAGGTTTTCTCATAGTATCTAATTGTTTTTTATATGAGGAGGAAATAGTTTTTTCTTCAGCTAATTTATTTTCCTCTGCTTTTTTAATACTAGCTGTTTTGGTATTACTTTTTTCAATCTTATTATCTCTTCTATTATATACTTCTTGCCCATGTACTTCCTTGGATATATAATTAGACAAATCACATATTCTCTCATGATTATATAAATTTACTGTATCTAAATTAATATCATATGCTTCATTTATTTCCCTAACAATTTCTACGCCATTAATTGAGTCTATCCCTAAGTCTCTAAGATAAGATTCTTTTTCAATATCTTCTCTTGATAAATGTAAAATATCTTCTACAATTGTAATTAGAGATTCTGTTATATCATCTGTTGAATCAATAGATTCAGTTGATTTAATAGAATCTGTTGATTTAATTAATTCCATAGAAGAAATAGTTTTCTCTTCTACTTTTAGATGTTTAGGTACTAAATCAACCTGTGATTGTTCTCTTATATATTCTGCAAGGGAATATAAGTTCTCATAGTCATATATAATAGATGCATCTGCTTGAATATTGAATGTAGTATTAATATCTCTAACAATCTCTACACCATTAATAGAATCTATACCAATACTTCTAAGACTCACATCATCTTTTAATTCTTCTATTTCCACATGGGTAATGTCACTAATAATACTCCTTAGTTGATTTATTACTGTATCTGTTATTTCATTATCTTGTGTTGTACTTGCTTTCTCTATTGTTGCAGTTTCATTAACATGAATTGCATTTTTTTTCACTTGACTTAATAACTTTTCTGCTTCTTCTTTAGTTATTTCTTGTTTTGCTAACATGTCAAAAATCTGTATTTCTTGATACACTATTCATCCCTCCATTGTTATTCATGACATTTGTAAGGAATACGCTATAATTGTTTGCGTAAGTCTTGTGCTTTTTCTGGCGTTAACTCGCCTCTAGCCACCCCATCTATAATATGTTGAAGAGTATTATACTTTGTTTTTTGTTTTCCTTGATTAAATTGAGCATAGATACGTTTTTTTACTTCATTATCTGTAAATGTTTTATTATGCATAATTACTTCACTATCTAATACATGAGTTAACTGATCTATCGCTCGTCTACTTAATTCTTCTTTTAATACTTTTAGTGTATTTCTAGGCTTATCAATTAATTGCTTTGCAATGCTTAGTGCTTCATTTAATACGTCTTTTCGGTCTCTAAAAATAACTGAAGCTCCTTTATTTTTCAGATCTTCTCCTTTATAATACTTGGCAGTATACATCATCTCTGTTGCTACGTTTGCACCTAACTTTTCTTTTAATATATATGTTGCTCCCATACCTGGAGTAAATCCATATTTCATAAAAGAAGCCGTGTATATACTTTCATTAGACATTACCACCATATCAGCATATAAACCAAATAGCATACCCCCTCCACTTGCATGACCTTGCATAGCTGAAATAACAGGGATTTCAGATTCTAAAAAGCCTCTAAATAAGAAAGGTATATCTGTAAATTGATTTTTCTCGTCTGCAATTGCGTTTAGCTGGTGTTGAGTTCCACCCATACTAAATACATTATCATAACCTGTAACGACAACTACTTTAATATCTTTATTTTGATGAATTTTATCAAAGGTAAATTCTAACCCTTGAATTAGGCTTTCTGAAAACATATTTTTGTTCTCTTTATCTTCCATAATAACTAATGCAATATGGTTATGTATAATTTCTAGAGTAACTTCATTACCTGTATAAGGATTGTCTTTTGTATTATAAGTATTATAGACTTTCTTATAAGTATATGGCTCTATTGTAGTAGCTTTATCTATTGTTTTATCAATTTTTTTATCTTCTGTTTTGTGTTCTATTTTATGTTTATTCAATGACTTTGTTTCTAAAGATGATGTTATCTTATAATCTTTATGTGAAGGCGTTGTATTTGATATAAGCTTATCAAACCAATGTCTTTTTCGTAGGAAAGGATAAGTAGGTAAGGAAATTCTTAGACACTTTTGTCCACTAAATGCATCTTCCCAATCATAATCTGTTCCTTTTACCCATTTTTCTGCAATTCTTATAATGCTTTCTTCTTCACTTATATTTCCTTTTTCCCTATCTGTCCTTTTACTTGAGCCAACGCAAACTCCTGCAATAGGCTTATCATCAAGATATCCTGTCAACCCATTGATTAGCTGTTCTATTGATGTTGAAACACATGCTAGTCTATAATCCATAGCATCACGACCTACTTGTAATGTATAAGCTATATCATCAAGTGAAATATCCAGATTATTATTTGATTTATAATATTCTCTAATTTTATTGATATGTTCACTTTCTAATAATTTTAAGATTTTATTAACTGTATTGTGTTCTTCCATTGTAATATTATTAAATTCTATATTATACTGGCTTGATATTTTTCTAACAAAATCATTATAGCTAATAGCATCCATACCATACTCTTGTAATTCTTCCTGTCCAATATATTCCTTTTCAATCTGTAGTGATTGTGCAAGAATATTTAATATATCATCATGTAATAACGTTAAATAATGCTCATGTCTAGATGTCTTTTGAAGATAGGCAAGAAGTAATTTTGTGTATTCTTTTAATCTATCTTCGTTTCTAGCAGATAATACAATAAGTTGTTCTTTATTCTGTGTTATAGGTGTTGAGATATCATTAGGTGGATTGTATTCCTCTAATACAACGTGAGCATTAGCACCACCAAATCCAAAAGAGCTTATTCCTGCTCTTCTTGGGTATTTGTTACCGTGTTTATCTTTAATTGCCTCCCAGTGTTGTGTTCTTTTAACTAAATAGAAAGGTGAGTCCTCTAGGTTAATATATGGATTAACCTCTTTCAAATGAACATTACCCGGTATTTTCTTATGTTTGAAGCTTAATAATACTTTTAACACACCTGCTATTCCTGCTGCTGTCTCCAAATGCCCAATATTAGTCTTTACTGTCCCAATTCCAATGTAGTTAGTGTTATCTATATCATCATCATACTGTTTAATCATATTGGTAAATGCACTATTTAGGGCATTAATTTCAATAGGATCTCCAAGACTTGTACCTGTTCCATGAGCTTCAATATATGATACTGTAGCAGGATTAATATTTGCTTTCTCATAAGCTGTTTTTAGGAGTTCTTTCTGAGCATTTGGATTAGGTGAAGTAATTGAATTAACTTTCCCTCCATGATTAATTGCTGTAGATTTAATAACTCCATATATATGATCTCCATCAGCTTCTGCTTTACTTAATGGTTTAATAAGTATTGACCCTACTCCTTCACCTCTTACATATCCATTAGCTGATTTATCAAACGCTTTACATCTTCCATCTTTACTTAACATACCTGCTTTACCAAAAGTAATAAACAACATAGGACTAGCTAGTATATTAACTCCACCTGCTATAGCTAATTCACAATCACCTGACATAATAGATGAAATTGCTCTGTGAATAGCAATAAGAGAGCTTGAACATGCAGTATCAACAGGTTCACTTGGCCCATGTAAATCAAGAAGATAAGATATTCGATTAGCTAATAAACAATGGGATACACCTGTTGATAACTGGGCATCAAGTGGTACTCCTTTTTCTTTCATCATGTCATAATAGTCAATAGTAGATACTCCTACGAATAGACCTGTTTTACTTCCTGCTAAGCTTCTTGGATTGTACCCTGCATCTTCAATAGTTTTCCATACAGATTGAAGGAAAAGTCGTTGTTGTGGATCCATAAGCTCTGCTTCTCTTGGAGAAATAGAAAAGAATCCACTGTCAAATTTATCTATTTCTTTCATGAAGCCGCCCCATTTTGCAAAGGTCTTATTAGGTTCATGACCTGTCTCACTGTAATATTCTTTATAGTCCCAACGTTCTTGAGGTATTTCAGAAATCAGATCATCTTCTGAAACTAGATGCTCGAAGAATTCATCTAAATTCTCACTCATAGGCATCATACCATCCATACCAATAACAGCAAATTCTGTTTCTTTATTAGTTACCTTATTATCTTCTACCTTAATTGACTTATTATCTTGTATGTTGATTTTCTTCATGTTTCTAATAGGACGTTTAATAACTTTTTCATTAGCGCTTTTCTTAATTACTGTAGATGAACTATTTGAATATGATTCTTCTACTTCCTTAGCATATTTGTCCATAATATAATCAGTAAAGCTATCTATCATAGTGTATTCAAAAAATATAGCTGGAGTTATTGCTACTTTAAAAGCATCATTTATCTCATTAGCATATTGAGTAAAGGTAATAGAATTAAATCCAAACTTAGAAAAATCATCATCAATCTTAATATGATTTTCTTTTACCTTTAACATATTGTGTATCATTTTCTTCAATTTCAAAAAAACGTATTCTCTCATTTCAGTAGCATTAACAGACGATGAATCAGTAAGTGTTTTTTCGTTTTTATTTTTTCCTAGAGCTTTCTCGATTTTATCTTTCTGTCCATCTATAACAACAACTTGGTTATATGTGCTCTTAATAATTTTATCCATTACTTCTAGTGCTGGTTGGGTACTTAACGGCTTTAATCCTTTTACCTCTTTATATAATTTCATAGTGGAGTCATCTAATGTCATGCCACCGTCTTCCCATAATGACCAGTTAATTACATTCATATACTCTCTATTTTGTCTATAATAATCCATAAAAGCATTACCATAAGCGTAATCACATTGAGCTATATTACCACCAACTGAAGCAACGGATGAAAACATTACCATGTATTCAACATCTTCATTTGTAAGTGCCTTATCTAAATTGACAGTTCCAATAACTTTTGGATTAATAACTGTCATAGCCTCATCTATAGTCTTTTCTCTAAGAAGTTTATCACTAGTTAATCCTGCTACATGAAAAACTCCGTTTATTTTTCCATATTGTTTTTTTGTATAATTAATAAGCTTCTCTACTTGTTCTTTATCAGTAATATCGCTTCTTATATACTCTACTTTACATCCGCTTTCTAACAGATTATTAATATCCCTTTGTTTATGTTTATCTAATGCGGATCTTCCTGTAAGTATAATATTACATTTAGCTTTTTCTGTAATATACTTGGCAAGTTTTAACCCAATACCACCTAAGCCACCTGTAATTAGGTATACTCCACCCTCTTTATAACATGGTTTAGAAGGAGTATCATCTAATTCTACTTCTTTTAATATTCGTATTGAACGTTGATCTTTTTCATAAGATACCTCTTCCCTACTATATGTTTCTTCAAGTAACTCATCTGTGATAACTTTCTTAATAGTAGTATCATTATCAACACGTACTACTTTTGCTTTTATTGTAGGTTGTTCCTGTTTAACAGATTTAAGAAAAGCACTAATAGCAGCATGTTTAGCTTCTATTTCATTACTACGATACATATATAATAATTTCATATTTTTACTTATATTAAGGTTAATAAGCCCTTTAGTTAAATGATATACAGGATATAAATTATCTATAGCAATTTCTTTACTCATAGAATTTATGGAATCAAACCACATAATTGTGGTTGGTATTATTTGCTTATTAGTAATATTTTCTATAACTTTTATATAATCATCAGAATTATACTTATTAACTGTGTAATGATTATTTCCTTTCTCCTTATACAAATCTGATAGATTAACTGTAACTACCTCATGTGAAGTTCTAAGTATATTTTCCACTTCTTCATTAGCATTAACTAATATAATAGTTTCTTTTGTAGATGTGCTTTCTTTGATTTCTTTCTTCTCCCAATAAGGTATATATGTATAACATTTACTTTCTATATCTTCTCTGTAATTACTTGATAACCTCTTTAATGTAAATCCTTTGATACTTACAAGAATATGTCCTTGTTCATCTAATATGTCTACATCAAATGCCTCATCATCTTCATTATTATACTCTTTTGATAATCTAGAATAAGCATAACAATTGGTATTAAGAGGATTATAGATTGTAACTTCTTCTATTTTATAAGGTAATGTTGTGGCATTTTTATCTTGGGTATTTGCATTAACAATTCCAATTACTGTTTCTAATGCACCATCCATCAAAGTAGGATGTAATAAATAATCTGTAAAATCTTCTTCGCGTATTGATGGAAGAACTAATGATCCAATACCTTCATTATGCCCCACATATAATGATTTAATTGATTGGAAGCTTTCTCCTAAATGTAAGCCCCGTTGATGAAACTGAGTATAACACTCTTGTTTTGACATATGAGACTCACATCTTGATTTTACTTCTTCTATTGGTATTATATTTGTATTACTTTCATAATTAGAATCCATATAGATATTACCTATTCCATGAATTCTATTGTCTTCTAATAGTTCATCTTCGCTAACAACTTGATAATATAATTTATTATTATCATCAGTTGTTGTCTGAAATTGGATTTTTACTGTCTTATTCTCATCTTTTTCCTTCAAAGATATTGAGTGATGCCATCTAATATCCGTAAGTTTTACTACTTTTTTGTTAGGTGATAATGCTTCTGAACAATATCGTGCCATTTCCAAATATGCTACACCAGGTAGTATTAGCTCTTTACCTACTTGGTGATGCTCCATAAAAAACTCTGTAGGAATTAGCTTCTTCTCAAAAGATACTTCATGTAAATTAGAAGTATTATAATCTACTAGAGGATGCATTACATCTATTACTTTTTGTTTTTTTATACAATCTAACTGTTCATCTTCTTGTTTAGATGCTTCTACCCAATAGCTATCGTTAACAAAGTGATATGTTGGCATAGGTATTTTCCGACAAGAACTATTCTGAAATAGTTCTTTCCATAATACACTGCCTCCACTGAGATAATGTGCTGCCAATGTAGCCATATTTTGTTGGGAAAATCTTTCTTCTACTGTAGTATTTAATATATTATCTATATGTTCTTCACTACATTGCTTACCCTTATTACCACTTTCTGAAATATTAGTATGCAAATCTTTTTCACGAAAACATTTATCTAGTATTTGTATTAACGATTTTTTTTCATTAATTACAACAGCATAACGGCAAGCATAGTGATTTCTTGCCACAAGTAAGGTATATGATATATGTCCTAATGGGAAATCATTACCTTCTTTCGTTAACCATTTATGTAAATCATATATTTTATGTAATAAGCTTTCTTTAGTTTTTGCAGACAATACCACCAAATATGAGGTGGTATTGTCTTGTATTCTATCTTTTTTGGTATTATAACTTTTATCTAGAACTAATTTTTTCATATTAAACGCTCCTATTATAACCAATTTGGTGGTTCTTCAATTACAAGGTGACAGTTAGTTCCACTGAATCCAAAAGCACTAACTGCTGCTAATCGCTTGTTACCTTCTTCTACTTCCCACGAACGCAACTTATTATTAACAAAAAATGGTGTATCTTTAAATCCAATATGTTCGTTTTCTTTATCAAAGTGTAATGATGGTGGTATTTGTTTGTTTTTCATAGAAAGTAATACTTTTATTACACTAATAACACCTGCTGCCATAGTTGCGTGTCCAATATTAGTTTTCACAGAACCAATGGCACAGAATTGTTTTTTATCTGTATATTTGGAAAAAGCATTTTTTAATGCTTTAACTTCAATTGGATCTCCTAGTTTTGTACCTGTTCCATGAGCTTCTACATAACTAATATCTTGTGGATTTATTCCTGCTTTTTCATATACTTCTATCTCAAGAGATGTCTGGGACTTAGCACTAGGTGCAGTAATACCATTTGTTTTTCCATCTTGATTAACTCCTGAACCTTTAATAACGCCATATATATAATCATTATCTTTCATAGCTTCATCTAATCTTTTTAGTATAACTACTGCCACACCTTCACTTAAGTTAGTTCCATCTGCGTCATTGTCAAATGTTTTTACTACACCACTTTTTGAAAGCATTTCCATCTTACTGGTCTGAATATGCATCTCAGGTGTAAACATTAACCTAACACCTCCTGCTATAGCCAAGTTACTTTCACCGTATTGCAAACTTCTGCATCCTTGATGCATAGCTACAAGTGAAGATGAGCATGCTGTATCTATAGATATACAAGGCCCTTTTAGATTAAGAATATATGACATTCTAGCTGATAAAACGGCAGGGGATAATCCTGTAAAAGCCTCCGCAGAATTCTCTGCTTCAGTATTTTTTAAGTATTCACTATAATCACTTTGAGCTGCTCCTACAAAAACACCACACTTACTTCCTGATAGAGATTCTATTGTATATCCTGCATCTTCAAGTCCTTGCCAAGCCACTTGTAAAAATAATCTCTGTTGTGGATCCATCGCCTCAGCTTCTAGTGGTGATATATTAAAAAACAAAGGATCAAACTGGTCATAATCATCTAAAAAACCACCTACTGTTGAATAGCTTTTATTTGGAGTACGAGGATTACTATCAAAATAAGCTTTATAATCCCACCTATTAGATGGAATTTTCGTTACACTATCTACACCATTTTTTAAATTCTCCCAAAATTCATTGACATTATTAGCTCCGGGAAATTTACCTGCAATCCCAACAATGGCAATATCCGATAATCTTGAAGAAGTTTCTTCAATAGTTTTGTTATGTTTATTATCCTTATTATCTTTAATAATCTCTTTTACTGATTTACTAGATTCTTCCTTATGTAATGAGGAATAATCAGTAATATAACTTTCTTCAATTATTCCTCTATAAGACTTTTTTGGACTTTTTAATGATAACTTTCTATTAGTTTGGGTATTAGGATCTTGAGTCTTGTTAATATGACTCTCTTGTATGTCTTCTATAGGAGTTTGTGGTATATCATCAATTTTATTATCTTCTACTATACTTTCTGCATATTGTAATTGTTCATAGACATAAGAAGATAATAGGTTAATATTTGGATAATCATAAGTCATAATAGCATCCATCTGTAATGAATAGGCTTTATTAATATCTCTAATAAGTTCTACACTAGTAATTGAATCTACTCCCATATCTTTAAAACTCATATTATCTGTTATATCTTCTTTTTCAATATGTAAAGTATTTTGAGTAATTAACTTAATTTTATTTATAATATCTTTTTGACTAATTTTTAGATTATTAGCTTTGTGTTTTTCTATTGGCTTTCTAGCTTTTTCTTTATTTTTTTTCATACCCCATTTAACAGCATTGGATTGTCCTATTTTGGATGATTGTTCACTGTGTGGTAACTCTTTTTGTTCCATACTTTCTTTGATATACACTGCAAAATCATATATTGTAGGATAATCGTAAATAATAACTGCATCAAGATGAATGTCAAAATCCTTATTTACATCTCTTACAATTTCCACACTACTAATAGAATCTACGCCTATTTCTCTAAAGCTTAGTTCAAAATTAATATCTCCTTCATCAAGATGGAGCGTTTTACAAACAATTTCACCTAATCTCTTTTTAATCTTATCTAACTGGATAGGTGATATATTATTATGTTTAACAGATTCTATATTACTTGGTATTTTTTGTGTTGCTACCTGCTGCGTGGATTTTAATTTATGTGTTTTTATTTCTTGACTAGCAGCTATTTCCTGCACATTACTTGGTTGTTCTTCTTTTGCTCTATAGTAATGTTTAATTCTATCTTGAACCATGTCTTGACTAAATGTCTCAAGATGCATGGCTTCTTCAATATCAATATATTCATCTAGTACCGCTAATTTTCTACTTGCTAATTCTTTTTTCAGAGCCTTAAGTGTTTTCCTTGGCTTATCTGCTAGAAGTCTTGCTATTGAAAGAGCTTCTTTTAATACATCATTTTGTTTGCGCATTATAACTGATGCCCCTCTTTTTTGAAGTTCTTCTCCTGTATATGTCTTTGCTGTAAACATCATTTCGGTAGCAATATTTTCTCCAAACTTCTCTTTAAGTATATAAGTTCCTCCCATTCCCGGTGTAAATCCATATTTGGTAAATACAGCACTGTATACAGCTTCTTCTGCCATAATAACAATATCTGCATATAATCCAAATAGCATACCTCCACCAGATGCATGTCCTTGCATTGCTGCAATAACAGGAACATTAGTCTGAAGAAGACCTTTATATAGGAAAGGAGCATCACTGAATTTAGACTGTCTGTTAGATATATTAATGAGTTGCTGTTTCGTACCTCCCATACAGAATATATGCTCATCTCCAGTTACAATAACTGCTTTTATTTCTTTATTATTTTGTATCTCTTGAAACTTAGCAATTAAACCATTAATCACTTGCTCTGAAAAAGTGTTTTTACCTTCCTTATCTTGTAATGTTACTATAGCAATATTATTCTCAATAATCTTAAGAGATACTTCATCTCCTGTATAATGTAATGCACCTTTATTTTCCATAATATTCGATTCCGTTCTTAATTTTTTTATATTACTATTTTTTTGTGCTACTTTAATTTCTGATTTTGTTATTATAGAATTCTTTTCTTCAAAACTATTAATCCAATAACGTTTTAGTGATAAAGGATAGCTTGGTAAAGAAATACAAGTTGCTTCTTCATCTTGATATAATAATTTAAAGTCAATATTTTTCCCACTTGTCCATAATGTTCCTAAAGCATGTAAGTCTTTGTTATCAATATAATGTGGAAGATCATCTACATTAATATCTTCTAATATATTATCTTGCTTTCCTAAGTATATTGCACTTGTATCTTCTGAAGATGTATATTTTGAAAGTTTTTCAACTAATTCATTCATGTTAGATACAATCAATGCCATACGATAAGGATAAGCTTCTCGCCCTCTTTGTAACGTATAAGCCACATCTTCTAATAATAATTTTTCAGACATTTTACATTTGCTTGTTTTATTACATTGTATAGAAATATACTTAGCCATATCTTCAATTGTTTTATGTTGAATAATTGTTTCAACATCCATAGGTATATAATATTGACTATTAATTTTTTCACCTATAATAGATAAATCTACTGTATCCATTCCAAAATCATTAATATTATCTAATGTAGTGACCTTATGAACATCATGTTGAAATCTTTCTTGGAAATATGCTATTAAGTTATTTTCAATATGTTCCATGTTGTATGTTAAGTCTGTTGCACTTTCTATATCTTTATTAAAGTAGTCAAATAATGTCTTTGCATAAGCCTTTAACTTATCTTCTGTTTTACCTGATAGTATAATAAGCTGTTGATTTGGTTTTGGTAATTTTGTCCTATTAGGAGCCTCTTCTATTATAAGGTGTCCATTAGAACCACCAGCTCCAAAAGCACTTATGCCTGCACGTCTTGGATAAAATTTTTCTTCTTTACTATGTTCATTAACAAGCTTATTCCAATCTGAATATTTTTGTTGGACATAGAATGGAAGATTATCCAAATTAATATTAGGATTTAATGTAGTTGAATGCAGGGAAGGTACTAATTTCTTATGTTTCATTTGCATAAGCACTTTCGTAACACTTGCCATTCCTGCCGCCGCTTCTAAGTGACCAATATTAGATTTCACTGAACCTAAAGCACAAGTTTTCGTACCATTATTAGATGTACCAAATGCTTTTTCAAGCCCAGATATTTCTATAGGATCACCAAGTGATGTACCTGTTCCATGAGTTTCAATATATGTTATAGATTCTTTAGGTATCTGATTTTTTTCTAATACCTCTTTAATAAGCTGCCCTTGTTCATTAGGATTTGGAACACTATAGCCATTGGTTCTACCTCCATGATTAAGCCCTGAACCTTTAATCACTCCATATATTTGATCTTTGTCTTGTATGGCTTTTCTGTGTGATTTGAGGATAACTACCCCAACTCCTTCTCCCGGTACATAGCCATCTCCTCCCTCACCAAAGCTTTTACATTTACCATGAGTAGACATGAACTTACCTTGACTTAGAACAAGATATTTATTAGGGTGAAGGCTTAGATTAACAGCTCCTGCTAATGCCATCTCACATGATCCATTTCGTATACTATCACATGCAAGGTGTATAGATGTAAGTGCAGAAGAACACATTGTATCAATAGTCATGCTAGGACCTCTAAAATCATAGTAATAAGAAACACGATTAGCTATTGATGAGAATGATGTATTAATAGCTTGTGTACTACCTTTATATTGTTTATCTAGTCCTAATAGTTGATAATGGCTATACATAGCTGATGCATATACACCTACTTTGTAATCAGTTAACGATTCTCTATTATATCCTGCATCTTGAATTGCTTTATAACTTTCAATTAAAAACAGACGCTCCTGTGGATCCATAAGCTCAGCTTCTTTTGGAGCTATGTTAAAAAATAGAGGATCAAATAAATCTACTCCGTCTATAAATCCTCCCCATTTACTATAACTACTTCCCAAAGCCTCTTTGTCTTCATTATAAAATTCTTCAATTTTCCAACGGTTAGAAGGTATTTCTTCAATACAATCTTTTCCACTTGATAGATTATCAAAAAAAGTATCAACATCTTCTGCCATAGGATATTTTCCACTTAAACCAATAATAGCAATATCTTCATTATTGCTTCTTATCACTTCTTCTATGTTATGTATTTTTTTATCTATACTAGGTTGTACTATTTTATTATTGCACCCCTTCTTTTCAACTCTTATTTGTTTCTTTTCCTTTATAGGTTGTGTATTTTCAAAATTATTCTGTAATATATGTTTGTAATTATTCATGAAGTAAGTTGATAACTCACCAATAGTTTTATATTCAAATAATAAAGTTTTACTAATATTACCGAATGTTTCTTCTAATGCCCAATTGATATTTACAATAATTAATGAATCAATGCCTAATTCTTCAAAAGTCTTGTTTTCTCCTATTAGATCTTTATCTAACTTAATAACATCTGAGAAAATATCTTTTAAATATTCTATTATATAGTCTCGTAGGTCTTGCTCACTTGCTTTAGTTATGACGTTAGTTTCTTCTACTATATGAACATTTTCTTGTATATAGTTTGTAGATGCAATTGGTAATTGATCTGCTCTATTATATTCTGTAAAATAATTTCTAATATTTCTAACGTTACCATATATTACTGCTAATTGGTCTCTATTACTACTTAGCACTTTTTCAAAAGCTTCTACACCTATTTCTCCAGTTAGTTTCTTCATACCATATTTTTTATACAACATTGTTTCTGTATTAGAATCTACTGTCATTCCTTTTGAATCCCATAATGGCCAATTAATAGAAATAGTTTTGCCTTTTCGTTTGCCCTCTTTTACTAATGTGTTTCTTTTTATTGAAAACAAATCAATGAAGTTATTTGCATATGCATAATCGCTTTGTCCTACATTACCTATAACCGATGCCATTGCAGAAAACATTGCAAAAAAAGTAAGATTTACATCAGCAAACACACTATCTAAATTAAGAACACCGTATTTTTTGGGTTGTATCACCTTCTGAAAATCATCTATAGTTTTGTTAATAATAAACTGATCATTAATGACTCCAGCACTATGAATAATTCCATCTACCTTATTGTATTTACTAAGAACATATTGTTTTAATCGTTGTACTTCATCATCTACTGATATATTACAAGAATAATAATCAATATATCCTCCTATGTGTTTAAGGGGTTGTATTTTATGTTCAATTGATTCATAAGAAGAACGACCTACTAAGATGACATGAGCGTTATAATGACTTAGTAGATAATTCGCCATTATGATTCCAAGCCCTCCTGTACCACCTGTTATAATGTATACGCCTTTGTTAACAAGTAATGTATTTTCCTTATGTGCTAAATATTCTTTAAAAACTCTTATCCATCTTGTACTATTTTTGTCATAATGTATATCTACAGCGTCATCTACATTAGAAAATAATTCATTAAGTAATATTTGCTTTTGCTCATTATCCTCAATAGATTGATTAGTAGCAATTAATTTACAATGTATATTAGGGTTTTCAATATGTACTGTTCTAAATAATCCAGCAATAGCACCATACTCAGGTCTTGTTATATCTTCCCCTACAATATAATTATAGAGTAATCTCATATTAGTATTACCTTTTATATTAGTTAGTGCTTTAATAAGAACTAGTAATTGTACAGGTAATTGACTATTATTAGTAGTTATATTTTCGATCTGTTCAACTTGCTGATTAGCAAAAAGAATATTTTCCATTGAAATATCTTTTTTTCTTAATTCTTCAAAAACTTCTTGATAATCCTCTTGTCTTTCTGGATTAATCATATACATGTTATCTGCTATTTTTCCATATCCATATCCAAATATAATATGGTATACAGCCTTCATATTATACTTATGTATATCCATTGTATAAGATGGTTTATCTTGAATAATTATAAGACATTTATCTTGTTGAGAGTTATTTATAGGAAGTTCTTGTTGCTTCCAACTAGGTTCAAAGTATAGAGTATCATATTGTTTGTTATTAGATATTTGACCTTTATTAAAAGGGCTAATAGTATAATCTTCTATATGAACAATAACTTTTCCATTATGATCTAATAAATTTATATTAAAAACTTTTCTCTCTAAATTATTTTGTTTTTTTGTAATATGTACATAACCTTTATTAGGTAATTTATTATATATTTCTATAGTACCTATAGAAGACGGTACATAGGTTCTTCTATCTTCTAATTCGTATATTTCTCTAAATCCTATTACCGATTGAATTACACCGTCCATAATTGCAGGATTAATAGTATGATCTATAACTACATCTTCTTCTGATGCTTTAAGTGTTAATTTAGCTAACGCCTCATACTCATTATAATCAATTATATCTATGGTCTTCATACTATCACCATAACTAATTCCCATACGATTATATAGATTATATATTTCAAAACTTTGTTTCTTCTCTATTAGACGATTTTTAATATCTTCAATTTTAACTCTAGTATCTTTTACTTCTTCAGAACAGTTCATGATTCCTTTACTATGAATCTGATAGTCTTCATTTAACTTAGAACGTAGTGTAAATGCAATTCCTGTATCCGTTTTATTAAGTGCTACTTCTATATCAATTGAAGATTCTTCTAATATAATTGGTGATATCCACTTCACATCTTTAATTTCTGTTACATTATTTCCTATTCCAAGATTACCTGCAATCTTTGCTAAATCTAGCTGCACTACACCAGGTACAATAGGTACACCATTAATAATATGATCTTTTATATAATAATCATTTTTATATAATGTAAATTTGAATATAGTGTCAGATAGAGTTGATATATTTTCTATTCTATTTTCTGTCATTTTAGAAGTTACTTTATATACCTTCTCATCAAAACCAACAGATTCAATAGGTATTTTCTGTCCTGATGTATATAGATTAGTAAAATCTGCATCATTACCAGCTACATAATATTGAGCAAGCTCTATTAGCATATTTGGAGTTTTTGATGTATCTCTTAATAGGGAAGGTTGTCCTTTCATTAATTCATCTAATTTATACTCAAGTTCCACTATGTCTTTTACTATTAAGCAACAACGGTACTTGAAATGATCTCTGCATATTCCCATAGTATATGCAATATCTTCAATATCCACATTAGATTTATTATGTTGTAACCATAAGGCAAAGCTCTTAATGGATTCATCTAATGCCTTTTTTGATTTTGCAGATATAGGGCAAATATAAAATGAGTTTTCATTAACATTTACTTTCTTATTATTATATTCTTCTATAACAAGATGACCATTCGTACCACTTAATCCAAAAGAACTAATTGCTGCACGTCGTTTATAACCTTCTATAGGATTCCAATTAGTATGTTCATTAATAACATAAAATGGACTATTAGCAAAATCAATATGGCTATTTTCCTTGTTTACATGAATTGATGGTACTAATTCTTTATTCTGCATGCAAAGGATTACTTTTATTAAACTTGCAACACCAGAAGCTGCAAGAGTATGTCCAATATTGGATTTTACAGAACCTATTGCACAGTATTGTTTTTCCTTAGTATATGTTGAAAATGCTTTAGTTAATGCCTCTAATTCAATAGGATCACCAAGCTTTGTTCCCGTACCGTGAGCTTCCACATAGCTAATAGAGGCAGGGTTAATATTATACTTATTATATACATTAGTTTCTAAGTCATATTGTGCAGAAGAACTTGGGGCGGTAATTCCATTAGTTTTACCATCTTGATTAGCTCCCCATCCCTTAATTACACCATATATGTAGTCTTTATCTTCTATTGCTTTATCAAGAGATTTTAATAGTACAATACCTGCACCTTCACTAAGTACAAATCCATCAGCATCATCATCAAAAGATCTACATTTTCCAGTTCTTGATAGCATTCCACCTTTGCTTGTGGAAATGTGCATTTCTGGAGTTGCATATACACATGCCCCTCCTGCTAATGCCATTTCACAATTCCCATTAGAAATACTATCACAAGCTTGTAATATTGCTATCATAGAAGATGAACAAGCTGTATCTATTGCTATACTAGGTCCCATGAGATTTAAGTAGTAAGCAATCCTTGATGGAATCATTGCCGCACTACCACCTGTAAGATACTGTGGATTAATATTTGGTTTTTCTTGTTTGACTATATTTGCATAATCTCCTTGTCTTACACCTATGAAAACTCCACAATTGGCACCATCTAATTCTTGAGTTGTATAGCCACCATTAACAATTGCTTTCCATGATTCCTGTAAAACAATTCTTTGTTGTGGATCCATTAATTCACTTTCTCTAGGTGTAATATTAAAAAATGAAGGATCAAAATTATAAATATTAGAGAGTAAACCACTAAATTTACTATAAGTTTTGCCTGCTTTCTTAATATCCTCACAATAATAATTATCCATAATCCATCTTTCATTATGGATTTCTTTTACATGGTCTTTACCTTCTTTTAGATTATCCCAGTATTCCCATAGATAATCAGCTCCCGGAAAACGCCCTGATATTCCAATAATGGCTATTCCTTCTTGTTTTACTGAGGTTATTTTTTCTGTATCTTGTATGTTACTAATATTACTATTTAGTTCTTTTAGACGTCGTTTTCCTTCTTCTGGCGAAATTATTCTTTTCTTTACAAGCTGTAAAATTTCATTTCTTAGTATATTTATCTGACTCATAATTAGTCCCCCCATACCTCTGTTACATCATCAATAGATACTTCCTGGTTATAGAGTTTGAACAATAATTCATCTAATGAGCTATCTTCATCATTATGAATTATATTATCTTGTGTATTAATTAGTTTAGTATTATTATCTGTATCTCTTATGTTTATTTGGGGATAATTTTTTACTATATGTTCTACTAGTTTTGTTATAGTTGAGTAATTATATAGCGTGATTGTATCCATTGAGATACCTAATTCCCTATTAATATCTCTAATAATTTCAATGCCACTTATAGAATCAATACCCATATCCCTAAATGCTAATGATTTATTTATTTCTTTAGGTTTTTTATCTACTATTTTACCTACTATTGTAGCTATATGTTTTTCCATGTACTGTATTGTATGCTCTGATTTTTCAGATACTTTTTGCTTCTGATTTATTACTGAGTTTTTATTATTATTATGTACTAAATCAATTCTTGCTCCTGCAAAAGATTGTAATCTAGTACCCTCTTTTGCCAACTCAACTTTTTTTTCTTCATTTTTAGATGAATTACTTAATTCATTTACTAAATGTGAAGCTAATTCTGAAATAGTTGGGTAACTATATAGAGCAATTGTACTTAATGAAGTATTATATTTATGATTTAATGCCCTAATAAGCTCTATACCACTAATGGAATCAACACCTAATTCTTTAAATATATCTTTCTCATCAATAGTATTATCAGATATTTGAACAAGCTTACATACAGATTGCTTTATATCATTAACTATATCGTTGTATAGTTTATTAGAAGTTTCCTTATTATGTAACGTAGTTATATTATCTTTTATATTTTCTTGTTCATTTATATGTTGATTACTAAGTGGATTAATAGTTGGTTTTAGAGTAATTTTACTTCTTAATTCTGTATCTTTTATTTTTTTCTTAGTATTGTTAAGAGTTATAGCTCTTGATTTCTTATGTTCTACATTATTAACTTTTAAATCTCTATGTTCTTTTATATTTTCTTCAGTATTTTCCTTTCTAAAGAATTTTTTTATTAGATGATTAACATCAATGTTATTGAATGTTTCTTCGTGCATGCGTACTTCGCTTTCAATATATTGTGGCAATACATCTAATACTCGTGAACCTAATTCTTGTTTTAGAACTTTTATAGTTGTTGTTGGTTTTTTTACCATAACTCTAGCTATATTAATTGCTTCTTGTAATACTTTATCTCCTTTGGCAAATCTAATATTTGCACCTCTTCTTTGAAGTTCTTCTCCTGTAAAGACATCTGCTGTATACATCATTTCATTGGCTAAGCTAGTACCTAGCTTTTCTTTTAGAATATATGTAGAACCTACCCCAGGAGTAAATCCATATTGAGTGAAGTTAGCACTATAGCCACCTTCAAGAGTACCTACTATAACATCAGCAAATAATCCAAATATTAAGCCTCCTCCAAAGGCATAGCCTTGCATCGCAGATATAACAGGCACTGGGCATTTTGCTATTGTATTATATACAAAAGATGCATCTGAGCATTTTTCTTTCATTGATGAAATATTTTCAAGAGACCCTTGAGTAGCTCCCATGCAGAAAATATTTTCATATCCTGTAACAACAATAGCTTTAATATTTTCATTTGCCTTTACATTTTCAAAAGTCTTTAATATAGCTTTTACAAGATTTTCGGAAAACATATTTTTGTTTTTTCTATCTTGCATCCTAATTATTGCAATAGAATTTTCTATAATATCTAGTTGAACTTCATCTCCATTATAATCTTTTGCCTTTTCAATCCAACTATTTACTAATGTAGGTTCATCACATTTATTGCTTTCTTTTCTCTCTATTTTTTTAGATTGTTCTTTATTATGTTTTATATTATCAAGCCAATATCTTTTTCTTTCAAAAGGATATGTAGGTAATGATACTTTCTGTAATTGATTTGCTTGATATAGTTTTTTCCATGGTATATCTTGTCCAGATGCCCACAAACTTCCTAATTCAATTAAATCTCTTTCATGAATTAGTCTGCTTACTTCTTCATCTATAATACTATTAGTTGATTTTCCTGTTCCTAGGAAAAGTCCATCTATACTTGTATTACCGTTAATATATTGTTGCAATTTCTTGCTCCAGTCATAAATATCTTGTGCTACTATTGCAAGTCTTACTTTCATAGCTTCTCTTCCTACTTGAAGAGTATATGCTATATGACTACTCAAAGCCTTTGGCATTTTATCATCTTCTATATAATTAATAAATGATTTTGCATAGTTTATAAGCACTTCGTCATTTCTAGCAGATAAAACAAATAAATGAGGTTGACTATTATCTTCTAATATATTATGTTCAGCATATTCTTCTAATATCACATGAGCATTAACGCCACCAAAGCCGAAAGAACTTACTCCTGCTCTTCTAGGAATTATTTTTCCATCTTCATCTAGCATATGTTGCCATTCTTTAGTTTCATTAGCTAAATAGAAAGGTGTATTGTCTAATTTAACATAAGGATTTTGTTTGTTGAAGTTCTGATTTTTAGGTAGCTTCTTATATTTCATAGACATAAGAACTTTAATAAGTCCTGCGATACCTGCTGCTGGTTCTAAGTGACCTATATTAGTCTTTACTGCACCCAAACCACAATACTGGCTCTTATTAACATCTTCTCCAAAATAATTATATAATTTAGTAAAAGCTTTTTGTAAGCCTTCAATCTCTACGGGGTCACCTAATTCTGTTCCAGTACCATGAGTTTCTACAAAAGAAATGGTAGCAGGTGATATATTGGCTTCTTGATATACTTTGTATATAAGCTTAGCTTGAGCGTCAGAGTTTGGAGAAGTTATTGAGTTGGCTGTTCCTCCATGATTAACTCCCGCACCTTTTATTATTCCATATATATTATCTTTATCTTTTATAGCTTGGGATAAAGGCTTAAGTAAAACTGTTGCTACACCTTCTCCCTTTACATAGCCATCAGCACTTTCATCAAATGTTCTACAACGACCACTTGGTGACATAACTCCAAGTTGTGCTGCTTTAATAAAAGAAGTAGGAGTAAGAGCAAGATTAACACCACCTACTACAGCTACCTTTGATTCACCTAATTTCAGAGATTGTATCCCTCTATTTAGTGCAACAAGACTACTTGAGCAAGCAGTTTCTATAGTTTCACTAGGCCCTGTAAAGTTAAACTGATATGATATACGATTTGCTAACATAGCTAGAGCATTTCCTAATGTTGCATGCCCTGATAAGCTTCCATGTTCTGTTACAATCTCTTGATAATCAGCAAATTGTGCACCTATAAATACTCCTACTGATTTATCAGATAGACTTGACATTGTATAACCTGCATCTTCTATAACTTCCCATACAGATTGTAAAAGTAATCTTTGCTGTGGATCAATAAGTACAGCTTCACTAGGAAGTATTTTGAAAAATGGTGCATCAAATTTATCTACATCATCTATAAAACCACACCACTTTGAATTAGTTATTTGTTTTGATGAGTTTATATCTCCATAATAATCTTCATAGTTCCATCTATCTCTTGGAATTTCTTTAATACAATCTATGTCATCTACTAAGTTATTATAGAATGTATGTGGATTATTTGCTCTTGGAAATTTACTTGCAATTCCAATAATTGCAATTCCCTCTGTATCTTCTTCATAAGAATTTGAAGATGATTCTTCTTTACATTCTTCTTGTATATAGAAGTCAATCATAGCTTCTTTTTGTTCTATATATAGATACTCACTTAATGCTTCAATAGTTGTATGCATAAAGAAAATAGTTGGTAGTATTTGAATATTATATTGTTCACCTATGTTATTAGCGAAGTGTTTTAACATAATTGAATCAAATCCATAATTACCAAAGTTTTCATTGACATCAATACGCTCTTTATCTAATTTAAGAATATGACTTACTATATTTACTAAATCATTAACAATCTTTTCATTATCTATAATTATTTTTTTCTTTGATTTTTCTTGTACTTCTTTCATAGTACACTCCCCATTATTATTTTTAGTTTTCTTCTCCTTATTTGGGCAAAGAAACTGATTTATTTTATTCTGATTTCCTACAAAACACATTGCTTGCTTTTCATTAGTCATAAGAATATTATCAAAAGCTTTCATTCCAGATTGGTTAGTTAAGTAATCCATACCCGATGACTGTAAATAGAGAGCTTCAGTTGACTTATCAAAATGCATGCCCCCATCTTTCCATAATGGCCAGTTAATAACTTGTGTATAACCTCTAGCTTTATTATCTTGTACATGTTGTTCTCTTACAGCCGCATATCCATCAAGGAAACCATTAGCCATAGCATAATCTCCTTGTCCAAAGTCACCAAGAACTGAAGATATTGAGGAAAACATAATGAATCTTTCTATTGGTTCTTCTCTTGTGTACTTATCTAATAATAGAGTTCCTTGTACTTTTGGTAAAAGTGTGTTTTTAATTGAACTATTACTTTTTCCTATGAATTCTGTACTATCTATCACTCCTGCAGTATTAATGACACAATGAATAGAACCAAATCGTTTTTTACCTTCATATATAATTCTCTTTACATCTTCTTCTATAGCTATATCACCCTGTATATAAATAGCTTCTGAACCTAGAGATGTAATCTTTCTAAGAACTTCTTCCTTATTCTTGTTAAGTGGTGACCTACCAACAAGAATAAGTTTACCTTTACATTTACTAGCTAAATGTAAAGCTACTGTTTTACCTATAGCTCCCATTCCACCAGTTATAATATACGTCATTCCTTCTTGGTAATTAACTATATTCTTATCAATATGTAATGGTTGAATACCTTTTACAAGACGCTTGTGATCCTTATACATAATAAATTTATTGTCTTCTTGATATTTAATCTCTTCATACACATTTTCTATGAAGAATTGTTGTGATACATTGCCTGTAAAGGTAGCTATCTTAAATGGAAAGCTTTGCCAGAAGTTATGTACTGATTTACATAAGCTATCTAAACTAATTGCAAAAGGAATATTATCTCTAACACAAGCTGTCATTAACCACTTTCCTTTATAGGTAGCATTTTCAATAGAGTTAAATATATTCCTAAACATATAAGTGCCTTTTTCCATTACTATCTGTGATAGTTCTTCATCATATCTACTTATCATTACTAATATATGGCAATTGGATACTTTATTGTTTTTCTTCCATAAAGTATCCAAAATATCTTTATCTATAATATCCTGTTTTTCCCAGTCTATTTTAATAGGTGTAATTGTTATATTATTGTTGTTCTTTCTAATCTTATTAACTAATTGATTATAAGTAGATTCTTCATCATATATAATAGCCAGCTGATTAATATGTTGATATTTATCTTTACTTACTAATTCTATATTTTCCTCATACCAATTATATTTGTAATAATACACTTCTTGAGTTGTATCATATTGTTGAATATTACTTTCCTCTTGTTCTACAATCCAGTAACTATCATTAGCAAATGGGTAACCTGGTAAATGACATTTTTGGGGAATATTAATATATAAGTCACTCCAAGGAATTATTTTTCCTTGTAACCATAGCTTTCCTATCTCCTTATTAGAAAGACCTTCTATATTAATCTTGTCCTTTTGTGGAATATATCCTCTTCCACGTTTTTTTACAAAACCTTCGTAAATACCTTCCTTATGATAACCTAATCCATATGCTTCACATTTAGAAATTATTTCATCAATATTACTAACTTCAAAGGCTATTCTTTCTTCAAGAGCTTCTCGCCCTATCTGTAATGTATATGCTATCTTTTCAACACTAAGGTCATAGTTCCACATATATTTATCTTCACTATTTGATTTACTTGATATATGTTTGTCAATAATGTTTACTAATTCATCTATATTCATCTGATTATTAGATAAAGCTGTTATATTCATATTATATTTTTCATTTATTTTATCAAGAAATATACCGAAGTTAATTGGGTCAAAGCCTAGCTCACTTAGTGATATAGCATCAATTACTTCTGAGTGTTCAATAGATAATATAGATGCCACTATACTAACTATTTCATCATATAAGACTTTGCTATATAATTTATCTTCCTTATTCTTACTATCTTTTAAGTAGTTTGCTATATTGTTAGCATATATTTTAAGTCTTTCTTTATTTTTAGCTGAAAGAATAATTAAGTGCTTGTCGGTTTTTTCATAATCTCTATGTTGTTTTTCATTTCCTTGCCATTCTTCTAAAACAACATGAGCATTCACACCTCCAAAACCAAAGGAACTAATTCCTGCTCGTCTTGGGACAATTTTATTTTCACTATTTCTAACTGTTTTCCATTCCTGTGTTTGCCTTGGAAAATAAAAAGGTGTATCTTCTAATTTAATTTTAGAATTTTGGCTATTCATATGAATATTTCCACATATGGTTTTATGCTTCATACTTAATAAAACTTTTATAATCCCTGCTATTCCTGAAGCTGATTCCATATGTCCTACATTAGTCTTAACAGCACCAATTGCACATCTATTATCTATAGGCATATCCATATGATAAGATTTATATAAATCTTGGAACGCTTTTTTAATACCATTAATCTCTATTGGATCTCCTAAACTAGTTCCTGTACCGTGAGCCTCCATATAAGTTATTGTATCTGGATGAATTTCTGCTCTTAGATAAGCTTCTTTTAGTAATTCTCCTTGAGCATTTGGATTAGGTGCTGTTAATGAGTTTGAAAATCCACCATGATTTACCATAGTACTTTTTATAACTCCATATATGTTATCATTATCCTCAATAGCTTTCTCTAGAGGTTTTACTAATATAACACCTACTCCTTCGCTTCTAACATATCCATCTGCACTTTCATCAAATGTCTTACAACGCCCTTGATTAGAAAGCATACCACCATTACTAAAAGAAATATATCTTCTAGGGGTAGCCATAATATTAACTCCTCCAACAAAAGCTTTATCGCAATCTCCATTATTAATGGCTAAAATAGCTTGATGTAATGCAACTAATGAGCTTGAACAAGCTGTATCCATAGATACGCTAGGACCATGTAAGTCAAGTAAATAAGATATACGGTTAGCTATAATTGAAAAATATAGTCCTGTAGAAGAATAAGCATCAAAACGCTTACCATGTTTTATTACTAATTCATCATAGTCATTGTTACATACTCCAACATACACTCCTGTTTTAGAGCCTTGTATTTGACTAGGGGTATATCCACTGTCTTCAAGAGTATGCCATACTTCTTGTAATAGTAATCTTTGTTGTGGATCCATAAGCTCTGCTTCTCTTGGAGATATACCAAAGAAACTAGCGTCAAATCCTCTAATGTCATCTAAAAAACCTCCCCAATTAGAATTTGACTTGTTTTCTTCTCCAAGAGGATTACCAAACAATGCTTCATAATCCCATCTATCTTTTGGAACTTCCTTAATTAAATCATCTTGATTTACTAAATGATTCCAAAATTCTCTAATATCTTTTGACATTGGAAATTGTCCACTCATACCAATAACTGCAATATCTCCATTATTAATATTCTTATTAATCGGTTTTTCTACTTGTATATCTTCTGTGCTTGCTTCTACTATCTTTTCATTAATTGTTACTTGCTCTTCTTTAGTTTCTTTTATTGCAATTTGTGATGAGTCATCTATCTTTGTCATATCTGATTTACTTATGATATAGTCTACTATTTGCGTTACAGATGTATATTCAAACAATAGTGTTGCATCAATATCTAGATTAAACAATCGTGATAAGTCTTCACCAAATTCAATTAAGGATACTGATTCCATGCCTAACTCACGTAAATCTGCCTCATCATCTATATCCTCTTGTGATAAGCCTAAAATTTTACCTAAACTTGCTATTATATTTTCCTTTACTTGTGATGGAGTAGCTTTTTGTATAGCTTTTATTTCTTCTCTATCTAAATCTGGCTGATTATTTGAAAAATATTTTTCAATCTGCCTATTACCTGCTACAATAACTCTTGGCACTTTACCTATAATACACTGATTCATAGCTTGTAAGCCACTTTGACTATTAATTACTCCAGCTTTTTCTTGAAAACGTTCTATATGTTCCTTAGTATTACCCATACCACCGTCTGACCATAGAGTATAATTTAGAGAAAGACTAAGCCCAGAAAATCCTTGACTTTGACGGTAATTAATAAAGGAATCTAAAAAACTATTTCCAGTTGCATAATCTCCTTGACCCATATTCCCAATAATAGATACCACAGAAGATGTTACAACAAAAAAGTCTAAAGGTTGATCTAAAGAATATTTATGTAAATTAAGTGTACCTTTTACTTTTGGAGCTAATACTTTAGTAAAAGAATCCCAATTTTTCTTGATAAAAAGTTTATCTTCTAAAACACCTGCACAGTTAATAATTCCATGTATTGCACCATATTTCTCCTTTATAAGCTTCATTGTATTATTCACTTGTTTACTATTTGCTATATTACAAGCAAAATAATCTATACCTTCTAAGTTATTATCTTGTTGTATTATTGAATAAGAACGACCTATAGCTATTACTTTTACATTTTTTTGTCCTACAAACATACGGGCTATTTTATTACCTATGCCTTTTGTTCCTCCTACAACAACATAAACACCATTTTCTCTCAAATAGTTAATATTTGACTCTTCATCTATTAGTATTGGTTTAATAGATTCAATATAACGTTTTCCTTGTCTATATCCTATAGATGTATGAATAAAGCTATTTGAAAATTCATCTTTAATAAGAGCACGATTACTAAAATCTAGTGGTTGTAATTCCATATCTACTAATTTTATTTTTAACCTAGTATGTTCTTGCCTAATACTTTTTGCCAATCCAACTAAACCAGAATATTGATAACCATCTACTTTATCTGTAGGATGAATTTTCTGTGTGTTTGTTGTTAGTGCCAGTATATGTGTATTATCTATCACCTTATTTGCGATACATCCTTTTATCATATGGAAAAAACCTTGAATGTTATCTTCCACAATATATGAATCTATTATCTCACTCTTGTCATTAGACCAATTATATAAGATGTCTATGCCTGTGTAACTTTGTTGTGTACTAATTAGTTGAAAGACTTTAATAAAATCATGTTCCTCATTTAATCTTACTTGGTATTTATAATCAGACAATACTTCATATGTTAATCCCTTTTGTATAAAATAATATGCGTCGTACTTATCTTTAAAAGTTCTTATCCAGTTATCTATTTCATCATTATTATTTCCAAATATTATAAGTCCTCTTGAATTAGATTCTTCAGTTCTTTTTTCTCCTTTATCTTCAATCCAGCTAGGAGCATATAAGAGTGCTTTATTAGATTGCTTATATATGAAATCCTTATCTACGTTTTTATATATTAGCTCAATACTACCTAATAATTTGCCATCTTTATCATATATTTCTAACGTGGTACTTAGATTATCCTGTTTTAATATTACTTGCTCATTATTAATTATTACATAGCATTGATCTTGAAGCTTATTATTAAACTCTATATGTTGTATAATAAATGGTATAAACATTTTATTAGAATTACAGAGTCCTTGTTGTTTAGCTAGCACTATGCCACATTGAAATATTCCATCTAACAAAGCAGTATTTACTATTGAATTATCTTGAGTATGCTGTTTCAAGTAAAAGATACTCTCTTCATTATTTTGGTAAATGCTCTCAATGACTCTTAAACTATCTCCATAGCCATATCCTAACTCTTTTAACATAGTGTATACGTCTATATTTTCTTTTATCATTGTATTTTTTAATTTATCTATCTCGTATGATTTACCCCTTAATGATTCATGTGCGTGATGTATCTTCCCTGTACATAACTCTCCATCTACTGTTTTAAGGCTAAATCTATCCTCTTCAAAATGAGTATCTAAATCAATTATAGAGTGTTCACCTAATTGCTGAGCTTTTTTCATAGTTACTTCTTTTAATATAAGATGTGAATTGCTCTGTTTTTGAATCTTTTCATAAACATGATGAATATAAAATGCTCCTGGTACAATTGTAGTATTATTAATCACATGGTCTTTTATATATATATTCTTATTAGAGATTATTTTATTATCTTCTTTTGTATCTATCTTCTTAGTAAACCAAAATGATTTCCTTTGAAATGCATAGTTTGGAAGTTGTAACTTTTTATACTCTAAATCTTTATATAGTTTATTCCATTTTATATGTGTGCCATGAACCCAAAGTTCTTTTAATAATTGTTTTAATGTATATCCTTTATGAGGTATATGAAGAGTCTTTTGAGATTCTACTATTCGTTGTTGGCTACCTAGGTAATATATTTTAGTATAATTATCAAAATTCTTAGCTTGTAAACTTTCCACATCTTCTAACACCCAAGATAAAGAGTTGTTAATAGAAATTTTATTATAAAATTTCTCGCTAAATTTGTAGCTAATTTTTCTTGAATCATATACTAATTTGCTATTTAACTTATTAATAAGAGAATCAACAGGCTCACTTTCTTGAATTAATTTCAGAAACGACTCCTTAGTTAATAATTCTTCTTCAATTAACGTATGTATCTCCAATAATCTATTATTAATGCTTTTCTTTATACTAAGCTCCCATTTTGTTAATAATTTCAAATAGCTATTGATAACTATAATAACTGCAAGCAATTTCTTCTTATCATAGCTATATGAAGTATCTGATTGAGCTTCCTCTAATATAAATTCATGCAAAGATTTCTCGTATAATGCTTCAAATGGTTTTTCCCATTCTTCAATATATTTTTTAAATGTGAATTGGTTCTGTAAATTAATATACTTATTCATATAGTAACTATAAGTTTCTTCATCTAACGGACATTCTTTTTCATCTAATAGATATTCAATATAAGGTATATTGAATTTATATGGCATGAACGTTGTTTGAGTAACTTCATCATAAAACTGTATACTAGGAGATTTTAGTCTTAGTTTTTCGTTACTATAATCATTAAATAGTATATATATTATATCCTGTATTTCACATATACCACTAATTGCTAATGCCACTAATCTTCCGTTACCTACACCTGATATTGTGGCTATTTCAAGTCCATTAGTTATTAACGATGCATATATGCTATAATTAACAATAAAATTAAATACTGCTTTATTCTCATTATTCCATATATTATTATAAAATGCTTCTTTATTAGAATAGCTAATATAAGTCTTAACTAGTTCTTCTACCGTATTATTTATTACAAATGAATCCCCAAAGAAGTCTAAAACATCTTGATAAGAAGACCATACTGTATTTCCTATTACAAGAAATATTTTTTCTGTTTTCTGAGTTCTAAATATTCTAGGGTTTTCTAGTAAATAATTTTTTGCATCATTTATATTTTCTATAACCGTTCCTACACGATAATTATAATCTTCTCTTCCAAGTAAAAGGTTTTTTTCTATATCATGTAAGCTAAGTTTTGATTTTTCTTCTCTATTAAAAAAAGCTATCCAATTATTGATGGATGCTTTTAAACTTTCTTCTGATTTGGCTGATAGATTAAATAAATATTTTTCTTCTAAATCCGCAGATGATATATCCACGTTCTTATTCTCATAGGCTTCTAATATAACATGTGTATTTGTCCCACTATATCCGAAACTACTTACCCCTGCTCTAAGAGGTATATTTTTCTGTGGTGATTTCCAAGGCATTAATTTTGTTGCTATTGTAAATGGGGTATTTTCAAACTCAATAATAGGATTTACTTGATTTATATTAATTGAGGGTGGTATCATTTTATATTGCATCATCAATAATACTTTGATAACACCTGCTAGTCCTGCTGCTCCTTCTAAATGCCCTATATTAGTTTTTACGGAACCAACTTGACAAAATTGATTTTTATTTGTAAATTTATTGAAGGCTTGAGTTAATGCCTCAATTTCAATAGGATCCCCAAGATTTGTCCCTGTACCATGAGTTTCTATATAACTCACTGTTTCTGGATTAACATTACTAGATTGATAAGCATGTATTAGCATATCTTTCTGTCTCTGTAATTTAGGTGCTGTAATTGATTTTGATTTTCCACAGTGATTAACCGCTACACCTTTTACAAGACCATATATGTTAAGATTATTATCCTCAGCATCCTCTACTCTCTGTAAAATGATAGCTGCAACTCCTTCACCAGGTACATACCCATTGGCATTTGCATCAAATGTTTTACATTGACCATCTTCGCTTAACATTCGAGATTTTGAAAAGGCAATATTATGCCATTCATTAGAAATAATATTTACGCCACTTACAATGGCATAATCACATTCTTTGGCAGCTAAAGCTCTATAAGCTTCATGAATTGCAAGACCTGAAGAACCACAGGCTACATTAATAGGCATACTAATACCTGTAAAATCAAATGTATAAGAAATACGATTAGCTAAAACTGATGCATTAGTACCTATACATGTAAATCTATCCACGGGATTTATGTCCATATCCTTTGTTAAGCCATAATCTATATTAAAATAGGCTGTATACACAGCAGTGATTTTGTTTTGTAATGTACTAAGACTTATTCCTGAATTTTCAATACAATGCCATACTTCCTCTAAAAGTAGTCTTTGTTGAGGATCCATTGCCTTAGCTTCTTTTGGTGATATGTTGAAAAAGTGATTATCAAATAAATCAATATCTTTTAATTGTCCACACCATTTACTGACACTTTTATTATTAATACTTCTATCGTTATTATAACAAAGATGTGTATCCCATCTATCCTTAGTAACTTCTTGAATAGAGTTAACACCATTTTTTAGGTTTTCCCAGTATATATTTTCATTTTCTGCTTCTGGGAATCTACAAGATAATCCTACAATTGCTATGTCACTCATTTTCTCACCTCAACTTAATTAATCCCTTATTTATTGTTCTTTATCTAAATATTGATTGTCAAACAAATGTGGCTATTGAATAATAATTTTATACGTTAATAAAAGGAAGGGGTTGTCTCATAATACTTTTTTATGAGACAGCCACTTCAAAAGTATTAAAATAAACGTATTATTTATATACTTATTTTTTTTTCTTTAGTGTAAGTAAAGATTTTTTCTTAAATCTTTGTGCTAATAAATCAACTATATTTGTATTGAGCATCTTCACACTAGGAGAAAATGTTGATATTAGAGAAAAAAGTACCATTAATCCTATACCTACGATAATATTATTTTCCTTAATAAATGGATAAAATCGTTCACCACCCATTACATATGTAATAGCTCCTGACCCTACATATACACCATTTCCTTTCATATTAACAATAATAACAATTGATAATGATAATATTAATGCTAGTGAAAGAGCCATCAAGCTAAGTAATAATACTTCTAGAAATATAATTATATAACATTTTACTTTACTATAACCAATTGCACGCAAAGTACCAAACTCTTTGTATCTCGTAATTAAATTCATTTTAATAGTTGAACGAAATCCTATAATAATAATGAAAAGAAACATTATAATAAATATATTAAAAAAGCTTCTTATAATTTTAGGATTATTAGTATAAAACTGTGATGCTTCCATAAAATCTCTTGCAACTAATGAAGCATTATTTTTGGATAATATTTCATCTATCTTATCTGCAAAAACATAAGATTTATCACTATCTTTCAAAAATACTTTTGCATAATCAAAATATTTAAGATTATATAATGCTTTTAATTCATCAAAGTTCATAAAGCCATATAGATTATCATATCCTGCTTTGTTCTCGTAAATACCTATAATATTACAAGTAACTTTTTTCTTTGTTCCATTTTCATCAACTATTGTAAAGGTCATTGTGTCACCAATAGTTAGATTATTAATCTCTGCTTTTTCCTCACTGATACAAATAGTATTTTCTTCTTCTGACAAAACTGTACCTTCTATGATATTAAGTGTTGAAGAATCTAATAAATAGTCCTTTTCCTTCTTAGTTATACCGTAAAGAACTATACTATCTAATCCATCATCTGTAACAAATTGTACATTCTTTTTTATAACTGGAATAACTATATCAATATCATTTTCATTTTGTTGCCATATGTCTTTCAGTAGCTCAACAGATTTGTTATTTCTATCCATATCATTATTGTTATAACTTTGAACATTAGTTAAATATTTTGTTTTGTCCATAAGATCAATATCATTCATGGCTTCCCATTCTACTACTACATGTCCTACTTGAAATTTCATATAACCATCAATTACTTGATTTTCTACACCGTTCATTGTGAAATTACTTATAAAAAACATGAAAGAGGCTATGAAAATTGTTATACCAATAAATAAAGTATTTTTCTTATTCTTAATTATATTTCTAAAAGCTATTTTTAGTAATATCACCTCTGTCACCTCCTTAATTTTCTCGTACTGTATCTGCTGGATTTAACAGTGACAGTTTATATGATGGATAGAATGATACAATAGTAGAAAAAACAAACATAATAAAGAACACAGGAATTATAATTAAAGGCTTATAGTTTAGTGTAAATTCATTACCTAAAATAATATTTAATGGTGCTCCTATTTGTACAACTGTATTTGATAATACATAACTAATAATACTACCAATAATACAACCTATTACACTAGAGAGACTTGATAATAATACAATTTCTTCCATAAATAATGTAACTATTTTCCATTTACTATAGCCAATTGCTTTTAGAGTACCTATATCTCTACGTCTTTCGTAACCCATCATAAATACCATGTTAGTCATTAATAATGCTATAATAAATAGTAAAATAGCTAAAAATCCATAAAACATACTGATATATAATGTAAGTCCTCCGATAATAGCTCCTGATACATCTTTCCACGTACTTACTTTAGAACTATGCTGCCTAATATTTGATAATAATTTCTCTTGTGATTTACCCTCCGAATATATCATAATATCTGTTGCACTATTTTCTTCTAAATTCAATAGCTGTCTAGATAAATCTATACCCATATAAATAGGTTCTACACCAAACATGTTAAGAAGTGCTATATCTACTATTCCAACTACTTCAAGCTCTATAGTGTTATATGTCTCTGCTGTAGAAATCATACACTCCACAGTATCTCCAATCGCTACATTTAATTGGTTTGAAAGAGTAGTAGGAATTACTATAGATTTTTCTGAATTATTTACAAGTAATCTACCTAGCTTAAGATTAAGAGCTTTATTATATGAAGAGGCATTAGTATCTACTCCTACAAAAAGAGTAGGCACTTGTTGTGTATCATTAATCATAACTAATGATCCTCTTACTCTTTTTTCATATAGAATATCATCTATTGATTGAAGTTTCTCTACAATATTATTTGTTTCATCTATACCAAATGAAGGTAAATTCGCCCATAGAGATGTATATGAAATCATCTCTTTTTCCTCTGATTCACTAGGTCTTATTACAATATCACCTGTAATAGCTCTAGTAATAATAGCCTCCATATTTGAGTTAACAGTATCTACCATAGAATTAAACAATATAAAGATAATAGTAGACAACATGATGAAAAAACCTAATGAAAAAGAACGTAACTTGTTTGATTTAATATATTTAATAGGAATTTTAACTAATTTCACACATTGCCCTCCTCAATAACTTGCCCATCTTCTAGTTTAATAACTCTGTCTGCACGATTTACTACTTTTGGATCATGAGTTGAAAAAATAAATGTTGTACCTTCTTTTCTGCTAATATCATGCATAAGATCAATTACTGCTATACCTGTCTTAGAGTCTAAGTTTGCAGTTGGTTCATCAGCTAATACTACTTTTGGTTTTGTAACTAACGCTCTTGCAACAGCTACACGTTGACGTTGTCCTCCTGATAATTCAGATGGTAGCCTTTTGGCATATTCTTCAAGTCCAACAGCTTTAATAAAATGATTAATTCTTGTTTTACGTTCTTCTGCTGATACATCTTTCTTTATCAGTAATGGTAATTCAATATTCTCATAAATTGTTAATACTGGCACTAAGTTAAATGATTGAAAAATAAATCCAATATAATTCAATCTAAAATTATTTTTCTTTTTTTCGGATAGCTCTTTAATATGTACACCATCCATTATGATATCTCCACTTGTTACTTCATCTAAACATCCTAACATATTTAATAATGTAGATTTCCCACTACCTGAAGAACCTGATATTGTTGTAAATTCTCCTTGTTCTATTTCTAGATTAATACCTTTTAGGGCGTTTACAATAGTTTTCCCTGTATGATACTCTTTTTTTACATCTACAATTTTAATCATATTCATTCTCCTCTTATTGATTCCCATGGAAAAACTTTATATTTCACATAGTTATTTATATTGTTAAGCACTTTTTCATCACAAAATAGAGTACTAGTTTTATTGATGGCGTATTGCTCTATTTCTTGTGTAATAGGTGTTAAATAATTCAGATAATCTTTAGTGTTAGCTATAGTAGATTTTTCCAGTTTTTGTGTACGACTTGTATAATTTTGTATCCATTTATTACACAGGCTCTCATCTTCACATACATGATCCAATAAGTTTATTTCATATGCTTCTTCTCCTTCAACTGGAATTGTAGATAAGGTCATAATTTTTGCTTTTTGATAGCCAACTTTTCTTATTAAATATGGCATAACCATACTAGGAACTAAGCCCCATAATGCTTCTGAAAGACTAAAAACGGATCTTCTTGTTGCTACTGCTAAATCACTAGCTGCTACGATACCAATTCCACCAGCCATAACTTGACCATCAATATTTGAAACAACTAACAAAGGTATAGATGAGAATCTTTTCAATGTAGTCATATATTTAGTTGTAAGCGTCTTATCGTTTAATTCCTTATCATGTACATCACCTACATGAAGGAAGTCAACTCCAGTACAGAAAAATCCATTTTTTCCTTCAATAATAATTACCCTTAGATTAGGATCGTTTTCTCCATAATCTAAACACCAATTAAGTTCTTCAAGTAATTGAGTATTAATACTATTTCTTGCACTTGGACGATTAAAAACAATTTTCATACATTTTCCTATAACACTGACATCTAACGTCTCAAATTCCATATTCTCTTCTCCTTATTAACTCCAAATATATTCTCTATGAAATCCATTTACTTCTTTTAGAACTAATAGATTTCTTCCTTCAAAAAATTGTTTGTAGATGTGTTCATAAGGAGTAATATCTACTTTTTTATCTTCTATGCCAAATATCCATTCCATATTTAAGTCAAGAATATTATCATATTCTTCCATAGATAAACAGTAGCGACGTTCTAGGTTTTCACGAATTTTCATTTTAGAAAGCTCTTGTTTTGCTGTACTTGTTATGATTCCACTATAGAATTCAGAAGAGCATCCTGATCCATAAGAATATAATCCAACTCTTATATAATCATCAACATTAGTATGATCAATAAGTCCACATAGAGCTAAATATACTGTTGCTGAATAGACGTTACCTACTTCTACGCAATATTGCAAAGATGGAGATACTCTTTTGTTAAAGTCTTCTTCAATGTCTTTTGGTCTCATTTTATATAAGTCTCTCATTAGCATTCTATGAGCACCTTTTACCATTCCTGCGAAAGGACTATGGAAAGCTAAATAATCAAATGTGTCTATGAAGTCAATACCTTCTACACGCTTACTATATTCCTTGAAACTTCCTTTTAAGCAGTCTAAATATGATAATAAAGATAGGTCAGGATCTCCTGTTTCAATCTCTGGTAATGGTCTGCAAGTATCCATTACTTCGTAACTATAGTAACCGTTAGCACCAAGATCCATCTCCAATATTTTAGGATTTTCACCAACTAATAGTGCTACAGCTCCAACAGCTTGAGATGGTTCAGCATAAGTTTGTTTGGCAGCAGCTCTAGCTATATCTGTACCAATTACTAGAACTTTTGCTCCAGGTGAAACTCTAGATGCAATAAATGTAACTGCCATTTGAAGTGCTGCTGTACAGCCATAGCAAGCTTGTTTTACTTCAAATAATCTTAAGTTTCTTTTAAGCCCTAGATAATCATGTATATATGTACTTAGTGATTTTCCAAAATCTAATCCTGATTCACTTGACGTAATTATCATATCAATAGAATCTTTCTCTTCTTCAGTTAATTGATCTATAATGGGTTTCGCCGCATTCACTGCATTAGTAACAGGATCTTCACATGGTAATCCAACTGATTTTTTTTCCATCATTAAGTTATTAAATCGTTCAAAATCTAGTCCCCTTTCTTGAAATATTGTACTTACATTAATAAATGCTGGACCTCCATAAAAGTTAATGGCTTCAATTCCTACAGCTAATTCACTCATTTTTCATCCTCTTTTCTTATTAAAATGCTAGTATTAATACCTCCAAAGCCAAATGCATTACTGATAGCAACGTTTACATTTGCTTTTTCTTCTAATTTTTTTGTAAATTTACATTGATTACATATAGGGTTTAGTAAATTTAAGTTTGGATGTACAAAATCATGATATACTTGTAAAACAGTGGCAATGGCTTCTACTACACCTGCGGAATATAAACAATGGCCCAATATACTTTTTGTTGAATTAATATATATATTCGACACCTTGTTGCCAAAAACCTGTTTTATTGCATTAATTTCTGTTTTATCTCCCAATGGTGTAGATGTACCATGTGTATTTATATAATTCACATCATTAATTGAAAGATTCGCTTTTTCAAGTACATCTTTCATAACTTCTTTCTCCCCTTCTATATTAGGATCGGCTAACCGATTTCCATCAAGCTTAATAGCTCCTGATAACATTTTGGCATAAGAAGTTATTCCTCTTTGAATCGCTACTTCTTTTCTTTCAAGTATTATACATCCACTAGCTTGTCCATAAATAAAACCTTCATGATCCTTGTCAAAAGGACGACATGCTTCATTGTGTGAATTGGCAAATCTTTTGCCTCCTATAGCACCCAAGTTATAAAAAGCATTTAATTCCATAGGCGATAAATCTGTTAGTGTTCCAACTACTACACAAATATCTACAATACCATGCTGTATCATCTGCATTGCTTTTATTAGAGCTACATTACCGCTAGCAGATGCACCCCCTACTGTAAATCCTTCTCCTGTTATTCCAAATACATCACTTATTACTCCTACATGATCTGTATCCATAAAGTGTAAGGCGTAGCTAGGTGTAACAAAACTCATATTATCTTGAAATTTATTATGTTGTTCATACATATAATTTCTTGAAAGATTACTTCCACCAACTACAAGCCCTATTTTTTTATTGTTATAATTTTTTTCTTCAAGTCTTGCATGTTTCCATGCCTCTAAAACTGATAAAAGGGAACATTGTAAAGAAAAAGGTAGTCTACGACCTATTTTTTTACAATCTTTGAATAGTTTTTCATCTTTATTTACTTTCTGTAATAGTAAGTTTTCAAATGAAAAATCCTCAATAATTGATGCTACTGATATAGGAAGGTCTGTTTTTTCTTGAACGAAACTTATACTTGATTTTCCTTTCTGTAAAGCTTCTAGAAAATAATCTATACCATAACCAAAAGGGCTTATCATACCCATACCACTTACAACGACTTCTCTATTCATTTATAACCTGCTTTTCGTAAAAAACATCTACTAATCCTTGAATATTAGATACATTTCCAAATTCTACTAGAGGAATTTTACAACCTATTGCTTCCATTGAATCCATTGTAATATCTGCTCGGTCAATGGAATTTGCTCCATAGTCTTTCAAGCTCTTATTAATATCAATTTCTCCTACATCTCCTAATATGTCTTCAATACATTTTTTCACAATATTTAAAATATCTTCTCTACTCATTTTCTATACCTCGTCTTTCTAATTTAATTTATTTATAAAATTATTCATATATAATCTTGCTTCATCCATTAACTTAATACCTATTTCATCTACATGACGATTTTCCCAATTCTCTAATTGTGTACCTTTTACCCATTGATTAAATGCACCAAGAGCTGGTCCACAAAAAACTTGGTAGTCTACTACTCTATCTTGTTCGCCATTAAGAGCGAGTCTTGTTCCATTGCCTAAATACCATTTGAAAATTAGTTTCATCTTGTGTTTTTCATTATCCTCTGCCTTCTTAACTTCATCTTCATCATAATAGTTTTTTACATCTTCATATATTTCTTCAAAAGTTTTTCTAAAGTATTTAGTTTCTAACTGATGTTTTGTTCTTTCATCTAACTCCTCAATAGAATTATAATGACGATACAATTCATATAATTTATTTGCTCTTGATGGAAAGAATAAACCTCTTTTCAGCACTTGTACTTTAGCACCTAATTCAAACATATCTCCTGCTGGTGCATAGTCTGTATCTTGAATATTCATCTTCTGTAATAATGTCTTTACACTATCACTTGTTCCTGCTTCAACAGTACATTGATTAATTGAGCCTGTTACAATAAAGTCAGCTCCTAATAAAAATGCTGCCGCAACTGCTTCTGGTGTGCCTATACCTCCACCTGTACCTACTTTAATATCATAAGAATAATTATATGTTTCTTTCATTCTATTACGAATGCGAATCATAGTAGGTAAAAGGGTATATGCTACTGAATAATCCGTATGCCCTCCAGAATCTGCTTCTGCACATATTGCATCAGCAACAGGTACATTTTTTGCCATACTAGCTTCTTCTGACGTTATTTTTCCATCATGTAAAAGTTTCTCTATAATGTTTTCACGAATTGGGCTAAGAAATGCCTCTGCTACTTCTGGTCGTGATATTTTACCTATTACATGATGAGTTGATATTATTTGTTCACCCTGCTTTTTTAGTCCTTTTATTTTATATAAGGCTAAGGCAGGTGTTATGCTAATAAAGGCTGAGGCTTCTATTACCTTAATGCCATAATTTAATAGTAGATTAATAAGTTGTTCTTCTATTTTTTCATCTAGATGGTGCAAGAAATTAACACCATAAGGTTCATTTGATGACAAGTTTTGTTGGATTTTCTTCAGGTTTTCTTCAATGTTATTTATTGATACACCACCTGTACCAAAGAAACCAAGTAGTCCACCTTTACTTGCACGTATTACCATATCTGCTGAAGAAACTCCTTTGTACATACCACCTATTACATATGGATACTTTAACCCAAATGTTTTCACAAAATCTTGACTTCCAAGATTATAAGCTACATTTTTATCAGTTTTATTCTCTTTATTGTTATCTTTATGTATCTGGGTATTTATATTTTCTACTTCATTTACAGGCTTAGTTTCTACTATACTCTCCTCAATATTTATGACAGGTTTTACTGTATATTCTCTTTTTATTTTTCTTATAAGCCCATCTACTACATTACCAGGACCTATTTGAATAATTTCTGTCACTTGTCTATCAAGTACATATTGTATACTTTCTGTCCAACGTACAGAACTAGTCATTTGCTTTACCATAGTTTCTTTTATCTTTGATATATCATAGGGTTTTGCATATACGTTAGATATAATAGGTATTTGCATCTCTAAAAATTGGAACTGATCGATATACTCTGAAAATTCTTTCTTAGCTTCTTCCATAAGGGGAGAATGAAAAGCACCACTTACATTGAGCGGAATATATGCACTTGCTCCAGCATTTTCAAAATAACTTTTAGCATTATATATTTTATCTTTTTTTCCTGACAATACAATTTGTTTCTCTGTATTTAGATTAGCTATATACACATCTTCTAGATTATTATCACTAATAACCCAACGAATATCTTCCTCTTTCAATCCAAGTACCGCTGCCATACCACCTCCTTCACATCTTCCCATCAATTCTCCACGTTTTTTCACTAGTTTAAGCCCAGTTTCAAAATCAAATACACCTGCGGCGTAAAGAGCACTATATTCACCCAAGCTGTGACCAGCTACAAAACTAGGACTTTCATTAGTATTATTTAATCTTTCATGATAGTTTAATGCGTTTACTACAAACAAAGCTGGTTGAGTATATTCTGTATTATTTAAACGAACACTATCTTCTAAGCAAAGCTTCTTCACGCTATAACCTAGTACCTTGTCCGCTTTTTCACATAAATCTGGGTACTTATCAAATAAGTCACTTCCCATTCCTATTTTTTGTGACCCTTGCCCAGGAAAAACATACATTATCATTTTATTTCCTCCTTGAATAAAGCTTGTCAACTGTATTATTATAATTTTCTATATCTTTATGATAAGGTGTTAAAATCATATGAAGTGATATACCATCTGTATCTTTCAAATTATATTTTGTAAAATTATAGAGTGTACCCGAAGGACCTACATCTATAAATGCAAATTCATCATCATTATTTATTAAGTTTTTTAATGCTTTTGAAAATTGTATAGGTTGTCTAACAACGTCCCACAAATAATATGTGTTTAACTGTTTTTCTATTTGACCTGAAACACAAGATACTAAAGGAATTTCAGGTTTTCTATATTGTATTTTATCTAGAACACATTTATATGAATGTTTAATTTCATCAATAAACTTTGAATGAAAAGCATATTCTACAGGTAAAATATAAATAAGTGCTCCTATGTCTTTTAAAGCTTTTTCTATTAATTTCCCATTACTCTCAAGATAAGCTATAGTAAAATTCTTTGGGAAATTTATTGATACAAGTGATGTAATTTCTTGTAATAACTCCATTTTATTATAAACATCTATATGAGTTAATACAGATACCATTTTCCCTTTTGGTGCAAGTCTTAATAATTGTTGGCTTTGTTCAATTAAGCTATATAATGCTTCTTCGTATGTTATACAACCAGCAATAGCAGATGCAGCATATTCTCCAACTGATGTTCCTATAACATAATCTGGTATAATGCCATCTTCAATTAGTGTTCTTGCTAAGGCATATTCCACCATAAATATACCTGGATGCGTCATTATTATATTAGAAAACACTTCTCTTTTATTGGGAGGATTATACATTTCTTTTACTAACGATACACCTGTTATTTGTCTATAAAGTTCATCTAATCTATCTAACCAATAACGAAACATCAAATTATTTTCATATAATTGTTTACCCATATGATAATTTTGAGACCCTTGTCCCGAAAACATAAATATATTATTTTGATGCATTTTTCTCTCCTAACTGTTATTTTAGAACTTTCTATAACGCATATATCGTCTATTCACAATTTCTTCTCCTGATAACTCTTGATATCTTCTATAGAAAGCAATAATATCGGATTTTAACTTACTCATCATATCTTGTTCTGTTCTGTCTATTTCAACATCTGCTTCTTCTATTATTTTTTCAATTACTTCTAATTCATTCAAATCTTGTGCTGTTATCTTCATATCATCAGCTACTTGACTAGCAAGAGATACATCCTTGTACAAAATAGTAGCAAATCCCTCTGGAGAAAGAATTGAGTAAACAGAATTCTCCATCATCCATACTTCATCAGAAACAGCTAAAGCTAATGCTCCTCCTGATCCCCCTTCTCCAATAATTATTGTTAATATTGGCACTGTTATACCGCTCATTTCAAAAAGATTTCTAGCAATAGATTCTCCTTGACCTCGTTCTTCTGCTTCAACGCCACAAAAAGCTCCAGATGTATCTACAATACATAATATTGGTCTTTTAAATTTCTCTGCTTGTTTCATAAGACGTAATGCTTTTCTATATCCTTCAGGACTTGACATTCCAAAATTTCTTTTAAGTTTTTCTTTTATAGTAGTTCCTTTTTCTTGACCAATTATAGTCAATTTTATATCTCCTATTTTACCTAAACCACCAATTATAGCTTCATCATCTTTGAATGCCCTATCTCCATGTAACTCAAAAAATTCATCTGTAATATTTTGAATGTATTTGGTTGTTGTTGGTCTACTAGTATGTCTTGCTTTTATGACACGATCCCATGCTTTCATATTTTGCTCCCCCTAAATTATTAATGGTAGTCCAATAAAATTCCTAGAGTTTCTCTAACCTTCTCTCTTTTGACAATAGCATCTATAAACCCATGTTCCAAAAGAAATTCTGCTTTTTGAAATCCTTCTGGTAACTCTTGTTTAATAGTATTTTTAATTACTCTCATACCTGCAAAACCAATATATGCACCAGGCTCTGCTAATATAATATCTCCTAACATGGCAAAGCTTGCTGTAACACCTCCATAAGTTGGATCAGTAAGAACAGTGATGTAAAGTCCTCCTTCATCATGGTGTTTTTTCAATGCTGCGGATGTTTTTGCCATCTGCATCAAAGATATAATACCCTCTTGCATCCTAGCACCCCCAGATGCTGTAAATATAATTAAGGGTAATTGATTTTTTGTTGCATATTCTGTTAGTAATGTAATCTTTTCCCCAACTACTCGTCCAAGACTTCCCATTAGAAATCTTGAATCCATAACTGCAATAGCAACTTCTCTACCTTGTATTGTACCTGTTCCAGCAAGTACGCCCTCATCAAGTCCTGTCTTTTCTTGAAGACTTTTTATTTTCTCATCATATCCTTTGAAATCTAATACATTTTCAGTCTCAAAATTAGTAAACATATTTACAAAACTATCTTCATCAAGTACAGATTCTATACGTTCAGGAGCAGTCATACGAAAATGATAATTACATGAATCACATACTCCATTATTTTTAAGCACATCATTTTTATATAGAGTTTCATCACATATTTTACACTTAACCCAAGTTCCGTTAGGTACGTTAGGAGATTTATTAGCGTTGCCTAATTCTTCACTTCTAGAAGGCATATATATGTATTGTTTCTTTTTGAATATATTCATTAACATCCCTCCTTCATCTTTTCAAGAAAACTGGTGTTATAGTTCCCTTTAATAAATTCTTTATTATCTAATATTTCACCTAGGAAATCAATATTGCTAACCATACCTTCTACCATAAATTCTGTTAATGCACTTTTCATCTTAGCTAATGCTTCTTCTCTATCTTTTCCATGAACAATAAGCTTTGCAAGCATAGAATCATAGTAAGGCGGTATACTATAACCATTATATATAGCACCATCTATTCTTATACCATTACCACTTGGTAATAATAGATTATGTATTGTTCCAGGAGTAGGTCTGAAATCTTTACTAGCATCTTCTGCATTAATACGACATTCAATAGCATGTCCTCTAAAAGTTATCTCTTCTTGATTCATAACCAACTCCCTTCCAGCAGCTATTTTAATTTGCTCCTTAATTAAATCAATACCTGTAATCATTTCTGTAATGGGATGTTCAACCTGTATCCTTGTATTCATTTCCATGAAATAATATGTACCATCATCACCTAGTAGAAATTCTACTGTTCCTGCATTTTCATATTGGATAGCTTTTGCCACTGAAATAGCCGTTTCTCCCATTTCTTTTCTAAGTTCTTTAGTTAAAGCTATAGATGGAGCTTCTTCTATTATTTTTTGGTGCCTTCTTTGTATAGAACAATCTCGTTCACCTAGATGTACAACTTGTCCATAACTATCTGCTAATATTTGAAATTCTACATGCTTTGGTTCAGTAATATACTTTTCCATATACATTCCATCATCATTAAATGAAGCCTTTGCTTCTTTCTGAGCTAAAACGAACATAGAATGAACTTCCTCTTGATTATATGCTACTCGCATACCTTTTCCCCCGCCACCATTAGCTGCTTTAATAATTAATGGAAAGCCTATTTCCGAAGCTTTTTGAACTGCTTCTTCTGCAGAAGTTATTATACCCTCTGTACCAGGAACAACTGGTATACCTGCTTCTATCATTGTATTTCTTGCCATAGCTTTATTCCCCATAAGTTCTATAACATGTGAAGATGGTCCAATTAATTTAATATTAGATTCTTCACAGACTTTTGCAAATTTTGGATTTTCTGAAAGGAACCCAAAACCTGGATGAATAGCAGTAGCTCCTGTTATCACCGCTGCACTTATTATCCTTTTAATATTTAGATAACTATCTGTTGCTTTTGGTCGCCCAATACATACTGCTTCATCTGCTAAATAAGTATGTAAAGATTCTCTATCCGCAGTTGAGTAGACAGCTACGGTATGAATACCTAATTCACGACAAGCTCTTATAATGCGAACTGCGATTTCTCCTCTATTAGCAATGAGTATCTTATTAAACATTTTATCCCTCCATCATTTCTATCCTATAATAAAAAGAGGCTGACCAAATTCTACCCCTTGTTCATTTTCTACTAGAATCTTAAGAATTTCACCATCTTGATCAGCATCAATCTCATTCATTAATTTCATAGCTTCAATAATGCAAAGAACATCTCCTTTTTTCACCTTAGAACCAACAGTCACAAAGTCTTTATCATCAGGGCTAGCTGCACTATAGAACGTTCCTACAATAGGTGACTCAACCACATGTCCTTCAACTTCATTTTCTTCTTGTTTAGACTGTATACCTATTGTAGTTTCATTTTCAATATTAGTTGCCCTTTCATCTTTGTTATGTTTCTCAATGCTAGATAATTCTTGTTTAGCATCTATAGGTTCTTCCACAGGTCTATGCAATAAATTATTATTGGTTAGTAAGATTTGTAATCCTTCATGTTTTATACTAATATGTTGATAGCCTGTCTCTTTTAAAACATTAATTAATTGTAAAACATCTTGTGTATTCATAACTTCCTCCTCCTAATTAATTATTCAATAAATAACTTAATATATAAAATAAAAAAGGCATTGAGTATTCAATGACTTTGTTTATTTGAAACTAAATAGATTTTTTTGGTTTTTTCGTAATCTAAAATCAACAAATTGTTTTTGATTATTTATATTAAAATAAATATTGTTTTTAAGAACTTTACTAAATAATTGTCCAGTTTCTTTACCATAACAATGTCCTGGATAAATTCTTGAAGTTATTGGTATGCTATTTTTAAGAAACTGTATGCTATTAAACATAGCTTCTGCTGATCCACCATGTGTATCACATATGCCGCAGCCTTCTATAAAAACTGTATCTCCAGTAAAAACATTGTTATCAATTATGTAACATACACTTCCTGCTGTATGACCAGGAGTGACTAAACATTGTATTTTTATATTCCCTACCATAATCACATCCCTATGTTCTATTAATTGTAGGTTTTTGTACTGAACATTATAAAACTTTGCTTCTTTTTTCCCTATATACACAGGAACATCATACTTATTATTAATTTTGTTAATTAAGTTAACATGATCAAAGTGAGAATGGGTTACTAAAATACCATTTAGGCTAACACTCGTTTTATTAATCATATTTTCTATTTTTCTAATATCCCATGAAGGGTCAATAATTATTGCTTTACCTGTATTAATATCTTTGACAAGATAACAATAATTAGAAAAATTATACATTCTTGTATTTATTACGTATACCTCTATTTGTTTTAGCATATTTATCTACACTTTCTTACGAATACTTATTATCCACAATGATGAAAACTAATGATGCAATAATTCCAAATATTGCTGCCAATATTCATATATATATTACCCCAATGAAATGTAGGTATATTCATCATAATCCCAACACAACACATAACAGCCCCTATAATAATACATCCTTATTTATTTTACTATCAAACTAATAGTTTATTAAATAATTATCAGTTGATTCCATTTGATAATTCACATTTAATACATAATTACTCATATCAATCTTTTTAACATAGGCTATCGTAACTATCTTATCTTTTACTACTTTTCCAATTGCAGAAAATGTAGGAAAGTAAAGAAAATCTATATAATACACTCCTCCTTTTTCAAAGATATTTTTCACTTGAAATATTTCCATATCTACAGTAAAACCTGTTTTAATTGCTTTTGATAATGCTTCTTTAGCTGTCCATATTAGAGTCATAAATGTAATGGATGGTAGATTTATTTTCTCATTTATGATATGTTCTCTATTAGTAGTAACTTTTTCAAGTACATCTTGTCTCTCTATATTAATTTTCTCTATATCAATTCCAAGCATTATATCTTTATTAAATGCTATTGCTATTGCTTCATTTTCACAATGTGATAATGTAATTTCAATAGCTTGATTAGTCCGAGATACAATAGGATATCCTAATAAGCCATATCCAATTTCAATCATGTTATTATGTGATATAAGATTATTAACAGCTGTTTTCATTGCGTATCTTCCTAATATATATTGCATTTTTCTTTTTGAAACATGATACTTAGCAATTTGATTCAATTCATTTTCACTAAAGTTAATTAATTCGATGCTTTCAATACTTTTCACAGTACTATGTACTAATATAATATTACTGATTTCTTTTCCTTCCAAATCAAGTTTATAAATATATTGTTGACCTATTTTATTGCCTTGTGTAGAATATATATCTTTAGTCTCTATTGTCAATCATCTCCTATTCTCTAATTCACTACTCTGTCAACAACTTTAATTACGATTTCTAATGGAACATTAATCTTTCTTATGTCTCCCAAAAAACTTAATTCTATTAATGCTTTTCTTTTATGCCTATCAATTTTTTTTATATTACTTTCTAGTCCTCGAAGAGGACCTGAATCTATAATAATTTTATCTCCTACTATAATTCCTCTTGAACTTTTAAGTAAATACTTATCATCACAAAATCTAAGTATATAGTCTTTTTCAGTTGTATCTAAACACATATTTTCTAGATTGTCTTTTCCAATTAATTTAATTATACAATTTGACAGTTTAATTATCGGCATTAATTCAGTTAAGCTTTTTTCAGGCTTATAATTACTTTTAATGAATATATATCCTTGAAACATAGGTTTGTATATTTTTATATTATTATCTAGGTTTTTATACCTTAATTTTATTCTAGGTGTAAATGCATAATATTCATCTTTGTTGCATGTTTTGTTTATTATTTCACAGACAGTTTCTTCATATCCAGACTTAACAGATAAAACATACCAATTATCCAATTTTTGCTCCTTTCAAAAAAAACATAGCTTCGCCACTTAGTACCTTGATAGCACTAATTGCCTATAAAAGCTATGTAATCAAAAAAACATTAACGCGACCCTGCGACGATTAATATATCATGAATTTTTCAACAAAATAAAATTATCGGCTGATTTAGTGCGCTAATTTTACATTATTATATAATATCAATAACATAATTTTACATATTTCACTATTTATTCACCAAAACTTTTATTTTATAACATTTTACCAGTTTTTGAATTATTAGTCAATAACATTATTGCAAGTATTTTTTATTTATATCTCCACAATAACTTATTAATGAAAAAAGTATTTCCTTTTTTACAAACAGTTGTTTAATTCATGATATTTATATTAACTTTTTAACAAAAATAAAAATACACACAATTCTTCATTATGTACCGATATAATGGTTTCTTTCCAAGCACAACCATTGCTCTATACTTCATAGGCATTTATTCTTATTCACAAAAGAGCAACAAAAAAAGCCCCATAATTTGAGGCTATACATAAGGTAATCTATTAATGTGTATATATTTTATTTATTTCCAATATCTATAATCTTAACTTTCATTTCCTGTAAATTCTTTATTAAGCTTACTTAACGCCTTTTTCTCTATTCTTGATACATACCCTACTGTCAAGGGAGGGCTAAAAAATCGAGTTTTGTAAATATATTTCCAATACCATTCTATCCACCTTATAAAACTGAAAAAAGCGTTGATGTGCAATAACTCTATCTACATGCAACTCTAGAGTTTTCTTGCCTTAATAACAAAAGCCGTTGGCAACATTAATGCTTTTTTACCAAAATCAGTTACTGATGATATTGCTCTTTCTTTATCTGTTTCTTCAATCAGTGCTTCAATAACAAAACCGTTTCTAGCAAGTGCATTAATATATGTACTCAACATTTGGTTAGAGAGCATAATCTCTTTATCACTCATACCAGCACAATACCATTCTTCATTAAAGTATGAATTACTAAAAACAAATTTATCATCTACAATAGACACGCATTTATGAATCGGATGCGACCATCCAAAAACAAACATTCCATCTTTTTTCAAATATGAATGTACATGTTCAAAGGTTTTATCCAAACTTGTAGTCCAACCCACTCCAAAAACTGAAAAAACTATATCGAAATAGTCAGTTGGTAACCCACATTCCGCCTCCATCGGAGAGCATATTAGATTTGCTCTAATATCTTGTGAGTTTAAATAGCTTTTAGTTTTTTTAATTTGATTCGCTGAAATATCCACTCCCCATAACTCTTCGGCTCCTAGACCAGCAACATAATCTAATGAGTGACCATTGCCACAACCAAGTTCAAGTATACTTTTACCTGATAAATCTCCAAGTAAATTCAATTTAAGTTCTGATGGTAAATACCCACCCCAACTTGGTAAAGCAGTTACTCCCAAAAGCTCACTACCTATTGTATTCCAGAACTCGATATTTGTCTTATGAGTTTTACTCACATCCATAACTATATTAGCCACTTTTCCCAGAGCTTTCCCACCAACTACATTATGTTTTGTTTTATCTGCTTCTTCAATAAGCTTCATTATGTTTTCCTCAACTTTCTTTTTATAATCAGTATCGGTCAACTTTACACCACTGAACAACTCATTCAGATTAATTTTTAGCACTTCACAAAGTGGCATCATAAGGGATAGTTCCGGCATTCCTTTACCACACTCCCATTTGCTAATAGTTTTGTTACTAATCCCCAGAATATCAGCAAGTTCGATTTGCGTTAAATTTTGTTGTTTTCTCAATTGTGCAATAAATAGTCCGATTTCAACTTGATTCAATGTGTCACCACCTCTCTTTAAACATTATATTCCATTAGTTGAACTATAAAAACCTACGAACCGTAGAATTACTTTTGATTGTGCGCTGATATAACAAAGCTTTCTTTTGAGAAAGATACTTTAATTTCCTATTACAACTCAATGGAATCTTTGCTCTTTGGTTCAATATACCAAATTCTTACCATATTAAATCATAAGGCTTAACTAAAATTTTTCATAATATACTCTCTAAAATCCTTGTAATAAATACGTCCCCATATAGGTGTTTCTCTATAAAAATACAGAGTATTTTTACTTAGATCGTACACTATTGGCATTTCAAATGCAGAGAAATGTTTAGTTGGTCTTTTTTGAACATAATCAATAGCTTCCTTACTTATATTATCACTAACCAAAACAGAAAATGAGCAAAATCCATTTTGCAAGCCTCTTGGCAAACCTTTATAATTTTTTCTTGCATAATCAAAACATACTTTTGAATACTCTTTGATTGTATCTATCCCAACAGTATTTCGATAACTTATAAAACTAAACATTTTAAGTTTTGTGGCATACCATTCCAATTTAAATTTTTCATCATATAATACATCAACTAGATAATCTTTTTCATTTATATTTATTGAATTGCCAAATGTATTTATGACCCTTGTTTTATACTCTAAATAATCCATATTCCCTTCTCCTCTACAACAAAATTTAATTCTTAGATATACATAATACTGCAACTACTATTTCTCATATACTATTGAACATAAACAAAATGCTTTATATTTTCAGGAATTGATATAATGTCTTCTTTGATATTTGTGGGATAAAGCTTTAAATCATGAAGCTCATTAAGGTATATCCAATAAAAATTTAAATCAACTCGCTCATTCCCTGTTTCATCTATTGCTCTAAACTTTCCACTTAGCGGAATTTGGCTATTGTCACACAATGCAATTGTATAATATAGTGAAATCTGATGACATAATCTTTTACCCCATGGAAAAAAGTTCTCTCCCACTAGAATCAACCTATCCACTTTAATATCCGCATTAACCTCTTCCTTAAACTCCCGTATCAGAGCTTCTTCTGATTTCTCTCCAAAATTAACATGCCCTCCTGGTATGGAATAACCATCATCATCAATGGGCTTCTGCAATAAATTAATGATTTTAGCTATAACCTTTTCCAGGTGAATCCGTTCATTACCGGTAATGTATCACTAACCTGCCATTTCAGCATCTATAAACTCGCCATTCACATTTGCCTCAACTATTATGACATGACCTGCAAATATATCTCCATCTTCAAACCAAAATGTCAATGCACCATCACTTTTTATACTTAGACATTCTAAGCCTATTCTATTAACAAAATCACTATGAGTTAACTCTTCTTCATCTATATCCAACCAAAAATCATTTTTAAGATTTAATAACCGAAGAGCAGCAAATTCTCTAGCATTTTCATCCCATTTGGCATGATTTTTTAAGACCTCACTATACTCTTTAATCATGATTTTTAATTCATTAATATCCTTTGTGTTAAAGACCAATTTTGTATTATTTGAGCACCATTGTATGTTCTTGCTGAACCATTCAACACTTTTATCGTATATCAATGTTCCAAGATTCTCATCATGATATGTTACTTCCCTTTTTATTTCATCTAAATATGGCTGCAACACATCATCATGAAAATCAGTTCCTTCTACATCGATTAACTCAACTCTATTATTTTTCATGGGTTTTTTGATTCTTATTTTAACAGTACTTTCTTTTTTAACCTTATCCATGAACCCTTTAACCTTAGAATGTTCTACTTTTTTAAACACATACAATGGTGTATCACTAATCTTTTTGTCTTTTTCATACCATACATACAACGAAAAGCTAATTGTCCAATATTCTTCTCCTTGAATGTGGCCTCCTCCTGATCCTTTTGAATCAATTATACCCACTATATAGTCCTCATTGGTTTTAGTATTCCTGTATTTTCCAAACAGTTTCAATATATTAGCCTCCTGTTTATGTGCTTATTCTATCCAGCTCATATAGTACTTGTTTTATTTAATTGTAGCGCAATATTTTTAGCTGTACTCATAGCATTCTTATCTTCTTTTACATCTAATTTTTCAGTTTGTAATGATAATATCGTCCCCACCTTATGTGCATTCATATGTCTAAATATGATATCAGCTCTTTCTATAGCTGGCTCTGGACTCCCGTCACCCCCTCCAGTAATGATAAGGATTCCTCTCTTTTCTTTCAACTTGAACTCTCTATCTTTCCTAATGTATCGTCTTACATAGAAAGTTTGAAGCCTACTTGCAAAACTAAGTAGTTTACCTGATAACTCTGAAAAATATAATGGAGATGATATGATGATATTATCTACCTGATTAAGTAATTTATAAACTTCTTGCATTTGATCATCTATGCAACACCCATCATTATTCCAGCAAAATCGGCAATCTAAACACGGACTTATATTATCGTAATATGTGTCTATAATTTTTATATCACCATTTAAGTACTTAACTATTTCATTCACTAAGGTCATGAATCTCCTGCTTTTCTTGGAGACCCGTTTATAATTAATGTTTTCATTTATTCCCTCCCGATCTACTAATCCGTTCTCGTGAATCTATAATGTCTTCATTGTTTGTCACCACTTCAATCACTAAATCTCGATTAAAATCACCTAGAGCATTACTAAAAACATATCCAAAATCTAGTTCCCCTTTGCCTAATGGAAGATGTTCATGAATTACATCAAAGTGCTTGTCCGCCAATCCATTTTTATCACACCACAATTGCATAAAATCAAAATCATACTCTTTAGCAAAGCTAACCTCATCTTTGTAATTGTTAAAAAATCTAGCACAGCAACCAATTCTCATAAAATTCCTCCTTTGTATAAATCACCATATATCTCAGCCACGAAATAATGGTTCTATGTCATTTAACTAACAAGTTCCCGAATATCCTCTCAACTTACATTTACATTATATAAATTATACACCTACCAATTTATTCCTGTCTACATTATTCCCTATTAAAATCCTCCAAATAAAAAGCCTCCTATTGATTAGGAGACCTTAAGATATATCCTCAAAATTCCAAACAACACACAACTCACCTTTGGTCTATTTTAATACGATTAATAACCATTATCCAGACCATGTTCAATGGCGTATCTCTTTCCTTAAGCAGAACATTTTAAAACCAAGTACCAATTAAGAATTACAATTTACATTACCAAAATAGAATGTGATACCATGCCATGGGTATAATTTAAAAGATATATCATTCTGAAATAGATTTTTTCTTCGTTTTATGCTATCATTTAGCAAGAGGAAAAATAAAACCTAGACTTAGGATTCTATAAATAGGATGTTCATGGGAAAAGGCGCAACCAGTTAATCGATTGAATTAAAAGGAGATAAATGATGAATTACAAAATGATGATTGCATATGATGGTAGAAGGTATAAAGGATTTAAGAAGACAAACGCGTATGATGATTTAACAATTCAAGGGAAAATTGAGACCATATTATTTAAGCGTTATAGTGAAAGTATTGAAGTAATCAGTGCTGTCAATACAGATGCAGGGGTACATGCTCATGAATTATTGATTAATTTTAAAGTACCAGAAACAGAAGATAAAGCTAATGAAGTATGTGCTTATTGTGAAGAGTATTTGCCTGATGATATTGTTATTTTATCCATTGAAACAGTGGATGAACGTTTTCATAGTCGTTATTTAACTAAAAGTGTGACTTATCAATATCGTTTGTGGAAACAGGATGCACTCAACCGTCCACTTTTCGAAAGACATTATGTAAATGTCATGAAAGAAGAGTTAGATGTAACGCTTATGCAAAAAGCGGCTTCCACGTTAATAGGTGAACATAACTTTATGGCATTTACAACAAGAAACAAAGTAAAAAATGCTACTAAAAACTTAATGGAGTTAAATGTAGAAGAAACACCTTGTGAAATTATTATAACCATGACAGCGAATAGCTTTTTAGTGAATATGGAAAGAATAATCGTTGGGACATTGATTCAAATTGGTTCAGGGCAGAAAAAAATAGGATGTATCCAGAAAGCATTAGAAAGTAAAGCAAGAGAAGATGTAGGACATAAGGCAATGGCTGGAGCCTTGTCATTAGTGAAAGTAAATTACGAGATATAAGAAGTTGGAATAGCTGTAGTCACACTGTTTTGCACAGCACTTAGTAATTGCGAAACTCAGCTCAAACAATGCAATTGCGTTCAAGGCTCATATCCCAGATATTTATCAAGTTAGCTTCCATCATACTTTGTATAGTTCCACCAAGTAGATATTTGAGAGCATCTTGTGATATCCTCAGCTGACTTGATATCATACTCCTGTAGAAGAGCAGATATGATATCAAGTTTTTCTTCTGAAAATGCATTCTTTCTTTTCGCCATAATATAATAAAAAAAGGAAGGAATTCTATTAGCATCCCTTATCAATTCTTTACAAGTAATACGTTGGAAAAACGATTAAAATTCCAAATATTATAAACAAACTTCCAAAAATAATTGTAAATAATCTAGATTATTTATTGTCTTTAGAGACTATAAATAATCCATTAAATAACTGTTGGCACCCCAATAGTGTAATATTATTGGGAATGCTATCTTTGCACTAACTACACCCAATAAGAAACCTATAGGAAATAATACTGCAATTATTGAAATGGCAACATAAATAATTTTCTTCCTACCTTTCATAGTACTACCTCCCTGGTATGCAAGAATACAATAAATAACAAATTTAATCTAATATCATTCCCGCTTCATAGCAAGCCTTTAAATATTCTCTGCTACTATAATATAGCGAAGAGTTATAATTTGATATCTCTTCAGCTATAAAGAAGGTCATTACTTGGGACTTTGTATTCACAGTTCCCTACTGAATCAAAGCTACCTTCTTTAATGCCAAATGCTTCTATAATCTCATCCGCAACTTGTTCAAAAGATAATGAATGATTTACTTCAGCTAATTCTAGTTGTCTCCCTATCTCTTTTTTACCAAGTAGTTTTACTATATCAGCTACTTTATTCTTAGTAGCTCTCGAAATATACTCTATAAGGCTGCAAACGTATTTTAAGTCATCCTTCTCATCATTACCCATTTAATACTTCACTCCTTTCAAAGCTTAAGCAAGCTGATGCTCTTAAAGTATGAAAACTAATCTGGTGAGTAGCGTATCTAAACTTTGCTAAATACCAAAAAGCTTCCTTAGATATATCTATAGTTAAGATATGCCTTACATATTCAAAGGAAGAATCTCTTAGTCTATCCTTCAAATAGAATTAAGTCTAGTTTTTCATTACTCAATGTTTTTAATCTATCATCAAAGCCATTTATTGAAAATAATATATATACCTTTTCATAATCATTATAGCCTTTTATGCTATTTGATTTTTCAATTAGACTATATAAGATGCTGTCATTCATGGGCTTATTATTGTATTTGCATTCTCCTAGAATCAGCTTCTTGTTTTCATTATCTATTGATACTACATCTATCTCTACCCTAGAATCCCAATAGCTTCCTATTTTACTAACTATAAGCTCTAGTTCATTGGAGTAAGTTACAAGTTGTTCTCTACATATATCTTCATATATAAAACTCACATGATTGTCTACTAGATTATTTTTTATCTTATTTAGAACATAGCCCGTATTACCCATCTCTAATTCACTTTTATAAGGGTATACAAACTTAAACCAGAACTCTATAAAATTATCTGCAATATAGTATAATCCCTTCTTACTTTTCTCTGGGTTTTTTTCTGTTACTGGAATACGCTTTTCTACTAGGCTTAAATCTATCAAAGTCCTAATATATGGCGAAAGCTTAGTAGATGGAACTTCCAATGAAGAAGCTATTTTAGATATTTTGTGATTTCCAGCTGCTATCGTCTGT
>JAOARM010000040.1 GCA_025210515.1 Vallitalea sp. | reverse complement strand
TCTCAAAAGGAGAGCATCTATTAAATTCTTTTGCTATAACCTCACTATCGTCTACATTGGATTGTAATAACTCGATCTTATGAATAAGCGCTTCTATCTTATGATCTATTCCCTCTTCTCTTTTCTCATAAGTTCTCTTCTCTTTCTTAAATACCTCAAGTGTGATAGTTCCAGCCTTATATGCTTTATAATTATCAAATTTCTTATTTTGTAACATTAGCAATGTATTTTTATATCCATTAACTTCTTTTTTATATTCCTTAATGCTGTCCTTCCTGTTGTAATTGACCTGATTTACATCCTCTACTAACTGGATAAACTGCTGTAACATGGTAAGTATAACCTTCGCTATGACTTCTTCATAGATCATGTTCTTAATACATTTATGTATGTCTACACCATTATTCGTATTACAAGCATACCTTACTACTCTACCAGCTTTATTATCGTATTCCTTCGTTACTAAGGTATGATCACAACCTGCACACTTGATTTTAGACGTAAATAATTCGGTATTTTTTCTTCTACCCTTCTTAGAGTATTGTCTGAACATATTTTGCACCTTTTCAAAATCTTTACGACTTACGATTCCTTCATGAGCATTTTCTACTACAGTCCATTGACTCTCTGGGACTCTCTTTTGCTCCATACAGCTTGCTATCATCTCAAAAGTCTTGCCTGATCCTACTACATGTGCAAGTAATGTATTTCCACCATAAATAGTTCTAGCTACAGCATTGACTTGATGGGTTCTTAGCTTAATATCTGGATTCATTTCAGAAAAGGTAAGGTGACTACCATCATATTCCCTTAACAGGTAATTCAATAGGTGTTGTTTCTCTAAGAATTTCATTGTGTTCATCTCCTTTTCATTGTTTAGTTATCTATTTAAAAAGCAAAGCCTAAGCCGTACGCACTTTGGCTTACTTGGATTTAAAAAAGTCCCTTCATAAGTAAGGAAAAAAATCGGCGATTTGTACCCCCATTTTGCAAAAAAATGACCTTCACTAATAAAGGACACTCAACACACTTATATTTGGCTAAAAAAATCCGACTACATTATTTGCAGTCGGATCAACTTATCTAAATTCTATATGAAGTTCTTTTCCTAGTGCATGAACAATTCTTTTAAGAAATGCTATGCTAAGGTTATAATTAGCATTTTCAAGCCTACTAATATATGTAATCTTTACTTTTGATAATTATACTTTAAAATTATATCCTTTTTGAATCTTAAACCTTCTGAGTCAGTCAAGCCACTTAAAGCTATTCTAATCTTTTCATCTTGATAAATCGCTCTATTGAATTTTAATACTAAATTCCGATTATCTTCCCAATAATGCTTAAAGGTTAACTGATCTGTATGATGCTCCGTTGAGTTGACACTCAAACTATCTTTTTGATACTCTTTTTTCATAGAATCATCAAATTTAATTACAATTTTTAGGTCATTTTTGTTCAACATTTCAATTGAATTTTCTGGAGTTATACTAACTATATTTACTTTTGAGATATGATTCGTAATAACCCCTGTAAATGTTAAGACTAAAACAACTATTATAAAACTAGGAACTAATAACACTATTCTTTTTATCCATTTATGCACAGGATGATAATAATCGCTCTCGTCCAAATCTGTACTGTCTATTTTTTTCTTAATATACTCTTTCCATAATAACACAAAGAAAAAACCTAATAAAACACTTATAAAGTGAGATTTAATACCTAGTGATACTTCTCCGTGAATTTTATAATCCGCAACTGTAATAATAATCCAAGTGCCAGTGAGTAATAAGATAAACACGTAAAACATAAAATCCTTAATCACCTTGCTCTTATCATTTTTTAATAAGAAAATAACTGTATATAATACAACTGATGTATACGCCCATATAATTCCGGAACCACCGTTAACATATAGCCCATTCATACAATAGAAATATATATAATAAACTATCGTTGTAATAATGTTTAATATTAAAAACCTCTTAATACCAAGTAGCCTCTCTGTTATCACACCAAAAAAGCCAACCACTGCAATATTAGCAAACATATGCAACAAAGGCGGGAGATCATACGATCCGTGTTCAAATATCATAGTTAAATATTGCCATATGTAGTATTTTTGTTTAGTGCCACCAAAAACATTGTTTACCTCTGGAAAAAAATACGTAGAAACAGTCACCAACAAGCAACATACTATAAATATAAATGAAAAATACGGCATGCCCAATTTTCTTCTATAGTATAAATCCGATAACATTATTATCCTCCTTCCAAATAGTAATTATTATTGAATCACTCCATTTTATTATCCCATTATAGCATACATAACTACTCTATTCTACAAAAACATAGTCGCTTATTATATTAGCATTAACAAGTTTTTTAATGAAACAAACGTAGATTTTTATTACTCAAATACAGTTGTAAGCATATAAAAGAATTTATTGTTGCTACAACTTCTAAGGGGATTACGGCTAAAACTACTGATATTGCAAGTATAGTTCAAACCACCGTACCACTATTGGACACTTTCTATCCCATAGTGTGTGGGATGAAAAGTATATTGAAAAATCATGAAAAATAAAGTCATATATTTTATACTTAGTCAATCTGTGATAGTGCTAGCCCTGCTCTTAACCCTTCCATGACTTCATTAAGCTGCATTTTATTAAGGTCGTCACATTCTAACTTTTTCAGGCTATTACCGTATCTGAGCTTTTCAAAGAAATCTTTGATTAATCCCATATCATACCTCCTTTCAAATGGCTAAATCTTCTTCTTTGTTTCTGATTGACTCCTTATTTTTTGATATTGCTTGTGTCTTATGGATATTGACTACCATCATATTCCCTTAGCCTTATGTTACTGAAGTTTTGATTATAGAAATCTACATACTTCTTTCGTATCTCAGCATCCTTGAATATCCATTCTTTAAAAGCTTGTTTGATAAGTATCTTCATATATTTTTTTATCCTTTACAAATTGATTTACTATATCGGCTTCTAAATGGCTTCAATGTATGAAATTCTATCAAAAGAAGGATACAAATGGTCTTCTTCAAATCTTAGGTACGATTGCTTTAAAATAAAAAAACAATCTACTTCACATCTTAAACCCACCTAAACCCAAAAATGGAGTGAAATCCCAAAGAATTCCACCCCCATTTTGACAAATAGCCAAAAACTGTTTTAATTTAGTAAGAAAGACTCTTTAAGACAATCTAACTTTCATTTCCTGTAAATTCCTTATTTAACTTACTTAACGCCTTTTTCTCTATTCTTGATACATATGATCTTGAAATACCTAACATACTTGCTATTTCTCGTTGTGTCTTTTCTGCATTATTATTAAGCCCATATCTAAGCTCTATAACAGTTTGCTCTCTTTTTTTAAGAACGTATTTCATTTTATTATATAAATGTCTAATCTTCATTTTTAAATCAACTTGATCAATAATAGAATCTGATTTAGTTTCTATTACATCAATAAGACTTATTTCATTTCCTTCTTTGTCAATTCCTATAGGCTCTTGAAGAGAAACTTCTTTAGCATGTTTCTTCTCATTTCTAAGCATCATTAGTAATTCATTTTCTATACATCTAGCTGCATAAGTAGCTAACCTTGTACCTTTATCTATATTAAAAGTGGTAATTGCTTTTATTAAACCTATAGTTCCTATTGATATTAAATCGTCCATATCTCTTTCTGTCGTATTATACTTCTTAACAATATGTGCAACTAAGCGTAAATTCCTTTCAATAAGCACGTTTCTTGCTTGCATATCACCTGCTTTACACTTAATTAGATACTCTTTTTCCTCTTCACTTGATAGCGGCTTAGGAAAAGATTGAGATGTTGTAAAATAGAATCCTGGTAAAATGAATGTCAAAAAATTAAATAGCAAAATAAAAGCACCTCTAAATATGTATTCATAATAGTTTATGAATATATTATTAAGAAAGTGCCTTTCCACCTAAAATATTTATTATTATTTAACTAGTTTTCTATACTTAATTATTAATTAATCATTTTTCAATCTAACAATTGTATTGTTAGGGAATTGTTTTGAAACTTTGAATTTAATAATTTGTTTTGGATGTGGAGCACTCTCAATGCTATTTCCTTCTTCATCCCACATTTCATCAATAGCAACTTTATAGTTTTCTCCTTTAACATCCATAAATTCAACAGTATCACCAACACAGAATTTATTTCTCTGTTGAATAGAAACTATTTCATTTTCAGCATCATAACTTAATACTTTTCCTACAAAAGTATAGCTTCTTATATATGTGTTACTATTATAAATCTGATCTTCTTCATTAGGTCTATTGTGATAAAATCCAGTTGTGAACTTTCTATGTGTACACTTCTTAATCTCATCTAGATAATACGGTATATTTTCTCTATATTTTGTAGCATCTTCAAAATAATCATCAATCGCTTTTCGGTATGTTCTAGTTACTGTCGCAACATATAGTTGAGTCTTCATTCTGCCTTCGATTTTAAAACTATCTACACCAGCATCAATAAGCTCTTTTACATACTCTAACATACATAAATCTTTTGAATTATATACATATGTACCTCTCTCATTTTCAATAACAGGCATGTATTCATTTGGGCGAGTTTCTTCAACAAGATGATATTGCCATCTACAAGGATGTGTACAAGCTCCTTTGTTAGCATCTCTACCAGCCATATAATTACTAAGCAAACATCTACCTGAATAAGATATACACATAGCACCATGTACAAATGCTTCTATATCAAGAGTATCTGGAGTATTCTCACTAATCTCCTTTATTTCTTTGAATGATAATTCTCTAGCAACAACTACTCTCTTAACACCTACGTTATGCCAGAATTTAACACTTCCATAATTTGTATTATTAGCTTGCGTACTTAGATGTAGTTCCATCTCTGGCAATACTTCTTTTGCAATAGCTAAAATACCTGGGTCAGCTATAATTAGAGCATCCGGATTAACGCTCTTTAGTTCTTCAAAATAATCATAAACATTTTGTATATCAGCATTATGAGCAATAATATTAGCAGTCACATACACTTTTACATTATGTTTATGTGCAAACTCAATCCCTTCCTTCATCTGATCCATAGAAAAATTCTTTGCTTTTGCTCTAAGACCAAATTGTTGTCCACCTATATATACAGCGTCAGCACCATATAGAACTGCCACTTCTAGATTTTCTAAACTACCTGCTGGGATAAGTAATTCGGGTTTATTCACCTTTTGTCACTCCTTTTATATTATGTAGATTATCTATATAATTAACAAATTGTATGAAATCTAATAAATAACTTAATTCACATAGCATCCATATTATTTACTATCTATTTTATAACTAAGTGTTAATCCATCTGCAATAGGAAGTATAGATGTCTTCAAATTAGGATTATGATTAAGTTCCCATAGATAATCTCTCATTCTATTATGAATGGTTCTCTGCCTTCTTGGCACACTAAATCTTGATTTTGCTACTGTTCCATTTTGAAGTACATTATCGGAAATAAGTAGCCCACCAGTTTTTAATAGTCTTAAACAATCTGGTAAAAAAGTCAAATACTGACCTTTAGCGGCATCCATAAAAATCATATCATATGTTCCTTCTAGAGATTTTAATATGTCACCTGCATCTCCTTCTAATAATATAATACTATTTTCTTTTGACGCCTTTTCTATATTCAATTTGGCTTTCTTAATCATCATATCTGATCTTTCAATAGTAGTTATTTTACCATCATGACCAATACAGTCACTCATAATTATCGAAGAATATGCAACAGCAGTACCTATTTCTAATATATTTTTTGGCTTTTGCATTAATAATATACATCTTAATAAGTTCTTAACTTCTGACTTAATAATTGGTACATTATCTTTAATTGCTTCCTCTCTAATTTCGCGAATTAAAATATCATCATCAGGCTCAATAGCCATAAGATAATCTCTTATATATTGATAAGTGATTTCACTCATTATAATCTCCTTTTATTACATCTATAATCTTACTAAATTAATAAATAATATATAATCAAATTAAACTTAGTTATATGAACTTACTAATTAACTAATTATATTAAACAGCTATTGAAATACATTTATACACCAATATAGAGGAAGATATACTATATTTAGCATCAAGCGAAGCCATAAACGGCGTAGCACATACTCTTAAACTACACGTTTATAGTATGAATAGCTAAAACTAGTATATCTTCCAAAACTTTTTAGCCATCAAAAATGTATCCGACAGCTCCTTTATTTTAACTTAGTTGTTTAATAATTAATCTTTGTTAAAACTCCTTCTGATATTTACCTTTTACTTTATTATGTGCATTTAATGAAACGTTAAATTCATGCTCACCTGTTTCTGGATTTCTTAAAGAAAAGTATAAATAATCAGTATCCTCAGGATATAAAGCAGCTTCAATTGAACGCTTTCCAGGATTTGCAATAGGTCCAATTGGTAGCCCAGGATATAGATAAGTATTATATTTTGATTCAATCTCTAAATCTGCATATAATAATCTACTTCTAGGCTTATCAAGTGCATACATTACTGTTGAACACATCTGTAATTTCATTGGTAAATCTAATCTATTATAGATAACGCTAGATACCTTTTCTCTTTCACTGTCAACTCTAACTTCTCTTTCAATAATAGCAGCAATAGTTATTATTTCATCTACAGTTTTTCCTAACTCTTCAGCTCTTTCGTAATATTTATCTTCAAACACTTTGTCAAATTGGTTTAATAAAATACTTACTATATCTTTTGCTGTTGCATCTTTGTAAATCTCATAAGTAGATGGAAACAAATATCCTTGTAATTTAATATTTCTATCTGGTATTTGGTCAATAAATTTATAATCATATACAGCATTATTAACCGCATCCATAAAGTCAGATTCTTTACATACATTTTCTTTTGCTAATTTCTTAGCTATTTGTTGTATAGTATACCCTTCGGGTATAGTAATTTTTATTGTTTCACGTTTAGCTCCTTGGGTTACTAATATTTTAGCTATTTCTTCTTCAGTCATCCCAGTATTTAATGTATATTTTCCATATTGAAATTTACTATCTTGTTTTGATAGCTTAGAATGAAGCAAGAAATAATATGTATTATTAATAAGTCCATTTTTGTGTAGTATATTTGCTATTTGCTTTGTAGTAGTTCCTTTTGGTATCTCAATATCCACCGTTCTTATTACAATATCATCTGAAGGTGTTTTTGACATCAACTTATAAGAGTAATCATATACTCTTGTAGCTACAAAATAAATAACAAAAACTGCAACACATAATATAACTATTTTTGATAATACATAAAATATTTTCATTAACCCTTTTTTATTCATTATTATGTCACCCTTTAGTTTTAACTAATATCCGTGATAAATAATTATCACGGATAAGTTATTATTTTAGAAATTCAATGTCTATGTCTATCTCAGTTGCAATACAATTGTATATACTAGAAATTATTCTAGACAATTCTATTTCCGCATCAAGAAATTCTTTTATCTTCGGTTCATTTAATAATTCATTATAATGATTATTTAACTTTAGTGTATTCTCATATACTTCATAGGAATCTTCATTAGATGAATATATTTCAAATGATTTTTTTCTATATTCATTTAATCTATCTAATAACTGTGGATTAGACTTAATACTATTTTTGCATATTTCATAATGACTATATTCATCTGTCTTTTTTAGTTTATCAACAAACATTTTAGTCTCTATAATATAATCCACCATTTAGCATTCCTTCCTAAATATAATTTGTTAACTCTATACTTCCATAATAATAGGTAAAATCATTGGACTTCTTTTTGTCTGTGTCCATAAATAATCTCTTAAAGCATCTCTTACTGTTCCTTTTATCTTAGACCAATCAGTAATTCTCTTTTTATTACATTGTTCCAAAGCTTCTCTTACAACTTTTCTAGCTTCTATCATCAAATCTTCTGATTCTCTAACATATACAAATCCTCTAGATATTATATCAGGTCCACATAATATTTGTCCTGTTTGTTTCTGCAATGTTACTACTACAATTAGTAGCCCTTCTTGAGAAAGCTTTTGTCTATCTCTTAGAACTATATTACCTACATCTCCAACTCCTAGACCATCAACTAGAATTTGTTCAGCAGGAACTTTTCCTGTTACTTGTCCACCATCTTTACTTAGTTCAAGAACATCTCCACTTGATAATATGAAGATATTGTCTTTTTTAGTACCCATCTTTTCAGCTAATTCTGCGTGTTTTTTTAGGTGTCTGTATTCACCATGTACTGGAACAAAATATTTTGGTTTTACTAAAGTGTGCAATAATTTTAGTTCTTCTTGCATAGCATGTCCTGATACATGTGTATCTTCGCATATAACCTCTGCACCTTTTCTATATAAATCGTTAATAACTCTTGATACAGTTTTTTCATTTCCTGGAATAGGCTTAGAACTAAAAATAATCCTATCTCCTGGTTTAATTTCAATTTTTCTATGAACAGATGAAGCCATTCTTGATAATGCTGCCATTGCCTCACCTTGACTACCTGTTGTAATAATAACTAATTGACCATCTTTGTAACGATGAATATCTTCAACGCCAATTAGCATTTTATCTGGCACTTTAAGATATCCAAGTTCCATAGCTGTTTTTACAACATTAACCATACTTCTTCCTTCAACAACTACTTTTCGCTTGAATTTCTCAGCTGTCCATATAATTTGTTGAACTCTATCTACATTAGAAGCAAAAGTTGCTACTATTATTCTTTTATAATCAGATCCTAAGAAAATATCATCAAGTGATTCTCCAACAGTTCTTTCTGACATAGTGTATCCTTTTCTCTCAACATTAGTACTGTCAGCCATAAAAAGGAGTACTCCTCTTCTTCCAAGCTCTGCAAATCTCTGTAAATTAATTGCTTCACCATGAATAGGTGTATAATCAATTTTGAAATCTCCTGAATGAATAACGATTCCTGCTGGAGTTGTTATTGCAAGTGCCACTGCATCTGCAATACTATGATTAGTTCTTATGAATTCAATTCTAAACGCACCTAATTTGAAAGATTGTCCTGGCATAATACATCTTCTCTTAACACTTCTTAAAATATTATGCTCTTTAAGTTTGTTCTCAACCAACCCAATTGTTAATTTAGTACCATATACAGGCACATTAACATCACGAAGAACATATGGCAAAGCACCAATGTGATCTTCATGTCCATGAGTTAGGACAATACCTTTTACCTTCTCTAAGTTATCCTTTAGATATGTCACATCAGGAATAACTAAATCTATTCCTAACATTTCATCTTCTGGAAAAGCAATACCACAATCTACAACAATAATTTCATTATCGTATTCAAATGCAGTTATATTCATACCTATTTGCTCGAGTCCGCCTAAAGGTATAATTTTCAGTTTTGATTGTTTATTCGTCAAATAAACACCTCCTAATTTTCTTTTGTTATTTGTTCTTCCCGCACACTAATTATCTTTACAATTTCTACAGATTCCATAAAACTTAACTTTGTGATCTGTTACTTGAAAATCATAATTATTCTGAAATCTTTCCTCTATTGATTCCATCAAATCATCTTCAACTTCAATAACATTTCCACAACGTTCACAGATTAAATGATGGTGATGGTGATGGTCATTATTAAACTTACCAATTTCATATCTAATATATCCATCATCTAAGTTTAATTTATCTATTAACTTCAACTCATGCAAGAGTTGTATAGTTCTATACACAGTAGCCAATCCAATCTCTGGACAATCTTTTTTTACTATTTCATATATTTCTTCTGCTGTTAAGTGTTTACCTTCATTTCTCTGAAGTACATCAAGCACAGTCCTTCTCTGAGTAGTAAGCTTGAATCCTTTTTCTTTTAATATTTTTTTAAATTCTTCACTATTAACAAACACTTATATTCCCCCATACTTTAACCTATATCATATTTTCATTATACTCTTAATTTCATTTAATCAAAATTCAACTAAAGCATTTAGAAATTCTCAACAAATAATATATATCAATTATAAATGGCAGATATGAATTTGTCAAATTGACCCATTACATATCAATATCAAATTCATCTAATTCATTCATTAACTTTTCACTTACTGGAATTAATTCTTCATCGTCATCTACTATTTCATATATAACATCATCATCGTCTTGCTCTATTGCTTTTATAACATATGCTGTCATATCATCTAAGTCAAGTTCTTTTTTATCAACTACTAACAAATATACCTCTTCATTGTGTTTTACAGAACCAAGAACTGCAAATTCAACTTCTTCTCCTGTTTCTTCAAACGTAAATAATATCGTTTCCATATATATCCACCTCTCAAACAGCTAATTTCATTAGTTTAATTACTTATTATAATCTAAATAACCTTGTAATATAAATACTGCCGCCATTTTATCAATAACTTTTTTTTGCTTTTTTCTACTAATATCAGCTTCAAGTAGAGAACGTTTTGCACCCATTGTACTTAATCTTTCATCCCATGTTTCAACAGGTAATGAAAATTCTTTCATTAGTCTATTTTTGAAATACATAGTTTTTTCTACTCTCTCGCCAGAAGTATTATTCATGTTTTTAGGAAGACCTAAAACTATCTTTTCTATATTATACTCATTTATTATCTCTGCTAATCTTACAATTGTTAATTTTAAGTTATTTTCGTCTTTTCTATTAATAGTCTCTATGCCCTGTGCTGTCCATCCAAAAGGATCACTAACTGCTACACCAACTGTTTTACTGCCATAATCCAATCCTAATATACGCATTATCCCACTCCAATATATTTGCTTCGATATGTCAACTCTATATATTTATTATGTCTTCTTCTTCATAAAAATAAACGAAAGCTTCAAATCTGTATTTTAACTAGTCTAGTGTAAATTCCATCATACTTTTATAACATTAATTCTTTATATGATATTTACTATAAGACAAGAGAAAAAAAGTTTGTTCTTATTATAACAAACTTTCTATTCATTATAAACCTATATTTAATATAAAAAAATCAATTATGTTTAATTATACGTCTACTTACAGTTATTGTCTATATAATTTTTAACTAGTTCCTCCATTAGTTCATCTCTTTCAATTTTACTAATTTTGCTTCTAGCATTTTTATGACTAGTGATATATGTAGGGTCTCCAGATAAAATGTAACCGACTATTTGATATATAGGATTATATCCTTTTTCTGTAAGTGCTTCGTATACACTTACTAATATTTCTTTTGCTTCTTCTGGCTCTTTCTGAAATTTTTTAAAAAATTGTGTATTATTAATATCTTTCACACATATCACATCCTTTATGCGAGACAATTTTTCTACAAGCTTATAAATATTTATTTATAAGAAATACAAAGACTATTATTAATCAAAATCTATCATTCCGTTAGAATAAAAAAATGTACATGTTTAAGTCCTTTACTATATATTAATATATTAATAGATAAAATACAATTAAAATTTACCTATTAATATATTTTTAATATAAAACTGCTTAATATATTTTTTATTATTACCTGAAATTAAATATTAGAATTTAGATTATCTACAATTAAAATTCCATTTTCTATACTTTTAACTTTTGTATTAATAAGTTTATTTTTTAAGTCTTTATTACTATTTATTCTAACTCTTATATAATTATCAGTAAATCCATATAAGTATCTCTTACCATCTATAATAATATCTTCTTCAAATAGAACTTCTACTTCTTTATTTACAAAATGTTTTAAGAAATTATGTTGTAGTTTTTCTTTATCTTTTCCCAATATATTACTTCTAGTCGCCTTTATTGATGGATCAATTTGATTCGGCATTTGTGCCGCTTTTGTACCATCTCTCTGTGAATATTTGAACACATGTATATTAGCAAACTTAATTTTATTTACAAATGATATTGTTTCCATAAACTCTTCATCTGTCTCATCAGGAAAACCAACAATAATATCAGTTGTTATAGATGCAGAGTTATATGTCTTTCTAATTATATTTACTTTTTCAAAAAATTCATCTGTTGTATATTTTCTATTCATTCTTTTTAATACTGTATCACATCCACTTTGAAGAGATAAGTGAAAGTGAGGACATATTTTAGTTAAATTTGATAACTCATCAATAAATTGTTCAGTTATCAAATTTGGCTCAAGAGAGCCTAATCTAATTCTGTATATCCCCTCTATTTTATTAAGTTCAATAAGTAGATTAATAAGTGTAGTATCAACTAAATCTTTTCCATAAGAAGCAATATGTATACCCGTCAATACTATCTCATGATAACCTTTTGTTGCTAGATTTTTAACTTCTTGAATAATATCTGTAGCTTCTCGGCTTCTTATTCTACCACGTGTATAAGGTATTATACAATAGGAACAAAACTGATTGCACCCATCCTGTATTTTAATATATGCTCTTGTTTTATCATTAACTTTAGTTATTAATATATTCTCATATTCAGTCGTTTTTCCAATGTCTTCTACGATGTTCATTTTAGTTCCATCATGTATATACTTTTCAACAAGTTCAACAACTTTATTTTTATTATTACTACCAATAACTATATCTATATTATTGTCATTCAGTAATTTTTCTTTTGCCATTTGAGCATAACACCCTACTGCTACTATTATGGCTTTATCATTATTTTTTCTTGCTTTTGATAGCATTTGTCTTGATTTTTTATCAGCTATATTTGTAACTGTACATGTATTTACAATATATATATCAGCAGGTTTAGTGAACTCCACTAACTCATATCCTGCTTCTTCAAACATTTCCTCCATAGCCTCTGTCTCATATTGATTAACTTTACATCCTAAAGTGTGGAATGCTACTTTTTTCATATCTGTACCTCACTACTATTCTATAATATTATTTATTTGATTTTAATATAACTTAAAATAAATCTAAATTATATTTTCAATTTGTGCAAATTAATTAGATATTACTAACTCTAATATATAATTATAAATAATTTTTAAGATGAATTTAATAAAATATTTTTATATTCTTGTCAATTTCTTCTAGTTAATATCTTATGTTTGACTAAAAACACCTAAATCAGTTTACTTTTTTTGGTAATTTTAGTTCTTGACTTATTATTCAAGAAAGGTTAGTATATTCATGTATTAAAAAACATTCGTAAGGGGGTCATTACATGAAAACAATTAAGGTAACATTAAACTCAATCGATAAAGTTAAAAACTTTGTTAATTTCGTAAGTAAATTTGATTCTGACTTCGATTTAGTTTCAGGTCGCTATGTTATTGATGCAAAATCAATCATGGGAATTTTTAGTTTAGATTTAAGTAAACCTATTGAACTAACTATCCATGATGATAATGCTTACAAAGAAGTTGCTGAAACTTTAAAAGAATTTATTGTTGAATAGTAAATATTAATCTTCATCGTATGAAATAAGAAAAATAGGAATTTTTCTTCTAAAATAATAAAAAATCCACTAATTAGTGGATTTTTTATTATTCAATAATTAGTTTAAGAATAATCCTTAATATATATTTTTATTATTCATCAGGCGTTACTTTAATAAGCTCAATGTTATTAATTGCTTCTTCTATCATATCATCTATTTTTTCTAATCTTCTTTCTGATCTTTCAATAGATTTTAGAGAAGGTTTTGTAACTGGATGTTTAGCAACAAATATTGTACAGCAATCTTCATATGGTAAAATTGACGTTTCATACGTTTCTATCTTTTCTGATATATCTACTATTTCTTGCTTATCAAAACCAATTAATGGTCTAAATACAGGCATTTCACATACAGCATTAGTAGTAGTTAAACTTTGAATTGTCTGTGAAGCTACTTGTCCTATACTTTCACCTGTAACTAATGCTAATGCCCCATCTCTCTCTGCCACTTTTTCAGCAATTCTCATCATTATTCTACGCATAATTATTGTTAATTGCTCATGAGGGCATTGTTCATATATATATAATTGAATATCAGTAAATGGTACTACGTTAAGATTAATTCTTCCGGAATATCTAGAAACAATTTTAGCTAAGTCAACAACTTTTTCTTTCGCTCTTTCACTTGTATAAGGGTGAGAGTGGTAATATATTGCATCTAATTTAACGCCTCTTTTGGCAATTAAATAGCCAGCAACAGGAGAATCTATACCACCAGATAACATTAGCATAGCTTTACCATTAGACCCAACAGGCATTCCACCTAAACCTTTAATTATTTTTGAATAAACATATACTCTGGTTCTTATCTCTACCCATACTTTTACATCTGGCTTTCTTACATCTACAGTTAGCTCTGGAATATTATCAAGAAGATATGCTCCTACTTCACAAGCGATTTCCATTGAGTTAAGAGGGAATCTTTTATCAGCTCTTCTAGATTCTACTTTGAAAGTAAAATTAAACTCATCATATTCTTCTTTCATGTACATAAGTGCAGTTTGTTTAATAATTTCAAAGTCCATGTTTTCAAGAACCATAACAGGACAAATTGCAACTATACCAAAAATTCTTGATAGCTTCTTAATAACTGGATCGTAATCATAGTCAGAATGTGGTTCAACAAATATTCTACCTTGTTCTTTACTTACTCTAAAATCGCCACATGGTTTTAACGCTTCTCTAATATGATCAGCTAAGATATTTTCAAATATATATCTATTCTTACCCTTAATAGCTATTTCTCCATACTTAACCAAAAATGCTCTTTTTATATCCGCCATACTATATATCCTTTCATTACTTTTTTATAATTTATATTAATTTACATTCGTACAAACTTTCTAAGCTTAGGAATAATTGAAGTTAACTCTTCTATACATATATCTAATTGCTTAGTAGTATTTTCAACACTAAAACCAAATCTTATTGTAGATAACGCTTCGTCATTAGTTAATCCTATTGCTTGTAACGGACCAGCTTTAGAAGGTTTATTAGATGAACATGCTGAGCCTGTTGACACATATATGTTTTTATCTTCTAAACTATGAAGTAACACTTCTCCTCTTACATCATCTACTTTAATGCTTAATATATGTGGAGCACCTTCTTGTATATCCATACCATTAATTGTTATACCGTCTACTTCACTTAGCAATCTTTTTGCAATATAATCTTTCAACATATATAGATATTCTCTATTATCTTCTAATTTATCATACATTTTCTTTGCAGCATACCCAATAGCAACTATACCTGGTACATTTTCTGTACCTGATCTTATACCATTTTGCTGATGTCCTCCAAAAATAATAGGATTTATTTTAATTTTATTATTAATATATAAAACACCAATACCTTTTGGTGCATGGAATTTATGTCCACTGATACTTAATAAATCTACTTTCCACTTTGATGGGTATATGTTTAATTTTCCAAATGATTGAATAGCATCAACATGAAAAATAGTATTACTATTTATTTCTTTGATAATATTACCTATTTCTTCTATAGGTGCTATTGTACCAATCTCGTTGTTAACATGCATCATAGAAACTAATATTGTATCTTCTCTAATACTATCTCTAAGGTCTTGTACATCTATAAGACCTTTCTCGTTAACAGGTAAAATAGTAATCTCATATTCATTATCCCCTAGATAATTAATAGTATTCTTAACAGAAGAATGTTCAATTGATGTAGTTATAATATGTTTTCCAGATCTTTTGTACGCATCACATATTCCTAATATGGCAATATTATTTGACTCCGTTCCTCCAGATGTAAAATATATTTCTTTTTTATCTACTTTTAATATTTTAGAGAATATATTTTTTGATTCTGTTATATGTTTCTCAGCATCTATACCTTTTTTATGTAAAGAGGATGGATTACCATAATCTTCTTTCAGAACTTGACACATCTTTTCAATAACTTCTTCAAAAGGTTTTGTCGTTGCTCCATTATCTAAATAAATCTCCATTTTGCTATCCTTTCATAATTATTAACTTTTAAAAGAGGTAGGTTATCCCTACCTCTACATACTCATAACATTTTCTATAGCTTGAATAACTCTTGTTTTTTGAAATGGTTTAACTATAAAGTCTTTCGCACCATTTTTAATTGCATCTATTACCATAGGTTGTTGTCCCATTGCAGAACACATAATTACTTTAGAGCTTGGACAAACCTCTAATATCTGTGGTAATGCTGTTACACCATCCATTTCTGGCATTGTAATATCTAGTGTAATTACATCTGGTTTTAGTTCTTTTGCTTTTTTAATAGCTTCTTTTCCATTGTTAGCTTCTCCACAAACTTCAAAGTTTTCTTCAGTCAGCATCTTTTTTAGAACTGTCCTCATAAAAATTGCATCATCAACGATTAAAACTCTAATTGCCATACTATTCCTCCTCAAGTTGAAACATTAGTAAAGATAATATAGCTAAACTTGCTGTTTCAGTTCTTAATATTCTTTTTCCAAGTGTTATAGATTTAGTTCCATTTTCATTAGCCATTTTAATTTCTTCTATGCTAAAACCGCCTTCTGGTCCTATAAACACTCCTATTTCTTTACAATCTAATTCGTTGATAAATCCCTTTGTTTCATTCATATTTCTTGCGTTTTCGTAAGGAATAATAGTTGAATCTATTTTACTTGCATATTTTAATGCATCTTCATAATTCATTATTTCATTTACTTTAGGAATGATACCTCTTTTAGATTGTTTAGCAGCAGATTCAGCCACCTTATTCCATCTAGCTAATTTTTTCTCACCATTTTGTTTATTTATTTTGACTATGCTTCTTTCAGTAATCACTGGTATTATCTCATAAACCCCTAATTCCACTGCTTTTTGCACAATTAATTCCATTTTACCTTGTTTGGGTAAGCCTTGAAAAAGATAAATTTTTGTTTTTAATTCTGTATCAGAATTTGTTTTTGATAAAATACTTGTATTAATAGAATGGCTATTAATAGTATTAATTATACAATAATAATCACTACCATGTCCATCGCAAATTATAATTTCATCTTCTTTATTCATTCTTAATACGTTTTTAATATGTTTAACATCATCACCTATAATAACAATATTATCTTCTGTTATTTGACTAGGATCAACAAAAAATCTATGCATATAATACACTTATCCTTTCACTGATTGTTAAAGTATTATTTAGCTATAATAGCTGCCCACTCACCCATTTTTCTTATTTCCACAATGTTAAATCCGTTATCTACCAAAGCTTTTTCAACGTCATTAACTCTATCTAAAATAATACCTGATGAAATAAATATACCGTTAGGTAGAAGATGTTCTTTTACACCTTCAGCTAATAATATAATAACATCTGCTATAATATTAGCTACCACTATATTAGACTTCATATCTGTTCTTTCAAGTAAATCTCCATGAAAAACTTCTACCTTGTCTTGTACTTCATTAGTTATAACATTTTCTTTAGAAGCTTTCACTGCATTTTTATCAAGATCTATACAGGTAACTTTTTTTGAACCTAATTTAGCTGCTGTTATCCCTAATATTCCACTTCCACACCCAACGTCTATTACTGTATCATCATTAGATAAATATTTATTTAACATGCTTATACACATAGAAGTTGTTTCATGTGTTCCAGAACCAAAAGCCATACCAGGATCAATCTCAATTACAATATCGTTATCTTTAATTTCATTATAATCTTCCCATGTTGGTTTAATCACTATATTATCATCAATAACAAATGGTTTATAATATTTTTTCCAATTGTTAGCCCAATCTTCATCATTTGTTATATCGGTTTCTATAGTACCTTTACCTACTTCTACATATTTTCTAATTTCATTAATACTAGCTTCTATATCTAGTAGCTTTTCTGAAATATTCTCTTCTTCTGATAAGTAAAATTTAATATAAGTGTCCTTGTTATTGTCTATAACACCTTCTTCTACATAATCAACAATCATGTCTTTCATATCTTCATCAGACAACATGTAATCTACAACTTCAATTCCTTGTATTCCTTTTTCAATTAACATATAACTAACAGCTTCTATTGCTTCTTTGTCAATATATGCTTTACACTCAGTCCATTTCAATAATGACACTTCCTTTTTCTTGATTAATTGTATTTATTCAAAGGCATCTATAACTTTATCATACCACTTTTTTTTCTTACCTTCTTTTACACTATCTCCAAATGTATTAGAAAATTCTTTTAATAGTTCTTTTTGTTTTTCATTTAGTTTTTTTGGAACATCAACAACAACAGTAATATATTGATCTCCTCTAACTTTAGGATTTCTTAGATGAGGAACTCCTTTACCTCTTAATCTAAATCTAGTATGTGTTTGTGTTCCTTCTTTTATTTCATATTTAACTTTACCATCTATAGTAGGTACTTCAAGTTCAGCTCCAAGTGCAGCCTGTGCAAAAGATATTGGTAACGTATAATATATATTGTTACCTTCTCTTTCAAAAAATTCGTGTTGTTTAATATATACAGTAACTAATAAATCACCTCTAGGGCCACCATTAGTTCCTGGTTCACCTTTTCCTTTTAGTCTTATACTCTGTCCGTTATCAATTCCCGCTGGAATATCTACAACAATTTTCTTTTTCTTTCTTACATATCCTGAACCATGACAAGATGCACATTTTTCTTTGATAATTTTTCCTGCTCCATTACATCTATTACATGTTTTTACGCTTGTAATATTACCAAACATAGTTTGTTGGTTATATCTTACTTGACCAGAACCATTACATTGAGGACAAGTTTCAGCTGACGTTCCTTTCTTAGCTCCAGTTCCTGAACATTCCTCACAGTTTTCTGAGATAGTAACGTCTATTTCTTTTTCTACACCAAATACCGCTTCTTTAAAATCTAGAGTTACAGAAGTCTTAACACTAGCTCCTCTTGTTGGGGCATTAGCATTTCTTCTTCTTGATCCTCCACCACCGAAAAAGTCGCCAAATATATCACCAAACATATCACCAACATCAGAGAAATCAAATCCTCCAGAAAATCCACCTGCTCCTCCTGCTCCATTACCAAAAGCAGCATGCCCAAACTGATCATATTTAGATCTTTTTGATGAATCACTTAATACTTCATAAGCCTCTGTTGCTTCCTTAAACTTATGCTCAGCACTTTCATCACCAGGATTCATATCAGGATGATATTTCTTTGCTAATTTTCTATAAGCTTTTTTAATATCTGTATCAGTTGCATCTTTACTAATTCCAAGGGTTTCGTAATAATCTCTTTTATCAGCCAAATTCTCCACCTACCTAATTTATTTTAATATATAATCCAATTCTGTTTCTAAAAAAATATATTTCACATGGAATTTAATTCCTTACACACAATATGTAGATATTTCCATATAATGTGTAAAGAATTAAATTAAAGACATATGTATTTATGTTATAAAAGCCAAAGACCAATGTCTTTGGCTTTTCACAATTTTATATTTTACACTTCTTTGAAGTCTGCGTCAACTACATCATCATCATTATTTTGTTGTTCTTGTTCTGGTGCCGCTCCTGCACCTTCTGCTCCTTGTGGTCCTGCTTGTTGATATAATTTTGCTGAAAGCTCTCCAAATACATTCATTAACGCTTCTTTAGCAACTTTTATTTCTTCTACATTAGCATCTGTCATATTTTCAACTGTAGATTTTGCAAGTACTTCTTTTAATTTCGCAACTTCTGCTTCAACTTTTTCTTTTTCTGAAGCATCAACTTTGTCTCCTAATTCACTTAATGTTTTTTCAGTTTGGAATACAAGTGAATCAGCTTCATTTCTAACGTCTATTGCTTCTTTTCTCTTCTTATCTTCTTCTTCAAAACTCTTAGCATCATCAACAGCTTTATTAATTTCATCATCTGATAAGTTAGTGCTAGCTGTAATAGTAATATGTTGTGTTTTTCCTGTACCAAGATCTTTAGCTGTTACGTTAACAATACCATTTGCATCTATATCAAATGTTACTTCAATTTGTGGAATTCCTCTTGGTGCTGGTGGAATTCCATCTAATTGGAATCGTCCAAGTGTCTTGTTATCTTTAGCAAATTCTCTCTCACCTTGAACAACGTGAATATCAACAGCTGGTTGGTTATCAGCAGCAGTTGAGAACACTTGACTTTTCTTACTAGGAATTGTAGTATTTCTTTCGATTAATTTAGTAGCTACGCCACCTAAAGTTTCAATTCCAAGTGATAAAGGTGTTACATCAAGTAATAAGATGTCTCCTGCACCAGCTTCTCCTGATAATTTACCACCTTGAATAGATGCACCAATAGCAACACACTCATCAGGATTAATACCTTTGAAAGGCTCTTTTCCTGTTAATTTATTTACTGCTTCTTGAACTGCTGGGATACGAGTTGATCCACCAACTAATAATACTTTATCAAGTTCAGATGCTGAAAGTCCAGAATCTCTTAAAGCATTATTTACAGGTCCCATAGTGCTTTGAACTAAATCAGAAGTTAATTCATCAAATTTAGCTCTTGTAATTGTTATATCTAAGTGTTTTGGTCCTTCTTGAGTAGCAGTAATGAAAGGTAAATTAACATTAGTTGTAGTTGCTGTTGATAATTCTTTCTTAGCTTTCTCAGCAGCTTCTTTTAATCTTTGTACTGCCATTTTATCACTAGTTAAATCTATACCTTCTGCATTTTTAAATTCAGAAATAAGATAGTTCATAACTCTTTCATCAAAGTCATCTCCACCAAGTTTATTGTTACCACTTGTTGCAAGTACTTCGATTACTCCGTCACCAATTTCAATAATTGATACGTCGAATGTTCCACCACCAAGGTCATAAACCATAATTTTTTGCTCATTTTCATTATCAAGTCCATAAGCTAATGCTGCTGCTGTTGGCTCGTTAATAATTCTCTTAACTTCAAGACCTGCAATTTTTCCTGAATCTTTTGTTGCTTGTCTTTGGCTATCTGTAAAGTATGCTGGAACTGTAATAACAGCTTCTGTAACTTTTTCACCAAGATAGCTTTCTGCATCAGTTTTAAGTTTTTGAAGAATCATAGCTGATACTTCTTGAGGTGAATATTTTTTATCATCAATAGCTACTCTGTAATCAGTACCCATATGTCTTTTGATTGAAGCTATTGTTTTATCTGGATTAGTAATCGCTTGTCTCTTAGCTGGTTCACCTACTAATCTCTCTCCATTTTTTGTAAAAGCAACAACTGATGGTGTTGTTCTTACTCCTTCTGTATTAGCAATTACTACTGGTTTTCCACCTTCCATAACTGCAACACATGAATTAGTTGTTCCTAAATCAATTCCAATTATTTTACCCATGTTATTTTCCTCCTTATTAAAAATATGGTCAAAATAGACTTATCGCTATTCTTATTTGTAATCTTTAGTTGAACTTATTTTTTGCTCAACTTATATTTATATATATAAGATGCACAATATTTTATATGTACATTCTATATTTTAACATTTTTGTATATATATTCTAATTCACTACTTTTACCATACTAGGTCTAAGAACTGAGTCATTATACATATAACCTTTTTGGAACACTTCAGATACAATATTTTCTCCAAATTCCTCATCTTCTGCATGTGTTACAGCATGATGGAAATTAGGATCAAATTCTTTTCCTTCTGCATCCATTACTTCAACGCCAAGTTCCTTGAATGTTCCAACTAACTGTTTAAATATCATTTCTACTCCTTGTGTAAAAGGTAACTCTTTTTCTTCATCTGATAAACTATCAATTGCTCTTTCAAAGTTATCTATTACTGGAAGTAACTTTTCTAATGTTTCTTTTGCACCTTTTTCATACATCATAGATTTTTCTTTTATAGTTCTTTTTCTGAAATTATCAAATTCAGCCATTGTCCTTTGAAGTCTATCTACATAATCTTTTACTTCATTTTCTTTTTCTTCTATTTTTTTAGTCATATTAACGTCTTCTTCTATAACCTCTTGTTCAACCTCTGTTGTCTCTTCTGCTTTTTTAATTTCTTCTTCAGTTACTTTTTCTTTTGCCACTATATATCCACCTTTCTATTTTAACTTATTAATAATATTTTCCATCTTAGACATTAGACTAGAAAGAGACGCTATTGTATTTTCATAATCCATACGTTTTGGACCTATTATTCCAATAAAGCCTATATTTTCTCCTCCAAGTTTATAAGAAGTAGTAATTAAACTACAGTCTTTCATTTCTTCAATGATATTCTCATCACCGATAGTAACTTTAATGTCTCTATCCTTTTCATCTATTACATTGTTCACCATATCTTGTAGAACTTGTTTTTCTTCAAGTCGATGAATCAAATTAGTTGCTTTTGAGATATCATTGAACTCTGGAAATTTTAATATATTGGTAGCACCAGATGTATATATCTCTGTATCATCTACAGATTTAATAGTATCAAAGATTGCATCTAATACTTTATTTATTATATCTTCATTATTACCTGCAAAACTTTTTAGTTGCTTAATTAATGGTAAATTAATCTGTTCCAAAGTAAGTCCATATAGTTGTTCGTTAAGTACAAAAGCTAATCTATTTAACATAGTTTGTTGTACTGGATCTATAAGACTAATCATATAGTTCTTAATAATATTGCCATTAGTAACAATAACAGCAAGTAATTTTTTCTCTTCTATAGCTATCAATTGTATGTTTTTTATTTTAGCTTTATTAATCTGTGGTGATGAAACAATAGTTGCGTAATTTGTTTCTGTAGCTAACATTTTAGCAATATTTTTTAGTAACGATTCTATTCTATCTACTCTATTAAGTAATTGCTCAATATAAAGCCCACTTTTAATTTCTTCAATATGATGATTCATTAACTTATCTACATATAAGCGATATCCTTTATCAGAAGGAATTCTTCCTGCTGATGTATGTGGTTGAAGAATAAAACCTAATTCTTCAAGGTCTGACATTTCATTTCTAATAGTAGCTGGGCTTACTCCAAGGTCATAGTTTTTAGATATAGTTCTTGAACCAACTGGTTCAGCTGTCTCAAGGTAATTTAATATAATTGCTTGAAGTATCTTAATCTTTCTATCATTTAATTCCATGTTTTCACCACCTATGTATTGCTTAACAACAGTTACTAATGAATATATCAATATTAACTAATTTTTTATTGTTAGCACTCACCTCGAATGAGTGCTAACGCTTGAAATAAAAATATCACTTGCAAGTGATTTTGTCAAGTGATTTTAGAAAAAAAATTATTTTTTTATCAAAATATCTCTTAAACTTATTCCAAAATAGTAATATCATTTATTAAATTAGTCCATTAAAAACATAGATAATACGTAATTACTAACATCTATTCCTTTAGCTGTTAATTTAATTGTTTCATCGTCTTCATATAGAAGTTTTTCATTGCATAATTTAATTATAATATCTTTATAATAATAGTTTATATGTTTGCCCCATTTATTATAAAACTCTAGTTTATTTATTCCTTCTAATAATCTAAGACCTAAGAACATATATTCCTCTATATTAGTTTTTTCGTCTATAAACTGTATCTGTTCTTTAATCTCATCTAAATTGCCATTACAATTAATATATTCATTAAAATCACTTATATTCTTATATCTATATCCTTTAAAATAAGATGAAGCACCAAGTCCTATACCTATATATTCTTGTTCTTTCCAATATACTTTGTTATGATAGCACTCTTTTCCATCTAAAGCAAAATTAGATATTTCATAGTGTTTATAATTATTATTTTGCAATATATCATGTGTAATCCAGTACATATCTCTTTCTATTTCTTCACTCGGCAAAGTTATTTTACCTTCATTATACATTTTATAAAAGCGAGTACCTTCTTCAATAATTAACCCATAACATGAAATATGTTCAGGCTTAAGAGATATAATTTTCCTAAGATCATTTTCCCAATGCTTTATAGTTTGATTAGGTAATCCAAACATTAAATCCACATTAATATTATTAATTCCCAACTCTCTAATTTGATTATAATTAGATAAAAAATCTTCCCATGTATGTATTCTTCCAAGTGTCATTAGCATATTGTTATTGCAAGATTGTAGCCCTAAGCTAACTCTATTAACTCCTGCATCTATTAGCGCTTGTATTTTCTCTGTAGTAAGAGTACCAGGATTAGCTTCTATAGTAATCTCAGCATTTCTATTAATATTATAATTATCTTTTAAAGCTACAAATACTTTTCGTATATGTTCACATGATAAAATAGACGGTGTTCCACCGCCTATAAAAATACTACTTACTTCATAGTCGTTTACATAACTACTGTAATTATTTATTTCATGTATAAGTGTATTAATATATTCCTTAATAGCGTCTTCTCTATTATCAAAAGAGAGAAAATCGCAATATTTACATTTACTCTTACAAAAAGGAATATGAATATATAAACTAATTTTTTTCATAACAAACACCTAACATAATGTAATATATAATATTATAAGCATGACTTTCGTCGCTTACCTTTACATGCTATATTTATTCATCAAGCTTCAAAACGCTCATAAATGCTTGTTGTGGCACTTCAACGTTACCTACTTGACGCATTCTTTTCTTACCTTTTTTCTGCTTTTCTAGAAGCTTTCTTTTTCTAGAAATATCTCCACCGTAACATTTTGCAAGTACATCTTTTCTCATAGCTTTTATTGTCTCTCTAGCTATTACTTTATTACCAACAGCTGCTTGAATTGGCACTTCAAATAAATGTCTTGGTATTTCTGTTTTAAGCTTTTCTGCAATTTTTCTTCCTCTATCATACGCCTTATCTGTATGAACGATAAATGACAATGCATCTACAACCTCTTTATTAATAAGTATATCAAGCTTAACTAATTCGGATTCTTTGTATCCTACTAATTCATAATCAAAAGAGGCATATCCTCTTGACCTTGATTTTAATGCATCAAAGAAATCGTATATAATTTCATTAAGTGGAAGTTCATAAGTTAGCATAGCTCTTGTTTCTTCAATATATTCCATGCCAAAATATTCACCTCTTCTTTCTTGACAAAGCTCCATTACTGTTCCAATATAATCAGTTGGTACCATAATCTCAGCTTTTACAATAGGTTCTTCCATTGATTTTATTTCAGATACATCTGGTAAATCAGTAGGGTTTGCAAGATCAATTACTTCTCCATTAGTTTTATAAACTTTATATATAACACTAGGAGCTGTAGTTACCAAATCAAGATTATACTCACGCTCTAATCTTTCTTGAACTATTTCAAGATGTAATAAACCTAAAAATCCACATCTAAATCCAAACCCAAGTGCAATAGATGTCTCAGGCTCAAAATTAAGAGCAGCATCGTTTAATTTTAATTTATCAAGTGCATCACGAAGGTCTTGATACTTAGACCCATCTGCTGGATATAACCCACAAAAAACCATTGGATTAACATCTTTGTAACCTGGCAATGGCTCACAAACTGGGTTGCTTGCTTCTGTAATTGTATCTCCAACTTTCGTGTCTTGAACGTTTTTAATACTTGCAGTAATATAACCAACTGTTCCTGCTTGTAATGAGTCAGCAGGTATAAATTGCCCTGCACCAAAATATCCTACTTCAACTACATCAAATTCTTTTTCTGTAGCCATCATTTTAATTTTTATACCTTTTTTAACTGTACCTTCTTTGATTCTACAAAAAACTATTACGCCACGATAAGGATCATATAATGAATCAAATATTAGTGCCTTAAGTGATGCATTAATATCGCCGTTTGGAGCTGGTATTTCTTGTACTATTTTTTCAAGTACATCCCCAATGTTAATTCCTTCTTTTGCAGATATTAATGGTGCATCTTCTGCATCTAATCCAATTACGTCTTCAACTTCTGCCTTAACTCTATCTGGTTCAGCACTAGGTAAATCTATTTTATTAATAACTGTTACTATTTCAAGATCATGTTCAAGAGCTAAATAAACATTTGCAAGTGTTTGAGCTTCAATACCTTGTGCAGCATCTACAACAAGGACTGCTCCCTCACATGCGGCTAAACTTCTTGATACTTCATAGTTAAAGTCAACATGCCCTGGAGTATCAATTAAGTTAAATATATACTCTTGTCCATCTTTTGCATTATAAACCAGTCTAACTGCTTGAGACTTAATAGTAATTCCTCTTTCACGTTCAAGTTCCATATTATCAAGAACTTGTGCTTGCATTTCTCTTGCAGTAAGTAATCCAGTTAATTGAATGATTCTATCTGCAAGTGTTGATTTTCCATGATCAATATGTGCAATTATACAAAAATTTCTTATTTTATCTTGTTTAAATTCTGCCACAGACCAACATCCTCCTTAGTCCATTTTCTGTTGGTTATTATAGCATAAAAGAATATAGTTTAGCAACAATATTATTGTTGAACACTATAAGTTATTTAGCCTTTGTAGAATATTATTATCAATATAAATTAAATAAGCTGTCTCATAATATATTTTTAATGCAACAGTAAAGAAAGATAGACTAAGTTTAACGGTTTAAGTGTATGAATAGCTAATCTAACTTTCAAGAGTTGCATACTTCAAGAAAAAATTATTATGAGATAGCCTCTTATTTTCAAAGATATTTTTTAGAAGAATTATTTTTTTATTTAATAACTTCATATAATATTTTTGCTAATGGTTCCATAGCATTTTTTGCTTCTGCAACTGTATTAGTCTGAGCTCCAAGTTCAATTAATAAAGTCTTTGGTTTTAAATGCATGTTAAACCTATATGGTCTTAAGTATATCTTTCTTGTAATTCCTGGATATAATTCATTAGCTTTTAGATGCATTTGAAAACTAAATGCCATATTATCTGTTACATATTTATTTGGCATTATATGGTCGTATATTGCAAGCCCATTAAAAAACATAATCTTGGCTGTATTTTTACCATTAATCTCTTTTACTAATCTTACATTATCACCCACCCCATCTCTATGTAAATCAATTAAAACTTCGATAGATGGGTTCTCTTTAATAATTCTCTTTAACGGTGCTTCAATTAATTGATATGCCTTGTCTCTATCTTCTATCCCATTAATAACATCATAAACTTCTCTATGATGAAGAACTTTCAAATTATATTTTTCTTCTAGAATCTTAGTTAACTTATCTCCTACTCCTACAACTGTATCATCTGCATTACCTTTTACGCTATCAACAAAACTTTCTTGTGAATGAGTATGGTATATTAATATTTTAGGTCCTTTTTCTTTTTGATTAATAGACATATCCGCACTCAAAAATTTTTGTACAGGAAATTTGCTGGTAATGACTTTATCTCTAGGAACACTTTTATCAACTATATAAAAATGAGATAACAGAAAAGGAAAATCATTAAGTTGTTCCATAGTATAATTTATAGGATTAACAACCTGCTTCTCTTTTTTAATAGTATGTGATGCAAATACGCTCTCATCGTGTTCATATCTTTCATCGTCTTCTGTTTCAACTATTTGTCCTTTTGAGTTAATCTTAGGATAATTCTCATATGAAGTAACATATGAATAATCGTTTTTACACATAATAAATGAAACTAGAGGTATATTATACCCATATAATGCTTCAATCTGATTATAGTTCTCTATATCCAAATCTGATACATTATTTTTTTGATAATAATTTATTGCTGGATTAAAAGAACTAATTATTTTAGTGAAAAATGATGAATCTAAATCAGAATATACTAGATTCTTAAAAGTAATTATTTCGTTAGAAAAGTATAATCCTAATAATTTTAATAGAATATATATGGATATAATTATTAGTACTGCCATATAAACAAGAGATATACGTCTTGTCTTCTTGAGTAAATATGTTTTATTCATCTAATCACACCTTATCTACTGTTTATAAAAATAATTTTATATACTACATATTTCGTTTTATCAAAGCTTGTTTCTAGTCTTAGCTCTGTCTTCATATATAGTTTTAGGAGATATATTATCTTTATAATATATTTTTAGATAAGGTGATTTATTACTATTTATTACTAAAATATAAGTTATGATAAGAATTTAGTAATTTCATCAAATTCAAGATTAGGTTGTAACATTATATTTAATGATGATGCTATAATATTGCTTAGTCTTTTTATAACTGCGTCTATTTCTTTTGGTGTCACAAACATATTTCCCACATATGGATATAGAACTTCCTTAATAAGTTGGTATTTCTCTTGTTCATTAAATCTATCTATCATATCAAATATCTCAGTATTTTTTCCTGCTTGCTTTTTCATTTCTATCATTAATTCTTCCATAGTATCATTAACTATAGTAGCTGCATCAACTACAGTTGGTACTCCAATAGCTATTACTGGAACTCCAAGAGACTCTTCTGTAAGTCCTTTTCTTCTATTACCAACACCTGAGCCTGGATGGACGCCTGTATCTGCTATTTGGATAGTTGAATTAACTCTACTTGTTCTTCTTGATGCAAGAGCATCGATTGCTATTACAACATTTGGCTTGATTTTATTTACTATTCCATGTATAATTTCAAAAGTTTCCATACCTGTTTGTCCCATTACTCCTGGAATTATTGCACATACTTTGTTAAATCCATCTTCTCCTTCTGGCTGTCCGAATTCTTCAAATAGATGTCTTGTTACTAACACATTAGATACTGCTCTAGGGCCAAGTGAATCTGGTGTAACATCCCAATTACCAAGTCCAACAACTAATATTGACATATCCTTTTCTATTTTAATTAAATCATTTAATTGTTTTGCAAGTTCTCTAACTATTTCTTCATGTGCTTCTGGATCATTTTGTTTCATTAATTCACATTCCATAGTTATATAACTACCAACTGGTTTATTAAGTGCTTTTGAACCATGTTCATCTAGTACATTAACTTTTGTAATAGATAAATCTATATCATTTATCTCATCTATTATAACTTCTACTCCCTTTATCTCAACATCTTCTTCTCCAACCATTTCTCTAGCTTCAATGGCTAAGTCTGTTCTTACATTATATTTTTGTTCTATTTTCTCTAGATTTTCTACATTTTGTTTATCCATTAGATTTCCATTCCTCTCCATAATAAAACTATACTCTTTGCTCAAAAATATTTTTTCCTATTTTTTTTATATATATTCATTGACTTATTGGGATTTATAGATTACAATGTGTAGGTATGTTAAATGTGCGATATTTATTTATGAGTCCAAAAGACTTAAGATCGTATTGATCTATAAATAAATGTTTAGTTTCCACTCCCACTGCGAAACAAAACAATTTATAAAAATTTTGGAGGTATTTTCAATTGGCTAATATTAAATCAGCGAAAAAAAGAATTAAAGTAATAGAAACTAAGACTGCTAGAAATAAAGCAATCAAATCAAGAGTTAAAACAGAAGTGAAAAAGGTTCTTGCTGCTGTTGAATCCGGAGATAAAGCAGCTGCAAAAGATCAATTATTAGTAGCAACTTCTACAATTGATAAAGCTAAAACAAAAGGTGTTTATCATAAGAAAACTGCTGCTAGAAAAATTTCTCGTTTAACTAAAGCCGTAAATAACGCATAATTAAAAGCCGTACAAGCGTACGGCTTTTTTATATTCTATTAAAAATATATAATTAACTATATTTCATAATAATAACTTCTACTCCTATTTTAGGATCTATCCTACCTGTCTTAATATTACTATCTGTTTCCAAACAATCACTTAATGCTTCCATTAATCTTTTCTTTGATATATTTTTACCTTGTTTTAAACACTCTCTTACAACAAATGGTGCTATTTTTATTTTACTTGCTATATCTCTTTCATTCAGCCCTTTTTCATGTAATAATTTACTTTGAAGAATTAATCTAAATTGACGTATTAGCATAAATAAAATTCTCGCAGGAGGTTCTTTTGCCATTAACATATCATTATATAATAATACTGCTCTTTCTCTTCTATTTTGTCCCATTGCACTAACAAGTTCAAATATTTTATTTTCAATAGTTCTTGTACATATATCATTAATTGATTCTTTTGTAATGACGTCATTATCTTTATTATACATTATTAATTTTTCTAATTCATTGTTAATATTAGATAAATCCATCCCTATAGTTTTTAGAAAATGTATAGCAGTATTTCTTTCGATTTTCTTGCCTGACCCATGTAGTTTTTGTCCTATGAAGCTTATCAGATCTTTTTCTGATAACTGATTAAAACTTGCCACATATCCATTTTTATTAATCACTTTATATAGCTTACTTCTCTTATCAACTTCTTCTTCCACAAAAATTATCGCAGTAGTCTCTGGAACGTCAACAAGCTTATTAGCTAATATAGCAGCATCATTACTCTTTGATTTGAACAATTTAGTGTAGCTTACAACAATAACTCTTTTATCTCCAAAAAAAGGAAGAGTTTCAATACCGTCTATTAACTTATCCACATTCATATTATTTTTATCATAAAAATCATAGTTCATTGTTTCGTCAGAACCAGTTAATAACCCTTTCACCAATTTCTGCAAATACATATCTAGTAGGTACTTTTCTTCACCATGAAATAAGTATATATTATGAAATCTATTCTCTTGTAATTGATTTTTTAATTCTTTCATTTTATATTACTCCTGCTTAACAATGTTATTTATATTATCTTCTTATCATTATAAGTTATTACTATCATTTATTCAATGTATTTAACCTATATAATTTCATTATTCTACATCTATTTATCGTAAAATCAAAATTTATTCAACGTATTTTTACAAACAAAAAAAACGTACAAAATTTATTAATTCTTGTACGTATAAAAAATATTATTATTATTTCCACTCATCGTTAATTTTACTTAATAAAAATTAATAAAATCATTTATATATGATTCTATATCTGTATGATCTTTATTTAATTTATAGTTATTCATCCATTCAATCATAAAGATGCTTTCAACATCACTCAATTCTCTAAGTTTAATATCAAACTCATCATAATCGAAATCAAATCTATCTGGATCTAAACTTAAATCAAAAGCGATTAAATCTATTAGTGATACACTTGTATCTAAAATATCAAACTCATCAAGAAGAACGTGTAATTCTTGAATTAAAAATCTATTACTGAGTTTACACTTAGTTATTATATATAATTCTTCCCAACACTGGCAAGCTCTATCAGTAAAACGATTAGTATCTTTATAGTCTTTGATTACTCTATTATCCATAATTATCACCTACGTTATCTTAATTTTTTTATTATAGATTTTTTACCAAATTCATCACAAATTAGACCTCTATTTCTAGAAGCATATTTTTTTTCTTCAATCCATCTTCTTAAATCATTGGAATTAGTAGGTCTTAAATATCTTGAGTCTTCTCTAACTACAGGATAAAGTTGTAAATCTAATTGATTATTATATCTCATATGGCGCAATTCTTTCCATTTGTTAATTGTAGGAACAGCGTGAACATGAAAAATTGAATCATAAGTATTACCATTCATTAAAATAAAAAATGTAAAAAAACTAAAATCCATAGTTTCATTAGGAAATTTTGGAAATCCCGGACTAGTTCTACCACTAATAGAATTACCTAAATGTCTATTTGCAAGACCTGATATTTTATTTTCACCTATAGAGACAACCAACATTTTTACTCTCCTTGGAGTCATAAATGTTGCAGTAGATACATAAGCCTCCACATTAACCTTTCTATTTTTCATTAAATTTAATACACTTGTAACAACTTCTGACGCAACGTGTTTTGTAGCAGAAGTGTTATAAAGATATACATTGTCTAACATATCCTCATAAGAAACTGTACTATAATTTAAAAATGCTCTACTTTTACTTCTATTCTCATATGACCATCTATTCAAAAAATTTTTCAATGAATTTATCATAATAGCAGTAATAATAATAGTTGTGATAGCTACTAATGCTATACCTACAGTTATTATAATACTTGCTGTTAATTCTGAAATATATAACCCAGTTAAAGTAAGCCCTATACTAGTACGCGCTATATTATTACTTTTGGATATTACTTCGAAATCTTTTTCATTTTGCAATTCCTCAAACTGAAAGATTTCATTTAAGTATTTATTAAACTCTTGTTGAACTTCTTCATTTTCAGGATTATTAATCAATGTTTGAAGGCGACATTCTAATTGCTCTTTATTCAGTTCACCTTTTAAACGTGCAATAAACGTTTGCTTAATTTCTTGATTATTGTCTTTTTTAACCAATAAATTTATAGTATACATATCATAAAATGTATTTTTAATATTTAATTTTGTAGAAACACCTGTTTGACTATTTTCAATTAATAATTCATAATCTGTATCATTAACCTGTTTTATTGTTTTAGTCACACTTTGACAAGCACAACTATTTCCCGATGCCATATGTACTACTATAGCTAATGTCAGTAATATTGATAAAATTTTTTTAAATCTCATAATTTCCTCCTAAAATTATAATATCATTTTCAAAATATATTACCATTTTAATTTTTTATTGTCAAGTTTTGTTTTCTATTGATTTAATTTCACAACATAATTCATATTATAGGATGTATTGATAAATAAATTCCAAAAAATATATTTAATAACTTAATTTCATTCTAGAAAAAGTTAACTGCAACGTAATAAACAATAAAATTCAATCAATGATTTCTCTATCATAACATTTCAAAAACTCTTGTCTATTGCTATAATATGTACTTATCCCATAATTATATCCATCAGTTTTAATCGTAATTGCTCCATCAATAGATGTATTAAATATTAATATTTTCTTATCTCTATATCTATTAACTACTTCTTTATTAGGATGACCATAAGAATTATTTTTGCCACAACTTATAACAGCTATTTGTGGTTTTACATTGTTAATAAATTGTTGAGTAGATGAACTAGAAGAACCATGATGAGGAACTTTTAATATATCACATTGCATATAATTAGAATATTTACTGTTTATATATTGTTCTTCTTGCTTTTCTATGTCACCAGTAAGTAATATATCATATAACTTATATTTTAATTTTAATACTAACGAATGAGCATTATTGTTGTGAAATTCATCTATATCACTAGAAGGATATAATGATTCAAAAGTTATATTACCATCATTAATTCTATCTCCTTCATCCAAATAATATAGAGGAATATTCTTATTATTAGCTTTTAAAATAAGCTTATTAAGAAGTACATCCTTATCTCTATATACACATGGCATAATAATTTTATCCACCTTAAAGTGGTCAATTAATTCAATAAGCCCTCCAATATGGTCTTTATCACTATGGGTCAATATTAAACAATCTATTTTATTAACACCATTATATTTAAGAAATGGTCTTATTATATAATATCCTGTATCTCTTATTGTCTTACTATTAACGTTTCCTCCTCCGTCAATTACATATACTTTATTGTTAGGAGACATTATAACTGTACTATCTCCTTGTCCAATATCTAGGTGAACTATTTCTAGTGGTTTAGGTAATATAATCATAGTTATATTAATAATTGTTATAATAATTATTGTTATTACACAGTTTTTAATTATTCTTTTATCTCTATTTTCATTACCTAATTGTATAATTAAATATAATAAAGCAATATATAATATGATATTAGTGAGATTAGGTCTTCCAACGTTAATTGTACTAAGTGGAAGCTTTCTTGATAGTTCACAGCATAGATCATAGAAACTCAAGATATAAAATACAATACCTGAAAATATCCCTCCAATTATAGTAGAAACCGACCCAATAATCAATGCAATAAATCCAAATAATACTATAATAGACATAAGTGGAACTACTAATATATTAACTAATACTGCATATATATGCACTTCATAAAAATTATACACCACTACAGGCATGATTCCTATAGTAGCTGATAAACTAGCATTAAACATACTAATTATATAATTATCTTTTTTATTATATATTTTATCAAAAATAGGAGTTAATAAAACAATTGAAATAACCGAGGAAAATGATAATAAAAATCCAATATCCCATAGAAAAAAAGGATTAATGACAAGTAGTATTATAGCTACTACACTTATGGAAGAATATATATCATATGCTCTACCAAATATATAAGATAATAAAATTACTATAACCATCATTGTAGCTCTAACTGTTGATATACTAGAACCAGTTAATAGACAATAAAATATCAGAAAACATATAGATAATACAACTGATTTTTTCCTAGAAAATATATAGCTTAAAAACTTGAACAGAGTAAAGGCAAATATAGTAATATGCAATCCAGAAATAGCTAAAACATGCGATATTCCTGCATCCGAATACTTTTCTTTCGTATCAATTGTTAAATATGATTTTTCACCTAATATCATAGCTTTCATTAAGTTAGCTTTATCTTTAGGTAAAATATTATCATATATTGATATAGCTCTTAATCTTAATTTATATAAAATATTTCTAATAGAGTATACAGTAGTTTTATAAAAATTGTTTCTTGGACTTTGTAATTTATTATCTTTACTTATACTATTATCTAAAAACAACTTATATGAAATACCTTTAACTCTATAATATTTTTCTTCATTAAATTGTCCTTGATTTTTGGGTCTTGATAATTTACTTAAAGTTCCTCTTACACTAATATAATCTCCTATATTTATTTCATGTAAATCATTCTCATAAGCTTTACTATAAACTTTTACATTAATACTTTCTGTATATGTTTTATCATTGAACGTAACTTTGTCAGTGTTTATAATAAATTGCATAGCATCACTATGACAAAAAATTATATCCGTAATATAGCCATTAACTTTACTTGAAACTGTATCTTCAAAATTTTTACTCATACTACAATAACTAATACTATCAATTTCATCACATATATTTAGGTATGCAAAAAAACATATTAACGGAAACAAAAGTAATAACTTCCATGAATATGTCTTATATAATATAACAGAAATAATTATTGTACTTATTAACAACCAAGTAATAATAATAAAATTGTTAATATAGTATCCTATCAATAATCCTATTAAATAAAAGCAACACATAAAGACAGCAGGTCTTTTCATATATTACTCCCTACCGAATCCCCTTATAATCATAACTTCTTAACTGTTAATTAAATTTCTATACAAGATATAGTAATATTCATTGTTATATCTTGTATAGAAATTCTTATTAAGCTTAATACATTAGTATATTATTTATTCTCAATAACTAAATCAAGATTTCTCTCAAACAGAATATTAAATTGCAAATGCCCTTTAAATTGTTCTTGTTTTTCACCTTCTATTAGAAATTGTACTTTATTAATGTCTGGTAATTCAGTAAGAGTATTTACTATTGAATATACTGTAAGATATTCTCCTGTTGACCCCCCTAAATGCTTTGATCTAAATTCATTACTAAAATCAACATAGCATACCCCTTCTTTTATTGAAGTACTTATAATCTTAGTTTCTACAGGTATTGTTCTTACTTGTGTATCATATTGTGGACCTTTTATCAATAAGTTAAGTACTGTTTTCTCAATAGGTTCATTAGGATTAACGGTAATATCCACTTCTTCTTTTATTAACCCTGTTCCCTCTTCATCTGCAAAATAAAGTACTACTTTCTTTTGTGTTTTTTGTTCTTTATCTGATCCATCAATTACTAAATCATCTTTACTCTTAGGGCCAATTGCTTTTCCATCATTTCCTTTTAGTGGAACTTCTCCAACGTATATTTCTACTGTATCAATAAAATCTAATTCAGTTAATGTTGCCATTATTGATGTACGACACATTATTTCATCTACAGGATCCATTTCATTATACTCTTTTGAAAAATTAAGTATAACTTTAGAGTCATTAATCTTTACTTCTATAAGTCTAACTTCATCTGGAACAGTACTTATTGTATCTGAATCTTCTAATCCATTTTTCAATAATGCTACTATCTCTTTAACAATATCGTTATTATCAATACTTTTTATATTCACATCTTTTGATACTAATGAATTTTTTTCTCTATTAGATAAAAATAGTTTAATGCTTTCACCGCTAATAGTTTCTTGTTCTGTTTTAGAAGTATTATTATTACATCCGACTAAAATTACAATTATAAAAAAGCATAAAAAACTAATACGTATAATTTTCCCCAATCATAACACCTCCAATGAAATCTGTCTTATTTTATGTTTTCTAATATAGGACGTTTTAATGGTAAACTAACTTCAAAAGTCGTTCCACTATTAATCTTACTATTACACCTTATATATCCTTGATGCATTAATATAGCTTGATGTGTAATAGATAACCCAAGACCTGTTCCCCCTGTTTCCCTGGAACGTGTTTTATCAACTCTGTAAAATCTTTGAAAAATTTTATCAATGCTTTCTTTAGGTATACCAATACCTGAATCCATTATAACTATATGTGCATTTTTATGATTAGAGTTCAGTTTTACTTTTATCCATCCATTTTCCTTATTATACTTTATCGCATTCTCTATTAGATTAGTTAATGCTAATGATATTTTGGTATCATCAATTTCAGCAATTACCTCACGATAGCTTTCAAATATCATCTCAATACCTTTAATATCTGCCAAAGGCTTTAATCTTTTTAGGATAGACTCTATAAGTAAATTAAGATTAGTTTCACTTATATTTAATTCGTTCTCATTCTTATCAAGCGTAACTAAAGTAAGTAAATCATTAATAATTGTAGTTTCTCTCTGTATTTCTGCATTAATATCCTCAAAAAATTCTTGATATAACTCTTTTGGTGCATCTGGTTGTATTAATAAAGAATCTGCTAATACTTTTACAGAACTTAGAGGAGTTTTTAACTCATGAGAAACATTAGCAACAAACTGTTTTCTACTTTCATCAATCTGTTGCAATTTATCGGTCATATGATTAAAAGCTGTTCCTATCTCTTCTATCTCATAATTTCCTTTAATGTCTATTTTTTCATCTATATTTCCATCTGTTATTTTATTAATAGTAATTAATAGCTTTTTGAAAGGTTTTGTAATTAATCCCGAGAAATAATAACTAAGTAAAAGTATTAGAATTAATAAAATAAATATAATTAAAAACGCAATACTTTTTTGGCTTTTAATAGAATTATCAATATCTTCATATGAACTTATTAGTATAATAGCTCCATCAATTTGGTCTTTTTTTTCGTCCTTAATCGGTGTTATCACCCTAACAATATTCTCATTTTTCTTAGTATATGATTTACTCTGACCTTTCAAAGCAGCAATTACTTCTTCTGTGGCATAAGATTTTCCAGTATCTATTTCATTAGAATCATAAGTAACAGTACTTCTTGAATCTAATATTATAATTCTTTCATAATCTTGACTATTAATACCTTTTACATATTCATTAATACCAGTACTTTCGTTCATTAGTCCTCTCACTAATAAATCTGTAGAAATAATATTAGCTTGTCTAAATATAGACTTTGTCTTTTCTTTGACATAATAGTTTTCTAAAGTATTAAACAAAAGATTAGTTAGTAATATAAGAGGTATCATACTTACAATAACATATGAAAAAAATATCTTAAGCCTTATACTATTAAATATTCTTTTTGTTTTGGTAATAATAGCCAACACCCCACTTAGTATGAATGAACTTTGGCTCACTAGGATTAGGTTCTACTTTTTCCCTAAGTCTTCTAACATGCACATCCACAGTCCTTACATCTCCAGGATAATCATATCCCCATACTATGTTTAGTAGGTTCTCTCTACTATATACTTTATTCGGATGCTTGCTAAAAAGTTCTAACAAGTCAAATTCTTTTGCTGTTAAATTAATCTCATCATTATTAATATAAACTCTTCTACTTTCACAATCAATTCTAAGCTCTCCAGAACTAACTATCGCTTCTGAGTCTTCATTATATTCTGCTTTCATTCTTCTAAGAACTGCTTTCATTCTAGCTTTTAACTCTAGTATATTAAAAGGCTTTGTCATATAGTCATCTGCACCATATTCAAGTCCTAGAATCTTATCCATGTCTTCACCTTTTGCAGTAAGCATAATAATAGGTACATTTGAAAATTCTCTTATTTGTCTACATACAGATAATCCATCTATTTTAGGTAGCATTACATCCAATATAATTAAATCATAGTTATTTTGCTTTGCAAGTTCAAACGCCTGTTCTCCATCATATGCTACGTCAACTATCATATCGTCTTGCTCTAGACTAAATTTAATACCTTTTACAATTAATTTTTCGTCATCTACCACTAATATTTTCTTAGACATTTTAACCACCTCAATTTACAGTAATTGAATCTTTTATTTTATTAAAAGAACCCTCTTTAATACCGCTCACTTTCATTATATCTTGGATTTTATTAAAACCTCCATGTTGTTGTCTATATTCAACAATAAGTTTAGCTCGTGATTCTCCGATACCAGAAAGAGTCATTAATTTATCTATTGATGCCGTGTTAATGTTAACTACACCTTTATCATTATCTTCTGTTACAAAATCTCCTGCTTCAATCTGTTTCTTAGTAGGAAATATAATTTTCTCTCCATCTTTCACTACTCTTGCTTGATTAACATAATCTGTGGCAGCCTCATCAGTTAATCCACCTGCTAATTCAAGTACCTCATAAACTCTTGAACCTTCATCTACTTCGTATACTCCTTCGTTAGCAACTGCTCCACATATATGTATACATACTTTGCCTTTTTCTACAACATCATCAGTTTCTTGTATATTATTAGTATTTTCATTTTGATTATTATATACATCTAATTGAACTTCAATAGTATCAAAGCTCTGTGAATTAACATAATAAACACCTATTATAACTATCAGTGTTACAAATACAACATAATAATACCATTTTTCTTTCATAATTATATACCCCCTATAAAGAAAGTGACTATGTCACGTATTTTGTAGATAAAACTAACTTCATAAGTTGAACCATAATTATAAAATCCCCTCAAATGCTGTTTTTATTAATATTTTCTTTTAATTCTTGTCCCATAATCAATTATATATCTATCATATTCTTTATCCATTAATGGAGAACTGAAGATAAAATCTGCTGAAGCTACATTAGATGCTACAGGAATATCATATAAAACAGCAATTCTAAGAAGTGCTTTTACATCTGGGTCATGTGGTTGTGCTTCAAGTGGATCCCAGAAAAACACTAAGAAATCTATATCATTTTCGATAATTCTTGAACCTATTTGTTGGTCACCACCAAGAGGACCACTTTTATATGTTCTTACAGGTAAATTAGTTTCTTTTGTAATTAAACTACCTGTAGTACCAGTTCCATATAAAAAATGTTTTGATAATAATTCTTTATTTTTAGATGCCCATTCTATTAAATCTTTTTTTCGATTATCATGAGCAACTAATGCTATATTCTTCTGACTGTTCATTTTAACAATTTGAGACATGTCTTATTTCCTCCTAAATGCTTTTATATTGGAATCATAGAACTATTGTACCGAAATTTCTCTATATTTACAATGCATTTAACAAAAATATAATATTTTAATATGTATGAGTTATAAATAGTGTGGTAAAATAAGTGAGTAAATAATAATAATTAGTATTACTATTCTTATGTTGACAAAAGATAAAATTAAACGGAGTGATAATATGATAAATAACGGTTTTATAAGAGTATCTGCTGCAACTCCTAGTATAAAAGTTGCAGATGTAGACTATAACTTACAGGAAATAAAGAAACTTATAGATGAGGCAATTAGTAAAGATATATCTATATTAGTATTGCCTGAGTTATGTATTACTGGATATACATGTGGAGATTTATTTTTCCAAGAGCCTTTACTAAATAGTAGTATTGGTAAATTAATAGATCTTAAAAACTATTCTAATAACAAAGAAATTCTATTTGTTGTTGGACTTCCCATTAAATATAAACACGGACTATATAATTGTTGTGCTGTTATATTAAATGGGCAAATACTTGGGATAGTTCCAAAAACATATATTCCAAATTATAATGAATTTTATGAACAACGTTGGTTTTCTTCTTGCGAAAGTATAACTAACGATACAATAATTATTGACAATGAATTAATTCCTTTTGGTTCTTCAATATTATTTAGACATAATAAATATGAAGAACTATGTATTGGTGTTGAAATATGTGAAGATCTATGGTCTCCACTTCCACCAAGTACTATTCATGCAATTAATGGTGCAACTATGATACTTAATTCATCTGCAAGTAATGATTTAGTAGGTAAAAGTTCATATAGGAAATCATTAGTTTCATCTCAATCTGCTAAAACTATAACATCTTATGTGTACTCTTCCGCTGGCTTTGGAGAGTCTACTACAGACGTTGTATTTAGTGGGCATTGTCTAATATATGAAAACGGTACTAAGCTAAAAGAAAATAATCGTTTTAATATGGAATCTAATTTAATATATGCAGATGTAGATATTGATAGATTAATGGCTGATAGAATAAAAATGACTAGCTATTCTAATCATCTAGTTAATAAATTTGAAAGTAATTATAAAATAGTTCCATTTAATTTGAAAATTAATAATACTGTTGACAATCTTACTCGTTTTATTGACCCACAACCTTTTGTTCCAAGTAATTTAACCAAAAGAAATTCTCGATGCCAAGAGATATTTTCTATTCAAACCCTTGGACTTGCTAAGAGAATTAACCATATTGGGTGTGATAAAGTAATTCTAGGAATTTCTGGTGGTTTAGATTCTACCCTTGCTTTATTAGTGTGTGTAATGACTTATGATTTATTAAAAAAAGATAGAAAAAATATTATAGGTGTTACTATGCCAGGTTTTGGAACAACGGATAGAACATATAATAATGCTATTTCATTAATGAAACATCTAGGTGTTACTATTAAGGAAATTTCAATAAAAGATTCTTGTATACAACATTTTGAAGATATTGGACACGATGAAAATAACCATAACGTTACTTATGAAAATTCACAAGCAAGAGAACGTACACAGATATTAATGGATTTATCTAATGCAGAAAATGGTATTGTTGTAGGTACTGGTGATTTATCTGAACTAGCACTTGGATGGGCAACTTATAACGGTGACCATATGGCTATGTATGCAGTTAATACAACTATACCAAAAACACTAGTTAGATACCTTGTAGAATGGGTTTGTGAATACAAAGTTTCAGAAAGCGCGAAAGCTGTTTTAATGGATATTCTTGATACCCCTGTAAGCCCTGAACTTCTTCCTCCTGATAAAGAAACAGGCGAAATTAAGCAAAAAACAGAAGAAGTAGTAGGTCCTTATGAATTACATGATTTCTTCTTATATAATATGATGAGATTTGGATTTTCACCTATTAAGATTCACTATCTTGCTTTACATGCATTTAAAGAAAAATATGACAGTAATACAATCAAAAAATGGTTAACTATCTTTTACAAACGTTTCTTCATGCATCAATTTAAACGCTCATGCTTGCCAGATGGTCCAAAAGTAGGTTCTATATGTTTATCTCCTAGAGGTGATCTTAGAATGCCAAGTGATGCTGTATCTAAAATATGGATTGAGGAAATTGAGAAGATATAATTGCTTATTAATCCTAGAACAATAAAAAAAGAGAGGTATATTAACCTCTCTTTTTTTATTGTTATGGTATATAAATTTTATACAACTCTTGTTAAGGTTCAACGTGAAGCTTATGCAGATGATATAACAGAAATAGAATTTCAATACAACTCTTGTTAAGGTTCAACAAAATCTTGAGTGAGCGTAAAATCAAACTATATAAATTTCAATACAACTCTTGTTAAGGTTCAACTATTATAGCAAAATACAAAGAAATGTTTGTGCAAGCATTTCAATACAACTCTTGTTAAGGTTCAACGCGGGAAACGTGTACGATAGTCTAGTTACTTATGCATTTCAATACAACTCTTGTTAAGGTTCAACTTTTCATATTCACCTGATAAATTAATATTATATGAATTTCAATACAACTCTTGTTAAGGTTCAACCATTATAAAAATAATCTTTCTAAAAAATATTAAACCATATAATCCGCATAAATTCAATACTTTTTAAATTTTTTTCCAGGCAAAAATGCATATTTCTAAAAACTCAACGCATACGCCTTAAAACCCCTAATTCATCGACAAAGTAGTTATTATCAGAATTTTCAAGCCTGGAAAACTGCTATCAAAAAAGATACTCAAACAAGTATCTTTTTCTATTAATAATTATATGTATCATCTCATATTACTATACTATAATTTGCTATTATTCTCCAAATTCTTTTGCTACGTCTTTTAGCTTTTCTCTTATTTTAATATTCTGTGGACATTGTGATTCACATTTACCACACTGTACGCATTTACTTGCTCTACTTTCTGGTTTAACATGAATATTATATTTAGTTTTACTTTTTTCATAACCAAACATAAATGAATGATTATAATGAGTAAAGCACTCTGGAATATTTACACCTACTGGACATGGCATACAATAACCACAGCTAGTACATTTCACTTTCATTTTACTGTTATATATCTCTTTAACTTCTTCAATTAAATCTTTTTCTTTCTTAGTTAGTGAGTTTGGCGTTGTTTCTGTAGCAACCTTAATGTTTTCTTTAATATGTTCCATTTCATTCATTCCGCTAAGAATAACATCTACTTCTTCTTGATCTAATAAGAATTTTAATGCCCATTCAGCAGGTGTTCTCTTGATATCAGCTCTGTTCCATACTTGCTGAATATCATTAGGTATATCATTAGTGAGACTTCCACCTCTAAGGGGTTCCATTATAACAATGCCTAAGCCTTTATCTCTTGCATACTTTAAGCCTTCTTTACCTGCTTGATAATTTTCATCAAGATAATTATATTGGATTTGACAAAAGTCCCAATCATATGCATCCACAATTTCTTTAAATAAGTCTAAATCATCGTGGAAAGAAAATCCCACATGTTTAACTTTGCCATTTTTAACAGCTTTTTTCATAAAATCAAATACATCATTTTCTTTTAGTTGTTTCCAATATCTACTCTTAAGCGCATGTAAAAGATAGAAATCAACGTAGTCTGTTTGCAACTTTTCTAGTTGTTCATCTAGTAGTTTATCCATATCTTCTCTTGAGTTTACTAGCCATGATGGTAATTTAGTAGCAAGCTTTACTTTGTCTCTATAACCATCTTGTAACGCCTTACCAACAAGACGTTCACTTTCTCCTCCATGATATGGATATGCCGTATCAATATAGTTCACTCCGTTATCAATAGCATAACGAATCTGTTTAATAGAAATATCTTCATCTATCTGATTATGTTTATTATCAATAGTTTTAAATCTCATGCATCCAAAACCTAATGTAGAAACTTTTTCATTAGTTTTTCCAAGTATTCTGTATTGCATTTATACCACCTCACCAAAAATATTGTTATGCTATTATTATAACATAGAATTATTTCCCTGTGTGCCCAAATCCTCCAGAACCCCTTGTTGTTTCTTCTAATTGTTCTACAACTTCTAAGTTAACTTGTTCTATTTTATTAATTACCATCTGAGCAATTCTATCACCATGTTTAATAAGGAAATCTTCTTCTCCAAAATTAATCATGATGATTTTAATTTCACCACGATAATCAGCATCTATTGTTCCGGGAGTGTTTACTAAGCTTATTCCATGTTTAAGTGCTAAACCACTTCTTGGACGAATTTGCGCTTCATATCCTGTTGGTAATGCAATTTTTAGCCCTGTTGGTATAAGCTTAATTTTACCTTTTTCTAAAACAACGTCTTCTTCTAGACAAGCATATAAATCCATTCCTGCTGCATCTTTACTCATATACTTAGGTAAAGATAGCTCTTTACCTTTTTCAGTTTGTTCAGCATAAACTATTATCTTCTGCATATTTTTTTAATCCTTTCAATATTAATGTCTTTATGTCTTCCAACTAATGCAACGCTCATCTCATCAAAATTAAATGTCTTTTTAGCAAATTCTCTAAGATTATTTATATTAACAGCGTTAATACCTTCAATCATTTCATCTTGAGATTTAATTCTATCAATCATTAATTTTGCTTTTCCATAACTAGACATTCTAGAATTCATATTTTCAAACCCAATAATTAAATTGCTTTTTAATTGCTCTTTTGTTTTATTAAGCTCTTTTTCATTAATACCTTCTTCTAGTAGTTTGTTAATTTCTTCTATGGCAGCTTCAATAACTTCCTCTATTTGAGTAGGGTTTGCCGCCGCATATATATTAAGCATACCTGCAACACTAAATGTTTCTGCATAAGAATATATAGAATATGCTAATCCTTTATCTTCTCTAATTGATTGAAATAATCTTGAGTTAATACCTCCCCCAAGTATAGTATTAAGTATAGATAATACATATATTTCCTTAGATTCATAAGCAATACTTGGGAATGACATGCAAAGATGAACTTGTTCTATATCTTTGTCCTTTGTAACAAAACATTTTTTGTAATTAATATTTTCAATTCGTTTCTTACTTTCTTTTTTCTCTAAAACAGAAAACTTATTGTTTATTTTGTCAAACATTTCGTCAAAGTCAAATTTTCCTACTACAGATATTACGATATTTTCTGGAATATAATGTGTCTGCATATACTCTAATATATCATCTCTTGTAAAACTACTTACTGACTCTTTTGTGCCTAATATATTATATCCAAGTGGTGAGTTATTATAAGCTTCTTCTTGTATTAGGTCATGGACAATCTCTTCTGGAGAATCTTCATACATGTTAATTTCTTCTGTTATTACACCTTTTTCTTTTTCCATATCTTCTTCTCTAATAGCTGAATTAAGTATCATATCTGATAATACATCTAATGCAACATCAATATGATTATCAAGAGTATGGGCATAGTAACACATATATTCTTTCCCTGTAAATGCATTAATTCTTCCACCAACTTCTGACATTTCATCCGCTATATCTCTAGCCGTTCTTTTATCCGTACCTTTGAACATCATATGCTCAATGAAATGTGATATACCATTAGTTTCTATGTTTTCATCAATAGACCCATTTTTTATCCATATGCCAAGTGCAACTGATCTAACAAACGAATTTTCTTCTCCAACAACACGAATTCCATTATCCATTGTCCTTATATTTACCATTATATTACCTCCATTTGTTTACATCAATATGTGCCATTATTATTGTGACTGTCATTTTATATAGATTATAAATATAAAAGAAAACCTCAATTTTGTAATAAAAATGAGGTTATCCTAAAAATATAATGTGATTAATATCTACTACTCTTTTGGTAATGCATCTTTTCTTGAAAGATTAATTCTTCCTTGACCATCTATTTCGGTTACTTTAACTAAAATTTCATCACCAATACTTACAACATCTTCAACTTTAGCTACTCTTTCGTGAGCAAGTTTAGATATGTGAACAAGTCCATCTTTACCTGGTGCTATCTCTACAAATGCACCGAACTTTGTAATTCTAGCAACTTTACCATTATAGATTGCTCCTACTTCAATATCTTTTGCAATAGATTCAATAATCTTTAATGCTTTTTGTGTAGCTTCATGTTCTACGCCACATATAAAGATTCTTCCATCATCTTCAATATCAATCTTAACTCCAGTTTCTTCAATGATTTTATTAATTGTTTTACCACGTGGTCCAATTACCTCACTGATTTTTTCTGGATCAATCTTAGTTTGAAGAATTTTTGGAGCATAATCTGATAACTGATCTCTTGATTTATCAATTGCTTTTAACATAACTTCATCTAATATAAATAATCTAGCTCTTCTAGTTTGATAAATAGCTTTTTCTATAATATCTTTTGTAAGCCCATGTATTTTAATATCCATTTGGATAGCTGTTATACCTTTATGAGTTCCTGCTACTTTGAAATCCATATCTCCAAAGAAGTCTTCTAATCCTTGTATATCTGTTAACATTACATAATCATCATCAGATTCACCTGTAACAAGTCCTACAGAAATACCTGCAACTGGTGCTTTAATTGGAACTCCAGCAGCCATAAGAGATAATGTACTTGCACATATACTTCCTTGAGATGTAGAACCGTTAGAACTTAGAACTTCAGATACTGTTCTTATAGCATATGGAAATTCTTCTTCTGAAGGTAATACTGGCACTAATGCTTTTTCTGCTAAAGCACCATGTCCAATTTCTCTACGTCCTGGTCCTCTTGAAGGTCTTGTTTCCCCAACTGAATATGATGGGAAATTGTAATGGTGAATATATCTTTTTGATGTTTCTAATTCATTAAGCCCATCAAGTATTTGTGCTTCACCTAGTGCACCTAATGTAGTAATTGTTAATACTTGAGTTTGTCCACGACTAAATAATGCAGATCCATGTGTTTTTGGAAGTAAATCTACTTCTGAAGTTAATTTTCTAATCTCATCAAGGGCACGACCATCTGGTCTCTTATGATCTCTTAGAATCATTCTTCTTACAGTTTGTTTCTGATATTTATATAGAGCTTCATCAAGTTGACTTAGCCATTCTTCGTTTTCTTCTTCAAACTTAGTAATTAGTTCTTCTTTTATTTCACTAATTCTTTGTTGTCTTACTTGCTTTTCATCTGTGAATACAGCAGCTTCCATTCTTTCATCACCAATATGACTAACTACTGCTTCATATAATTCACTTGGTACACTTGCATCTTCATATCCGTGCTTTTCTTTACCTTCTTTTTCTACTATAGTATTAATCCATTGAACAATTCTCTTATTTTCTTCATGTGCTTTGAAAATAGCTTCAAGAACAATTTCTTCAGGAATTTCATCTGCTCCTGCTTCTATCATAACTACTTTCTCAGCAGTTGAAGCTACAGTAACAGTCATCTGTGTTTTTTCTCTCTGTGCTGATGTTGGGTTAACTACTATCTCACCGTCAACGTATCCCATTACAACTGAGCTAATAGGTCCTTGGAAAGGAATATCTGATATGGATAAAGCAATTGATGCTCCAAGCATAGCAGCTATTTCTGGCTGACAATCTTGATCTACTGACATTACAGTATTAACAAGAGCACAGTCATTTCTATAATCTTTTGGGAACAAAGGTCTAATTGGTCTATCAATTACCCTTGATGTAAGAACTGAATTTTCTGAAGGCTTACCTTCTCTTTTAATAAATCCACCAGGTATTTTACCTACTGAATACATTCTTTCTTCATATTCAACACTTAGTGGGAAAAAGTCAATTCCCTCACGTGGTTTTTCTGATGCAGTAGCAGTTGATAATACAACAGTATCACCGTACTTTATTAATCCAGCACCGTTTGCTTGCTCTGCAACTTTTCCAATCTCTACAGATAAGGTTCTACCTGCAATTTCTATAGAGTATACTCTAGACATTTAACATTCTCCTTTCAATATTGATATGTCTCTAGTCTAGATCCTTAGTCGTTAGTCTTCAATTTTTAATAATAAAAATATACATTATTAATTATGTGTATTTTATTGAAAAGCAAAGACTAATGACTAAAGGTCAATTTACACTAGTACTAAAGACATATGTTGGAAATCCAACTACTTAAAATTATAGAGCGGATTTCTCCGCTCTTTATTATTAATAAGGTTTATATCGTATAATTATCTTCTTAAACCTAATCTCTTAATTAATTGACGATATCCTTCAATATCTTTATTTTTAAGATATTGTAATAAACCTCTTCTTTGACCTACCATCATAAGTAATCCTCTTCTTGAATGGTGATCTTTTTTGTGCATTTTTAAATGCTCCGTTAAGTGATTAATTCTTGCTGTAAGTAATGCGATTTGAACTTCTGGTGAACCAGTATCATTAGCATTTCTTCCAAATTCTGCAATTATTTCTTGTTTAGTTTTTTCCATTTGTGTAACCTCCATTTTATTAGATAAAACGCCTCTTGCTAAGAAACGGTCGGAGTCTCCATATTTCTGAGCAAAGGCTTCTTCCATCAATAAATTCTATCATAAATGCATATGTTTGTAAACAATTATCTACCAATATATTTTTTTAGATATTCTACATTTTCTGATATAGCTTCTTTTAATTCATCTAATGAATTAAACTTCTTTTCATTTCTTATAAATTTTATGAGTTCAACAACTACTTCTTGTCCATAAATGTCTTCATTAAAATCTAAAATATGAGTTTCTACTACTTTTTCTTCACCATTAAGGGTAGGATTAGTACCAACATTAGTTATACTATTATATTTTATATTATTAACGTAAATGCTAGATAAATATACACCATTAGGTGGTAATAATTTATTTTTAGATGGTTTTATATTAGCTGTTGGAAATCCAAGCTTCCTTCCATTCTTCTTACCTTCTACTACTTTACCTAATATAGAAAAATTATGTCCAAGCAACTTATTAGCTTGTTCAATGTGTCCCTCTTTAATCTCTTTTCTTATCCATGTACTACTAATTATATTATTATTGTATGAGACTTTTTTTATTGCAATTAATTTATATCCATATTTAGTAGATAGGTTTTCTAATAAATTAATGTCCCCTTTTCTCTTGTTTCCAAACCGATAATCTTCCCCAACAATAATTATTTTTGCATTTAATTGTTTACATACAATTTCACTTACAAAATCTTCTGGGGTCATCTTAGCTGTTTCTAAGTTATAAGGATATTCAACAAAAAAATCTACTTCATTAATAATCATTGATTTTTCATTACTTAAATATATAAGGTCAACAGGTTCTTTATTAGCAAGTACAAAACTTGGGTGTGGCAAGAAAGTAAAAACTAATGATTTTAAATCAAGCTTTTTAGCCATTTCATTAGCCTTATTAATTAATTCTCTATGACCTATATGTATTCCATCAAAATTACCTAGGACAACAACAGAAGGAGGAGCTGTAAACTCTTTTGTTCCTCTAATATATTCCATTATTAATCTCCTTATCAACAAGTATCATAATATACAATACTTTCTTATCTTATAGGAAAGTTCTAAATTCAACGAAATAAAATCATTTTCATATGAAGTATTTCCTAAACACTGGAACTTCCTACACAATATGTGACGTAGTCACTTTTTTTATAAAAAAACTTTAATAGGTTTTAATATTATTTTATCATCAATTACTAATGATTTGTATATACCAATAAATTTATTATTTTCATCATATATTCTATAACTATCATTTATTGTAATCTTAGTATTTCCTTTTATAAAATCACTATCTAATTTATTACCATTATACAAAAATTTATTATAACTTTCATGAATAATTATTTTATCATATGTAGTAAATACCATATCAATAGGCATAATTATTTCATCTAAAGTATTATTTTCAATATAATTATCAACTTCTTCTAATTTAATGCTAGAGTCTAATTGAAATAAGCTCGACTTAGTTCTAAGTAACTTGCTCATGTGTGCTCCACATCCAAGTTTAGTACCAATATCAGCACATAATGTTCTGATATATGTACCTTTGGAACATTCTATTATCATATCTACATTATTATTATCTATATTAATAATATCAATATTATATATAACTATTTTTCTAGCTTTTCTTTCGATAGTTTTACCTTCTCTAGCTAATTCATATAATCTTTTACCATTTACTTTCAAAGCAGAATACATTGGTGGTATTTGCTCATAATCTCCTATAAATGATTGTATAGCCTCTTGTATTTCTTTTATTGAACTTGTTACTTCGTTACTGTTAATAATACTACCTGTATGATCTTGAGTATCTGTCTCTATGCCAAGAGTCATAGTTGCGGAGTAAATCTTTGTAGTATCAGTAATATAATCTGCTACTTTAGTAGCTTTCCCAATACATACAGGAAGTACACCTTCTGCTTCTGGATCAAGTGTACCTGTATGTCCTACTTTTTTGATTTTTAATTTTTTCCTAAGAATCGCTACTACATCAAAAGATGTATAGCCTTTCTCTTTGTATATATTAATTATTCCATCCATAAAATTATTCCTCTATTATTTTATAGCTGTTTAACTATTTCATTAACAATTATCTCTTCAACTTCTTTAATAGTTCCTGAAACAGTACACCCTGATGCTTTTATATGACCACCACCAGAGAACTTTTTAGCAACTTTACATACATCAACTTTATTTTTAGATCTTAAACTAACTTTATAATCATTATCAGTTATCTGAGTAATTAATACAGCACACTGAGTTCCTATTACTTCATTAAGCATCTGAATTATACCATCCGTATCTTTTTTATAACAATTATTTTGTTTAAGTTCTTCAATTGTTAACGTTGATACTATTATTTCATTTTCAGAATATAATTTTGCATTATTAATTGCTACACTTAGAATTTTAAGTGCATTATATGATCTGTAGTAAAAAACTCTATTAGTCATTTCAGTAAAATCTATATCATATTTAATTAATTCGCCAGCTATTTCATGTGTTCTTTTTGTAGTATTAGAATGCTTAAATGCTCCAGTGTCAAAAATAATACCTGTATATAGAGCTTCACATATGTTTTTATCTAATATACTATAATCATCTATTAATTCATATATAATTTCACATGTTGAACTAACATCAAGAACATGATTGTATTTTGCAAATTTTGTATTACTAATATGATGATCAATATTAATAGTAACTTGTGCATTATCAAACATGTTGGAATAATTACCAAGTCTCTCTTTATCTCCACAATCAAGAGAGATAAATACATCTATATCTTTCTTGATTGTTTTTAATAAATAGCTACTACCTTCAAGATAACTATATGTATCTGGAATGTCATCTAATGCAACTTTTGCTTCAATACCTTTTTTATGAAGAATTGCGGCTAATGCATAGCATGCACCTACACAATCTCCATCTGGATGAATATGACCTGATATTACTACGTTGTTATAGTTATTACATATATCAACAATTTTTTGTAAGTTCATTATTCTTCACCTTTTGGCTTATTAACTTCATCAATTAATTTTGACATGTTCATTCCATATTCTATAGATTGATCTACTACAAATGTTAACTCTGGAGTATTTCTTAAATTAATTCTTTTAGCTAATTCATTTCTAATAAATCCTGTTGATCTATTTAGTCCTTCTAAAGTATCTTCTTGAGATTTTACATCTCCAAGTACACTTACAAATATTTTACAATATTTAAGATCTGGTGTAGTATCAACACTTACGACACTTGTCATACGATTAACACGTGGATCTTTTAGACTATTATTAATAAGAAAACTTATTTCTTTTCTTATCTCTTCATTTATCTTTATTATTCTATTACTTCTTTTTTTCATCCTTACTCACCTTCTTATAATATGAGCATTTGTCATGACTTATTTATCTAGGAATTTCTTCCATAATGAATGCCTCAACAATATCGCTTTCTTTTACATCATTAAACTTGTTTAGCATAATTCCACATTCATAACCTGTATTTACTTCTTTTACATCGTCCTTGAATCTTTTTAGTGATGCAAGCTCACCTTCATATATAACTATACCATCACGAACAAGTCTAACTTGTGAATTTCTAGTAAATTTACCATCTAGAACATAAGAACCTGCTATTGTACCAACGCCAGATACTTTGAATGTCTGTCTTATCTCTGCATGACCAATTACTTTTTCTCTATATTCTGGGTCAAGCATACCTTTCATAGCTGCTTCAATATCTTCAATTGCGTTATAGATTACTCTATATAAACGAATATCAATTTTTTCATTATCTGCTACAGCTTTTGCACTAGCTTCTGGACGAACATTAAATCCAATAATAATCGCATTAGATGCAGAAGCCAACATAACATCAGATTCATTAATTGCACCAACGCCACCATGAATAACTTTAATTACTACTTCTTCATTTGATAATTTAACTAAACTTTGTTTAACTGCTTCAACTGAACCTTGAACATCAGCTTTTACAACAAGATTAAGTTCTTTCATATTACCAGATTGAATTTGAGTAAATAAATCATCAAGTGTAACTTTCTGTGGAGTGTTTTGAAGAAGTTTTTCTCTATTTCTTTCGATAACTTTATCAGCAACGTGTCTTGCTTCTCTTTCGTTTTTCGCTGTATAGAATGCATCTCCAGCTACAGGTACTTCTGATAATCCAAGTATTTCAACTGGTGTTGAAGGTCCTGCTTTCTTAACTCTTCTTCCTTTATCATCAATCATAGCTCTAATTCTACCATAAGATGTACCAGCAATAATTGAATCTCCTACTTTTAATGTTCCGTTTTGGATAAGAACAGTTGCAACTGGTCCTCTTCCTTTATCAAGCTGTGCTTCAACAATTGTACCACTTGCTTTTTTATTAGGATTAGCTCTTAATTCTTCCATTTCTGATACTAGAAGAATCATTTCAAGTAACTGATCAAGATTAGTTTTCTCAATAGCTGATACTGGTACACATATAGTATCTCCACCCCAATCCTCAGCTACTAATCCATATTCTACTAATTCTTGCTTAACTCTATCTTGATTAGCTCCTGGCTTATCTATTTTATTAACGGCTACAATTATCTGTACTCCTGCTGCTTTTGCATGGTTTATAGCTTCTATAGTCTGAGGCATAACACCATCGTCTGCTGCAACAACTAATATAGCTATATCTGTCGCCATAGCACCTCTAAGTCTCATAGCAGTAAAAGCCTCATGACCAGGTGTATCTAAAAATGTTATATCATGATCGTTAATAGTTACAACAGATGCTCCAATATGTTGTGTTATTCCACCTGCTTCTCTTGATGTTACATTACTTTCTCTAATAGCATCAAGTAAAGATGTTTTACCGTGGTCAACATGACCCATTACAACAACGATAGGAGATCTTGTAACTAAATCTTTCTCATCATCTGGTTCTTCAGCAAAAAATTCTTCTACTATATCTTTTTCTGGTTCTTTCTCAAGTAAAATGTCAAATTCTTCTGCAATCTGACTTGCAGTTTCAAAATCAATTTCTTGATTAGCTGTTGCCATTACACCTTTTAACATAAGTGACTTAACAAGTTCTGATGATTGCTTATCAAGTTTTTCTGCTAAATTTTTAACAGTAATATTTTCTGGAATCATAATTATTTCTGCATCTTCCATAGATATTTCTTCTGTTTCTTCTTGGGCATTTTCTGTTTCATTATTTTCTTGAGGAGTAAAGTATTCAGTAATAATACCTACTTCCTCATCAGTCAATGAGCTCATATGATTTTTCACTTCAATATCAAATTCCTTTAAGGTAGATAGTAATTCTTTATTACTTATACCTATTTGTTTAGCGATTTCATATACTCGAACTTTTGACATATATACCACCTCCGCAAATTTGAGTCTTAAAATTAGTAACAGTGGTTAGATTTTATTATTTATATTTTTCACTAATTATACTTAATCTAATCACAATACAGTTTGTTAAATTATTTAACAAATTGCTCTATCTTTTTTTCTATACTTTTAACAAAACCTTCATCAGTTACTGCAATTGATGCTCTTATAGGTTTTCCTAATGCATTTCCTAATTCTTCTTTTGTACCAAATTCAATAAGCTTCACATTATGAGTGTAGCATATATTATTAAATAATTTTTTGGTATTATCAGATGAATCTGTTGCAATGATAACTAATTTTGCTGTTTTATCTTTTACAGCTTTCTCTGTCAAAGCTTCTCCAGAAACAAGTCTAGATGCTCTTTGACATAATCCAAGTAGTGAATAAACTTTTCTATTCATTTGCTATATTTAATTCCTCCTTTAGTGTCATGTACACATCTTGGGGAATTTTTTCTTTGAAAGAACGTTCTAACCCTTTATTTTTAATAGCTTTTTCTAAACATGTAATTGAAGGGCATATATATGCTCCTCTACCGTTTTTCTTTCCAGTGCTATCAATAGATATGTCGCCTTCTTTTGTCTTAACAACTCTTATTAGTTGTCTTTTATCTTTCATGTCCCCACAACCAGTGCATTTTCTTAAAGGTATTTTTCTAGCCATATAGTATCATTCCTTTCGCTATAATCTTCAACTTAGCAAGAAAAGCGACTACGTCACGTTTTGCATAGCAAATTTCTGCGGCGGAAAGTTTTCTTTAGAGTTAATGAATATGCTTATACTTCATTAACTAATTAGATAACTTTCTTATAGAAGAACAGCTAAAAGCTTCTTAACTTATATACTAGTATAACTCTTCTTCATCCTCTAAAGAACTCTGAGACAAAAGCGCTCCTAACGTTTCTTCTTCTGTAATAAAATTAGTTTCTTTTGCTTGAGTTTCGCTTTTAATATCAATTCTATATCCTGTAAGCTTAGCAGCAAGTCTTGCATTTTGTCCTTCTTTTCCAATAGCTAGTGATAATTGATAATCTGGTACAACAACTTTTGCACTTTTATCTTCTTCATTTACAATTACTTTTACTACTTTGGATGGACTAAGCGCGGCTGAAATAAATTTAACTGGGTTTTCATCCCAAGGAATAATATCAATTTTTTCTCCTCTAAGCTCATTAACAATAATTGATACTCTTGCACCATTATGCCCTACACATGAACCAACAGGGTCTACATCTTTATTAGTTGAGTATACTGCTATTTTAGTTCTAGAACCTGGTTCTCTTGATATGCCTTTTATATCTACAACACCATCGTGAACTTCTGGTACTTCTTGTTCAAATAATCTTTTTATTAGTTCTGGATGTGTTCTTGATACATACACTTTAGGACCTTTTGTGCTTTCTTTTACTTCTAATACATATACTTTAAATCTTTCATTAGGCATATATCTTTCATTAGGAACCTGTTCTTTATCTGCTAGTATTGCATCAATTTTCCCTAGATTAATTATAACATTATCTCTTACTTTTCTTTGTATAATACCAGTAATAACGTCTTTTTCTTTAGTAATATACTGATTAAAGATTACTTCTCTCTCAGCTTCTCTAATTTTTTGCACTACAACCTGTTTAGCTTTTTGTGCTGCTATTCTACCAAAGTTTTTAGGTGTTATCTCTATATTAACAATATCTCCTAAATTATATCCCGGTCTTAATTTTTTAGCATCTTCCAAAGAGATAGTTAAATTAGTATCTTCTACTTCTTCCACTACTTCTTTTTCAGCATATACTGATACTTCTCCATTATCACGGTCAATCTCTACTTTAATATTTTGAGCAGTTCCAAAATTGTTTTTACATGCTGTAACTAATGAAATTTCAATAGTTTCTATTAAGATTTCCTTGCTAATACCCTTTTCTTTTTCAATTTGATTCAATGCTTCAATGAATTCAGCATTCATTTTAATCCTCCTCAGTATAATAATTATAATTATATCTATAATTTATGTTGAATATAGATTTTATATATAAATTCAACTTAATATGTTAGTCCACTAATCGTACTTAAATCAGAATAATATAGCTAATCTAACAATAGCAATATCAGTTCTTGTAATAGACATAGTTTCACCGTCTTCAAATTCAAGTATAATTTCTTTGTCATCATAACTACTAAGAATTCCAGTAAATTCTTTTTGTTTATCTATTGCTTTATATAATTTTACTTCAACGCTTTTTCCTAAGCTTCTCTTGAAATCTTTTTCTTTTTTTAAAGGTCTGTCAAGTCCTGGAGAACTTACTTCTAATATATAAGGTTCTTTTATAGGATCTTTTTCTTCAAACTGACTATCAAATGCTCGACTAACTAATTCACAATCATCTATAGTTATACCGCCGTCTTTGTCTATAAAAACTCTTAGATACCAATTAGACGCTTCTTTTACATATTCTACATCAACAAGTTCAAACTTATTCTCATCAAGAATAGGTGTTAGCACTTCTTCTGCTAATGTTTCCACATGTTCTCTAAATGACAATTCATACCACCCTTTCTTCTGTATTTCTTCTCATACTTTGTATATTATAAAAATGATGTCTCATTTTCCTATAAGAATATAACAAGAGTGGACTTTCGTCCACTCTTTCTAGTACTTATTATATACCTGAAACTATTATAACACTATACATGCTATTTTGCAAGAAAATACTTGTTATATTTTAACAGTTGTATTATTGAACTAACTCATAAAATATATTAATTTATTTGGAGTTATATATTATTATAACCATATTTTAGATAATAATACATACTAATCCTCCGTTAGAATCATTTACTATTTTCTGTAATGTATGCTGTAGTTTCTCTCTTGCATCTTCTGGCATTCTATAGATTTTATTTTGAAGTCCTTCATTAACTAAATCATGTAATGACTTGCCAAATATGTTAGTATCCCATATTTTAGTAGGATCACTTTCAAATTCATTAGTTATGTAAGCAAGTAACTCTTCACTTTGCTTTTCTGTACCAACGATTGGAGAAACTTCTGTTTGTATATCACACTTAATCATGTGAATAGTTGGCGCACTGGCTTTTAATTTAACACCGAATTTATTTCCTTGTTTAACTATTTCTGGTTCTTGTAGTGCTAAATCATCAACCATAGGGGTTACTATTCCATATCCTTTTGCCTTAACTTCATTTATTGCTTCTGATACTTTATCATATTCCTCTTTGACTTTGCCTAGTTTCTTAATTAAAGACATAAATTGATATTCGCCTTTTATTTCTGTACCCATTAAATCACTTAATATACTATAATAATAGTCATCACAGAAATTAATATCAACACATGCACATCCAGTTGATAAATCAATTTTATCAAGTTTTACTTTTTTGATATGTTCATTTTCAATTTCAAGAGTGTCATCTTTCTTCAAATCTCTAATAGCATCAACTGAATTCATAATTTCTCTAACCGAATCAACTAATGAAGCTTTTAACCAATGGTCATTGTCTAATATCTCAACCCATTTTGGTACGTTAAAATTAACAACTGACAATGGAAATTCTAACAAGACATTTTCAAGAATTTTTATTACATCTTCTCTTTTTAATTGCTCACAATTAACTGGTAAAACTGGAACATTATATTTATCTTCTAGTTCTTTAGCAGTTAAAATAGTATCATCAGAATATGGTCTTAGTGAGTTTAAAATAACTACATATGGTTTAGAAAGATTTTTTAATTCATCTATAGTTCTTTCTTCTGCCTGTATGTAATTCTCTCTAGGAATCTCACCAAATGAGCCATCAGCAGTTATAACAATACCTATAGTAGAATGATCATTAATTACTTTCTTAGTACCTATTTCAGCAGCTTGAGTAAAAGGAATATCCTCATCATACCAAGGAGTTTTCACTTTTCTTTCCTCGTCATTTTCTAGATGACCAGAAGCTCCTTCAACCATATATCCTACACAATCAATCATTCTAACTTTAACTTGCACATCATCTGACAATGACACTGTAGCAGCTTCTTGTGGAATAAACTTAGGTTCAGTAGTCATTATAGTTTTTCCTGCTGCACTTTGTGGCAGTTCATCTTGAGTTCTTTCTCTACTATGTACGTTTTCTATATTAGGTAATACTAATAAATCCATAAATCTCTTAATAAATGTAGATTTACCTGTTCTAACGGGTCCAACAACGCCCATATAAATTTCTCCGTTTGTTCTAGCTCTAATATCTTTATAAATATCGTATTCTCCCAACATATATATCCTCCCTGCAGTTTTCTTTTCTTATATAAATATATGATATATATGTTGGAATATGACAGCTTATACACGAAATTAATATTATAGACTATATTAATTTATTAGTATTCTATTTTTTTATCTCTTATCATTAGTTCTTCAACTGCTTTTTTTGTATCTTTACCTGTAAATAATACCTCATTAACTTTTTTAATAATAGGCATCTCTACGTTATACTTATTGGCAAGATCAAGTGCCGCTTTTGCAGTAAACACTCCTTCAACTACCATCTTAACCTCTTCTAATGCTTTATCTAGACTATAACCTTTTCCGATTAATATTCCTGCTCTTCTATTACGGCTATGCATACTAGTACATGTAACTATTAAATCTCCTATTCCAGATAATCCGTTAAATGTCTGTACATTTGCTCCCATTGCAACTCCCAGTCTACTTATCTCTGCTATTCCTCTTGTCATAATGGCTGCCTTAGCATTATCTCCGTAACCAATACCATCTGATATTCCTGCCGCTAATGCTATAACGTTTTTAAGAGCTCCACCCATCTCAATACCAACAACATCAGTGCTTGTATATACTCTAAAGTTAGTATTCATGAATAAATCTTGAATTATCTTTGCTGTATTTTCATCAGTACATCCAGCTACACAAGTTGTAGGTATTTTTCGTGAAACTTCTTCTGCATGACTTGGTCCAGATAATACAGCAACTTTATTGTCTGGCATTTCATCATTAATAACTTCAACCAAAGTATATAATGTTTCATCTTCTAAACCTTTGGCTACATTAACAATTACTTGATCACTAGATACATATTCTTTCATTAGTTTTGCTGTATTTCTAACAAACTTAGACGGAACAGCCATAACTAATATACTTTTGTCTGTTATTGCTTCTTCTATATTATTAGTAATTATAATTTCATCTGGAATCTCTATACCAGGAAGCTTTTGCTTATTTTCTCTTTCTTTTATAAGCATATTGACTTCTTCTTCCATAATAGACCACAGAGTTACATCATGACCATTTTCATGAAGTAAAATAGAAAGTGCCGTTCCCCAACTTCCTGCACCCAAAACAGAAACTCTAGCCATATTATCACCTCTTATTCTGCATTTTTCTTTTTATGTCCTAATTTATTCTCTGTTCCATTTAATAATCTCTTAATATTAGCTCTATGATTATATAATGCTGATACCATAAGTACCACACCTAAAACAACGTATAATATTTCATCCAAATGAAATATAGCCATTAAAATAGGTATAGATATTGACATCAATATAGAACCTAGAGATACGTATTTTGAAATAAATATAACTAAAGCCATAATTCCTGCAACTATTAATCCTATTCTTATATCAACCATAAGTAATAAACCAATAGTGGAAGCAATTCCTTTGCCTCCTCTAAACCCTAATATTACAGGCCAATTATGCCCTATAACTACACCAACGCCAGCAAAATATCCCATAAGAATATCATCAAAAAGCAACGTAGCAATATATACACCTATAACAGCTTTACAGATATCCATAATAAATGTTACTGTTCCCGCTTTCCATCCAATAACCCTTATGACATTGGTAGTTCCTGCATTTCCACTTCCATAATCTCTTATATCTATATGCTTTCTACGACGACTAACTATATAAGCTGATTGAAAACACCCAACAACATAACCAATAATTAAGCTAGCAATTATATTCATCTATTTATCCTTATCCTTTCTCTCTCTTATTATAAAATGAAGCGGAGTTCCTTTGAATCCAAATGAATCTCTTACTCTATTTTCAATATATCTTTTATATGAAAAATGCATTAAGCTTTTATCATTTACAAATATTACAAAAGTAGGTGGTTTAATAGATACTTGTGTCATGTAATACAACTTTAATCTTTTACCTTTATCAGATGGTGGCTGATTCATTGCAGTTGCATCGTATAGTACATCGTTAAGAACTCCCGTTCCTACTCTTAATGCATGATTTTGTATTACAATATCAATGTTCTCAAATAATTTCTTAACTCTAAGACCTGTTAATGCTGAAATAAATATTTTCGGTGCATAAGTCATATAACTAAGAGTTGTATCTACATCATTGAGATATTTATACATTGTTTTATCATCTTTTTCTATTGCATCCCATTTATTGACAGCTATAATAGCTCCTTTTCCTCTTTCATGGGCAATACCTGCAATTTTAGCATCTTGTTCAGTTATACCTTCAACAGCATCAATTAATAATACTACGATATCTGCTTTCTCAATAGCTGTAACTGTTCTAATAATACTATATCGTTCTAGCCCTTCTTTATCAATTTTATTTTTTCTTCTAAGTCCAGCAGTATCAACAAAAATATATTCTTTTCCCTGATATTTAACTAATGTATCAATTGCATCTCTTGTAGTTCCTGCAATATCACTTACAATAACTCTTTCTTCTCCAAGTAGTTTATTAATCAAAGAGGATTTTCCTACATTTGGTTTTCCAATAAGAGCAATTCTTGGAATGTCTTCTTTATCTTCTTCTTTGTCCTCTTCATGAAAAAATTGTACTACTTCATCTAGCAAATCACCCATACCAGTAGATTGAGCTGATGAAACTGCAAATGGTTCTCCCAGTCCAAGATTATAAAATTCAAACACATCATATTGTAACTTTTCTCTATTATCTACTTTATTAACACAAAGAACAACTGGCTTATGTGCACGTCTTAACATATCTGCTACTTTATAGTCTGCGTCTGTAAGTCCTACTTTAACATCTACAACAAAAACTATAACGTTAGCTGTTTCAATAGCAATCTCAGCTTGTTGTCTCATATAAGATAGCATTTTATCATCTGTTTCTGGTTCAATTCCTCCAGTATCAATAATTGTAAAATTATAATTCAACCATTCCACATCTGCATATATTCTATCTCTTGTTACTCCTGGTGTATCTTCTACAATAGAAATCTTAGCTCCTGCTAATTTGTTAAACAAAGTAGATTTACCTACATTTGGTCTTCCTACTATAGCTACTATTGGTCTACTCATAAAAATAGTGCTCCTTTATCTTAGTATATTTCTAATAAATTCTTGGCCTCCTGATTTTACTATAGTAACTTTTATATTTAATGTGTTTTCTATATCAGTTACTGTTATATCATCAAGTAATGTTTCTTCTCCACTTCTTAATAAGTTTTGTGGAAGAAGTAATTCGTCTCCTAACGCCTTATCTTTTAATTGATTAATAATATCTTTACCAGTAAGCAATCCAGATACGGTTATATTATGCCCAAAGTGGTCATTAACAATTGGATATATATTAATCTTTACATTAGGATACTTTTCATTTAATTTGTCTATCATATCATTTATCATATTAGCGGCTAAAACGCCTGTTACAATAGACTTGTTTTTATGAAGATTATTATCTTCCTCTAAGTCATTATAGCATAATAAGAACTCATCTATCAATAACCTAGACATTCCTACTCCATTTTCTATTTGAAGATACCCGTCATAATTATCTTCATCTGGAAAATCTCTTTCTGCAAGTAAATATATTTCATCACCTGCATGTATAAAATGAGTATTAGTTTCTTCATATATAATATCTTGCCATTTATGAATAATATCTAATATATTATTAGCATCTTCTTTTGTAAATGGTTCTAGATGAAATAGTCCTTTTCTATGTTTGGAAATTCCTACTGGAACAACTGAAACACTTTGCATATGTGGGATATATTTTCTTAATTGACTTATAGAATAATCAAGCTCTTTGCCATCATTTATTCCTTTACAAAGTACTATCTGTCCATTCATAGTTATTCCTGCTTCATGAAATTTTTCCATATATCCAATCAATCTATCTGCAAAGCGATTATGCAACATCTCTTTTCGTAGTTCCATATTCATTGTATGTACAGATATATTAATGGGAGATAAATGATATCTTATTAATCTATCAACATCTTTATCTTTCATATTAGTAAGAGTTATATAATTACCTTGAAGAAAAGATAACCTAGAATCATCATCTTTGAAATAAAGAGTTTCTCTCATACCTTCTGGTAATTGGTCTATAAAACAAAATATACATTTATTACTACATGATTTATAGTTATCCATTAAATTATTTTCAAATTCAATTCCAAGTTCTTCATCATAATCTTTCTCTATTTCTAATAACCATTCTTCTCCATTAACTTTTTTTATTAAAATCTCTAAATATTCATCATCTACTAGAAAATGATAATCAAGAGCATCTTCAACTAACTGATCATTAATACTTATTAATTGGTCACCAGGCTCTAATCCAATTTCTTGGGCTATACTTCCTTCATGTACTGACATAACCTTATGACTCTTATTTTCCATTTGTAAACATCCTTTCAATTTTGTTTACTCATAACTTTTATATGAGTAAACGTCTCTATCTTAGCTCCATAATAGCAGCTAGACTTCCTCTCTTTCCGTTACTTCCTCTATGAGAAAAGAAAGTATCTTTATTACACTTAGTGCATATATCTGTTACAGTAATATTTCGTTCTTTTATCCCTGCATCTAGTAATATTAACTTATTTGCTGTCCATAAGTCAATCATATATTTTTTTCCTTCAGCTTTTTTTATAATATGTTCTAGTTCATTTTTGCCAAATATCTTCTCAAAATGAGTAGTAACATCTTCTTCAACTTCAAAACAACAAGGACCAATAGATGGTGCTATAGCAACAAGTATGTCTTCTTTATTACAATTATATTCGTCAACCATTTTCTTAACTGTTATAGCTCCTATTTTCTTAACTGTACCTCTCCATCCTGCATGAGATAATGCTATCACTTTCTTAACAGGGTCAAGAAAATATAGTGGAACACAATCAGCATAGAAAGTCACTAATGGAACTTTTGATTCATTAGTAATAATTCCATCTACTCCTTTAATGTCACTAGCTCTAAAAATGCCTTTTCCTTTGTCCTTATTAGTAACTCCTATAACTATGTCTTCATGAACCTGATCTGAAAACACTAAGTCTCTATACTCGATTCCTATATTACTACATAATATCTGAAAATTATTTCTAACATTTTCATCTAAGTCTCCTCTATTAAATCCTAGATTCATACTTTCAAATATACCTTCACTAACACCACCTAATCTAGTGCTAAAACAATGATTAACAACTCCTGTTTTTTCAAAAGCAGGAATAGTTATGTATGATACTTTTTCATTTACATTAATATTAAATACTTTTGAATTCATATAATCCCCCTCTATATAATTGCCCATTCTTATTGAGCCATATTTCATAATGTAAAAGCATTCTTAATAACTCTAATTTTATTATTAACAATTTCCACTATATCAAATCTTATATTAGAATTAAATAACCCTTTTATCTTTGCATAATAAATAGCAGTATTAATTATTCTTTGTTGCTTATAATACCCTACTGCTTCACTTGGATATCCTTTCATTGCATCTTTTCTATACTTTACTTCTACGAAAACTATATACTCATCATGTATAGCAATAATATCTATTTCACCGTGACGACATCTATAATTTCTATCAATGATATTATATCCATTATTTTTTAAATATTTACAAGCTATATCTTCTCCTATAGTTCCTATAGCTCTATTATTTTGTCTCATTACACACCCCACTTATATGTTTGTGATAAATACATCTAATTATTTTTTTCATATAATTTATCTAAGTCACTAACAAAAACCATTATTTCAGCCACGATTTGATATAGTTCTGGTGGTATCATATCTCCAATATCAAGTTTAGTTAAAGTATCAACTAGCTCTTCATCTCTATAAACTGGTAATTCTTCTTCACTTGCTTTTTCAAGAATTTTATCTGCTACTATTCCTTTTCCTTTAGCAATAACTATAGGAGCCGACTCACCCATATCATATTTTAATGCTGCAACTTTTTTAATTTTTTTCTCTTTCAACCTCAACACCCGACCTATCATTATGACTGTCTTAATTCTATACTCTCATATCAAATGAATATCTTTTAACAGCTTTTGCTTCTTCTTTTCTACTTACAAAATCCTCAACAAAGTTAAAATCTTTTTTATTATCTATAACCATTAATCCTGTAATATTATAGTCAAAGCTTTTTATTCGTTTATATAATTTATTAATATGTTCATTTATTATATTTTTCTTCTGTTCATCTTCAACATAAAATTTACATTCTACATTTTTAACTTGTTTAGATATATATACATCCATATGCCCCAGATTAACATAATCTAGTCTAAGTAAAGCTGATATTGCATCTGATTTAGATTTTTTTCTTAATTCTTTTTTATTTTCAAATATGTATAATTCACTATTTAATAGTTTATTGAACTTAAATGGCAATTGAACATAGTTATAATTATTATTTAGGCTATTCATGAATTCTATATTATTTTTAACTTTTGTTGCATCTTTTACAACATCATTATTTTTACCTTCTACAGTAGTAGAAGTAAACTTAATAATATTAATAACTTTCTCGTATATATTATTAAAATATTCTTTTAATAACTTGGTATCTTCTAACGCTTTTGGATCAAGAAATACGTTCTTATCAACTGAAAAATCTAATAACTTATTAGTTATTGTTTTATTAATATTCACCTTATCTTCTTCATTAATATCAAGAGTTAGTATTTGTTGTTTTAAATCTTGTAACGTTAATTCTTTTGATAATTTTAATGTATTATTTCCTTCTAATTTGTATGTACTGTTAATTTCTTTTTGTAATTCTTTCAAATTATCTTCTGGCATTATATCAAGTAATGTGAGATTATTATTGACATTTTTATTAATATTATTATTGATGCTATTGTTGATATTATTATCAATATTTTTTTCACTAATTTCTGAGGCTATTTCTTGCGCTATAACAATCTCGCCGTTTCCAGTAGGTTGTTGTACATTTTTTTGATTACCCAGTATCTGGATTAATTGTTGCTTATAATTAGTATCGTTATTATCAATCATTCTATTTGCTAAACTAATTATCTCTTGTTTCATTGAATTATTTCCTTGCTTATAATTATCTAGCTGTTCTATATTTTCTTGTGTAACTGGTATATCATTCTTTAATAATGTAATTAATTTATCTATAGATGTATCTTTAAATTTATTGGTAAGCTTTATTATATTATTAATAAAATCTTTATCAATTGGCATATTATTATCTAATAGTTTACTTACTATCTCTATATTTTTTTCATTTGCTACAACCGAAGCTTCATCAAGTACTTGAAGTAATTTATTACTCTTGGGATTATAATCCTCATTAATAACTGGTTTTAGTAGTATTTGTTCCGTATTAGCATCTTTTACTTGAAATGACATTTTCTGACCAATAGAAAATTCCATATTATCCATTGTTAATTTAGCCATAAGATTTGTTCCATCAGCTAATTTTATAAGTATATTATTTAGTTTAACATCTTGTATATCACCTTTAATTATTTCTCCTTTTATAAGGTTATTTCCTTTGACCTGAGATAATTTTGATATATTAATATTTCTATTAATTATATTTTCAAGATTAACCCTCATATTAATGTCACCCTTTCAAGTTTGATTGCTAATATAAAAAACTATAACTCTTTAATGAATACTAACCAATTATAACTATGTACTTAGAACCGATCTAATAAAACTTTTTCTATGTATAGCACATGATCCGTATTTTTTCAGTGCTTCAATATGCTCTTTTGTTCCATATCCTTTGTTTTTTGCAAATTTGTATTCTGGAAAAATTTTATCATATTCTTTCATCATTCTATCTCTGTAAACTTTTGCTATAATACTAGCAGCTGCGATTGAGATACTTTTGGTATCTCCTTTTATAATTGGCTCTTGTGGTATATTAATTTTCGGTATAGTTACTGCATCTACTAAAATAACATCTGGCTTAACTTCTAATTTGTTTATTGCAGATATCATTGACTCATAAGTTGCGTTAAGTATATTAATTTCATCTATCACATCTACATTGATAACGCCTATACTTACTGCAATAGCTTTTTCCATTATGATATCATATAGTTCTTCCCTCTTAGCCTCTGTTAATTTCTTAGAATCATTAACATATAATATATTAGCATCTTTTGGAAGTATTACAGCGGCACTTACAACTGGTCCTGATAATGGCCCTCTCCCTACTTCATCTATTCCACATATATAATTTTTGTCACTATATTTATTTTCATATTGTCTCATATTGCTAATTCTATCTAACTCTTTTTCGTAGCTCTCTATTTTCTTTCTATACTTATCTATTAATTTCTTAACACCTAATCTCTCATCAGCCTTTAATTTAACTAATTCATCATCTAAATATCTAACGGGAATATCGTCTAGCTTATTTTTTATATCGGATATTGTCATATTAGTCATTATAGTTTGTTCTCCTTTTATTTCTTAATTTATTGTAGCTCTTTATTATATAAAATAAATCTACCTTCAAATATCAAATTGTCTTAGATACTCAATTATTTTATCTAACTTAGCAACTTCTTCATCGTCCATAACTTTATCATAACATTCTAGCAAAAAATCTAAAACAATTAAATGTTCTTTTTTCTCTACTTCTCTTGAAATTGGTCCTCTTCCTGTTCTATCACAAATACATAATAATGCAACTTCTGAGATAGATGTTTCTGCTATCATATCCTCCACTGTGGCAAAAGGCATTTTTTTTGCTACAAAAAGTGGTTGCATGTGCCATCTTACAAGCTTTGATACTTTACTTATAAACTCATTATCATCTGAAAATGTCTCCAAAAATGTCTTTGCAATAACTTCTCCTTGTTTATCATGATCATATGCAGTTATTCTACCTTTTCTAATCTTAGTCGCCGTAATTTTTCCCAAATCATGCAACAAACTTGCCCACATAAACACTCTCTTATCACTACTTATATTACTAATCTTAGCTGCATTATCAACTACTTCCATAGTATGGTTAAATACATTTCCTTCTGGATGATGTTTGGGATTCTGTTGTATTCTCTTAAGATCAAGAAGTATCTTAACAGGATAACAATCTCTATACTCTTTTTCCTTAATTACTTTTATAAAATAATCAGATGGCTTATAATCATTAATTAAATGATATTCAAATTCTTCAAAAAGCTCTATTAAATTATTCATATTGTTCACTCCTTAGGTATTATATTTCATACTTTTTATTCTAACCTTATTAATCAAAAATATGTGTATCACACAACACGAACAAGAGCTATAATCACGTGAGCAGCTATTTAATTAAGATAATTTACAACTAACGTAATATCATCCTATACTCTCAAATGCACTTATAATGCTTCTCCTAACAAAGCAACTTATATATACACTAGCCCAGCGGAGATTGTATAGGGTAATATGGAGCACGAGCCAGGACGGCGAGGTCAGCTATTTTAATCAGGACGATTAATCAGCTGACGGAATATTACCCTATACTTTCGAAGCGGAAACCCCTATAATGCTTCCACTAACAAATTATTTACAAATCCCCATTATAATAAGAAAAACAGTCAGATTATAATCCAACTGTCTCTATAGTAATTTTCCCTAATTTACCATTTCTATATTCATCCAACAAAATAATTGACGCTTTATTAATATCAAGTTCATTCCCAGATTTAACTAGGTTTCTGTTTTTAGCTATCTTTTCCAAAACTTCTATAGGCTCTAACTCACTATAATCTTCTAAATTATATCTATCTGCTAATCTAGCATAATAATTTTCTTTCAGATACTCTATCAATATAAGAGATAGCTCTCCAACATCTAATATTTCATCTTTAATAGAACCAATTAAAGCTAAGTTAATTCCTACCTGTTGATCTTCAAACTTAGGCCATAAAATCCCTGGAGTATCAAGTAACTCCATATCTTTCTTTAACTTAATCCACTGTTTACCTTTTGTTACACCTGGCTTATTACCAGTCTTTGCACTAGCTTTTCCCACTAATTTATTAATAAAAGTAGACTTGCCTACATTTGGAATTCCTGCCACCATAGCTCGTATAGGCTTATTAATTAATCCTCTTTTTTTATTTCTTTCAATCTTTTCTTTACATAGCTCATAAGCTTTGTTAATTACTTGATTAATGCCTTTACCCGTCTTTGAATTAACTAATACAACACTTACTCCTTGTTGTTCATACCATTTAACAAACTCTTTTGTTTTATCTGCATCAGCCAAGTCAACTTTATTAAACACAATAATTCTTGGCTTGTTATTTGTTATATTAGCCATATCAGGGTTCTGACTACTTATTGGCACTCTTGCATCTATTAATTCAATAATTACATCTACAAGCTTAATATTCTCCTGCATCATACGTTTAGCTTTCGTCATATGACCAGGGTACCATTGTATATTCATATTAATTCAGTCCTTTGTTAACCTCTATTTTACAAATCCAAAATCATTCAGTGGCCAAATTCTTAATCCAGCTTTACCTATTAAATCTTTTTTAGCTATTGTCCCAACATCTGTATATCTACTATCAGAACTATTATTTCTATTATCACCCATTACAAAATATTCACCTTCTGGGACTATTAATGGAAATTCTCTATTACCCATTCTATTTATAACATCAAATGTCTCATCTAATTTTTCACCATTAATATATACTTCACCATTAATTATATTAACCTCATCACCTGGAAGACCTATTATTCTCTTAATATAGTTTTGAGATGGATTTTTCTTATATGGAAAAACAACAATATCATATTTCTTAGGCTTAGCAAATCGATAACTAATTTTATCAATTATTACATGGTCACCATTATGAAGTGTGGGCTCCATAGATTGCCCTATTACATTAGTTTTCTGAAATAGAAATGTAGTAATTAATAATACTGCAACTAATACAATACCTATATCAAGTACCCAACTTAATATTTCTTTTCCAATATTTTTACCCATTCTATATAACCTTCTTTCATTTGTATATAACCAAAAAGGGACTAATACATAGTACTAAGTCCCTAACTAGCCAAATTAATTGTCTTATCTAATTAATTCTTTAACTTTAGCAGCTTTACCAACTCTATCTCTTAAATAGTTAAGTTTTGCTCTTCTTACTTTACCACGTCTAATAACATCAATGTGATCAATGTTTGGTGAATGTAAAGGCCAAGTTTTTTCTACACCTACTCCATAAGAAATTCTTCTTGCAGTAAATGTTTCACGATTTCCACCGTTTTGTCTCTTAATTACAACGCCTTCAAACATTTGTAATCTTTCACGGTTTCCTTCTTTAACTTTAGCGTATACTCTAATAGTATCACCTACGTTAAATTCAGTTACATTCTCTTTTAATTGTGCTTGTTCAATTTTACGAATTATATCGTTCATTTGTTTCCTCCTAATATCTAGATGTTCTTAATACTATTGTAACAGAGGACCATCCGTACTCACATTAAAATACTATACCATATTTCACTTTGTTTTGCAATATTATTCGGTAATTATTACACAAAAAATCAAACTATAATTTCACAAGACATAGTAATACAATGAGTAAATTAATATCTTATACAAAAATTATACTAAATTACTGTTTGTTTATTAAAGTTTCAAGAAATTTTTTATCTTTATCTGATAAGTTAGCCTTATCTAATAAATCGGGTCTTTTATTATATGTCCTTACTAAAGATTGTTCTCTTCTCCAGTTCTCAATATTTTTATGGTGTCCAGATAATAGTACGTCTGGTACTTTTTTATCCATAAAAACTGCTGGTCTAGTATATTGAGGATATTCAAGTAAATTATCATCAAATGTTTCTGTCTCTGCAGAAGTATCATTAGAAAGAACATTAGGAATTAATCTTGATATAGCATCAATCATAACCATAACAGCTAATTCTCCACCTGTTAATACATAATCACCTATTGACACTTCATCTGTAACAACCATATCTATAACTCTTTCATCAACACCTTCATAATGACCACATAAAAATACTAGTTCCTCTTCTTGCGATAACTCCATAGCCATTTCTTGATTAAATGTCTTACCTTGAGGTGTTAAATATATAACTCTAGGTTTATTTTGTTCATCTTCCATAATACTCTTACATGCTTCATATATAGGTTCTGGTTGCATAACCATACCTGCCCCTCCACCGTAAGGATAATCGTCTACTTGCTTATGCTTATTAAATGCAAAATCTCTAATGTTAATAGTTTCTATATTAATTAAGTTTTTCTCTCTTGCTTTGCCAATAATACTTGAACTAAGCCCTTGTTCAATCATATCTGGAAACAGAGTTAATATTTTATATTTCATTAATCAACCAATCCCTTCATTAATGAAACAATCATTGTTTTATTATCCATATCAACTTTTTTAATACATTGTTTTAATGCAGGTATTAGAATTTCTTTTTTATCTTCACCTTTTACAACATAGACGTCGTTGCTTCCTGTAAAAATAATATCAGTTATTTCACCTAAATACTTACCTTCTTCTGTACTTACTTTAATACCTTCTAAGTCTGCTACAAAGTATTCGTTTTCTTCCAATGGCAGAGCTAATTCTCGAGGTATTTTAATAATAGATTGTTTTAGAGCCTCAGCTTGATTCATATCTTTTATTTCATCAAACTGTATAATAACCATATTTTTAAAATACTTAATATTATTAATTGTATATTTCTCAATCTTCTTTTTATTGTCTATATACACATATTCAAGTAATTCAAATCTCTTAGGGTCATCTGTTAAAGGAATAATTTTAACTGCTCCCCTAACACCATGTGTATTAACTATTTTACCTATATTAAAGTAATCCATACAATTCTCCTCTATTTATCGTTATTAATGTCTGTAATTATAGTATTCTCATTTGAATTATAAATAAATGCTTAATCCTTGTCAACATAATTGGCTATATAATTATGTTATTTGCTCTTAACACAAATAAATAATTTACATAATTTTACTATTATTTAAGATTATTATTTATTTAGATTTTTTCTTAATTTATTTAATCTAAATATACATAATAATTTATTTAATTCAATTTTTTATTTTAATTTGATATTATTCTATATTATGACATTATTTTTGATATTTTTATGTTATACTGCTGTTTGATTTATAATATTTAGTTTTAGGAGGTAATTTTATGAAAAAATTTGTATGTAGTAGTTTATCAATCTTATTAATTAGTATGTTTTTATCACAAAATGTTTTGGCTTATCAACCAGCCTCCCACTACGTTTTGATGAAAGAAACAGCTAAAAATCTTCCAGAGAACAGCATAATACGTCGTTCAATGGAAACCTATCCAGGTATAGCAACATGGGGAGCAAATGCCCCTGATCTTCCTTACTTTCAACCAAGACAAGTATTAGAATATGCTCCATGGGCTGATCGTTATCATTATTATAAAATAGGTTCTTTGGCAAAGGAAATGTTACAAGAGGCATTATTATCTCAAGATATGAAAAAAATTGCTTTTGCTGCTGGTTGGGTAACTCATTTAACAGGAGATTATGGATGTCATGGAATATATGTTAATCCTGAAGCTGGAGTATATTTAGCTGATCCTTCTGGTCGTCCTTTACATAAGCAATTAGAGTCAATGGCTGAACCATATTTATGGGTAAATATGGGTGGATTTTCTCAATCTGATTATGATGATGGAATCGAAGATGTATTTAGCTCAATTTCGGATATACCATTTGATCTATTAAACTCAGCTTGTATTAATATATTTGGTATTAGTGAGCCTACTATGGAACAACAAGCAAGCTGTGCAGCCTTAATGACAGGTCTTAAATTAGGTGTTAAATATAAATATACTGATTATGATGAATCAATACAATTCTTATCAGAAAATAATAGGAAAGAGCGATTAGAAAATTCACTTGCAGAAGGTGTAAAGCTTGCAACAATCATGCTAACAGATGCCGAAAACAACACATATACAAGTTTTACAAACAGATGGAATCTTGATGTAGGAAGAAGCGAAATACCTATAAGCTCCCTAACAGTTTTAGTTCATACTGGTACTGAAAAAAGAGGATTTCTAGATCATGAATGGGCAGGTACAGATGATGATGTATATTTTGGAATCAGATTACATGATGGTACAACTAAAGAATGGATTTTAGATAAATTAGGATACAATGATTTTGAAATTGATGACACTGACGAATATTATCTATATAATGATGCTAATATTCATCCAGATGAAATAAGTAGTATATATCTTAGAAAAACTACAAGTAACGATATGATTGATAATGGAGATTGGTTTGTAGAAGATATGAGTATAGTAATTAATGGATATACTGTTCTAAATCAACAGATAAAAAAATGGTTAGATGAAGATAATGATACATTTACTTCAGATGTTGATTTTACAGGTTTAAATCTAGAAACTAATCCTGATCCAATATATTAATTAAAATACCACTGCATAGATTATATAGATCATAACTCATATAATCTATGCCAAGTATATATACTGAACTTTATACAATCAAAAAATCAAAAAAGACTAGGATTTCCTAGTCTTTATTGTAGTATTTCAACAACAACTCTTTTATCTTCTTTCGTTGCTGCCGCCTTAACTACAGTTCTAATAGCTTTAGCAATTCTGCCTTGTTTACCTATTACTTTTCCCATATCGTCAGGTGCAACTTTTAATTCTAATATAATTGAGCGTTCTCCCTCAATTTCATTTACTGCAACATCATCAGGATTATCAACTAATGATTTTGCGATAACTTCTACTAATTCTTTCATGTTGTACACCTCCAACAATTAATTTACAACTCCAGCTTGCTTTAACAGTCTTTTAACTGTATCAGAAGGCTGAGCTCCGTTGCTTAACCATTTGTTAGCAACTTCTTCATCAATTTTAAGATCAATTGGATCTTTTGTTGGATTATAGTAACCAACTTGCTCAATAAACTTACCATCTCTTGGTGATCTTGAATCAGCAACTACAATTCTATAAAAAGGAGCTTTTTTAGCACCCATTCTCTTTAATCTCATTCTTACTGCCATGTGTTTCACCTCCTATAAATTATATTATCTATAAGATGATTTCTCATCTTAGGGCTATTTAGCCCATAAAAGGAAATTTATTAAATAATCCTTTTTTACCTTTACCTTTCATCATACCACTCATTTGTTTCATCATCTTTTTGGATTGTTCAAATTGTTTAATGAAACGATTAACATCTTGGATATGATTTCCTGAGCCTTTTGCAATTCTTCTTTTCCTTGATGGATTAATAACATCTGGATTAGCTCTTTCTTCAAGTGTCATAGAATAAATCATTGACTCTACTTTTGATAATTCTTTATCATCTATTTCAACATCTTTTAATTGTTTGTTCATACCAGGCAACATTGCCATAATATCTTTTAATGAACCCATTTTCTTTACTTGTTGCATTTGCTCTAGAAAATCATCAAATGTAAATTCTGCTTTTCTAAACTTTCTTTCCATTTCAGCAGCTTTTTTTTCATCTATTGCTTCTGATGCTTTTTCAATTAGTGTTAATACATCACCCATTCCAAGTATTCTTGAAGCCATTCTTTCTGGATGAAATACCTCAATATCTGTAAGTTTTTCACCAATACATGCAAATTTGATAGGTTTGTTAGTTACAGCTCTTACTGAAAGAGCAGAACCTCCTCTAGTATCACCATCTAATTTTGTTAAAATAACACCATCTATACCTATTTTATCATTAAAGTTTTCTGCTACATTAACAGCATCTTGTCCTGTCATAGCATCTACAACTAATAATATCTCTTGTGGATTAACAGCTTCTCTTACTTCTATTAGCTCATCCATCATTTGATCATCTATATGAAGTCTACCTGCTGTATCAATTATTACAACATTATTGCCATTTTTCGTTGCGGATTCAATAGCAGCTTTTGCAATATTAACAGGTTTGTTTTTGTCTCCCATTGTGAATACAGGAACATCAATTTGTCCTCCAACAACTTGTAATTGTTTAATAGCCGCTGGACGATATACATCACAAGCTACAAGTAAAGGTTTTTTACCACTTTTCTTTAAGTTTCCTGCAAGTTTTGCAGTAGTAGTTGTTTTACCTGCTCCTTGAAGACCTACCATCATATATACAGTAGGTGGTTCTTTTGAAAAAGTAAGCTCTGCTTTTTCTTCACCCATTAATTTAATTAATTCTTCATTAACAATTTTGATTACATGTTGTCCAGGAGTTAAGCTCTCCATAACTTCCTGCCCAACTGCTCTAGTTTTTATTTCATTTATAAACTTTTTAACTACTTTGAAGTTAACATCAGCTTCTAATAAAGCTAGTTTTACTTCTCTCATAGCGGCTTTTACATCTTGTTCAGTTAATTTACCTTTTTTCTTTAAGTTAGAAAATATATTTTGAAACTTATCTGATAAACTTTCAAATGCCATAATACCGACCTCCCTGCTACATATATTATACTTATTATAATATATTTGACCTATTCACTAGAATTCATTTTCCTTGCATTATAATTCTTCTAATATATTTTTGCAAGCTTTCTGTATCTCTTCTATTCTACTAATAACCATTTGTCTAGGTATCTTTTCTTGTAAGGCTAACTCTTCTAATATACTACTAGTACATGTAAATATATTATCTATTTTCTGCTTATTACTCAAAAATTTATCTACTAATTGTAATTTGTTTTCATAATTATCAAGTTGTTTATCACATCTTTTGAGCGTGTCATGTACACCTTGTCTACTTATTCCTAACTGCTCAGATATTTCTCCCAAAGATAAATCGTTCAAATTATATAATTCATATATCTCTTTCTGGTGCTCAGTAAGTAATTCACCATAAAAATCATATAGTAATGTTTTTTCAAAAATACTACTCATAATTTACTCACCTGCCTGTAAAGGTTATTTACTTTACAGATGGTATTATATGATATATAATATAGTTTGTCAATAGTTTTTTTATATAAATCAAAAAACCCAGATTTCTCTAGGTTTTTTATTCTATATAACACTATAGCTAGTCCTCTAATTCTATTCCACAATATATACAATACTTAAATTTTTTTACTTTGACAAAACGTTTATTATAATTTGAAAATTCTTGTATACTCTATTCACTTTCAAATAAAGCACTAACAAATTCTTCAGAATTAAATTGTTGCATATCATCTATTCCTTCTCCAACTCCAATGTACTTAACTGGAATATTTAGCTCTGTTTGAATTGCAATAGCAATTCCACCTTTAGCTGTTCCATCAAGCTTAGTAAGTACAATTCCAGTAATATCTGCAATTTCTTTAAACTGTTTAGCTTGTTGTAATGCATTTTGCCCTGTAGTACTATCAAGTACTAGAAGAACCTCTTTATGAGCATCTGGATACTCTCTATTGATAATTTTAAATATCTTTCTTAATTCTTCCATAAGATTCTTTTTATTATGAAGTCTACCTGCTGTATCACATATTAATATGTCAGCATTTCTAGCTTTTGCAGCCTGAACAGCGTCAAATACAACAGCTCCAGGATCAGAATTTTCTTGCTGTGATATAAGTTCTACACCTGCTCTATTAGACCATTCAGCTAATTGGTCAATAGCAGCGGCTCTAAATGTATCAGCAGCGGCAAGTATAACCTTCTTACCTTGTTGCTTATACTGATGTGATAACTTACCAATAGTTGTAGTTTTACCAACCCCATTAACACCAATTACTAATACTACTGATTTTTTATTTGTGAAGTCATAGATGTTATCTTCGCTCTTCATAAGTTCTTTTAACTCTTCCATTAATAAATCTCGAACACCAACAGTATCTTTTATTTTATTTTCTTTAACTTTTACTCTTAAATCTTCAATAATAGTCATGGCAGTATTAACACCTAGATCAGCTACTATTAAAGCTTCTTCAAGTTCTTCATAAAAATCTTCATCTATTTTAGTAAATGAACTAAGTACTTGATCTACTCCACCAAGAATATTATTTCTTGTTTTGGAAAGACCTTTTACTAATTTACCAAAAAAGCCTCTTTTTTTCCCGCTTTCTTCTTCTGACATTTCATTTTGTTCTTGTTCTTCTTCTAATTCTTCTATGATATTTTCTTCTTGAACTTCATTTTCCTCTTCAATAACACTATCTTCATTTTCTGATTCAACAGTATCTTCATCATTCATATATTGTTCATTAGATAATACTTCTTCTTGTTGTTCTTGAACATCATTATTTTCTACTTCATTTTCTTGTGGCTCCTGAACATCATCATTTTCTACTTCATTTTCTTCTTGCTCCTGAATATCATCGTTTTCTTGCTCATTTTCTTGTGGCTCTATAACAACATCATTCTCTACTTCACTTTCTTGTTGTTCATTATCTATATGTTGCTCTTGTTCTATAGTTAGATTCTCTTGTTCTTTTTTTGCTTTGTTTTTCTTCCAATTAAATAAGCTCATATTTCCTCCTATAAATGAATGTTTTAAGTTATCATATGCTTCATCATCCTGTTAATTCACTTTCAATTAATTTCACAGAAACTCTCGTAGATACACCTTTTTCTTGCATAGTTATACCATATAATGCATCTGCTACTTCCATAGTTCCTCTTCTATGAGTAATAATTATAAATTGTGTGTTATGAGATAGCTTCTGAAGGTAATTAGCAAATCTTTCCACATTAGCATCATCAAGTGCTGCTTCTATCTCATCAAGTACACAGAATGGAGATGGCTTTAATTTTTGTATTGCAAAAAGTAACGCTATTGCTGTAAAAGCTCTCTCTCCACCAGATAATAACATCATGCTTTGTAATTTTTTGCCTGGTGGTTGAGCTATTATATTAATACCAGATTCTAATATATTATCTTCATCAACTAATTGAAGTATTCCTTTTCCACCGCCAAAAAGTTCATTAAATACTTGATTAAACCTAATATTAATCTCTTGAAATTTGATTCTAAATTGTTTACACATTTCTTTATCAAGTTCATTAATTACTTCAATTAGTTTTTTCTCAGCTTGAATCAAGTCATCTTTTTGTTCTGTTAAAAAGTTAAATCTAGTTATAACTTCTTTGTATTCCTCAATTGCATTAACATTAACATCTCCAAGCTCTCTTATATCTATTTTAAGTTTCTTCACATTCTGCTTTAATATAGACATAGAACCTATATCATCTCTATATTGAAGAGCCATATTAAATGTTAATTCATATTCTTCCCACATATAATTAATAGTATTTTCTTTATTTAATTCGTATTTTATCTTAGAGTTTTGTAGTCTTAAAACTTCTTTTTCTAAGAGATTTGATTTATTACTCAAGTTCTCTCTTTCTTCAAACAATTGTTTTTGTTGAAGTGAAATTTGCTCTTTTTGTTCATTTAATTGAACAAGTTCTTGTTGTTTTATTGTAATGTTATTAGTAATTCGCTTAGTATCTTCTTCATATTCATTTATAAGATTAGTTTTTTCAGATATACTAAGTTCATTATTTTTTACTTCTTCTAAGTTTTTTTCTCTTTGAATATCAATTTCATGAAGTTCTTTTTTTAATCGTACAATATTTTCACCAGTGCTTGATATTTTTTGTTTAATAGAAGTTAAAGTAATTTTTAGATTAGTTATTTCTTCATTCAAACTTTCTTTTATTTCTTTATTTTTAGTAGCTTCGTCTGTTAAATATACTACTTTTGATTCAGCATCTGTATTTTCAGTTTCAGTTCCATATAGTTGTTGATTATATTTTTCAAGTGTAGTATTTAACTCTTTGTTTTGAGAGTCTAGCTCATTTATTTCTTCGTGTCCTTCTTTTATTATCAGTTCGCTATTGTGAATCTCTTTACTTATTTGTTTAATACTTATTTGTAAAGAATTAATCTTAATATTTAACTCATGCTCTTTAGAAGTTAGTTTTTCTACTTCATCAGTTAATTTTTGTTCTTTATGTATTATCTTAATTTTTTCTTGTTCTGTTATTTGTAACGTTTTTGTTATTTCATTAATATTGCTTTGTAATTCCTCAAGCTCTCTTTTTCTAGAAAGAAAATTGTTGGATTTATTCTTATAACTTCCTCCAGTTAATGAACCACCAGGATTTAGAACATCTCCAGTCAAAGTAACTATTTTTAATGTATAATTATATTTTTTCGCAAGCTTTACACCGTTATCTATATTATCAACTATAATTACTCTTCCTAATAAATACTTAATAACATTTTCATATATATTGTCATATTCAACTAAATCACTAGCATATCCTATAAAGCCTTCAGCATTATTTACTTTATTATAATTATTCTTCGTTCTAATACTAGTAAGTGGTAAAAATGTAGCTCTACCATATTTATTAGTTTTCAAATAATTAATTATCCATTTTGCCGTATCTTCATCTTTAGTAATAATATTTTGAACTGATGCTCCAAGAGCAGTCTCTATAGCTATTTCGTATTTTTTATTAACATTAATTACATCTGCTACAACACCTAAAACCCCATGAATTTTTTTATTAGATTTTAGTTCCATTACTTTTCTTATACTATAATTATATCCTTCATAATGTTCTGTTATATCGTTTAGAGCATTATATCTAGAAGTATAATTATTCATTTGTTTATTAATAGTATTAAGTCTCTCTTCTATAATCATTTTATCTTGCGTAATTTTTTTAATATGATTATATACTTCTTCTTTATTATTTTTTGTAAGTTTCAATTCATTTTCATGTACTTCTACTTCTTCTAGAGATGTAACTTTCTTATTATAATATAGCTTTTTATCATTATGTACATGTGATAGTTTATCAGACAATGTTTTTTTTCTATTATTAATATTTTCAAGCATTGCAGAATATCTCTGCATTTTACTCTTAACGGATGTTATCTCATTTAATCTATCTATGATACTTGATTTAATTTCTTCAATTGTTATTTCTTTTTGGGATATTTCCTTAATAATATTAGTGAACTTATCTTCTTTAGCTTTAAGATTTTCATGCAATTTATTTTTATCTAATTTTAGTGTAGCTAATAATTCATTATATTGATTAATATTACTATTATTTAGTTCATTTCTTGAATTAAGTTCATTAATATTTTGCTGAATACGTTCATTAGCTATGTTAATTGATCTAATTTGTTCGTTAGCAATTTTAATATTATTTTCCTTTTTTTCTTTATCAATATTAAGAGATGATATTTCATCTTTCTTATTGTCTAATTCTATAGTTAAATTTTCTGATAGATTTATAGTGTTGTTATATTTTACTTTAATTTCTTCATGACTTTTATTAACTGAATGTATTTCTTCTTTTATTTGATTTTCTTCTTCATTAATTTTATTAATGCTATCATTTAGCTTCTCAAACTCTTTAATAAAAATATTAACTTCATATTTTTTTAATTCTTCTTTTAATGTAAGATACTTTTTAGCAATCTCTGCTTGTCCACATAATGAATCTTTTTGTCCGTCTAATTCTCTAATAATATCATTTATTCTAATTAAGTTTTGCTTTTCTTCTTCTAATTTTTTATATGCAATTGATTTTCTTCTTTTGAATTTTACTATACCTGCGGCTTCATCAAATAAATCACGTCTATCTTCTGGTTTTGTGCTTAATATTTTATCAATTTGACCTTGACCTATAATGGAATACCCTTCTTTTCCTACGCCAGTATCAAAAAACAACTCATGAATATCTTTCAATCTACATGGTGTTTTATTAATATAAAATTCGCTTTCTCCAGAACGATAAATACGTCTTGAAATAGTCACTTCTAAATAGTCAATTGCCATTTTTTTATCATGATTATCTATAGTAATATTAACTTGAGAATATCCTACTGGACGTCTATTTTCAGTTCCAGCAAATATTACATCCTCCATCTTAGAGCCTCTTAACTGTTTTGCACTCTGAGCTCCAAGCACCCATCTTACTGCGTCTGCTATATTACTTTTACCACTACCATTAGGTCCAACAATCCCCGTAATTCCTTCATCAAATTCAAAATTAATTTTATTAGCGAATGATTTAAAGCCTTGTAGCTCAATACTTTTTAAATGCATAATATCCCCTTACCTTAATGGTTTAATCAATAGGCAATGAACAATGGACAATTATTAAAAGAACGTTTCTTTTAATATACCTACATAATAGGATTAGTCTTGTTGAAATATATAGCTAGTCTTAATAGTTGTCAATTGTACACCGTCAATTGTATTATTTTATATTTTTTATTGCATCATATGCTCCATCTTGCTCAGCGGATTTTTTACTTCTTCCACGTCCATAACCAATTACTTTTCCTTCATGTCTTACTTCAACCATAAATAATTTGTTATGATCTGGACCTTTTTCCTTAACAATTATGTACTCAATAGGTTGCTCACTAGTTTTTTGAATAATTTCTTGCAAATGAGTTTTACTGTCAATAAATAACTTTCTCTTTTCTACATCTTTCAGTAATGTGTTTAAAATAAATGTTCTAGCAGCTTCTAAGCCTCCATCTATGTAAATTGATCCAATCAGTGCTTCTACAGCATCAGATAGAACAGATGCACGAAATCTCCCACCAGAATTTTCTTCACCTTTTCCTAGTCTAATGAAGTCCCCTAATTTAATTTCGTTTGAAAAATTAGCTAATGTTGGTTCACACACAATACTGGCTCTAAATTTAGTCAATTCTCCTTCAAGCATGTCCTCATAATTAACAAATAAAAAATCACTAGTTACTATTTCAAGTACAGCATCTCCTAAAAATTCTAGCCTTTCATTATTCTCAAACTTAGACATTTTATGTTCATTTGCATAAGAGCTATGTGTTAGAGCTTGAGATAATAATCTAGTATTATTAAACTTATAATTAATAATTTTTTGAAATTCTTTTAGATTTCTATGCTTATTTTTCAATATTTCCTCCTCCTCACTTCTAAACTGATATTAATATATAAAAGCAAAGCCCTTATTATGTAAGGGCTAACATTAGTCGTTATTAATTTGAGAGTTTATTGCCTCTATTGCATCATTAACAGTTACAATATTTTCTGCTTGCTCATTATTAATTTCAATATCATATTCTTCTTCAATTGCCATAATTATCTGAACCAAATCTAAAGAATCCACATTAAGGTCATCAACAAATTTAGTTTCCATTGTAATTTCATTTTCATCTACATTTGCAAATTCTGATATAATTGAAGCTAGTTTTTCAAAATCCATTTTATTTACCCCCTTTATTAATAAATCATTTTAAAAATTATGTTTTATCTTTTCATTTATTTTTAGGTCTGAGTATTTTTTACATTGAATTATGGTGTTTTTAATGGCTTTTGCATCTGCACTACCATGTGTCTTAACTACTAATCCTTCAAGACCTAATAATGGAACTCCACCATATTCAGCATAATCAAGACTCTTTTTAAAGTTTTTTAATGCTGGCTTTAATAACAATGTACCAATTTTAGATCTAACATCTTGCATTAGAGCTTGTTTCAACATGCTAAACAAAGTTAAGCCAAACCCTTCTGTATACTTTAGAATAATATTACCTACAAAAGCATCACATACTAAAATATCTGCCTTACCTTCTGGTATATCTCTAGCCTCAATATTTCCAATAAAATTAATATCTTCATCTTTAAGTAAAGCATATGTTTCTTTCACTAAATTATTACCTTTAGATTCTTCTTCACCTATGTTAATCAATGCAACTTTAGGATTCTTTACACCTAAAACATTTTCATAATATATGGAACCCATTTTAGCATATTGTACTAAATAACTTGGTTTTGAATCTACATTAGCTCCACAGTCTATTAGCAAAGATACACCTTTTTTATTAGGAATAAGTGGGGCAAGGGCAGGTCGTTCAACTCCCTTAACTCTACCAACAATAAAAGTTCCACCAGCAAGTATTGCTCCTGTACTACCAGCTGAGACAAAAGCATCTGCTTTTTTTTCTTTAACCAAGTTAAGACCTTTTACTAGAGAGGAATCTTTTTTTCTTCTTATAGCCATTACAGGTGGCTCACAAGTTTCAATAATTTCCTTAGCATCAACTACCTCTACTTGTTCTTTATTATATGTGTACTTAGTAAGTTGTTCATTTATGATAATATTATTTCCTACCAAACAAATCTTTATGTTAGAATCTTCATTTATTGATTGTATACAGCCTTTAATAATTTCATTTGGGGCATTATCGCCACCCATTGCATCAACTGCAACAGTTATCATTTCTTGCATTATTATACCCCCTTATTTTACATTCTAAAAATACTATACTAAATTTTTCCTATATTTTCAATATCTATTTTATAAAAAATAATTAAAATTTTTTTAATTATTGTTATCATTTTATATGTAAAATATTATTAATTAATTATATATCACAAGTAATTAAAATAACTAAAGGCAGCTTACGCTGCCTTTAAATTATTCAGTTTCAACAACCACTTTATTTTTGTAAGTTCCACATGCTTTACACATTCTATGAGGCATAATTAATTCCCCACATTTACTACATTTCACTAAGTTTGGAGCAGTTAACTTCCAATTAGCTCTACGCTTGTCTCTTCTAGCTTGTGATGTTTTTCTTTTTGGTACTGCCATGCTGACACCTCCTTAAAACTCTTTAAATAAATCTTTAAAAACTGCTAATCTTGGATCTATATCACTATTATCGCAGTCACAAGTCCCCTTATTCAGGTTAACTCCACATTGATTACAGATACCTTTACATGTGTCACTGCAAAGGACTTTCATTGGTAAATCAATGATTAATTCATCTAAAGCTAATTTTTCTAAATCTAAATTATAACCATCAATATACCAAGTAACGTCTTCATTATCTTGAAATTTAATGTCTTTAGAAAAATTAGTTTCAATTTTGTGATCTACTTCTTCCATGCATCTATCACAAGGAATATTAAGAGTACCTGTAACTGTTCCTTGTAAATTCATTTTCTTATCACCCAAATTAGTAATGTCTAGGTCAATATGAATCGGGTTAACAACTTGGTATATATTATTACCAAGATCTAACTCCTTGATGCCAATATCAGTAGATATTTTTTGATTCATTCCATCATTGGATAAAATTTCAGTTAAATTAAACTGCATATTATCACCCCTTTTATATTATAAGAAATACTACTTGGAATGTTAAATCGCATAAAATAACCACATGTAATTATACATATCAAATATACTTTTGTCAACATTTTTAGAAAAATTTACTTCTTTATCTTCAATAAATAATATGCCCTTTTGATAAAGCTCACATTATATATCTAATTTTCGTAATTAAAGTTTAAGTTCTTACTATAATCGTTTATTCTTCTTATAATTCTATCATAATTATCTTCATCAAGAGGTACTGGCTGAAAATCATTTCTATCTTCACTAGAAGATATAGAACAAGGAATAATTTCAATATTATTATATATAATTTCACTGTTATTATCAAAATCAAATGTCTGTTGAAAAATAAATGTATCTTTATCTTTTGGGTTAAGATTACCTCCAAAACAAAAATTGCCAAGAGAATATACTATATACTTATCGTTATATTTTTCTATTCCTTGCATTACATGAGGATGATGTCCTAGCACAAGGTCTGCACCTTCGTCAATTACATAATGCCCTAACTTTTTTTGAGTATTATTAGGAAGAAAACTATATTCTTGTCCCCAATGAAAACTTACAATTATCAATTTACATCCTTCATCTTTCAGATATGTTATTTGCTTTTTAATTCTTTCTTTCACTTTAGTAGAATAATTAAAACCTTCATATCCTAATAACCCTATTTTAATTCCTTTTATATCTTTTATACAGTAATTCTCATTTCCAAAGTAAGAAACTCCTACTTCATCTAAATATTTCATTGTTTCTTCATAACCTTGTTTTAAATAATCATATATGTGATTATTAGCTAAATTAACCGCTTCAATACTTCCTTCTACTAGTATTTGATTAAATTCTGGATATCCTTTAAAACGGTATTTCTTGTTTGCCTTTTTCTCTGCTGTTGTTAATGTTGTTTCAAGATTAACAACCGTTAAATCGTCTTTATCAAATATAGGTAATACTTTTTGAAAAAAATATGTTTTACTTTGCTTTTGATCTTCATATTCTTCCATAAAAGTCTTGTAGCTATATTGATTAAGCACCTCATCTGTACCAAGAGTACAGTCTCCAGCTGCATTTATAATAATACTTGTTATATTAGGTTCGTTTCCTTCATCATCATCTATATTGTTGTCATTTACTGATTGTTTGTCTATTACAATAGTGTTAGAGTAATTATTATCATCATTTTCAATTACTTGAGCTATGCTCTCTGTTTCTTTTGTATCATATATAGCATCTATATTATTTTCTTTTGATTCATTATATTTGCTTATAGTAGCACTATTATTAGCCACTTCATTATTACATCCTGATAAAAGCAATACTATTATTATTAATATAAATCTGTAATGCTTCTTACCCCCACGTATGCACAACCCATTTTTAATCATATAAATACTCCTTTGCATGAAAAAAACAATGCAAAACACCTATTTGCATATATTTATGTAGCTGTAAATAAGAACCTAGCTTATTCATAACGTTTCAATTTGCTTATTAATATATTACAATTAATTATTTAATTATATATTCAAATAACTATTATGTCAATAATGCTCATAATTGCACCTACTCAATTCTTCAATTATCAACAATTATTTTTCACTTTTTTTATAAACTTATTCGTATGAAAAAAAATCATCTTAAAAACCCTTACTGGATAAATCCAAATAAAGGTAATTAAAATGATTAATAAAACAGAATATATATTATTTAATTTAGATCAATCTTGCTGTTTCTCTAGCAATCATCATTTCTTCATCTGTAGGAATAACAACAGATCTAACTCTTGCTCCTTCTTTTGAGAAGTCTCTTTCAATACCTCTACATTTATTAGCTTCTTCATCTACATCTACACCTAAGAATGTAAGGTATGAACATACTTCACTTCTTACATCTCCATTATTTTCACCAAGACCAGCTGTAAATACAACCGCATCAATACCATTCATAGCAGCAGCATATGCTCCTACATATTTAGCAACTCTATAACAGAATACATTCATAGTTAACTCAGCTTTTTTATTTCCTTCTTCAATAGCATCTTCTAAATCTCTAAAATCACTTGATAGTTCAGAAATACCAAGAACTCCAGATTTTTTATTTAAAATAGTATTAATTTCGTCAATTGATAATCCTTCTTTATCTGCTAAAAATTGTATAATAGCTGGATCCATATCTCCACATCTTGTACCCATTGCTAATCCTTCAAGAGGAGTAAGCCCCATACTTGTATCAATTGATTTTCCTCCGTCAACTGCACATACACTTGCACCATTACCTAAATGACAAACTACGATTTTTAGATCTTTTATATCTTTACCTAAAAATTCAGCAGCTCTATGTGAAACATACTTATGAGATGTACCGTGGAATCCGTATCTTCTTAATTTATATTTTCTATAATAGTCATATGGTAGAGCATATAAATATGTTTTTTCTGGCATTGTTTGATGGAATGCAGTATCAAAAACTCCTACCATTGGTACATTAGGCATAATTTGTTTACATGCATCAATTCCGATTAAGTTAGCTGGATTATGTAATGGAGCTAAATCTGTACATTTTACCACAGCTTCAATTACTTCATCCGTAATAATAGTTGAACAAGCAAATTCTTCTCCACCATGCACAACTCTATGTCCTACAGCATTAATTTCATCCATAGTTTTAATAACACCATGTTCTTCTGATGATAATGCTTCAATAACATATTGTACTGCATTTTTATGGTCTGGCATATCACCTTCAATAATTATTGTTTCTTTTCCATTTGGAGTATGTTTAATTCTAGAACCATCAATACCTATTCTCTCACATAGACCTTTAGCTAATACTTCTTCATTCTCCATATTAATTAATTGATATTTTAATGATGAACTTCCACAATTTAATACTAATATATTCACTTGAATTATCTCCTTTTAGTATATTTTTTATTTTCTATTCAATAGTGTGATTGAATGCAATTTTATCAATATTTCCAACCATATATGTAAAACTTATTCATAAGTTAGTTCAATTATAATTGAGCTTGTACAGCTGTTACAGCAACTACCCCAACAATATCTTCTGAAGTACAGCCTCTTGATAAATCATTTACTGGCTTAGCAATTCCTTGAGTAATTGGTCCGTATGCCTCTGCTTTTGCCAATCTCTGAGTTAACTTGTAACCAATATTACCTGCATCTAAATCTGGAAAAACAAGAACATTAACTTTTCCTGCAACTTCACTTTCTGGAGCTTTAGCAGCACCAACACTTGGAACTATAGCAGCATCCAACTGGAATTCCCCATCTAATTTTACATCTTTGTTTTGTTCTTTTGCAATTCTTGTAGCTTCTAATACTTTATTAACATCATCATGTTTCGCACTTCCTTTTGTAGAATGAGATAACATACCAACAACTGCTTCTTCCTGTACTAGATTTTCAAAGGATTTTGCAGAACTTAGTGCAATTGATGCTAATTCTTCTGCGTTAGGATTCTGTACTAAACCACAATCAGAGAATATAAATGTACCATTTGCTCCATATTCACAATCTGGTACTACCATTACAAAGAATGATGAAACTAATCTAGTACCTGGAGCTGTTTTTAGAATTTGTAAAGATGGTCTAAGAACATTAGCTGTAGAGTTAACTGCTCCGGCAACCATTCCATCAGCCATACCATTTTTAACCATCATAACACCTAAGTAAAGTGCATCATTTTTCAATAATTCTTCCGCTTTTTCAGGTGTCATTCCTTTTTTCTTACGAAGTTCAACTAAACACTCCACATATTCTTCCATCTTTTCAAATGAACATGGATCAACAAAAATAGCTTTTGAGATATCTAGCCCTTGTGCCACTTTCTCAATTTCTTCTTTGTTTCCAATAAGAATTACATTAGCAATTCCTTCTGCCAAAACTTGCTCAGCAGCTTCTACTGTTCTTCTTTCTAATGATTCTGGTAGTACAATAGTTTTTTTTGCCTGTCTTGCTCTTTCCTTTATGCTGTTTATAAAACTCAATTTAATAAACTCCTTTCAAACTCTTAACTTATATAATCGTTCTATTTCTATTATAATATCAATGTTTATTGTATACAATATATTTTTTCATTTTTTTTCAACTTTTTACAAAAAAGTGACTATATTGCATCTGGGTTTATCTTGATTTAATCAAATATTTGTTTTAATATAGAGATATAATATTATAAGGTGGTAATTTATGAGTACAGTAGGGATCATAGCAGAATATAATCCATTTCACAATGGACATCTATATCAACTAGAACAAGCAAAAAAAATAACAAATTCAAAATACTGTGTCGTTATAATGAGTGGTAATTTTGTTCAGCGTGGCGAACCAGCTATTGTTGACAAATGGACAAGAGCTAAAATGGCACTACAAAATGGAGCTGACTTGGTTATTGAACTCCCTGTTCATTTTTCTACATCAAGTGCGGAATTTTTTTCATATGCATCTGTCAAACTACTAAATGATCTTGGTATAATAGATTATTTATGTTTTGGTAGTGAAGTTGGAGATACTGACTATTTATATAAAATAGCTTCTGTTTTATGTCATGAACCTAGTACTTTTAAAATAGAATTGAATAAATATTTGAATGATGGTTATAGTTTTGCAACTGCACGGTCACAAGCTTTAATTAATTATTTAACTAATAATAATGTCATAGATCTACCTAAGCAAGATATATTATCTATTATAAAATCACCTAATAATATTCTTGGTATTGAATATTTAAAAGCACTTATTAAACTTAATAGTTCTATAAAACCATTTACTATTAAACGGTCTGGTTCTTCTTATCATGACCAAGCTATGAGTATTTCTTTATCATCTGCTACCTCTATAAGAAAATTTCTAGGAGACGACTCTAACGATTTGAGTAAACTTGCAAATTGTATGCCTAAGTCTTCTTATAATTTATTAATAGAGTCTATTAATAATAAATTTGCTCCTGTATATATTGATGATTATTCAATGGTTATTAATTATATATTAAAATCATCTTTAAGTGATGATTTACAAAATTATTTAGATGTTAGTGAAGGTATTGAAAACAGATTCATAAAAGCAATAACATCATATAATACAATAAATGAAATCATTAATTATTCAAAAACAAGAAGATATCCTATATCAAGAATTCAAAGAACTTTAATTCATATGTTATTAACAATTTCAAAAGAGGACTTCTCTACGTTTGTACTGAATGGATATAGTCAATATGTTAAAATTCTAGGTTTTAGAAAAGAAAGTCAAAATCTATTAAAATCAATTAAACAAAAGTGTGATCTTCCTATTATATCTAATGTAAAAGATAGTATGAAGGTGCTTAATGAATTGCAATTAAAAATGTTACAAGATGAAATACGATGTAGCGATATATATAACATTGCCTTAGGCAGTAAATACTCAACTATAGCCAAAAATGATTATACAAAAAGTATAATTATTGAGTAGTTCTAAAAACAACCTCTATACAATATACTTGTATTAATAACAAGCTATATATTATAATTGCATAATTGTACATATAAATACAATTATAAGTTGAGGTAAATTATGAGAAGAAAAATAACAAAAAATTTCATAATTAATTTAATGTTACTTATTATTATATCTATAATATTAATACTACCAAAAGCTTCTATGAAAGCCGCAGAAAGCGGGTTATTATTATGGTTTAACGTTATTATTCCTACTTTATTCCCATTCATTTTATTATCAAATATAATAATACGTTCTAATATTATATATTATATAAACATAATCTTCACACCAATTATGTCTAAGTTATTTGGACTACCTGGTGTAGCTGGCTATGCTTTTATTACTGGATTTTTATCAGGTTATCCAGTAGGTGCTAAAATAACAGGAGATTTATATAATGAAAGAGTCGTAAGTTTAGCTCAAGCTCAATATATGCTAACTTTTTGTAATAATGCAAGCCCCATGTTTATAATAGGTTTTATTGCCACTGGCTTATTAAATAACACTTATTTAGGTATTATTATGCTTATAGTTATTTACTTTGCTAACTTAATAACTTCTTTAATATATAGAGTTATTTACTCTAAAAGTCTCCCCCCTATTAATACTTCAAATAAACCAAAACATATAAACAAAAAAATTACATTTTCAATTTTCGATGAATGTATTATGAACGCTATTAGTCTAATAGTTAAAATAGGAGGTTATATAATCTTCTTCTCAATAATACTTAATTGTTTTTATCTTATCCCAATTAAATCAAGTATTATAAAAGACTTTTTGTTTAGTTTGATAGAACTTGCTAATGGAGTAAAATTATTAGTGAGCTCTAGTGCAGATATTTCAGTTAAATTTGTACTTCTATGTACATTAACTGCTTTTGGTACTTTCTCAGTTCATGCTCAAACTGCAAGTGTTTTAACTAACACTAACTTAAATCTTAATAAATATATGTTTTCTAAATTAATAAATGCCGTAATAACATTTATTACAGCAATTATCGCAACTTTAATTTTTATTTCATAAATGAATTAAAGTATGTAATTATTAAGCTAACTATTTTCTTCGTTCATGTAAATCTTGTCTGTTATTATCTAATATTTCTAACTGATTACTCATATATTCTTCAAATTGCTCATACACTCTATTAGTCTCTTGTAATGTTGCTTTTGCAATATTTTCTACTTTGCTAATTATTTCATCTGCATATTCATAAGCACCTAGTTTTAGTTCTCGTGATGTGTTTTTTGCCTCTGATAGAACTACTTCAGCTTCTGAATATGCTTTTTGCATTATTTCATGTTCATTAATTAATTCTAACATTTTATTTTCTGTTTCTTTTTCAACGTTTTCAGCGTTCATTTTAGCGTCTAGAATTATTTTCTCTTTTTCTTCAAGCACTCGTTGACAACGCTTAATTTCTTCTGGTAGTTTCAATCTCATATCAGTCATTAATTCATAAATAACCTCTGGATTTACCATTATCTTATTTGAAAAAGGTACCTTACTACAGCTTTCAAAATAATCTTCCATTTCGTTAATTAAATCCATAATATTCATGTTTATTCCCCTCTCTAATAAAATGGTTTATTGTATAGAATAAATCAAAAGCAATTCTTCTAATTATTAATATTAAATTTTTTATTTAATAAATCAATTGTTTCCTTAGGAGCCATTTTGCTTATATCTCCTCCATATCTGGCAATTTCTTTTACTATGCTTGCACTTAAAAAAGAATATTCTACACGGGTTATCAAGCATATAGTTTCAATGTTATTGTTCATACTATAATTTGTCTGTGCAATTTGAAGTTCGTATTCAAAATCTGATACTGCCCTAAATCCTCTTATAATTATATTAGCTTCTTTTTCCTTTAGAAAATCTACTAATAAGCCAGAAAATGTACAAACTTCAACATTATCCATATCTTTCGTTAACTCTTCTAATAACATAACTCTTTCATCAATAGAAAACAAAGGTTGTTTGGCACTATTATGTAAAACTCCTACTATAAGCTTGTCTACCAATTTAGCACTTCTTTTAATTATATCTAAATGTCCATTAGTTGTAGGATCAAAACTTCCTGGATAGACCCCAATTCTCACATTAGTCACTCCTTATCTTTTCTTTTGTAAAAATGTAAATTTATTAGTTCTAAAAAGCTTTTCTTTTGATATTTCAAAATCAGTATTGTTAATAAAATCAAAATTAGTTTCTATAGAACTTTCGCATATAATAATTCCATCATCATCTAATAAGTCATACTGCTGTAAAAGAGGTACTATACGTTCTTCATAACCTTTGTTATATGGTGGATCCATAAATATAATATCAAATTGTTTGCCTTCTAATTTCTTTAACCCAGTAACTACTTCTGTTTTGTGAATTAGAGCATTATCTCTTAACTTAGTATTTTCTAGATTTTTATCTATACATTTTAATGCTTCACTATTATGTTCTACAAAAACTGCTTGTTTTGCTCCCCTACTTAAAGCTTCTATACCTATTGCACCACTTCCACTGAATAGATCTAAAAAGTCTGCATTATAAACATTCATATTCAACATATTAAATAAAGTTTCTTTTGTTCTATCTGTAGTAGGTCTTACATCTAACCCACTAGGAGATAATAGATTATGTCTTCTTGCTTTACCTGATATTACTCTCATATGTATTCCTTTCAACTTAGGTTATCTACTTCAAATTCATATTATTATTTTAACCTAATAACAATAATTGTCAATAAGAATTATGAATCAATAATAAAAGATGAGCATTTAGCTCATCTTTATATAATAGCTTTTGATTATTTTCCCATTAAATCTTGTTCTGCTCTTTCAATCATTTTCTTAACCATATATCCACCAACTGATCCGTTTTGAGCAGATGTTAAATCACCATTATATCCTTGTTTTAAAGGTACTCCTATTTCGTTTGCTACTTCATATTTGAATTTTTCTAATGCTTCTCTCGCTTGTGGTACTACATTCTTAGCCATTACTGGACCCTCCAATTCTTATAATGATTATTTTAGTTTCTCTCTTCGAAGAGTTGTTTTATTAGGTTACGATATTATTATATGTATATTCATATATAATACACTAGCAAATACTGTATCTAAATCAAAACTTTGCTAAAAATGTAATTGTAATCTATAAAGATATCTGCTCAACTGTGTTAGTAAAAAATTTATTGATTTTTTCATTAAGATATCTATATTTTTCTTTACTTAATTTATTATCTTCTTCAATAATTTTTTTGGCTAAACAATTAGCTTCTTTTAATATTTCAATGTCTCTAAATATATCAGCTATTCTAAATTCTGGAAGTCCATGTTGTTTTAGCCCAAAAACATCTCCAGGTCCTCGTAATTTCAAGTCATATTCTGAAATAACAAATCCATCAGTATATTTACACATAACATCCATTCTCTTTTTAGTTATAGTATTTTTTGAATCTGTTACTAATATACAATAAGATTTATAATTTCCTCTTCCTACTCTTCCTCGTAATTGATGTAATCCTGCTAATCCGAATCTCTCTGCATTTTCAATTATCATAAGTGTAGCATTTGGCACGTTAACTCCTACTTCAATAACTGTAGTAGATACTAATATATCTATTTCATTATTACTAAATCTTTCCATTATATTATTTTTTTCTTTACTTTTCATTTTACCATGAAGATATTCTATTTTAATATTTTCACTAATTTTTCCTTTAATTTTTTCAGTATAACTTATTACTGATTCTAATTCTAATGACTCTGAATCTTCTATCATAGGACAAATAATATAAACTTGTCTTCCATTACTAATTTCACCTTCTACAAAGGAATATATACGATCTCTATATGAGGTATTTACTGAAAATGTTTCTATTTTTTGCCTTCCCGGTGGCATTTCATCTATAACAGATACATCCATATCACCATATACAATAAGAGCCAAAGTTCTTGGTATCGGTGTAGCACTCATTACGAGTGTATGTGGATATAAACCTTTTGATGCTAATGCTTCTCTTTGTTTTACTCCAAATCTATGTTGCTCGTCAGTTATAACTAATGCCAGATTTTCAAACTCAACTTTTTCTTGAATAACAGCATGTGTACCTATTAGTACTTTTATCTGTCCATTTTTTAATCTATTATATACATCTTCTTTGTTTTTCTTCGTCATTGAACCTACTAATAATCCTACTTCTATTCCAAGTGGTGATAATAATTCTGTAACAGATTTATAATGTTGCTTTGCTAATACTTCAGTAGGTGCCATCATGCATCCTTGATAATTGTTTTCAGCAATAGTTAATAGTGCCAATGCCGCAACTACTGTTTTACCAGAACCAACATCACCTTGAACTAATCTATTCATAGTTTTATCTGATTTTAATTCTACTTTAATTTCATCCCATACTTTTTTCTGGGCATTAGTTAATGTATATGGTAATTTTTCTATAAACACTTTTTCAGCTAATACTTCTTGGATTACAAAAGAATTATTAATAACACTAGTATGTTCTTTTATTAAGCTAAGCCCTAATTGAAATAATAAAAACTCATCAAAAATCAGTCTCTTCCTTGCTTCTTCCAGAGATTCATAATTATCTGGATTATGAATTTGTCTGATTGCATAATTATATTCAGCCATATTATAATCTCGCCTTATTTCTTCTGGCAGATAATCTTTTAATTGATTTCTAGTATACTCAATAGCTTGTTTAATAACTGTACTAATAAAATTCATAGATATATTTTTTGAAAGTGGATATAATGGTTTTAGAGAGTTTATTGTTGTTTCGTATTTATTTATTTCATATATTTCAGGAGAGCTTATTTGAATAATGTTATATTTATATTGTATTTTGCCTTTGAAAATATATTTATTACCAAGTTTTAGTTTGTTTTTTAAGTAAGGCTGTGAAAACCATATTGCATATATTTCTCCAGTATTATCTCTTATTTTAGTTTTAGTCATGACTAGATTTTTTTTTCTAATATTTTGTGTAACTAGACATATTGACCCTTCAATAACATTTACTTCATCCATTTTAATATTCGCTATTTTAGTAATAGGCATGTTTTTTTCATAATCTCTTGGATAATAGTTAAGTATATCTTCTATAGAATATATCCTCATTCTTTTTAATAATTCACTTTTCTTATCACCTATTCCTTTTAGAATAGTTACAGGCAAACTAGTATTCATAACAAACTCCTTTAATTAAAAAGAGCTATCAGATAATACTATTATCGGACAGCCCCTAATTATTAGTATGGGTAATATAATCTATTTAATTAGATTATTTTATTCAACAGATAATATATAATAGTAAAGTGGTTGACCACCATAATGTACTTCTACATCACAGTCTTCATAGTTCTCTTCTATATACTCACCAAACTCATCTGCCACGTCTTCATCTACTTCTTTACCGTAATAGATAGTAACAAGTTCACTTTCTTCATCAATTAGCCTATTTACAAGTTCTTTTGCCGCAATATCTAATTCTTTTTCTACTGTAAGTATTTTATCATTACCAATTCCTAAGATATCGCCTTCTTTAATGTCTTTATCATCTATACTTGTATCTCTAACGGCGAATGTTAATTGACCTGTTGAAACGTATGTCATAGACTCTTCCATATTTTTAGTATTATCTTCTACACCTTTATCATGCTCAAAACTAATCATTGCTGATATACCTTGAGGAATTGATTTGGAAGGAATAACTATTACATTTTTATCTTCGCACAATTCACTAGCTTGTTTAGCCGCTAATATAATATTTTTATTGTTAGGAAGAATATATACATTATCAGCATTAACTTTATTAATAGCATTCAGTACATCCTCTGTACTAGGATTCATTGTCTGTCCGCCTTCAATAATATAATCTATTCCTAAGCCAGAAAAAATTTCATTTAATCCTTCTCCAATTGATACTGCTACAAAACCAATTTCTTTTCTCTCTTCTTGTGCTACAACAACTTCTTGCGTCTCTTCTTGAGCTATAACTTTAGATGTATGTTGCTCTCTCATATTATCAATCTTAATGTTTACTAATTCACCAAGCTCTAACGCTTTTTGTAATGCTGAACCAGGATTATTAGTATGTACGTGTACTTTAATAATATCTTCATCTGCAACAACTACTATAGAATCACCTATTGTCTCTAAATAGTTTCTTAAATTCAAACCTTCTGATTCTGATTCCTGTGCATTATTAACATTTATAATAAATTCCGTACAATAACCAAATTTAATATCTTCTGTTGCTATCTTAGATAAATTAGAATTATTAATCTCTTTATTTGATTCTTCAATAACTACATCAAAATCTACTTCTCTTCCTAATTCTAGTGATTTTAATGCTCCTTCAAATACATATAATAATCCTTGACCACCAGCATCAACAACACCAGCTTGCTTTAGTACTTCCAACATATCTGGAGTCTTTTGCAATACTTCATTAGCATGAGTTATAGTTTCTCTAATTACAAATTCAATATCATTTGAATCTACTGCTAGAGTTGCGGCTCTTTCAGCTGTCTCACGAGCAACAGTTAATATTGTACCTTCTCTTGGTTTCATAACTGCTTTGTAAGCAGTCTCAACGCCTTGTTGTAAAGCTTTTGCAAGTACTAGAGTATCTATTTCATCATAATCTTTGATTACTTTAGCAAAACCTCTTAATAATTGAGATAATATAACTCCTGAGTTTCCTCTTGCTCCTCTTAGGGAACCAGAAGATATTGCTTTTGCCACTTCTTTCATATTATTATAATTAGAATTATTTACTTCTTTAGCTGCTGACAATATTGTTAAAGACATGTTTGTACCTGTATCACCATCTGGAACTGGAAAGACATTTAGTTCATCTACGTATGCTTTCTTAGATTCTAAATATTTTGCTCCAGATAAAAACATCTCCTTTAACATAATTGAATCAATATATTCTATAGCCACAACTTTTCCTCCTTATGAAACTTAATCTACTCTAACGCCTTCAACAAAAATATTGATTTTGCCTACATCCATTCCAGTAAATTTTTCTATTTTATATTTCACAGTGCTAATCAAATTATCCGCAACTGCTCTTATATTAATTCCATATTCAATAATAATATGAAAATCTATTGATACAATATTATCTAGAACTTCTACTTTAATGCCTTTTGTTAAGCTTTCTCTTTTAAGCAATCTAACAATTCCATTAGTTACATTAAGGGATGCCATTCCTACAATACCATAACACTCAATAGCAGTTAATCCTGCCACCTTAGCTATTACTTCATTATCAATGGTAATTTCTCCGATATTCGTTCCCATTCTTCCAGCCATAATAAACCTCCTTTATATATTATTATCTAAACATATTGTTAATAATTCTTAGTTAATAAATACACTATATGGAAATTTCAAAAAGCAAAATACTGTTTAGAAATTCACCTATGTATCATTTATTATACCATTTTTTACTATGTTTTTAAATATTTTTTTCTTTTTTACTAAATAATTATAATCTAACGCTTGCATTATGTCCACTTTTTTGTTAAAATTGTTTTGTTGTAAACATGTTCGAAATAAGGAGGTGCAAGTATGGCTAAATGTGATATTTGTGATAAAGGCGTTCAATTTGGAATTCAAGTCAGCCATTCCCATAAAAGAGCTAATAAAATGTGGAAACCTAATATTAGAAGAGTTAGAGCAATAGTTAATGGTCAAACAAAAAGACTTAATGTTTGTTCTAAGTGTTTAAAATCAGGTGCGGTAGAACGTGCATAAAACAATCCCCAATTATTTGGGGATTATTTTTTACCATTTTAAACAGCAACATCCTATCCCTAAAAATGTAAGTGAAAGAATAACACCTACAGCTCCTTTAGGCAATATGGATATAAATAACATTCCTAAAGCTAAGGATACTAATATTACTCCCAATAATTTTGTTCGCAAACACATTACTTTCACCCATATTTTAGTATCATTATATTATATGATATGTGTTATTAATTAATACCGTTTAATTTAATTATTTAATTAATCTCTTGAATTAATTACTATAAGTATTCCTTCTCTAATAGTTATATGTGCCACATTCTGTATTAATTCATTACTTATACCTATAGATATTCCTTTATTCATATTATAATCATTAAGCTCGTATTTTAATCCATCTGTAGTAATTCCAACAACTTGGCTTGTTAAAGGTATTAATGAAATGTATTTATACTCATTTTTTTTAATAGAAATATTACTATCTACTAATCTAATTATATTATTCTTATTTATTAATCTACAATTAATATTTTCTTTTAGAGGTATCATTAGAATATGAATATTAGCTAGTGTATGGTCTATTCTACTTCCAATACCACCAATTATATCAATTTCAATACTTTCTACATTAATAGCTTCTAAAATCGCTAAATGAGTATCTGTCTCGTCTTTCTCTGAAATAAAGTTTTTAAATTCTACTTTACTATTTTTGTAATATTCTATTACTTGCTTATTAGCAGAGTCAAAATCCCCAATTATTAGATTAGGTATTAATTCTAACTCATATAAATATTCCAATCCTTTATCTACACCAATTATATAGTCATAAGTATGGCTTTTCATAAATGATTTTATATAACTAATATCCACACTTCCACCTGTGACAATCAATGTTTTCATATAGTACTCCTATTTACTTTCAAATATTTTCTTAAATTCACCAATTCTTTTATTAACATCGTCACAATTAAAAACTGAAGAACCTGCTACTATAACATTTGCTCCTGCATCTATTATAGTTTTTACATTATCAAGTGTAACACCACCATCTACTTCTATATCACAGTTATATCCTCTAGAACAAATCATATCTCTAAGACTACTAATTTTATGAAGAGATGAATTAATAAATTTCTGTCCACCAAATCCAGGATTGACAGACATAACTAATACCATATCAAGGTCTTCTATAACATATTCTAATGCACTAATAGGAGTAGCTGGATTAAGAGATACTGCTGCTTTTAACCCATAACTTTTAATTAAATTTACTGTGCTATGCAAGTGATTGCATGCTTCTGCGTGGACAGTAATAATATCTGCTCCTGCTTCTTTAAAATCTTTTATATATCTACTTGGCTCATCAATCATTAGATGTACATCAAATACCTTATCTGTATATTTTCTTATACTCTTAATTATAGGTACTCCAAAAGAAATATTAGGTACGAAAGATCCGTCCATTACATCAATATGAACATAATCACATGAAGCATCATGTATTTTTTTAATATCTTGTCCTAAGTTTGCAAAGTCCGCGGATAAAATTGAAGGTGCTATCTTAATCACTTTACCATCTCCTTATGTCTTTTAATTCATTATATAGTAATTTGTAGCTTTCATATCTTGTATCACTAATATCGCCATTATTAACTGCATCTTTCACGGCACAATTTGGTTCACTAATATGGTTACATCCATAAAATCTGCAACTATCTTCATATTTATCAAATTCAATAAAATATTGTTTTAACTGTTCTTTTTCAATATCTTCAATACATAAAGAACTAAATCCAGGTGTATCAACAACATAACTATCTTTATGAAAAGCTAACAATGTTGCATGTCTAGTAGTATGTTTTCCTCTTTTTATTTTATTACTTATTTCGCCAGTTTCAAGTTTTTCTTCTGACTGTATTTCATTAAGTATTGATGATTTACCTACCCCTGAAGGTCCAGCAAATACTGTAGTCTTATTATATAAAGACTCTTTCAATAATTTTATTCCGATATCTTGTTTTGCACTTGTTAGAATTACTCTGTAACCAGTTTTAACATATGCTTCTTCTATTTTCTTTACTTCTTCTTCACAAAGAGTATCTAACTTATTAAAACATATAATAACGTCAATATTTTGTCTTTCAGCCATTATTAAAAATTTATCTAGTAAATTAAAATTAGGCTTTGGATTATTAACAGCAAACACTATAACTGCTTGATCAACATTAGCAACTGTAGGTCTTATAAGACTGTTAGTTCTAGGTAATATCTCTAATATATTACCCTTCATATCTTCATTTTCAAGAATATCTATTTCAACATTATCTCCAATTAGAGGTTTAATATTTTTGTTCCTAAATACACCTCTAGCCTTACATTCAAATATACCTTTTTCTGGTATATGTATATAGTAAAATCCAGCAATACCTTTAATGATTTTACCCGTCATTAATTAGCCTCCTTATTAAAAACAAAGGACTTCTCATATTGAAATACATTATTAAGATAAATCTTAACTGTTGCTTTCCCTTTTCCAGTTACATTAATTGATAAAGGAAAATCTTCATGTTTTAGTAATTTATCAAAAACAGTACTTTCTTTCCCTTCGTTAACTAGAGCTACTTTCACTAGCCCTTCATTTTGAGCAACATCCAATATATCATTTATATTAATAGTTTCTACTAATACAATTTTCTTACCTTCACTAACTGTAACATCAATTATATATCCTTCTTTGACTTGTTCACCTACATTAACTGTTTGACTTATTATTTTCCCTTTTGGTACAGTATCATGATTAATATAAGTTCTACTGCCTAGCACAAGATTTAACTCAGATAGTTTATTAACTGCTTGTTGTACTGTTAATTCCTTTAGATCAGGTACACCTATTTTTTTCTCTTCTTTACCATTACTTACAATAATTGTAACTGTAGAGCCTTTTTCAAGACTTTTTCCTTCTTCTGGATATGTTCTAATAACAACTCCACGAGGTATAGTATCATGATATTCTACTTGCATTTTATGAGTTAAATGAGCATTAGCAATTAGCTTTTCTGCATTATTAAATTGAAGGTTAACAACTTGTGGTACTTCAAACATTTCTTTACCTTTACTTACTATTAAACTAACGATTTTATCATCTTTTACCGTTTCATCTTTATCTGGAGTTTGATCTATAATATAATTCATTTTAAAGTCATCGTCATATCGGATTTCTGTTACATTAACATCTAATCCACGCTCATCTAATATAACTTTTGCTTCTGATAATAACATTCCTTCTACGTTAGGTATTATTATTTCTTGATTAAAATTCAATCTATCTTTAATTGCATTATAGACAAAAAAAGTTACAATAGACACTAATATAATTGCAGAAATAATACCAGAGAAAATAACAATTCTCTCTAAAATTGATTTATCTTTTTCTTCAAATTCTTGTTGATTATCATCGTCATTCCATATTTTTTTCATATCATTGTCTGACATGAATAAAGTAGGCGCGTCATCATCTAGAACCCTAAGATTAACAAAATCTTCTTCTGGAGATAGATTAGCTTTTTTCAAATCACTTATTAGCTCTTTGGCACTATCGTATCTAAACTGAGATTTTTTCATTGTAGCTTTTATAATTATTGATTCTAAACATGGGCTAATATTAGAATTTTTTTCACTAGGTTTTGGTAAGTCTTCATGTATATGAAGTAATGCAACAGATACTGGACTTTCTGCTTGATATGGTAATTTACCAGTAGCCATTTCATACATAGTAATCCCTAGAGAATACAAATCACTCTTCTCATCTGTAAATCCACCTCTAGCTTGTTCTGGAGAAATATAGTGTACGGAACCACTTGCATTAGTAGGTGCAACAATAGTTTTATCAGTAGCAACTCTTGCTATACCAAAATCTGCTACTTTTGCTATACCATCTTTTGTAATCATAATATTCTGAGGCTTAATATCTCTATGTATGATATGATTATGATGTGCATGTTCTAAAGCAGAAGCAATAGACGCAGCTATTTTTATTGTTTCTACATCTGATAAAGGAGCCTTATTCTTAATATATTCTTTTAAAGTAATTCCTTCTAAATATTCCATAATTATATAGTATATTTTTCTGTCATTACCTACATCATATATATTTACAATATTATGATGTGATAAACTTGCTGCTGATTGAGCTTCGACTTTGAATTTTTTAACAAAATCTTCATCTGAGCAAAATTCATCTCTAAGAACTTTAACAGCTACATATCTTTCAAGTTTATTACATTTTGCTTTATATACAATAGACATTCCACCTGAGCCTATTTTTTCAACGATCTCATATCTATCACTTAGCACTACTCCTTGTTGCAACATTTCATAATCACCTCTCATTCTCCTTTTATTAATACAGCAGCAATATTGTCAGTTCCTCCATTATTTAACGCTAGAGTTATTAGTTCATCTAGTTTTTTTTGTAATGACATTTCTTTTTCAATCACTTGATGAATTTTATCATCTTCTAGCATATTGGTCAATCCATCTGTACACATTAGTATAAATTCATCATCAGTAATATCTAATGTAAAGATATCACTAATAACAGTATTATCAGCTCCAACAGCTCTTGTTATTATATTCTTATCTGGATGATCTTTTACTTGTTCTTTAGTAAGTTTACCACATCTTAGCATTTCACCAACTAATGAATGATCTTTAGTAATCTGCTTTATTTTATCATTTATTAAGTAAAGACGACTATCTCCTACATTAGCTACATATAACTTATGGTTTTTTACACAGCTTGCTATAAAAGTAGTACCCATACCGTGATAACATTCATTATTTAATGATTTATTATAGATTAACTCGTTTATGTAATTAATTCCTTTAGTAAATATATCTACAATACACATATTTTCTTGTTTTTTTACATAGTTTAGAAACTCTTCAACTGCATACTTTGAAGCATACTCTCCAGCTTTATGCCCTCCCATACCATCAGCAATAATATATAGATTAGGGAGGCTACCAATTTTTTCATTAGATAAGTAATAATTATCTTGATTAATATTTCTTATTTTCCCTTTATGGGTCATTCCAATAGCTCTCATAAAACCTCCTAATTTTAATTAATATTATTATAGGTTTGATTTATTATAACTCCTTCTAAGTTGTCCACATGCAGCGTCTATGTCGCTTCCTAACTCGCGTCTTACAGTACAATTAATATGTCTCTTTTCTAGTATATTTTTAAAAGCATTTATAGTCTCACTATTACTATGTCTATAATCTCGTTCTTCTATAGTATTGACAGGAATTAAGTTAACATGACATAATATTCCTTTTAAAACTTTTGATAACCTCAAAGCACATTCTATACTATCATTAACATCTTTTACCAAGCTATACTCAAAAGTTATTCTTCTCTTAGTTATATCAACATAATCTTTACATGCCTTAATTAATTCATCATATTCATAAACATTAGCAACTGGCATCATTTTCTTTCTAATTTCATTATTCGGTGCATGGAGTGAAATAGCTAATGTAATCTTCATACTTTCTTTTGCCAAAGCATATATTTTATCTATTATACCACAAGTTGATACAGTTATATTTCTTTGACTAATATTCATTCCTTGCTCTGAATTAATAATTTTAATAAATTTTATTAATTCATCATAATTATCTAAAGGTTCACCCGTTCCCATAATTACAATATTAGATATCTTCTTACCACTAATTCTATTGATTTCATATATTTGTCCTAACATTTCTGAAGCAGATAAATTTCTTTCTAATCCCCCTATAGTTGAAGCACAAAATTTGCATCCCATACGACAACCAACCTGTGACGATATGCAAACAGAATTTCCATGTTTGTATGTCATAAAAACACTTTCCACCACATTATTATCTATTAATTCAAATAGGTATTTAATTGTTCCATCTTGTGATTCTAATTTAGTAATCTCTTTTATTGGTGTAATAATGCTATTTTCATTTAATTTATCTTGTAAAGATTTTGAAATATTTGTCATCTCATAAAAAGAAGTAACTCTTTTTTCGTGTAACCACTGATATATCTGTTTTGATCTAAATTTCTTTTCTCCAATACTATCAATAAACTTTTCTAATTCATCTAAAGTCATTGCTAAAATATCTTGCTTATTATTCATATTATGCCTATCCTTCCACTTACTTATCTACTCTTCTTAACTTAGCAATGAAAAATCCATCTGTATCATGTATTCCTGGTAATAATTGTATATACCCTTCTTCATTTTGTATTAAGTCTTCTGGTAAATATTTACTAATATCAACTAATTCAAAAGGATATTCTTTCAAAAACCATTTTATATTTTCAATGTTTTCTTCTGGATTAACTGTACATGTACTATACATAAGTGTTCCACCTATTTTTACGTATTGATAAGCAACTTTTAATATATCTCTTTGTAGCTTAATCAAATCAGAAATACCTTCTTTTGTTATATTATATTTTATATCAGGTTTTTTTCTGATTATTCCAAGTCCAGAACATGGAACATCTGTTATTAGTACATCTACTTTTTGTATCAAATTTTCATCTAGTTCTAGTGCATTATATTGTTCAATCTTCACAGTATCATTTAGATGTAATCTATTTACATTTTGTTCTATAAGCTTTAATTTCTTAGGATATATATCTCTTGAAATAACACATCCTGTATTATTAAGAATCTCTGCACAGTGAGTTGTTTTTCCTCCTGGTGCTGCACATATATCTACAACTAAGCTGTTTTTAGGAATATTAGCTATATGTCCTACTAACATAGAGCTTTCATCTTGAACACTAAACATTCCTTTATCAAATGCTTCTAAGCTTCTAATATTATTATACCCACTTATTCTTAGTGCATAGCTTATAAGTGCACCTTTTTCTACTTTCACATTATCTTTTTCTAATATGCTTTCTAGTTCTTCTACATTAGCAATTGTATTATTGCATCTAATACTTGTACTAACCATTTTATTACTATTACTACATAATTGCTTTACAGTATCATAATCATAATATTTTAGCCACATACTCACTAACCATTTTGGAAAAGAATATTTAACTGATAAATAGCTAATTTTATCTTTTTGTTCATCTGGATATTTAATATCATTAATATTTCTAGCAATATTTCTAAGAACTCCATTTACAAATCCAGAAAGATTTCCGAATTTTCTCTTTTTAGCTAATTTCACAGCCTCATTACAAATTGCTGATACTGGTACTTTATCCATATATTTGATTTGATATACAGATAATCTTAGAATGTTTAAAATTGTTTTTTTCATTTTAGTTGTTTTTGTTTTGGAAAACTGATTTATAATATAATCAATAGTTATAACATGTTCAACGCTTCCCTCTACAATTCTTGTTATAAATGATCTATCAATCTTAGCTAAATCTTTATGACTATCAAAAAATTTATCTAGAGCAATATTGGTATATGCTTTATCTTCAAATATGTTTTGTAATATAGTAAGTGAACAATTTCTTGTATTTACTTTATTACTTATTGTATTGTTAACTTTAGTCATGTTTTCCTCCATATATATAATTAATCATCTCTTCCTCCTAGTATAACTAATAATCTAATTAAACTAGAGATAGAAGCCGCTGCTGCTGCTACATATGTTAATGCCGCCGCTGATAATACTTTCTTTGCTGGTATTATTTCTTCATGAGAAAGATAACCTTCTCCTTCCAATATAGCTATAGCACGACTTGAAGCATTAAACTCAACAGGCAACGTAACCAGTTGAAATAAAACTACTGCTCCAAACAAAACAATACCTATCTTAAGAAAAAACACACTTGCGAAAAAGCCTAATAAAATTAGTGGAAACGCAAGCTTAGAAGATATATTAACTACAGGAAATATAGCATGTCTAAAGTTCAAAAAAGCATATCCAGTATGGTGTTGAATAGCATGTCCACATTCATGTGCCGCTACTCCAACAGCTGCAAGAGACTGACTATCAAATACTGCATCTGATAATCTTAATACTTTTGATTTAGGATCATAATGATCTGTTAATTTTCCTCTTATATGTTCTACTCTTACATCATATATACCTGCTCGTCTTAACATCATTTCTGCAACATCTTTTCCTGTGTACCCTCTGGAATTTCTATAACCAGAATATTTATTAAACGTTGAAGATACTTTTGCTTGTGCATACATTGATAAAATCATAGCAGGAATTAATATAATAAACGTTTGGTCAAAATACAATCCTCCAATTGGCATTTTATCATCTCCTTGTCTACTTCCTAATATTATCCTCTTCCTAAAGCTTCGCCTTTAGTTAAATTATGTCCTCTTAGAAAAGCATCAGCTGACATTCTTTTTTTCCCTTGTAGCTGAATTTCATTAATTAAAAGATTGTGCTTTCCACATTTAACTATAAAGCCTTCTTTTGATATATCTACTATTTCACCAGGATTTCCAGTATACTTATGTTCAATTACTGTGGCTGACCATATTTTTAATATTTTATTACCAAGATAAGTGTAAGCACTTGGCCATGGATTAAGCCCTCTAATAAGCAACTCGATTATATGTGCTTCTTTTTCCCAGTCAATATTTCCCATACTCTTCTCAAGCATAGGTGCATAAGTAGATTCATTATCATCTTGTTTTTCTCTTGGTGCAGTATTATTTTGCACTTCTTCTAGTGTTTTAATTAATAATTTTGCACCAACTGCTGATAATTTATCGTGAAGTGATCCTCCAGTATCATTATCTTCAATGACAACTTCTTCCTTATGAATCATATCACCTGTATCTAGTCCTACATCCATATGCATAGTTGTAATACCAGTTTTACTTTCTCCATTAATAATTGACCATTGTATAGGACCTGCTCCTCTATATTTAGGTAAAAGTGAAGCATGTACGTTAATACAACCGTATTTTGGAATATTAAGTACTGATTTTGGTAATATCTGTCCAAACGCAATAACGATAATCACATCTGGATTTATAAGCTTCATTTCATTAATAAAATCTTCTTCTCTTAATTTTTTTGGTTGATACACTTTAATGTTGTTATTAATAGCTACTTCTTTTATAGGAGTATATAATACTTTATTTCCTCTTCCCTTTGGTTTATCTGGCTGTGTAACTACTGCAACAACATCATGTTCTGAATTAATTAACTCCTGTAAAGTTGGAACCGAAAAATCAGGAGTTCCCATAAATACAACTTTCAAAATCTCAACCCCTTTATTCTTGTTCTATATTTTCTGCTATATCAATAAACAATCTTCCATCTAGATGATCAATTTCATGACATAATGCTACTGCTAATAATTCTCTTCCCTCAACAGTAATCTTTTTACCTTCTATGTTAAGTGCTTTTACTTTTACATAAGCTGGTCTTTTAACTTCTCCTGCTTTTCCTGGAACACTTAAGCAACCTTCTGGTCTTATCTGTTCTCCTTTTGTTTTAACAATTTCTGGATTAATTAAAACTATTGGGCCTTCTCCAACATCTATAACAACTACTCTTTTTAATATGCCTACTTGAGGTGCAGCAAGCCCTACTCCATTAGCATCTTCCATAGTTTCTAACATGTCTTCTACTAATATTTTGATATTTTTAGTTATTTCTGTTATTTCTCTTGATTTTTTACGAAGGATTTCGTCCCCTTCTAATCTTATTTGTCTTAAAGCCATAATATATAAAACACTCCTTTTTCTATTTAATTAGTAAATATTATTTTCACAATTTGATTGATGTATATAATTTCACAACATGTAAAATATCTAATATACATAAACGCTATATACTAGTATTAATCAATGAAGCAATATTTAATATGATATTTGAGGATTAATATCAATATTAATTGAAATATCCTTATATTTCGCACCTAATCTTTCCATATACTTGTTAACAAATATGATTAGGTTTTTATACTCTTTTGATTTTAATATAATTACTCTTCTATAATTATTTTTTATTTTAGAAATATTTGCAGGTGAAGGCCCGATAACTTCTATTAGCAATTTATCTGCCACTAAGCCAATGTCCCTTTTCATCTGAAATGAGCTACTAATTAGCTCCTTTTCATTAGTTGATTGAAGTAAAATAAACAACAAATTAGAAAAAGGTGGATAACTCATTAACTTTCTATATTCTATTTCAGATTCATAAAACCCTTTATAATCTTGCAATTTTGATTTAGTTATACTATAGTGCTCTGGTGTATAAGATTGTATTATAGCTCTTCCTTTTAATGTACCTCTTCCAGCTCTTCCTGTTACTTGAGTTAATAAGGAAAAAGTACGTTCTGATGCTCTAAAATCACTAATATATAATGATAAATCAGCGGCTAATACCCCAACTAAAGTCACACTAGGAAAATCATGACCTTTCGCTATCATCTGTGTACCAATCAAAATGTCTGCTTGCTTATTTCTAAATCTACTGAGTATTTCATCAAAGCTATTTTTTCTTGTAGTTGTATCTAGATCCATACGCAATACTCTAGCTTGAGGAAATTCTTTCTTAACTAATTCCTCTACTTTCTGAGTACCTATACCAAATTGCTTGATATATTTAGATTTACATGATGGACACTTATCCACCATATGTATAGCATTACCACAATAATGGCAAATAAGCTTGTCTCCTATTGCGTGATAAGTATATGGTATATCACAGTTATCACATTTCACCACATAACCACATTGTCTACAAGATACAAATCTTGAATAACCTCTTCTATTCAAAAACAAAATAATCTGTTCTTTTTTTTCTAGTTTGCTTTCTATTTCTTCTCTTAGCTTATTGCTAAATATTGATTTATTACCATTAACTAATTCTTCTCTCATATCAATAATTTCAACACTTAGTTCATTAGTAGAAACTGCTTTTTCATTTAATTCTAGTAATTTGTATACTCCTTGACTGGCTAAATAGTATGTCTCTAAAGATGGTGTTGCAGAACCAAGTATAACTGTTGCACCAGTCATCTGTGCTCTTTTTATAGCAACTTCTCTAGCATGATATTTAGGAGATATTTCTGATTTATAAGTCATTTCATGTTCTTCATCAATTATAATTATTCCTATATTATCAAAAGGAGCAAATATTGCTGAACGAGGGCCAATCATAATAGAAATTTTCCCTTCCTTAGCCAATCTCCATTGATCGTAACGCTCGCCACTAGATAATCTACTATGTATTACACCAACTTTATTCCCAAATCTAGAAATAAAACTCCTAACAGTTTGAGGCGTTAATGAAATTTCTGGTATCAAAACAATAGCTTGCTGTCCCTTTTCTAATACCTTTTCAATAACTTGCATATAAACTTCCGTCTTACCACTACCAGTAATTCCATGAATAAGATATATTTGATTATCAAGTCCTAAGTTATTAGTTATTTCACTAATTGCTTCATGCTGTTCTTGATTAGCCATTTTCTTATCTGTTCTTTCAATATCACTAACATTATATGGATTTCTAATTATTTCCTGAGAAATAATTTTAATTATTCCTTTTTTTTCAAGATTATTTAGAACAGATGAAGATATGTTTGTGTTTTTTATTATTTGAGTTTGTGTACACTTATTATTATCCATTAAAAATCTACCAGCTCTATATAAAGCACTGTAGTTTTTTTCATTCCATATACTAATATATTTCTGTAAATCTTCTATATCAATATTAAGAGTAATCTCTTTTTCAGTTTTTTTGCTTATTTTTTTGTTAAGGGGAATGAGTGTCCTAAGAGCTGATATTATAGTACATGCATATCTTTCTTTCATCCATACTGCTAGACTTATTAAGTGAGCTTCTATAGTTATATTGTTAGTCGCTATACTCTTAATTTCTTTGATTTTACTTTTATCGTAATTAGGTTTATTAGTTATCCCAATTATATAACCATTAATTATTTTATTTCCCTTACCAAAAGGTATTTTCACAACCATTCCAATTTTTATTTCATTCAATAACTCAGTAGGTACTAAATATTGAAATACCCTATCTAAACTAGAATGAGATACATCTACAATAACATCCACATATGTGTTCATAGAAAAATCGTCCCTTAACTTAAGTGTATAATTAAACACTTATTATTACTTTCATAAATTAATATGATTTTCATATTATTATACCATATGAATAGTTATACAACAACGCCTGTAATTAAACATACTTGATTAATTAGAATTGAAAAGTCTCCTACAAGATAAAAAGAGAGGTAAATACCCCTCCTCTAATTATTAGATACAATATCAATTTTTCCTTCGTATAACTCGTTTACTGCATTTGATAAAGGTTTTGTGAAGTTATTACGTATTAGAACTTCCTCACCACCAATTATTTCTCTTGCTCTCTTGGCTGATGCGATAACAATAGAATATCTACTTTTTAGCTTTTCCTCATCATTGCTCATTCTATCGTTAATTGTTGTCATTAAATCTGTGTATGAAGGGTGTAACATATTAAATCTCTCCTTTCAATAATTCTTCAAATTGTTCTTTTATCTCTTCTATTAAATGTGTATTTCTTACAGTTTTCTTATGTTCAGCATCAATAATAGAACTAATATCTTCTGCACATTTGTCTAACTTATCGTTAATAACAATGTAATCATACTGTTTCATTAATTGCGTCTCTTCATAAGCTCTTTTAAGTCTTTTCGTTATAATATTAGAATCTTCTGTGCCTCTACCTTCTAATCTAGCCTTTAACTCTTGTGCCTTTGGTACAGTAATAAAAATTAATAACGCATCTTCAAACTGTTTCTTAATATCCAAAGCACCTTGTGTCTCTATTTCTAATATAACATCTTTGCCCTGTTGAAGATTACCTTCTACAAAGCTTTTAGGCGTTCCATAATAATTATCACAATAAGATGCCCATTCAATTAGTTCATTGTTCTCTATCATTTTCTCAAAGTCTTCACGACTTTCAAAAAAGTATTCTCGCCCATGTTGTTCATAATCTCTAGGTTGTCTAGTGGTAGCTGATATTGATAACGTATAATCGTTTTTAGATAAAAGTTCCTTAACAACTGAACCTTTTCCAGCACCAGAGAAACCAGATATTATTATGAGTATGCCCTTTTTATTCATTAAATCACCTTTAATATAATATTTTATATATTATTCTGCAAAAAATAAATATAACTAAAATCATTAATATAATTATACAAATAAATTAGTCATATAAATTTACTTATTGCAGATTAATCACAATAGTACTTCTAATAGATACTTATTAAACAAAACTAAACTATTTCGTCAAAAGTGTCTATGTTATCTTTTAACAGTCTATTTCCAACTGTTTCAGGTAATACTGCTGATAATATAACATGACCATTATCCATAATAATAACAGCTCGTGTTTTTCTTCCGCATGTTGCATCAACTACATTACCTTCATCCCTAGCATTTTGTATAATTCTTTTGATAGGGGCTGATTCGGGACTTACTATTGCAATTATTCTATTAGCAAATACTATATTACCAAAACCAATATTTACCATCTGTAGCATCTCTAATCATTCTCCTTTATAGAAAAATACAAATTAAACGTATATATAATTCTATTCAATATTTTGTATTTGCTCACGTATCTTCTCAATTTCTGTTTTAAGCTCTAAACCATTATTGGATATCTCAATATCATTTGATTTTGAAAGTATAGTATTAGACTCTCTATTCATCTCCTGTAATAAAAAATCTAATTTTCTTCCTATTGGTATATCTTTATTAAGAGTTTGTCTCATATGCTGTACATGACTTTCAAGTCTTACTATCTCTTCATCTACACAACATTTATCAGCAAAAACTGCTACCTCCATAGCTAATCTTGCTTCATCAATCACATGATTTAACAATTCATTAATTCTAGCTTGAAGTTTTTGTTTATATTCTTCAACAACAAAAGGTGCTCTTAATTTAATGTTATCAACTAATTCACTGATAGAGTCAAGTTTAGTAATAATATCATTTTTTAATAGCTCTCCTTCAGTTTTTCTAGTAGATATAAGCTTATCTACAGCTATTTCAAGAGATTTTTTTAGTATGTCCCATAGAAGTTCTTCGTCTGCTTTTTGTTCTTCTAATTTAATAACTTCTGGATACCTTGTTAAATTAGAAACTTTAATATCATTTTCCAAGTTGAATTTGTCACTAATCTCATTAAAATACTTCAGATATTGTACTATTAAATCTTCATTAAATTTAATACATTCATTTCCTTCAGAATTATCTTCATATGAAATATAAACATCAACTTTTCCTCTAGATATATTTTGCTTAATGTACGTTCTAATGTTGTTTTCCAAAAAGCTTATCTTCTTTGGCATTCTTATGTTAATATCACAGTATCTATGATTAACAGATTTAATCTCAACTGTCATCTTTCTATCATGTGATAAATACTCACCTCTGCCAAAACCAGTCATACTTTTCACCAATATAATCAACTCATTTCTATAATTATCCTTATGGTATTATACCTTACTAAACATACCTAGTCAATAAAAAAGGAGCCTTCTCATAATACATTGTTATGTCAATACATAGAAAGATAGACTAGTTTAGCGGTAAGTGTAGCTACGACGGCGTAGCACATACCCTTCAAACAGAACGTTTAAGGGTATGAATAGCTAAATCTAGTCTATCTTTCAAAAACTGCAAACTCAAGAAAAATGTATTATGAAACAGCCCCTAAAAATTTACATTTATTATTATCTATCACTAATTGATTTATATTGTCTATACTCTGTAATACTTCTATATGCAGGTCTTATTATTCTATTAGCTCCGTAAAATTCTTCTATTCTATGAGCACACCAACCACCTATTCTAGCTATGGCAAATATAGGTGTATATAATTCTGGTGGAATTTGCAACATACTGTACACAAAGCCAGAGTAGAAATCTACATTAGCACATATTTCTTTTGATGAACCTTTCACTTTAGCAAAAACTTCTGGTGATAATTTTTCTATAATCTCATATAACTTATATTCTTTCATCATATCTTTTTCCTGTGCTAACTGTTCAGCTTTTTTCTTTAACATTACCGCTCTTGGATCTGATAAAGTATAGATTGCATGACCCATTCCATATATAAGCCCAGAATTATCATTAGCTTCTTTATTAAGTATTTTAGTTAAATAACTCTCAATTTCTTTTTCATCTTCCCAATCTTTAATATTATCCTTAATATTAGACATCATTTGTCTTACTTTGTTATTAGCTCCACCGTGTTTTGGACCTTTTAATGAACCTATTGCGGCAGCTATAGCTGAATATGTATCAGTTCCAGAAGAAGAAACAACTCTAGTAGTAAAAGCTGAATTATTACCACCACCATGTTCAGCGTGAAGTACTAAACACAAATCAAGTAACTCTGCTTCTGACTTAGAGAATTTATTATCTTTGCGTAACATATGCAAAAAGTTCTCAGCCGTACTTAGATTGGTTGTTGTGTTATGTATGTATAGACTTTTATCATCATAATAATGAGATTTTGCTTGAAATGCATAAGCAACAAGAATAGGAAATCTTGCAATTAGCTGAATACATTGTCTTAACATATTATCAATATTAGTACTATCAGGATTTTCATCATAAGAATACATTGCAAGCACACTTCTTGCTAATTTGTTCATTATATCTTTACTAGGAGCTTTCAGTATCATATCTTCAGTAAAGCCATCTGGTAAACTTCTACTTTCTCCAAGTATTTCATTAAATTCTCTTAATTCTTCTTTAGTAGGTAATGATCCAAATAATAGTAAATAACAAGTTTCTTCAAAACCAAATCTACCTTCTATCTGAAAACCATCTACAATTCCTTGTACGTCAATTCCTCTATATGATAATTTACCATGTGCAGGTATTTTTTCTCCATCACTCATATTATATCCACTAACATTTCCTATCTCAGTAAGACCTGCTAAAACACCTGTTCCATTTTTATTTCTTAGACCTCTTTTTACTCCAAACTTATCATATAATTCTGGTGCTATTTTATTATTGTTTTCTGCAAGATTAGTAAAATTCAATATTCTCTTATAGATTTCTTTGTTGCTCATTTAACCACTCCTTATACTTGATATATTTTGTAATTAAACACATTGTCATACATATTTATTCGCACCTGTTTTTTTCTTATTATTGTATGCAATAAAACTTCATAAAATAATATTATACTAATATACTAAATTATAATCATATTTATTACTACAATAACATTGTATACAATCGTACATTTCTCGAGCGCTTATTTAAAAGCTTATTATTATCATGTTTTCAAGTTATATAATTGTATACTATTATACTATAAAAAGTTTTTTATTGCAAGGCTTTATCGCGCTAAAGTTTCTGGATGATTGTATACAATATTTTTGCACGATTTTATATGTAGATTTTTGTCAAAAAATAATCCTATTTATTCTTCTATAAAAGGCTTTATATTATATTTATTCATTTTTTCTTTTTTTCTCCAATAACTTGGTGCAATACCTTCATATTTCTTCATAATTCTACTAAAGTAATATACATCACTATAGCCTATAATTTCAGATATTGTTTCAATACTAATAGATTCATCAACTAACAATTCTTTTGCTTTTTTTATTCTAAATCTATTTATGAAATCAATAATTGTATATCCAGTCTCTTTTTTAAATACTTTTCCAAGGTAGTCTTCACTTAGATTAATAACACTTGCTAACTCTTTCATAGTTAATTTTCTATTATAATTTTTAATTATATAATTAATAATAACTTCTGAAACTTTTTTATTCTTATAGGGTTTAATCTCTCCATCTTGATTAAGTTGATAAAATATTAATTGTAATATTTGTAACAGCTTTATCTTACACTCTATCTGCCAAAACATTTGATGGTTTGAGTAAGTTAAATATAATTCTTTAAAGTATTTGCTCATGATTTCTATATCTTCTACTATAATTTGATAGGGAATAGAAAAGCCTTCTTCAAACTTAATTGGTAATCTAATATAGTTATTATTAGCTAATTTTTCACTATATAGTATGTCATGATGTTTCGTTACTAATTTTTCTAATTCATATACATCTCTACGATATTTAAAATCAAAATGAACCCAATATATTAAATAGTCATTATGTCTATTAAAAAGAAATTGATGATACTCATTAGGTGGAATTGTTATTAACGTACCTTTTTTCAAATAATATTTTTTGTGTTTAATTATAATAGTAGCATTACCTTCTATACAAAATAGCATTTCATAATCATATATTTTTCTCGGTTTGTCTTCTGCTTCATAATTACCTTCTATCCCAACCTTTCTAATGTATGGGCTTAATTCATCAATTGATATCTCTTCATAGCTAATCATCTAATCACCTATTTTCATAAACTAATTTATTAGATTTTATCACAAAGACGGAATTATGCAAATAGATATCATATTTGTTAATTCATCTTATATAGATTGTATCATACAATCTAATTATATTTACACGTACACGAGGAGGTATCACATGAACAGTAAAAAAGTAATATTAATTATGACAGATACACAGAGAACAGATATGTTAGGTTGTTATGGTAATTCAGATATGAATACTCCAAATATTGATAAGCTTGCAACAGATGGTATGCTTTTCAAGAAAGCTTATACAACTCAACCTGTATGCGGCCCTGCAAGGTCTGCTCTATTTACCGGTACATATCCACATTCAAATGGTAGTTGGGGTAATAATATGCCTCTTGGAGATAATGTAAAAACTATAGGTCAAAGACTTACTGATAAAGGTATACATACAGCATATATTGGAAAATGGCATTTAGATGGTAGCGATTATTTTGGACTAGGTCGTTGCCCAAAAGGATGGGATGAAAACTATTGGTACGATATGAGATGTTATCTTGAAGAACTTTCTAAGGAAGATAGATTATGTTCAAGATCTCCAAAAATAATGGAAGATAGAGAGCTTTCAGAAGATTTTACTTATGGAAATAGGGTCTCTAATAGAGCAATTGATTTTCTATCTAATACAAAAGATGAAGATTTTTTACTTGTTGTTTCATATGATGAACCACATGATCCTTGCGTATGTCCAGAACCATATGCTTCTATGTACAAAGGTTATGAATTTCCTAAAAATAAAAATGTGTGGGACACTTTAGAAGAAAAACCAGAACACCAAAAAATATGGGCAGGAGATAGTGTCAACCAAGATAAAGACTCATTAACAATTACTGCAGATTATTTCTTTGGCTGTAATTCATATGTTGATTATGAAATTGGCAGAGTCTTATGTGCAATAGAAGAAAATTGTCCAGACGCACTTGTTATATACACTTCTGATCATGGAGATCATATGAATTCTCATTGTCTCTATACTAAAGGAGCAACTATGTATCAAGAAAATATAAACATACCTCTAATAATTAAACAAAAAGATATGATTTCTGCAAAAAGCATATGTGAAAACGTAGCATCTCATATAGATATTGTTCCAACTATTCTTGATATATTTGAGCAAAACATACCTAAAACAATAGAAGGAAAAAGCATGATAAACACTCTAAAAGATCCATCTACGAAAACTAATGAAGAAGTTTTCATTGAATTTTCTAGATATGAAATTGACCATGATGGTTTTGGCGGCTTTCAACCTATCAGATGTGTATTTGATGGAAGATATAAATTAGTTATCAATTTATTAACAACTGATGAATTGTATGATTTAGAAAAAGATTCTTCAGAGATGAATAACTTGATTAATTGTAGTGATTATACCAACATAAGAAATTCTTTACATAATAAATTGTTAGACTGGATGAACGATACACGTGATCCATTTAGAGGATATTATTGGGAACGTCGTCCTTGGAGAGAAGATGCTTCTCCTGCAACATGGGATTATACAAGAATGACTAGACAAAGAGAAGAATTAGATTATGAACCAAAACAATTAGATTATAGCACCGGACTTGAAATAACCGATACAGTGAGAATAAAACCCAAATTATAACTAATAAAGCTATTTCATATTACATTTTTGATGTCAATATACAGGAAGATAGACTAGGTTTTGGAGCAAGCGAAGCCACGATGGCGTAATGCAGCCCTTTTCACGTTCATTATTATAACTTCACATTTATACTTATTAATGTTATACTGATTTACATAATTGAAAAGTACTATAACAAATTCCTTACACCAAACTAAAGTAAGTATTGTTTATAGCAAACTGAAAGGAATGAGTAAACTATGGCATTAGATGGAATCGTTATATCCAATATTGTATATGAACTAAATAATTTGATAGTTGGTGGTAGAATTGATAAAATCTATCAACCTGAAAATGATGAATTGATTATTTCAATACGCAATAATAAAACTTCATATAAATTATTATTATCAGCATTAGCTAATATGCCTCGTATTCATATAACAAATATACCTAAGAAAAACCCTCTTAACCCACCTAATTTTTGTATGTTACTAAGAAAACATCTTATTGGTGGAAGAATAATTAAAGTCGTACAACCTAATTTTGAACGAATTGTTGAAATATATATTGAGCACCTTAATGAACTAGGTGATTTATGTGTAAAGAAATTAATTATAGAAATTATGGGAAGACATAGTAATATTATTATATGTGAAGATACAAATAGAATTCTTGATAGTATTAAGCATATTTCTCTTAATGTTAGTTCTGTAAGAGAAGTATTACCTAATAGAACCTATTGTTATCCTCCTAACAAAAATAAAGTCAATCCTCTGCAACAATATACATTAGATGAATTTATTAATTTGTTAAATGACAAAAATACTATTATTCATAAAGCATTATATTTTACCTTTAACGGAGTAAGTCCTATAATATCAGAAGAGATTTGTTACGCAGCTAATATAAATAGCTCCACAGCTACAGAAGAATTATCAAGTGAAGAATATAATAATATATATGAACAGTTTAATATATTAATAGAAACAATTAAATCAAATAATTATAAACCAAATATTATTCTTGACAATGAAGGAAATTACAAAGAATTCTGCTCTCTAGAGCTTAGTAGCTATAATCAATACGATATACTTAATTTCCAATCAATATATGAAGTTCTAGATAAATATTACATTAATAGTTCTAATTCATCAAGAATCAATCAAAAGTCAAGTGATATAAGAAGAATTATAACAACTAATCTTGAGCGTTGTTATAAAAAATTGGATCTTCAACTAAAACAAATAAAAGATACAGAAAGCAGAGATAAATATAAAATCAAAGGAGAGCTAATAACAGCCAATTTATATAGTATAGCAGAAGGAGATAAACAACTTACTACTATTAACTACTATACTAATGAAGAAGTTACAATTAACCTAAAACCAAATCTATCTCCTTCAGAAAATGCAGCTAAATATTATGATAAGTATAATAAATTAAAAAGAACTTTCTATGCTCTTACTGAGCAAATAAAAGATACACAAGCAGAAATCGATCATCTTGAATCAATTAAAAGTTCTTTAAGCTTTGTACAAGGTGAAGAAGATCTACTTTTAATTCGTCAAGAATTAATGGAATATGGATACTTGAAATTTAGGAAAAATAAAAACAAGAAATATCTACAGAAATCAAAACCTATACATTATAAAACCTCTGATGGCTTTGACATTTATGTAGGCAAGAATAATATGCAAAACGATGAACTTACAATGAAATTTGCCACATCCAATGATTGGTGGTTTCATACAAAAGAAGTTCCCGGATCACATGTAATAATTAAGACAAATGGTAAAGAATTAAGTGATACTGCATACGAAGAAGCTGCTGAACTTGCCGCATTTTATAGTAAGGCTAATGAATCTACTAAAGTAGCTGTTGATTACACTCTTCGTAAGCACATTAAAAAACCACAAGGTTCAGTTCCTGGATATGTTATATATCACACAAATTACTCTATGTATGTTACACCAAGTAATAAAAGAGTTTCTTTAGTCAATTAGTTATATCTATTCTATTAATGGGGCTGTCTTATGATACAGTCCCATTATTATTATTAATTAATCAATTGATTAATTTCTCTTACAGTATATATCTTAATTTCTGTATCATATTCATTATAACTATCGTCTTTCCAAGTTATTAATTCAAATTCATAGCTATCACCATTTTTGGTGATTTTACGATATTCTGACATATCATTAGGGATAAGTATAGGAGTAATTTTCTTATTATCAATATTACAAATCTGTACTTTACCACCCATCTTAACTGTACCGTGACCATATCCTGTAATAACTATCAACTTTTTATTATCTAACCATTTTACTGCTTTTGGAGTATCATTTCCATCATTATTATCTAACAGTTTAATTTTCTTATTATCTTTAAATTTATACAAATATAGTTCACCAGGCGCATCAGTTTCTCCAGTTACAAATGCAATAGATGATTTATTAGGTGATAACTCTGGATATGAGCCCAAACATTCTTGTACTTTATTATGTTCTCCGTTATCTTTAATATAAATACTTCCAGTCTGTCCATATATTATAGAAATTTTATCGTTAATATCATAAACCTTATATGTATCTTGAGGTAAAACAATTTCATTTCCGTATATATCTTCATCAACTGTAATATCTGCTTTACAGCCAACTGTCAATAATACTATTAAACCGATTGTTATTTTAACATACTTCATATTTTAATAACTCCTTAATATATTAATAATAACAAACATCATTTTATGTGATTTTCTGTTTGTTATGTTTATTTTTTATAGATTATGGATAAAATACCATAACAGGAGGTGCATTACTATATGGATATTAATTGTACGCACAATTGCGTTTATCAAAAAGAGGGAAAGTGTAATTTATCTTCTTCACTTACTTTAAATAACATCTCTAATAGTGAAAATAGCAATAGTGATTGTCCTTATTACATTTCATATGAAGATTATAATAAAAATAATAATAACCATAGTTTTAATGCACGTTAATAGGCTGTCTAATAATACATTTTCTGTTATCTCCAATGTATTATTAGATAGCCTTTACTTATAATTATTATATCTAAATCATATTCATATATTGAAATTCACTACATGTTATCTAAAATATCCACTAGTAATTTATTTACCATCTGAGGATTAGCTTTACCTTTCGTAGCTTTCATCATTTGCCCTACTAATGCACCTACTGCCGCTTTCTTTCCGTTCATATAATCATTTACAGCTTTTGGATTAGCATCTATTACATCTTGAGCCATAGATTTTAATTGTCCATCATCACTAATTTGTTTTAACCCTTTTTCTTCAACAATATTAGCTGGACGTTTGCCTGTTTCCCAACATTCTGCAAACACTTTCTTTCCAATACTATTACTTATAACTCCATCTTCAATCAAGTTAACTAATTCAGTTAAAATATCTGCATCAAAAGGAATACTAGCCTGCTCTTTTTCTTCTTCATTCAATCTACTATATATCTCTGTAATTATCCAGTTAGCAACAGCTTTACTATTCTTAGCATTTTTTACAGCATTCTCAAAAAAATCTGCCATATTTCTTGAAGCTACAATAAGATCTGCATCATATTTAGTAATATTATAATCTTTAATGTATCTTTTTTCTCTACTATCTGGTAGTTCTGGTAAAGTTTTTCTTATCTCTTCTATTTTTTCTTTTGAAGTTATAATTGGCATAAGATCAGGTTCTGGGAAATATCTATAATCATGCGCTTCTTCTTTACTTCTCATAGATACAGTAATACCTCTTGATTCATCCCATCTTCTTGTCTCTTGAACTATTTTGCCACCTTCATCTAATACTTTCATTTGTCTCTTAGCTTCATATTGTATAGCTTTTACTGCGAAGTTAAAAGAATTCATATTTTTCATTTCCGTACGAGTACCTAATTCTTTTTCACCTTTTTTTCTAATAGATAAATTAATGTCACATCGTAATGACCCTTCATTCATTTTACAATCAGATACATCTGCATATAACAAGATAGTTCTTAGTTTTTCCATGAAACATCTTACATCATCTGACGATCTAAAATCTGGTTCTGTTACAATCTCAATAAGTGGAACTCCACATCTATTATAATCTACTAAAGACCCTTCACCGGATTCATGAATTAATTTTCCAGCATCCTCCTCAATATGTATCCTAGTGATTCGGATTTTCTTCATTTCACCATTAACTTCTATATCTACTTCGCCTTCATAGCAAAGGGGTAAATCATATTGTGACACTTGATATGCTTTTGGAAGGTCTGGGTAAAAATAGTTTTTTCTATCTTGTTTACTAAATTCATTGATTTTACAATTAGTTGCAAGTCCAGCTTTAATAGCATACTCAACAACTTTTTCATTTAATACTGGTAATGTTCCTGGCATTCCTGTACATATAGGACAACAATGAGTATTAGGATCACCACCAAACTCTGTAGTACAACCACAATATATTTTTGTTTTAGTTTTTAGTTCAGAATGTACTTCCAGCCCAATAACTACTTCATAATCTGAATAACTCAATCTATTCACCTCTATATCAATTATTGATTTATTTTTTATCTTATAGGAAATTTCCTAACTACTGAAACTTCTACGAAGACGTGACGTAGTCACTTTTCTTATATATTTAACTTAATACTAGGTAAGCTTCTATTTTGTTCATATGCATAAGCAACTTTTAATATTGTTTTTTCATTAAACGCTTTTGAAATAAACTGAACACCTATTGGCATATTGTTATTATCGAAGCCACAGTTTATTGATAATGCTGGAACACCTGCTATATTAATAGGTACAGTACATATGTCATTCATATACATTTCTATTGGATTATTATTTTTCTCACCTATTTTGAATGCTGTTGTTGGTCCAGTAGGTGTTAAAATAATATCATAGCTTTCAAATATTTTATTAAATTCGTTATTTATTAATGTTCTAACTTGTTGTGCTTTTTTGTAATATGCATCATAGTAACCTGAGCTAAGAGCATAAGTTCCAAGCATAATACGTCTCTTAACTTCTTTTCCAAACCCTTCATCTCTTGATTGTTTATATAGCTCCACTAAGTTATTATAACTACTTGCTCTATGTCCATATTTAATACCATCAAATCTTGCCAAGTTTGAAGAAGCTTCAGCAGAAGAAATCAAGTAATAAGCTGGTAATGCTAAATCTGTCATATTCATACTTACTTCTTCAACAATTGCACCCATATTCTCCAATTCTTTTGCTACTGCTAACACTTTATCTTTCACTTCTTGTTGAATTCCTTCTGAAAAATATTCTTTTGGAAGTGCTACTTTCATTCCTTTTACATCTTGTCCAAGTTCTTTCGTGAAATCAGAATAATCTATATTGGCTGAACTTGAGTCCATTTTATCATAGCCAGTTATTACGTTAAGCGCAAGTGCCATATCCCTTACGTCTTTTGTAATTGGTCCTATCTGATCTAACGAAGATGCAAAAGCTATTAATCCGTATCTAGACACTGTCCCATATGTAGGTTTCATACCAACAACACCACAATAATGAGCAGGTTGTCTAATAGATCCTCCTGTATCAGAACCAAGTGTAAATACAGCTTCATGAGCTGCCACGGCTGCCGCAGATCCTCCTGAACTTCCACCAGGTACTCTTGTTATATCATAAGGATTCATTGTTTTATGGAAATATGAGTTCTCATTAGATGAACCCATAGCAAACTCATCCATATTAAGTTTTCCAAGTATAACAGTATCTGCTTCATTCAATTTATCTATAACTGTAGCATTATATGGTGGCACAAAATCCTCAAGCATCTTTGAAGCACAAGTTGTTTTTATTCCTTCTGTACACATATTATCTTTTACTGCTATAGGAATACCTGCAAGTGTATGAAGTTTTTCACCCTTCATTCTTTTTTCATCAACGATTTTTGCCTTTTTAATAGCTTCATCAGCTGTTATAGTTATATAAGCATTGATTTTGTCTTCAACTTTCGTAATTCTATCAATATATGCTTTAGTAATTTCTTCACTACTAAGTTCTTTATTAATTAACATCTGACTAATTTCATGAGCTGTTAATTTAGTCAATTCCATTATTTTCACTCCTTATGAATATATTACTTCACTTTTAATACTTTTATATTATTTACTAACTTATTCAACAATTCTTGGTACACTAAAGCATCCATCTTCTTTATTTGGTGCATTTTCAAGTAATTCATCTCTATTATATGAAGGTTTTACTTCGTCTTTTCTAAACACATTATTTATTGGTATAATATGAGCAGTTGGATTAGTATCATCTATCTCAAATCCGTTAATCTTATCTGCAAAATCAATAATAGCTTCTAAATCTGTTGTCATTTGTTCTTTTTCTTCTTCTGTAAGATTCAATCTAGCAAGATTAGCTACATGCTCTACCTGTTCTCTTGTTATCTTCATTATTATTCCTCCTCTATACTCAATTACACCTTTATACAGAACGCTTCCAAAATTTCTTAAATAACATTCTACCATAAGGCATACTTTAACACAATACTAAACAAACTTTAATTCAATGCAAACATCAAAATTTATTAAAATTCCGTAATTTATTTTTTTAATTATACAAATGGTTTTAGATTATATCAAAAAATGATTATACTTTTCATTTTCCGTATATGTATAGGTATATAAAACTTGTTCCTATTAAATAATTAAAGAAAAACTAAGCTCATTCCAAGATAAATACCTAAAACTTGAAAACTCCCGTTGGTCAAACATTCAAGTTTCTTAACGGTATTCATCTTTCCATTCACTAAGATTTTCTAATTAATTCTTTAAAAGTCACAAGTTTTATATACCTATACATCTACTCGGCTCATTAATTTTCCAATCTTTTCTTCAAACAATTTGTTTCTTATTATCTACCAAATAGGATTTCTTACAAAGATTCTTAATTCAATATAGAATATACCAACTAGCCTAACTGAAAGGGCTGTCTTATAATACATTTTTAATGTCAATATATAGAAAGATAGACTAGGTTTAGCGGTAAACGAAGCCAGGACGGCGTAGTGCATACCCTTTAAACAGGACGTTTAAGGGTATGAATAGCTAAACCTAGTCTATCTTTCCAAACCTGTAGCCCCCAGAAAAATGTATTATAAGACAGCCCTTTCCGTGGAAACTAAAAAATATATTCAAACCTAATTATAACTCTTTTTGAATTAATAAGTATCCATTAACTTCAATTAACAACCTTAACTAATCAAACCCTGAAAAATCTCTTCATCAATAATCGGAACCTCTAATTCCTTAGCTTTCTTATTCTTTGAAGATGTTGATTCCTTATTATTATTAATCAAATAATCTGTTTTACTTGTGACACTACCTGTAACTTTACCACCAAGTTTCTCTATTAATTCTTTTAATTCTTTTCTATTAGAATATATATTAAGACTTCCAGTAATAACAAAAGTTTTTCCTTCCAATACATTATCTTCGCTTTCTTCAACGCTCTCAAATTCAATATACTTAATTAAGTCTTCTACTATCTTAATATTATCCTCATTATGAAAATATGATACAATTGACTTAGCTATTATACTTCCATATCCTTCTATCTCAATCAAATCTTCTTCTGTCGCCAACAATATATCTTCTAAATTATTATTATAATATTTACATAATAGCTTCGCATTACTAAGCCCAACATTAATAATCCCTAAAGCATATATAAAATTAGGCAATAAAACGTTCTTACTCTTTTCTATAGAATTTATTAGATTATTATATGATTTTTGCCCAAACCCTTCTAGAGACGTAATTTCTTCTTCATATGATTCAATCCTATATATATCCCCATAAGTCTTAATATAACCGTTGTCAATAAATTTCTGTAAAGTAGATTCAGATAGTCCTTCAATATTCATAGCATCTCTACCTACAAAATGAGTAAAAGATTTGATTTTTTTTGCTTGACAATCACTGTTAATACAATATAACACTTTTACATCATTAACCTGTCTAACTTCAACTTCCCCTTCACAAACTGGACATTTCTTAGGAATTTCTACATTTCTTTCTTCTTTTATAGTATTTTCATTCTCTATTTTAGTTAGATTTTTCGCTACTTGTGGTATAATCATATTAGCTTTATATACTTCGATTGTATCACCTTTTATTAATTCAAGATTTTCTAAAATACTTATATTATGAAGACTAGCTCTCTTAACTGTTGTACCTTCAAGTTCGATAGGTTCAAATATTGCTATAGGATTAATTGCACCTGTTCTTGATGCACTCCACTCAATTTCTTTTAACTTTGTTTCTTTTATCTCATCGCTCCACTTAAAAGCAATAGAATGTCTTGGAAATTTAGAAGTTTGTCCCAAACTATTAGAATAAGAGATTGAATCATAAGTTAGAACTAATCCATCTGAGCCAAAATCATTATTAATTATTGTTTCTTCAAATTTACTAATACAGTCTTCAATACTATCCTTATTTACTATCTCATATTCAACAACGTCAAATCCTTGAGATTCTAGCCACTTTAGTTGTTCAACTTTAGAATCCCCAAATTCCTTATTACCAGCTTCAACTAATTGAAAAGCAAAAAAATGAACATTTCTTTTTGCTGTTATCTCATTATTTAACTGTCTTACCGTTCCACTGCATAGATTTCTTGGGTTTTTGTATTTATCTTTATCCTCTATATTATCATTAATCATCTTGAAATCAGAATACTTAATAACTGCTTCTCCTCTTATAATCATTTCTCCCTTATATGCTATATTAAGAGGGATGTTTTTGAATACTTTTGCGTTATTAGTAATAACTTCACCAACTTCTCCGTTTCCTCTTGTTACAGCTTTAACTAGTTGTCCATTACTATATGTTAAGACTATTGTTAATCCATCTAACTTCCAAGATAATATTCCTTCTTTATCTTTCAACCATTCTTTTAATGCAAAAACTTCTTTTGTTTTATCAAGTGATAACATCTTTCTTTTATGTTTTTCTTTTGGTAATGAACTAAGAAGAGTATATCCTACTTTAATTGTAGGGCTATCACTCATAGTTAAACCAGTTTCCTGTTCAAGCTCAACTAACTCATCATATAATTTATCATATTCATAGTTACTCATTATCTCATCATTTTCTTGATAATAAGCTTTGCTTGCTTTGTTTAAAATACTAATTAACTCTTTCATTCTATCTAAATTATTCATAAGTACTACTCCTTTTATATATAATAACACTCATAACCATCTATATATCATAATAATATTTAACTTTCTTCATTAGTAATAAAAAATAATAATGCACTTAGGATATTATATAGGATAATCTATGTGTATAACTCTTTCAATATAAAAAAATAGTCGTATATTACGACTACATTTTTTAAAAAATATTATTACTTTTCACATTATTTATAAAGTCAATCTTTTTCTCAGTCATTTTTTTCAATTGCATTTTTGTTATGCTTCCATTTTCATAAAGTAAGTTTAAGAAGTCTACAAAATTTTCTGTAAGTTCAACCAACGTCTCAACTTCCAAGTCATTTGTATACATAACAACCACACCCATCCCATTATTTATTTATATATCTATATAATGTAAGTAATATAAAATATGTATTATCAATATATTATATATTACCAATATTAATTATACACAATAATTAGAAAAATATGTCATTAAGTTGCCAAAATAGGTCTAATTTCCTATAGTATTATAAGAAAATTGTCATATTTCATGTGCAAATCATTGATAAGTTATGTGTTTATGCGTTAGTTGTCGCAATTATGCCAAACATTTTGTACATCGTCATCTTCTTCAAGCATATCTATCATTCTATCCATCTTTTTAACATCTTCATCATTAGATAATTCAGTTGTTGTCTGTGGGATCATTGTAACTTCTGCTGAGATTGGTGTGATACCTTCTTTTTCTATAGCATTGTTAACATCTCCCATTTCATCAGGTAAAGTAACAATTTCAAAAGAATCATCATTAGCTAAGAAATCTTCTGCTCCAGCTTCAATTGCCACCATCATAAGCTCATCTTCATCTATGTCATCTGTTTTCTCTATTATTATCTGACCTTTTTTATCGAACATAAAGGAAACACATCCAGATGTACCAAGATTTCCTCCACCTTTAGTAAACGCATGCCTTATATTAGCCGCAGTTCTGTTTTTATTTTCCGTTAAACAATCCACTATAACTGCAACTCCATTTGGTCCATATCCTTCATATGTAATATGCTCATAATTAATGTTACCAAGCTCACCTGCAGCTTTTTTAATACTTCTTGATATAGTATCATTTGGCATATTATTAGCTTTTGCTTTTGTAACAACATCTCTTAATTTACTATTAGTTGATGGGTCTGATCCACCTTCTTTAACTGCAACTGCAATTTCTCTACCAATCTTTGTAAATACTTTACCTTTTTTTGCATCTTGTCTTTCTTTTCTATGTTTTATATTGGCAAATTTAGAATGTCCTGACATAATAAAATCACTCCTTCTACTATACTAACAATTCTATGATATTTTATCACGTTTTTCATGTTTTTACAATGTTTCTAAGCTGAAACTATACAAGATTATTAAGCCACTTCTTAGAATACATTCTTCTAAGACCAAAAAACAACTTAAATAATTCCTCAGACAATACAAATGCATATACATATTGTATATTAAAACCAAAATAAAGACCTGTAATAAACGCAAGTGGTACACCTATGCACCATACTCCACACATATCTAATAACATAGTGAACCTTGTATCTCCTCCACTTCTTAAAACGCCTATTATAATCATTAAATTAAGCACTTTAAATGGAATATATACACTAAATACAATTAAACATAGTTTAGCATTATATTTTACAGTTTCAGATACATTGAATAAATCAACAACAGAACCAGATATTACTATAACAAAAATACTCATTACAATTGAGAATATAACACTAATTCTTAAAAACTTTTTCGCATATAAGAAAGCTCTTTCTACATTATTATTACCAATATCATTACCTAACATAACAGAACATGCACTTGCCATTCCAAAAAATAATACCATAGCCAACTGTTCTATAGTTTGAGTTAGTGTCATAGATGCCATCACTACCTCGCCCATTCTTCCATATACAAATGCATATATTGATATACCAAGAGACCACATTACTTCATTACCAATTACAGGTGCAACAGTAAATAAATATTTTTTAATGAATTCCTTATTAATATCAAATAGTTCTTTTAGCTTTGCGGCAATAGGTAACTTTAACACATATACACTTATAATAAGTAATGAACATTCTAAAATCCTTGCAATTACTGTAGCTATAGCTGCTCCCCTTACTCCTAATGGCTGAACTCCTAGATTTCCAAATATAAGTACCCAGTTAAGAAAAGTATTAATAAGTATACATATAATAGTTATTATCATTGGAATCTTTACTTGATTAATTCCTCTTAAAACAAATACATATGCAAAAGATATAGCTGTAAAACAATAGCTTATCCCAATAACTCTTAAATATCTACTTCCTTCTTTGATAACATCAACATCTGTAGCAAATATGTTCATTACAATGTTTGGAAATAATAATGCCGCTATAGAAAATAGCAAACCACCAGAAACACTAATAATAATACATACACCTAATATTCTTCTTATATTTTTAACATCTTTTTTTCCCCAATACTGAGCAGCGAATATAGCTGTCCCACTACTAGTTCCAAACAGAAATAAATTCAGCAAGAAAAACAACTTATTAGCTCCACCAACACCTGCAACAGAAGTGTCTCCTAAAGAACTAATCATAAATACATCTATCATATTAAGAGAAGATGTAATAAAATTTTGAAAAGCTATTGGAAGACCAATTGCTATTAATTTCGTATAGAAATATTTATCTTTTTTAATTATACTATTAACCATCATATATCATTCCTTTTATATTTATACATAAATCAAACTAAATTATATATTTTTACGTAAACAAACTCAACAGATACACTAGTATTGGAATTGTTATAAATGAAAGCATAGTACTTATAAATACACCTTCAGAAGCTAGACGATCATTTCCTTCATATTCTTTACTGAGAATAACCGCATTAGCAGCAACAGGCATTCCAGTAATAATTACTGGTACTCCTACCATTATCTCATTAAATCCAAAGTTTCTAATTATTAATAGAATAATAACTGGAAAAACAATCAGCTTTAACAAACTATAAATATATAACCTTACGTTAGAAAAAATATTCGAAACTTTTACATTAGCTAGTGATGCTCCAATTACAATCATAGAAAGTGGTGTTGTTAACCCTCCTACCATATTAATTGTTTCACTAACAAAATAAGGCAGCTTAATCTTAAAAGAGAAAATAAATAAACCAATAATAACAGCATATATTCCAGGATTAATCATTTTACCTATCTTGAAATTCCCTTTATCTGTATTATTCATAGAAACAAAGAATATTCCTAATGTATAAACAAGTACATAGAACGGTAGATTATAGATAGAAGCATAGAATATTGCTTCTTCACCATAAATAGAACTTACAACAGGAAAACCCATAAATCCAACATTAGAAAACATAATCATAAATTTATATATACCTAATTCATCATTATTAACTTTTAGCATCTTAGGTATTATAAATGTCATTAAAAATAAACATATGTATACTACAATAGAAATTAATAGTATACTAATAACTTCTATATTTGTTAAGCTAGTATCTTTCATCATAGCTCCTACAATTAGTGAAGGGGCTGTAATATTAACAACTAAACTTGATATTTTTTTGCTTGAATGCTCATCTATAATATTTCTCTTTCTAATAAAATATCCTAGAAAAAGCACCATAAATAATACACTGATTTGATTAATAATCGTAATAAAATCCATTATGTTCCCCTTTTCAGACAAAAATTGCTATAACCACTAACTAACATTATATACAAATACCCTAAAAAGGCAAGAACTATTTTAAGGCTTCCTATCGGAAGCCTTAAATCTATGTATCAACACCAAAACTTACACCTAATGCTTTATTTACTTTTTCCATTACATTATCTTCTAAATGACATACTTTTTCTTTTAATCTCTTTTTATCAATTGTTCTTATTTGCTCAAGTAAAACAACTGAATCCTTTACCAAATCATATCTTCTTGCTTCTATTTCAACATGAGTCGGAAGCTTAGCTTTATTTATTTGAGATGTTATAGCCGAACAAATTACTGTTGGACTATATTTATTTCCTACATCATTTTGAACGATAAGTACTGGACGTATACCACCTTGTTCAGAACCAATTACTGGTCTTAAATCTGCATAAAATACATCCCCACGTTTTACTACCACATTTACTCACACTCCGCCAAATCTTGCTGAACTTCTTTACCTCACTTTCAAATAACAACATATCATTATATACTTTTTCACTATGTGTATTTTCCTAAGTTCTATGTAAAAGTTCAACTACTATTTTCTTATATACTCATTATTACCCATAACTGGATTAACTATACATATTATTATAATATTTATAACGAGTTATTAATCAAATATTATTTGCGGTAGCTATTATTAATGTTATTCTTCAAAATAGTTAATTGAACATACATATTCATTATTTTTAACATATACTCTTGGTATTCTTTTTCCTAATTGACAAACTACTTCATAGTTAATAGTTCCTTTAATATTTGCAATATCATCTGCTGTAATTTCATTATCTCCTTGTTTCCCAATAAGTATTACTTCATCTAAATCATTCACATTAGGTATATGAGATATATCTACCATGAATTGATCCATGCATATTCTACCAACTATTGGAGCATATTCACCATTTATTAATACTTTACCTTTTGATGATAAGAGTCTATCATAACCATCTCCATATCCAACAGGAATAGTAGCTATTTTGGATTTTTTCTGTGTAACATAAGTTCCTCCATAACCAATTGGCGTTCCTGCCTCTACTTCCTTTATATGTATTATATGACTAATTAGTGATAACGCTTTGTGTAATTTTACTTTCTCTTTATAAACGTAATCAGATGGATATAAACCATAAAGAGCTATACCAAGTCTTACAAAATCCATGTGAGAATTATTCATATCAATTATTCCTGCACTATTAGCTGCATGCTTAATAGGAATATTTATATTATTATTTTTTAGTTTTTCAATAAATTTATCAAATCTATCAATCTGTGTATTAGTAAATGTTTTGTCTAATTCATCTGCTGTAGAAAAATGTGTATAAATACCTTCAATTTCTATATTAGGTAATTTACTAATTGTACTGATAATGCCTATAGATTCTTCATCTGGCATAAATCCAATTCGTCCCATTCCTGTATCAATTTTCAAATGAATTTTGGCTGTTTTATTTAACTCAACTGCTACTTTCGAAAGATTGTAAGCCATTGATTGTTTATATATTGTTTGAGTTAAATTGTATTCCATTAGCTCATTAGCTAACTCATCTGGAGTGTATCCTAAGATGAGAATTTCTTTATCTATTCCATTTTTCCTAAGTATTATTCCTTCTTCCAAAGTTGCAACTGCAAATCTGTTAATTCCGATATTACTTAGTTCTTTACATATAGGGACTGCACCATGACCATATCCATCTGCTTTCACAACAGGCATTAATTGGCTATTAGGATTAGTTATCCTACTAATGCTACTAACATTATGTATAATTGCGTCTAAGTCAATACGAGCATATACTCTAACGTACCTATCCATATTATCCTCCGTTATTTAAACCCAGTTTAATCTATCGTGTCTATAACAATTAAAATCTACTTATTATATATATTATTCACTAGAATTTAGTTTCATTACATATGGTATATGTTCAATAATATCATTTGCAATAAGACTATACTCCCCTAGTTTGTTTTTTGCCTTGTCTCCTGCTTTGCTATGAATGTATACTCCTAGTTTAGCTGCATCTAAGAGCTCCACTCTCTGCCCCAATAAAGATACTATAATACCAGTAAGAACATCGCCTGAACCTGCTGTAGCCATTCCAGCATTACCGTATACATTAATCATTACTTCCTCATTAGGTGTAGCTACTATAGTTCTAGCACTTTTTAATACACATATAACATCATATTCTTTACTAAACTCTTTTGCCACAGTTAATGTGTTATTAGAAATTGTGCTAATATTATAATTAGTAAGCCTAGCCATTTCACCAATATGTGGTGTGATAATTATTTGACTTTTTCTCTTATTAAGTATATCTAAATCTTTTGCCAATGCATTAATACCGTCTGCATCAATAACAACTGTTTTTTCACAATTAGCAATAACTATCTCCAACAATTCTCTTGTTATAGAATCATTAGAAAGCCCTGGTCCAATTGCAACAGTATCAGCCCATTTTATCATATCTATCAATTTTTTTCTATCTTCTTGTAATAACGTATCATTTTCTCTAGAATATGATTCTACAATAGCTTCTGGCACACATGATGAAATTACAGTTGAAGCGTTTTTATCCGTAAATGCCTTAACTAATCCTGCTCCACATCTATATGCTGCAAGAGTTGACATTATAGCTGCACCTATCATATTGTGTGTTCCTGCAATAATTAATATTTTACCATAACAACCTTTATGTGACATTTGCTTTCTAACAGGCATATGATATCTATATGAAAAATCATCCATAATACTAATATTAGTATTGATTCTATCTAATGAAACAAAAGGTATTCCAATATCTGCTACTACTAATTCTCCTACATATTCAGCTCCTGGAAATAATAACAACCCTGCTTTTGGCAAACAAAATGTAATTGTTTTATTAGCGTATACACCAATCTTCTTAATATGACCATTATCAACGTCTACTCCAGAAGGCGTATCAACTGAAATTTTATATGCATGAGATTTATTAATTATATTAATTGCATCATAATAAATTCCTTCTATATCTCTTCTTATACCAGTTCCAAATATGGCATCATATATTACATTGCAATTAGATATAATATCACTTAATTTCTTATTATGTTCTATATTATTATATTCAAAAATTTCTATATTAAGATTGTTAGCTATTTCATAATTAATCTTTGCATCGCCTTTAATCTTAGTATTATCACCTATTAAAACAATTGACACATTTATATTATTACACTTTAGTATTCTTGCTATTGCAAATCCATCTCCACCGTTATTGCCTATACCACAACATACTACTACTTTTGTTGTATTCTTAACAATATCTATAGTTTCACTTACAATAGACATAGCTGCATTTTCCATTAATACTATACCTGGAATTCCTAGTTCTTCAATTGTATACCTATCAATTTCCCTCATTTGATCACTTGTAACAACTTTCATATATAACCCCTCCCCAGAAGAATATTACTCCCCAACTGCAACTGCAACTACATTAGTTCTAGAATGTGATAATGATACATGTATATTGGTAATATTAATATCAGAAGCTATTTCTTTTGCTTTATTATATAAATTAACATAAGGTTTTCCTTTTTCGTCTCTAAGAACTTCTATATCAATAAGAGAAAAACCAACAAAACCTGTTCCCAAAACTTTTGCAACTGCTTCTTTAACGGCAAAATTACCTGCTATAGTTTGTGGTTGATAATTTCTATCTTCAAACAACATATTTTCTTTACATGTAAAATATTTTTGTAGAAATCTTTTGTTTTTAATAGCTTCTTCTATTCTATTAATCTCTATTATATCATTCCCAATTCCTTTTATCATTTCTTTGCTCCTAAATATCTATTATCATATTGTTCTATTATTTCATAACCTACTAGATCATGCATATAAGAGTATAACTTATCGTACTCTTCTTTAAGTACTGTTTTCCTTACTACTTTATCTTTCAATTCTACTCTAACTTGCTCAATCCACTGTTCTAACTCATCCAATTCACTTTTCGTTGAAAACATTCTCATATAACAATCTTGCATACTATATCCAAGAAGCTCTTTATTAATTTTTTCAATTTCTTCTGGTACTAGTTCTATTCTACCTTCTATTTTTTCTAATTTTGATTTAATATCATTAATATATTTCTTGCTTTTATCCATTTCTTTTATTGCATAATTATCTTCTTCTTCAAATGCATCCTTCATATTATCCATAATATCTGACATTAGCTTTTTTTTAAGAAGAGAATACTCTTTTAAGTCATTTGTTAATTGCCCTTGTTCCCCCATTAATTTATTAAGCTTTTTTTCAAGTTCAGATATTTTTCTTGATTTCTTACCTTTAAATAGTTCATGCCATCTACTATCAAGTGTTAATATATGTACCTTTTTATTTATTTTAATAGGTTCTTCACTTTTTGATTTATTAAAAAACATTCTTTCACAACCTCCCCTAATATTATTTATAGGAAACCTCCTTATTAAAATCCATTTATAAGATATGTAAATAACTTAATTACAATATTTACATGGGATACTAATATAAGATTAAACCAGTTATTACACTAATTATATCGTATTAAATCTATAGATTCTATAGAGTATAATAATCATAGATTATATAACTAAATATTTTTAATTAATATTTAATGTAATACTAGAAGGAAGATAGACTAATTTTAGTTAGTTACTAAGGCAAATTATACCTAGTACTCCTTACTAAATCAGTCTATCTTCCAATTATAAGCTATAATAGCTTCGGCTTCGTTGATTTTATTACTTCCACATTTCGTTTTATATGTAATAGCTAAATATAACTTTACTAATTATATTGCTCTTTAATGTTGTAAGAAAGCGTCATTAAACTATCTAATAGATGAACATTTTCAACTATAACATCTTTATTAGATAATTTTAAATCAACAGGTGCAAAATTCCATATTCCTTTTATTCCATAATTAACTAAATCATTAGCTATTTTAGGTGCTTTTTGTTTAGGTAATGTAAGAACAGCAATATCAATATTATTTTCTTTTATAAAATCTTCCATTTCGTCTAAGTCTTTTATTTCAATTCCTCTTACAGTAATACCTACTAATCTTGGATTAACATCAAAAAGACCTTTTACTTCAAAACCTCTTTTGTCAAAATTAGTATAATTAGCTAATGCCTGTCCAAGATTACCCGCTCCTACAATTATAGTATTGTATTTATTTTCTAAACCTAATATTTTTCCTATAGCGTTATATAAATATTCTACATTATATCCATAACCTTGTTGTCCAAAACCACCAAAATTATTAAGGTCTTGTCTAATTTGTGAAGCTGTTACACCCATTCTTTGACTTAACTCCTTAGACGATATCCTTATAATATCATTTTCCATTAGATCCCCTAAATACCTATAATACTTAGGTAATCTTTTAATAACTGCTGTTGAAATTTTCTTTTCTTCCATATAATCTGTCCCCAATCTTTGATACATTATTTTGAACCTTATAACACACTATATCTTATTATATTGTGCAAAACATGATAATTCTTATTTATAATGAGTCAAAATTACATTCTAATTTATTATTTTTCATTCTGTTTATTGTATACAATCCATCTACTAAATTATAACATAAAACATGTAATTTTACATCACTTTCATTAATAAATTTCTATTATAATATCTCTTCACCTAGATAATTATTAATTGCATCTTTTGTTTTTTTTGTATAGTTTCCTTCAGTATATAATATTCTTTGAATAGTTCTCTGAGATAAGTTTGAGTTTTTTGCTAAGTCTTTTATAGTAATCTTATTTTTTATCATAAAATCACCTAATTTTTTTCTTTTTATTTCATCTTTTTTATGCTGTCTATTATAGAAATATGTTGTATTTACTTTTGAACTTATTTGACCAAGTTTTCTTCTATGTTGATATTCAAGACAAGATTCACATTGCTTAACACCTCTAATTAGTGTTTCTTGTGATAATGGCTTTCCACATCTTATACATTGCTTTCTCTCTACACGAGCTTTCCTTAATCTTTTCATATAATCTGCATTTCTACTCAAGTCATCATCTCCTTATAAAACTATTTTATTATGTTTTATATAATACGTCTATTATCTTTATAAATACTATTATACCAAAATATCTATTAAAGTATTATCCATAATTATTTATTTTTAAACAAATATGCCACGTCTTGGTTAAGTATAGCAACTATTTAATTAATTTTTCACATTACTTTTCAAAACTGATCATAAGTGATATTATATTAAAGACTATATAAGCAACTTTTTTATCACAGGAGGTAACTATGATTTTATCATGTAAAAATATATGCAAATCATATATAACAGATACAGTCCTTGATAATGTTAGTTTTCAGTTAGAAAAAGGGGAAAAGACTGCTATAGTAGGAATTAACGGAGCTGGAAAATCAACATTATTCAAGATTATAACAAAAGAATTAGAAGCAGATTCTGGACAAGTTATTATAAATAATTCAGCAAAACTTGGTTATCTATCTCAGCATAGTGTACTATCAACTAATAAAACAATTTTTGACGAAATGCTTTTAACTTGTAAACATATTATTGAAATGGAAAATTCTCTTAGAGAACTTGAAAATAAAATGGCAAATATATTAGAAGGTAGCGACGAATATGATCAATTAATGAAATCATATTCTAATCTACAACATACTTTTGAAGCTAATAACGGTTATGGTTATAAAAGTTATATAAGGGGTGTACTTACTGGTCTAGGTTTTACAGAAAATGACTTTGATAGCCTTATTTCCACTTTATCTGGTGGACAAAAAACAAGGGTTGCTCTTGCAAAAATCTTATTAGAAAGCCCTGATATATTACTATTAGATGAACCTACTAACCATTTAGATATTAAAGCTTGTGAATGGCTTGAAGGTTTTTTGAGTAATTATAACGGCACACTTATTATAATATCTCATGACCGTTATTTTCTTGATAAAATAGTAACTAAAGTTGTGGAATTAGAAAACACTCATTCTAATGTCTATAATGGAAATTATAGTTTTTATATAAAACACAAAAGTATTAATAGAGAAATAGAAATGAAACATTATGCAAATCAACAAAAAGAAATAAAACGCCAACAAGAAGTTATTAAAGAACTTAGGTCTTATAATAGAGAAAAATCTATTAAGAGAGCTGAAAGTAGAGAAAAACAACTAAATAAAATTGAAGTACTTGATAAACCTATAACTATTAATGATAAAATGAACCTTGTACTTTCTCCTCGTATTATAAGTGGAAATGATGTACTTACTGCAAATAATATTTCAAAATCATTTGATGATAAGCATCTATTTTCTAATATTAATTTTAATATTAAAAGAGGAGAAAAAGTGGCTCTAATTGGTGATAATGGTACAGGCAAGACTACTCTATTTCGTATGATAACTAATCAAATTGGTACTGATAATGGAGATATTATTTCTGGTGCAAAAGTTAAGATAGGTTATTATGATCAAGAACACACTACTCTTAATCCTAATTATAATCTTATTGAAGAAATATCAGATGCATATCCAAATATGAATGTAGGTCACATCCGCAATACTCTAGCCGCTTTTCTTTTTACTGGTGACGATGTGTTTAAGAAAATCTCTACTCTAAGTGGAGGAGAAAAAGGCAGACTAACACTTGCTAAACTAATGCTATCAAATGCTAATTTTTTACTACTTGATGAGCCAACAAATCACCTTGATATTGTTTCAAAAGAAATTCTTGAAAGTGCTATTAGCAATTATACTGGAACAGTGTTATTTATATCACATGACCGTTATTTTATTAATAAAGTATCTACTCGTGTATTAGAATTAACACCAGATATATTTAATAGTTATCTTGGAAATTATGATTACTTTATAACAAAAAAACTAGAAGAAGAGAAACAAAAACTTGAACTAGAAAATGATATCACTAAATCTAAATCAAGTACTGTTAAATCTACTTCTACTACCACTAAAAATGATTGGCTAAAAAATAAAGAAGAACAAGCAAATAAGAGAAAACTAGAAAGTAAAATTAAAAACTTAGAAAATGATATTCATGAGTTAGAAGAACTTATAGAATCTATTGATGATAAACTATGTCTTGAAGAAGTATATACTAATGCAGAAAAAGCTTCAGAACTCCATAATGAGAAAGTAAAACATGAAGAAAGCTTGGAATCATTATATGAACAGTGGGAACTATTACTGAGTTAGATCATAAAATCTTGCAGCCATGCAATAATATAAAAAACTATATATTGTTATTTCAAATATAATACTATATGTTATGGCTGCATAGATTATCGACTTTCAATTATTTCTTGGTTCACCTATTCATGCATTAACGCTCCACTTGGAACTTTCATCTTGAAGAGTATATAATTTTTTATATAATCCATTATTTTTCATTAACTCTTCATGTCTACCTATTTCTTCAACTTTACCATCTTTTAGCACTACAATTTTATCTACGTTTTCAATAGTACGTAATTTATGGGCTATTACAATAACAGTTTTATTTTTAATAAGCTTAGAAATTCCTTTGTGAACGATACTTTCATTTCTAGGATCCAAAGAAGATGTTGCCTCATCCAATATTACAATTGGTGCATCTTTAAGTAACGCTCTTGCGATAGAAATTCTTTGTCGTTCACCACCAGATAGTTTACTACCATTTTCTCCAAGCAATGTATTATACCCATTAGGTAAGTTCTCTATGAAGCTATCACAGCCAGCTAATTTTGCGGCTTTTATAATTTCTTCTTCCGAAGCATTATTATTACCTATTTTAATATTGTTATATACAGTATCATCAAATAAGACTACATCTTGAAAAACCATACTAATATATTTCATAAGATGTTCTGGCTTCATTTCACTTATATCATTATTCCCAATAAGAATTTTTCCATTATCAACATCAAAAAATCTAGCAATTAATTTTATAAGTGTACTTTTCCCACAACCAGATGGTCCAACTATTGCGGTTATTTCATTGGCAGAAAAAGGTATCGTCACATGATCAATTATCCTTTCCTCTGCATAAGCAAAACATATATCTTCAACATATATGTTAAAATCAGAAAGTGCCGTTGTTTTATCTCCAGAAGTTACCTCAGTCAATAGTAATTTTCGCATTCTTTCAGTGGCAAATCTATAATACATTAATTCTGCCAACGAAACAATCTGAACTAAAATAGGTCCGTATATTCTAATAGATAGCAAGCAAAAAAGTAAAATTGGTATTAGACTAACAAGTCCATTCACATAAAGCATAGCTCCAACAAAAATTGTAATACCAGTACCAAATTGTAAAATAATCTGAGCACCTGAGAAAAACGATCCTGTTATTATTTCACCTTTTAACTGGGTATTTTTCATAGAGGTAAGAATATTATCTATATATTTAAAATTTTTATGAGAAGTTCTACAAGATTTAACAACTTTAATTCCTTCGATATATTCTTGTATAGCTTCTTCTTGTTCAAGCTTTAAATTAGTTAGTCTCTTTACCCAATTTTTATGAATTCTTCTACTAGCCCATATAACAATTATAGATATTGGTATAGTAATAATCACACATAGAGCTAATCGCCAATCTATGATTAAAAGACATATACTTATGAGAGTAGTAGATATAGTTGTGGCTATGATTTGTGGCAAAATATGACTAAGAACCATTTCAATAGAAGCACAATCTCCCATAATATTAGTTGTTATTTCTGATAAATCTTTCATATTAAAAAAACTCATAGGAAGCTTTCGTAAGTGTTCTGCCACTTTTATTCTATATCTTTCTGCCTCTGAATAAGAAGCAACATAAGACTTTCTATGTTCATAGATAGATGCCAAAAACATTATAACAGTTGCTAATATACCTATTAAGAAAAGTAGCCATATCCTATCCCACGATACATTTTCTCCTGATAAGGGTTTTATAATTTCTATAAATACCTCAATTGAAACAATAATAGGTATCATAAATAGTATATTTGATATTACACCTGCAAGTACAGCTTTCTTTAGTTTGGTTGTGTTAATATCTGATATATAAAGTAATTTCTTAATTTCATTCATTTCCCTTACCTCCTATACGCCATAACTGTGCCTGGCTATAAGTTTCCCACATAGAGTAATAGATTTCCTTATTTTCTATCAGATCATTATGTACTCCAACTTCTACAATCTTTCCCTTATCCATAACAATAATTTGATCCGCATTTTTTACTGTGTTCAAACGATGTGCAATCATGATTACTGTCTTATTTTCTAATAGTTTGTTAAAAGATTTTTGAATTAGATATTCATTTTCCGCATCATTAAATGCTGTTGCTTCATCTAATATAATAATAGGGCTGTCTTGCAATATTGCTCTTGCTATGGAAATTCTTTGTCTCTCTCCACCAGATAAATGTACATTTTTACTGCCAATGATTGTATCATATCCTTGTGGTAGTTTAGTAATAAACTCATGGCAATATGCACTTTTAGCAGCGGCAATAATTTCTTCACCTGTAGCACCTTCACGACCCATACCAATATTATCTCTTATACTTTTTTTGAACAAATAATCATCTTGAAAAACAAAACCTACTAGAGTCATTAACTTATTCAAGTCAATCTGTCGTATGTCTACTCCTCCTATCATTATATTTCCATATTGAACATCATAAAATCTTGGTATTAAGTGAGCAATAGTCGTTTTTCCACTTCCTGATGCTCCTACAATTGCTGTAACTTTATTACTTTTTGATATAAAGTTTACATTATCTAACGCAGGAGTTTTATTATTATTATCATAATTAAATGTTACGTTCTTAAATTCTATATCATAAGAATTTATCAAATCTTTCTCCGAGGATACTGGTTTAATAATTGGCTCTTGAAGTACCTTATCCATGTTTTGTATTCCATACTGAATCTGAAAAGTTTTTGAAATAAGATGAACCACCTTTAGCATTGTTACTGTTATTGCTGGTGCAACAACAATATAAAATACTGTTTTTGATACAAATACGTCATAGTCATTTGTACTACGTCCAAGGAAAATAATAATAGGAATCATAAAAAGATATATATTATGAATCAACACCGTATATGCAGCTAATGTTTTCTCTAGTTTCAAGGTATATTGAATTGCAGATTTTGTGTACCTTTTTATAACATCATAAAATTTTTCAAATGTAACCAATGTAGTGTTAAATAATTTTAACACAGAAATTCCTCTCACATATTCAACTGCTAAGTTATTCATCTCGGCATTGGCTTTAAATACATCTTGCATATGCTTCTTAGCAGAATCTGTCCTAAATGCCAATCCAAGTATATATATGCCAATTGAAATAGTAGCCAAACAAACAGCACCATATCTCCAGTCAACACAAACTAAGATTACAATTGTTATTACACAAGACGCAATAGTGTATATTAAATCTGGAAATTGATGTGCCAAAAATTCTTCTGTATTACCAATATCTTCATCAAGGATTTTTCTAATATTTCCGCTACCCATTCGTATTGAAAACCCAAGAGGTAATCTAGTAAAATGTCTCAATACATCTATTTTCATTTTATAAATCGCTTCAAATGCAGCTTTGTGTAACAAACACAAAGCCGCAAAATAGCTAAGTATGTTAATTATCCCACCTATGATAAGTAACCATATAAATTTATAGATTTTCTCTGTGTTAAGAGCCACTAAAGTATTGCTAAATGTTGCTAATATCTCAGAAGCTATACAATATATTGAGATATAAGGCAAAAAAGAAGCTGACGCTGATATAACTAATAAAACAATTGCAGCTATTACTGTTTTCTTCTTAATTGTTGCTATTTCTATCAATCTTTTTAATCCATTATTTTTTAATATATTTTTCATACTTGCCACCCCTTTGAAATCTGCATTTGATTATACATATCATAATACCACTTCTTATTATTTATTAAGCTATTATGATTTCCCCACTCAAGAATCTTACCATCTTTTAGAACAATTATTTTATCTGCATCTCTTATTGAATTCAACCTATGTGCTATTACAATAACAGTTCTATTATTAGTAAGATTGTTAATAGCATTTTTAATCTCAATTTCATTATCTGCATCTAAAGATGCCGTGGCTTCATCAAGCAAAACAATTGGTGCATTCTTCAATAATGCTCTTGCTATAGAAATTCTCTGTCTTTCCCCAGCAGATAGAGTAAATCCGCCTTCTCCTACAATTGTGTCATATCCATTTTCCATCTTCATAATGAAGCTATGACAATTAGCTACTTTTGCTGCTTTTATCACATCTTTTTTTTCTGCATCTAAATTACCAATTCTAATATTTTCATATACTGTATCTTGCAAAAGATACACATCTTGAAAAACCATACTAATGTTTTTTAACAGTTCATTAGGATTAATCTTACTAATATCTCTATTTCCAATCATTACTGATCCTTCTTGTGGATCCCAAAATCTAGCAATTAAATTTGTAATTGTAGTTTTTCCACTTCCAGAAGGTCCAATTAGAGCTGTTGTTTTTCCATTTCTAGCAACAAAATTAATATTTTGCAATACTGGAACATTTTGTTCATAAGAAAAAGTTACATTGTTAAACTCTATATCATAAGAAGAAATATTTGCATTATCTTCTAAGTAAGACATTTCTTCTTGATTTTCTACTCTCATTAAATTCTCTATTGACAGCGTTAAATATCTTAGTAAAACATATCTAGGTAACCCCGCCTTTAATATACTTGAAAGTGCAATATTTATCATAATAAAAGAGATAAAATAAACTGTGCTAATCTGTCCCAAAGTTAACCTATGAATCCCCAATATTATAAACATAGGAAATGATAAATCTATTAATATACGTGCAATAAAAATATTTGGAGTTAATGCAAATTCTGTTTTGATATTACTATATTTTAAATCTGTTAATGATTTTTTTAATCGTTCAAAATTAGTTCCAACAACACCAAATGATTTGAATAATCGAATTCCTTCAATATATTCTACAACGTGAGAAACTAAACCTTCTACTGCTATTTTATTCTTTTTACCTTCTACTTCAATCTTTTTCATTCCTACTGCTACAATAGTAATTGAAATTACTATTAATGCAAGTTGAAAAATTGCTAGATAAGGACTTATAACAAATGCAAAAACAGTCAATATAAATCCAAGTAATGATATTTTGAAGATTTCTGAAATATGATGTGTTAAAATAACTTCTAAATCATGTAATTCAGTTGTAAGAGTTCCTATAATATGCCCGTAACTTTTTTGATTAAAATATCCCAAATTAATTTTTTGTAGATGGTCACCTATATTAATACGCAAATCTTTAATAGCTAAACATCCAATTTTCTGAAGCTTAAACATATTTTTCTGCAAAAATATTTTCCTAATAATAAAGCAAACTAGCAATACGAGAGTGTAAATACCTATTTGAATTACAGTTATATTATGTTGATCAATAGATTGAATCATAATATACATCATAATTATAAGAGGGATAGCACCTATAAAAATATCGCAAATAGATAAGCAAACTGTTTTTTTATAATCATAATAGTAAGAACCTAACAATTTTTTTATATTTTTATACATAAGCTATCCTCCATCATATAATTATCCCACATATTTCTATATATTCCTTTGTTATTAATTAAAGCTTCGTGAGTTCCTTGTTCTACTATTCGTCCTTCTTCTAATACTAGGATTTCATTAACATTCATAATTGTATATAGTCGATGTGCGATAATAATAGCAGTTTTATTTCTTAATAGCTCATCTAATGCCAGTTGAAGTTTTCTCTCATTTTCTAAATCTGCATAAGCTGTTACCTCATCCAATATAAGGACGGGAGCGTCTTTTAGTATACACCTTGCTATAGATATTCTCTGTGCTTCTCCCATACTAAGTTTTATACCTCCATTACCTATTTTCGTATTATATGCATTAGGTAAAGATATAATATAATCATGTATTTGTGCTTTCCTAGCAGCACTTATAATTTCGTCTTCTGTTTTATCCATTCCCATTCTAATATTTTCATAAATTGTATCTTTAATTAAATAAACTTCTTGGAAAACATACGCTATATTATTCATAAGACTTTTTGTTGATAACTCTTTAATATTGATTCCACCAACGGAAATACTTCCTTGTTGTATATCAAAAAATCTACCAATAAGCTGTGTTATAGTTGTTTTACCTGAACCAGAAGCACCTACCAATGCTGTTATTGAATTATTCTTAACTGTAAAATTAAGATTTTTAATAACTTTCGTTTTTTCATATGAAAAACTTACGTTTTTAAATGTAATCTCATGACTAGTATCTATAGGCAACTCCAAATTACCATCTTCTAAAATTGGTGTTTCAATTATCTTTCTAATATTTCCTGCTCCTTCTAGCAATATATTTAACTCTTGAGATAAACTCATTAATGACTTAAAGGATTCAAATAAAATAATACTTAAAAGCATAATTAATAAAAATGCTGCAAATTCAATATAGCCTTTAATTAACATGTAACCTCCAATAGGAACAGAAAAAAGTGTACCGGATTCTAGTAATAATAAATAATTTACATAAAAAGGCATAGATTGCTTAGTTGTTTTCATCCAAAAATCGTAATGATCTTCTACAGAATCATTAAATTGATTAAAAGAAACAGATGAAATATTAAATGCTTTAAATACATTCATTCCTTTTACATATTGGATAATAGCCGTATTCATTTTCCTCTGAAAATAATTATACTTTGTCATATTCTTGCTATATTGTTTGTATGTCTGTTTTTGCGAAATCAAAGCAAGTATCACTGGAATTACCATAATAATGCCAAGAACTGCATTAAAGTAAATCATAATACCTATAATTAAAACTGGAGAAATCATAGCTGTTACTAAATCTGGGAGTTGATGAGCTATAAATAACTCTAACTTTTCAACATCTTCATTAACTGTTTTCTTAATTTCTCCTATAGTATTTTTGTTAAAAAAACCCATGTTAAGCTTAGGTAGATGATTACATACGTTAATCCTTACTTGGTATAGAATGTTAAAGGCTGCAACATGAGACAATATTCCCGATAGAACACTAGAGACAATATTAATGATAACAAAAATGGTAATATATTTACTTAAACTCCATAGATATTCATATTGAATCTTAGTATCTATAAGAGTAATAATAACTTTATATAACATATAATAAATAAGCGTAGCAAAAACAGAGCTAATTACACTTAATATAATACTTGCAATTAATGATTTCTTTTTATTTCCTGCCAATTTTAGAAGAAAACGCATATTATATAATTTGTTCATTATTTTTCACCTCCATTATTATATTATCTCTCAGCTCTTTTATATATTGATTTTCAGAAGTCAACAGTATTTCTACCGCTCCATAGTCCACCTGTCTTCCTGAATTAAGAATCAATATATTATCCACAAGTTTTGGTAAAACTCTAATATCATGAGTTATATAAATATAACTTAGAGAATATTTTTTTCTAAGTTTATTTATAGTATCAAATAATTGTATTCGAGTAATTGTGTCAAGCATAGATTCTACTTCGTCTAATATAATAATATGAGGCTTTACCAGTAAAGCCCTAACAATACTTAGCCTTTGTAATTCTCCGCCACTAAAACAATTAGGTCTTTTGTTTAGATTAATAGATTCAAGCCCAACATCTTTTAATAACGGACTAAGCAAATCTTCTACTGATACTTGAGATGTTAATAACTTATGAATTTTCATTACTTCTACGAGACTTTGTAAAACCGTTGTATCTGAATCAAAGCTACTATCTGGATTCTGAGTAACTAGCTGTACCATTTTGGCACGCTTCATACGGCTGAACTGATTATGCATTTTACCATCTATTATAATATCTCCAGAAGAATTTTTTATAAGCCCTAGAATTGCATTGGCAATAGTAGATTTTCCGCTTCCGCTTTTACCTATTATACCTAATGCTTTTTCATCTTTTAAAACAAAACTAATATCATTAATTATCGTTTTCTTTTTCTTAATATATCCTTCCTTAACATTAACACTAACATTTATTAATTCCAGCATAAATACCTCCACCTATTAATAAGAAAAGTGACTAATGTTGTACTTACTAATTCTATACGGCAAAAAATTCTGTCATCATTTTCTGCGCATTTATTAGATCAATTAAAGTACAATCATTTGTTGTTTCAAATAGTTTTTTTGTTTCTCCGTGAGTAGTAATTCTTCCTTGATTCATCACATAACAGTCATGAGAAATGTTATAAGCCAATTCTAAATCATGAGTAATCATTAAAATACTTACATTTGTTTTCTTATGTAACTGGTAAATCATATCTGCCATCTGATTTCTTAGAATTACATCCATACCTTTTGTAGGTTCATCCATTATTAACAATTCTGGTGCCCCTCCAATTCCTATTGCTGTTAACAATCGTTGCTTCATCCCACCACTTAGCTCATGTGGATATCTATTCATAACTGATCTTGGATTATCTAATTTGACATTACGTAATAGTTTCTCTGCCTGCTTGCTTCTGCTATCTTTCTTAGATAGATGTTCTTTAAGAACTATAGATAGCTGTCTACCATTCTTCACCAATGGATTTAATGAGCAAGAACAGTTTTGCATTACAATTCCTATATGCTTTCCTCTAATTCTATTTAATTGTTCTTCCGATAGTTCAAGCAGTTTTTTATCTCTATAAAGTATTTCACCTTCTGAATATAGATTGCTTGCTAGTATTCCCATAATACAAGCTGTAATCAAACTTTTTCCACTACCACTTTTACCTACTAGTGAACATATTGTATTTTCTCTAATTGCTAAATCTACACCTTTAACAATAAAAGAATTATTATCTCTTCTTTTTTCAGCTACTTTTAACCCTCTAATTTCTAATATATTTTTATTCATAACTTCCCTCACAATCTAATAGTAGTATTTTACAATTCTCCGACAGTTTTAGCAGTAAAAGTATAGAAATAAATTGAAATAACCCAGGAAATATCATTAGCCAAGGCGAAGAATTAATAAAACGCAAAGAATCTTTTAGCATATTTCCTATCTCAGGCTGAGGAGGTGAAACTCCAAATCCAATAAATGAATAAGAAGAAATTGCAATAATTATATGTCCTGTTAATAAAGCAAACGTAGGCAATAGCATTTTCAAACATTTTTTCAGTAGATGATTTTTAATTATTACAAAGTCACTTGCTCCAAGCACTCGCAAAACCTTAATATAATCTGCATTCTTTATAATTTTAATTTCGCTTCTTACAATCTTAGAATTAGATACAACATTGCAGACAATCATTATAAGCATAAGACACCAAATATTAGCTCCAGTCAATGCAGACACTAATATAGCAAGAATAATAATAGGAAAACTCAATATAAAGTTTGAAATATGGTAAAATAATTCATCAAATATTCCTCCATAATAGCCTAAAATAATACCAATAACTATTCCAATTACAAACGATATTATCTGAACAAATAAAGCGATGATAAAAGTATATCTAAATCCTATCACTGTCCTAATAAAAACATCTCTGCCAAATTGATCTGTTCCAAATAGATAACTCATAGAAGGAGATGCAAAGCAATCTTTTGTGTTAATTAAATTAGCTTCTGGAAAAATAATCACTGAAGTTAATATAAACAAGAAAAATATTGAAATTAGCACAATTGATATTTTAACTTTTGTCTTTGATTTCACCCTGTTCCCCTCCTGTCGAGACAGCTATAGAATATGTCTGCAATCATGTTTGCTACTGAAACCAATAAACCAAGAACTAACGTTGCACTAGCCACAACCATGTAATCTTTTAAATTCACAGCTTTCATAAGTAACGTTCCAAATCCTGGAATAGAGAAAATATTCTCCATAATAACACTTGAGCCCAAAAAACTTGAAAAAGCCAATGTAGAAGTCGCCGCAACAGGTGCTAAAACATTTTTTAATACGTGGTAAATCAAGATTTTACTTTTCTTAACTCCTAAAGCACGTGTGCTTATAACAAATTGTTCGTCTAGAACAAGTAATGTTTTATGTTTTACAATAGTAATTAAATTTCCAGAAGAAATAACACCCATCAGTACACCTGGTAGAATTAAACAACTGTTATTTCTATTACCCGCAATCTTTAGTACTCCAAATTTAACACTTAATAGCCATACAATAAATAAACTTATCCAAAAAACTGGAATTGACATAGATAATACAGACCACCATCTAGCTAATTTATCTAATAGACTATTTCTATAAACTGCAGAAAGTATTCCTACAGTAGTACCAAGCAAGAAATAAACTAGTAAGGCTATTATGACAATTATTAGTGTTTTTCCAATAGCCTTAGAAATTTTATTGTTTACACTTTCTCCGTCCAGATAAGATTCTCCTAGATCTCCTTTACCAACATTACTTATCCAATCTAAATACATTTTCATAAAATCTTTTTTCAATCCCTTTTTTTCTGAGAACTCTTGTATATAGCTTGAAGAAACAGCCATAGTTTGACTTTTTTCTCTTAAAATACGAGTAGAAGTATCACCAGGTGAATAATACAGTAATGCAAAAGATAATAATGATATAAATACTAGAGTTGGGACAATAAAAATAATCTTCTTAATTAAATTTGACATCATTGTTTATTTCTCTCTAACTTCTGAAAAATCTATTTTAAAGTAGTTATAATCAAACTGAAAACCTGTAAATTTCCCATTATGAATCGCATATCTATATCCAGTAAAAAGAGGTATTGAAGTACATGCTTCATAGCTAGCCTTCCATAACCTGTCAATTCCTAATTTAAACTCAGACTCATTTTTAGCACTAATGACTTCTTGACCATAAGCTTTTACTTGTTCATTAATACCTAATCCTAAACCAAACATAGAATAATTATCTTCTAGCCCATAGAAAGATATCGTATTTACTGTAGGTTCAAACCAAGGAGTAGCTATTGTTAAATCATATTCTCCATTTTGAATATGTTGATAAGCCTGTTCTGTTTCCAATGCGACTATATTAACTGTTATACCAATCTTTTTAAGCTCTGATTGAACAAACACTGCAATATCTTTATCTTCTGGCAATGAATTACAGACGTAGTCTAATTTGATAGCTTTACCATCTTTTCTTAGAATCTCTTTTTCATATTTATATCCAGCTTTTTCTAATATTTCTTTCGCTAATTCAATATCATACTTGAATTCTTCTACTTTATTAGAACCATCATCAAATTTTGGATTCATAATGTGACCACATGGATTTGGAATTTCAAAAAACACTGTTTCAACTAATTTATTTCGATCAATTACATGTTCCAAAGCTCTACGTAAATTAATATCAGCTAGAAAACCTTTTTTCCAATTCATTCCTATTGCTCTAACAGAAGTGTAATTATTTTTATCTTCTACAATTGATTGGTACTTATCATTGTTTATTAATGAAACAATATTTGAATAAGGTATAGAAGAATAGTGTTCCGTATATCCAATTATATCAACTTGATTACTTTCCAACGCCATAACTCTAGCATCAGGATCAGCTATTACAATCCATTTTACTTTTTGTATATCTGAACTTATATCTTCATCCCAATAATCCTCATTCTTAACTAATGTAGCTTCAACATCTTTTTCATATTCATTAAGTTCAAAAGGTCCAGTTCCATTGAAATTAGTTATATTGCCATCTTCATCTACAGAACCCACAGGAAGAGCAACAATTTTCATAAGCTCTTTTGGAAAACCTAAATTTGATGACTTGAATTTAATTTTTAATATGTACTCATCTACTATTTCTGTAGTTTCTAGCATGTTAATATATGTACACATAAATTGTTTTCCCAACGTCTCTATACTATATTCACATGATTTTGCATCGAATAAAGATCCATCATGGAACTTTATATTTTCTTTTAAGTACAATACATACTCTGTAGCATCCTTATTAACATCCCATTTATTAACTAATCCAGAAGTTGCGTTATACTTATCATCCATTCCTACAAGAGAATCGCTGATCAAAGTAAGCCCCTCTCTAGATGATTTAAAGTCAGTTATTGCACCTACTTTTAATATTGTCTCTTGTGTTTTTTTATTAACCTCACTTATATTATTAGAATTACACCCTGTTACACTTACTAATAATAAAATCATTAAGAATATTGCTATAAATTTTTTCATATTTTCCTCCTAATTATAAAATTATAGGTGGTTAGTCAAAAGACCAACCACCTTTATCTTAATGATTATGATTCTCATTTTCTACTCCATTACTGCTTTTACTACTCCATTCCGTTTTTTTGTTTACGAAATGTGCTAGGTAATAATCCAAAAATAGATTTAAAAGCATCTGAAAATTTACTTGGATTACTATATCCAACACATACTGCTATTTCTAAAATACTTAATTCTGATTCATGTAGCTTTTGGGCTGCAAAGTTCATGCGTGTTTTTTTTAGATATTGATACGGTGATTCACCATATATATTTTTAAAGATTTTATTGAATGTGGAATATCCTATTCCGTTTTCACTAACTATTTTTTCAAGAGATATTTTTTTATTATAGTTTTTAGTTATTATACTATGTATAGTTTTTACTTTTTTGACTTGATCACCAGAAAAATATTGGCTATTTTTTTTCGTTAATCTATGATGAAATTCACTATTAGAAATAAATACTAGCATTTCTAAACTTTTTAGCAAAATTAATTCTGCATTAGATATCATGTGTGCCTTATAGATATCATTAAAGAGATCTAACAGTTTATTAGTATCATTAAACTTATACCACTTATTATTTAAGTTCATCGTAGAAATTAATTCTGAAATATCTATATGGAATTTTTCAAGAAATAATTTGTCCTCATTACTTATTTTATCTAGTTTTATTAGAAGTGCACACCCTATATATACATCTAAAGGAAAACTTGATCCTAATATCCATTTTTCATTTTCCTCGGTAGCCATCATAGTAATCTCATTTTCTCCTCTAAATGAGAAAGTGTGGTCAGGAAATTCACATTCAAATCTTCCAACTTTAGTAAAATCAATTCTAAATAGATTCATTGCTTTATGTTGTCCGCCTACAGTATCTTCTGAATGCAAATCATAAAATTCAAAAGAAATTGCTGGTGAAAATGTGTATTTATGAAAATTACAAATATTATTGTCGTAACAGATAGAAAATTTCTCATTGTTATCTTTACTCATATACTAACTTCACCTTTTTCATATAGTAAACTAGCCAATATTATACTACATATTCCTGCTGTTAATTTGGCTATAATAAAACCACTTATCATCTTAGGTGCAATTCCTAGTACAAATCCAAGCTGCCCCCCGAAAACAAATGCTCCACTAACTCCTACAGCACTACATATTATTTTACCTTTTGGATTCATTTCTTTAAATGTACCAAAGATCAATAAATTACTAGCTAGATTACCAAGTATTCCTACAATAGAAATAGAATTAATTCCATATTTATTACCAATTTTCTCAAAACTACTTTTAAATAATCTATTAATTAACTCAATCATAGGATAAGCTCCACCTAATATAAAAGCAATTCTACCTACAATAACCATAGCTTCTGATAGTGGTTCAAGCCCTGCAACCATTTTTAGCCCAAATACTTGTTCTATCCCTTGTAATAGAAGTCCTATAACACTTAACCCCATAATAAATTTACCAAATACGTTAAATGCTCTCATTAATTTATTAGGTATAACTAATAATCCAATCACTAAAATAAAAGCAAATATAAACATTGGAATAAGGTTTTTTAAAAGTATAATTATATTAATATGTAACCATAAACCTGCAATAAAACACCCAATAGGAATTGTTATAATTCCAATCATAACACCTTTTGCAAAATATTTCTGTTCTTCTTTTGAAATTATTCCTAAAGCAACAGGTATAGTGAAGCTAATAGTTGCTCCTAAAGTAGAAGCAATAATAATCCCAGAAAACATTCCTATATCTTGATTAATGGCTATTGCATCTGCCATTTGATAGCCTCCCATATCAATAGCAAAAAGCATAGCAGGAAAAATAGATGGGTCTAAATGAAATAATTTACTTATAGGCATTATTGCTGTAGATAATATATCTGATAACACAGGTGCTAACGAATAAATTCCAATCATACCTAAACCTAATGCACCCATTGTCTTAATTCCTTCTTCAAATTTATTTCCTAGTTTTAATGGATTTCCTAATATATAGTCAATGCCACTTATAACAAAAAATATACCTATTAAATATAATATAAGCTTATCCATTTTTATATTCTCCCATTTACCAATAAAAGAAAACCCTTAATTTTGGGTTTTCTCATCTATAATATTCATTAATTTATGATCCACAACATTTTTAAGTGTGTTTTTAACATGAAGATTAGTTAATTCTTCTACTTTGTTTTCATCTTTTGACTTAATAGCTTCAACTATTGCTTTATGTTCTTCTACTGACTTTCTAGCTCTTTCAGCAGAAGATATTGAAGCTCTTCTTACTCTTTGTACATAATGATGAAAATCTGATAAAACATGTTTTAATATTTTACTATGTGAAGCTTGATATAAAACCTCATGAAACTTAGTATCTAATTCATATAGTTGCTCAAGATGACCTTTTTTATAATGAAACTCTGATAAATAAACAATTTCTTCAAGTAATTCTAATTGTTCATCATTAATATTATTAGTTGCCCATTTGGCAGACAAACCTTCAATTAAAGACCTAATTTCATATATATCTTGAATATCTTTTGCATCTATTCCAGAAACAACTGCACCTTTATTAGGTATAATTGTAACTAAACCTTCTAATTCAAGCTGTCTTATTGCCTCTCTAACAGGAGTTCTGCTCACTCCTAATTCTCTTGAAATCTGTGTTTCTTTAAGAGGTTCATTATGTTTATATCTACCTTTTAATATATCTTCTCTCATTTTATTAAACACTCTGCCTCTTAATGAGTATTTATCTGTTACTTCTTCATGAAGATTATACTCGCTCACTGATGTGCCTCCTCTTATTTATAGGCTACACATTAATATATTATTATAGCTATTAATTGTGCATACTATATATATTACACTTATTTTCTTTAATATATTACAATTTTCGTCCATTGTAAAGCAAAGATTTTATATAATTAAATTATACTTTATCTTAATTATTTTATAGCAATTGTAATGTAACATATATATTATACATTTTCTCTATAATTTTTCAATCGTTTTCATCAAATAATTTGCAAATTCTTCACTTGTAGAACCTGTATCTCTTCCTGTAATAACATGTTCTTGTTCTTCATTACATATTTCTAGAGCTTTAAATAACTTATCAGCTTCTTCTACATGCCCGATATGATTAAGAAGCATTCCTCCTGCTCTTATTATACTTGATGGGTCTGCATAGATATCTCTGCCCTCTTCAACCATTCTTGGAGCTGAGCCATGTATTGCTTCAAACATAGAATATTTTTTACCAATATTAGCACTACCAGCCGTCCCTACTCCTCCTTGGAACTCAGCAGCTTCATCTGTTAAAATATCACCATATAAGTTAGGAAGTACCATTACTTCAAATTGTGTTCTTCTCTTCTCATCAACTAACTTAGCTGTCATAATATCAATATACCAATCATCTACCTCAATACCTTCATAATCTTTTGCAACTTCTTTACAGACTTCTAGAAATTTACCATCTGTTGTTTTAACTACGTTAGCTTTAGTTACAACTGTTACTCTCTTTTTACCATTTTTCTTAGCAAAATCAAAAGCAGCTCTAGCTATTCGCTCTGCACCACCAGTTGTAATTACTTTAAAGTCTATTGCAATATCTTCGTCAATATTAATTCCTTGACTACCTAGTACATAAGCTCCTTCAGTATTTTCTCTAAAGAATGTCCAGTCAATACCTTTTTCTGGTACTTTTACAGGTCTTACATTAGCAAATAGATCAAGTTCTTTTCTCATTGCTACATTAGCACTTTCTATATTAGGCCACTTATCTCCTTTTCTTGGAGTTGTTGTTGGACCTTTTAATATAACATGACATTTTTTCAATTCTTCTAATACATCATCTGGTATTGCTTTATTTACTTTAGCTCTATTTTCAATTGTTAAACCATCAATTACTTTAAACTCAATTTTACCGCTTTTAACTTTGTCAGCTAATAAGTATTCTAATACTCTCTGTGCCTGTGCTGTAATAGCAGGTCCAATACCGTCTCCTCCTACTACACCAATAATTAATTTATCCAGTTCATCATAATTAATGAAGTCTCCTTGTTGTTTCATCATCTTAACCCTATCAATCTGTTCATTAATTAACTTCTCAAATTTACTTATATAATCCATTTAATTATCCTCCTAAAATATACTAATATTTACTAAATAATATCCGTGATTTAATTCATATTTTTAATAAAATTAATTTTCCCACCAGCTATAATCATATTAAGCTCTTTATCTGATAAATCTACATCCATAACATAATCTACATTTTTAGTTTTATTATGTACAATGATTTTATCTTTTTTTACTTGCTCTATAGTGTTATCCATTACTAATTCATCATTAACACTAATATTATCGTAATCATCTTTATTAGAAAATGTAAGTGGTAATATTCCTGAATTAATTAAGTTTGCTTTATGTATTCTGGCAAAACTTTTTGTAAGAACAGCTTTTATACCAAGATATAGTGGCACAAGTGCTGCATGTTCTCTACTTGATCCTTGACCATAATTATCTCCACCAACAATCATTCCACCATTATTTTCTTTTGCTCTTGCAGGAAACTGTTCGTCACAAGGAGTTAAACAGAAATTAGCCAAATGTGGAATATTTGATCTAAATGGAAGCAATTTTGCATTAGATGGCATAATGTGGTCTGTTGTAATATTATCTTCTACTTTGATTAATACTTTACCATTTACATTATCTTTTAATTCTTCATTAAGTGGAAATGGCTTAATATTAGGGCCTTTAATAACTTCCACTTTGTCACCATCTTTTGCAGGTGCAACTATCATATTATCATTAATTAAAAATTTATCTGGAATAATAACTTGAATGTCAGTATTGCAAGTAGTTGGATCAGTTAATACTCCTTGAATAGCACTAACTGCTGCTGTTTCTGGGCTAAGTAAGTATGCTCCAGCAGATACTGTACCACAACGTCCTTTAAAATTACGATTAAAGGTTCTAAGTGTAACTGCATCTGTAGCTGGTGCTTGCCCCATGCCTATACATGGTCCACAACCAGATTCTAATATTCTAGCTCCTGCTCCTATCATATCAGCTAAAGCACCATTTTGTGCTAACATATTAAGCACTTGCTTAGAGCCTGGTGCAATAACAAGGCTTACATCAGGATGTACTGTATTACCTTTTAGTATCTTTGCTACTTTCATCATATCAAGATACGAACTATTAGTACAACTTCCTATACAGACTTGATTGACTTTAAGATCTTTTAGATTAGCTACTTTCTCCACATTATCTGGACTATGAGGCATTGCAACAAGTGGCTCTAGTTCATTAAGATCAATTTCTATAGTTTCATCATATACAGCATCATTATCAGGTAGTAGTTCTTTCCATACTATCTCTCTATCTTGTGCTTTTAGAAATTCATAAGTTACATTATCACTCTGGAATACTGAAGTTGTTGCTCCAAGTTCAGCCCCCATATTAGTTATTGTTGCTCTTTCTGGAACACTAAGAGTTTTAACACCTTCACCAGTATATTCTATAACTTTTGAAACTCCACCTTTAACAGACATAATTCTTAGAACTTCAAGTATAATATCTTTTGCTGTCACAAATGGTTTTAGTTTTCCAGTTAGTTTAACATTAACTACTTTCGGCATTGTTATATAATACGTTCCGCCGCCCATAGCTACAGCAACATCAAGACCTCCTGCTCCTATTGCAAGCATTCCAATCCCACCACCTGTTGGTGTATGACTATCTGAACCTAACAATGTTTCTCCTGGAACTCCAAATCTTTCTAAATGAACTTGATGACATATACCATTACCCGGTCTAGAGAAATAAACGCCATGTTTATGAGTAACTGTCTGAATATATTTATGGTCATCAGCATTTTCATATCCTTGTTGTAACATATTATGATCAATATATGCAACGGATTTCTTAGTTCTAACTTTATCTATCTCCATTGCTTCTAACTGCAAATATGCCATAGTACCAGTAGAGTCTTGAGTTAGTGTCTGGTCTATTCTAATACCAATCTCTGTTCCTGTAATCATTTCGCCTTTAACTAAATGATCCTTTATAATTTTCTGTGTTAAATTATAGCCCATTGTTATTTCCTCCTCGTCCAATATTCCATATAAACTTAACTCTTTAACGCTTTCTAAATTTACCATATAGAAGCAAAAATATATATTAACCCAATTTATATATGAGTTATTATATGATATTGTATAAGCATCTAAATAATATATATCTGCGCTTATAAAATTTTTATAGTAAATCTAAATATGTATTGATAAATTATTTATATGCATATATCATTATATATATTCAATTATGGTATAATTGTATACGATTATACTTAGATTGTCAATACCTCCTAATTAAGTATGTTTAATTACATAAACTATTTTCTTATGTTTGCTATAACTTATGTAGTAGCATTGAAACCACGTTATTTGATTAATACTATATTAAAGTAATAACATATATTATATTCACATAAATTTATTAATAAGAACTATTTTATATATACTATGATTTAATACGTTATATATAAACTCATTAAATTATATCATTAGACCAAGAAAGGTTGATTGACTTGATTGAAAATATAAGAACCTTTTATAGTTTAGAAGATATCCCTAAAAAATTTTTAAATGCAAAGAGCGCTAGTACAAAAAAAACTACTGCTAATCATGATGATGATGATATATTTATTTTATTGTTATTATTTATTCTTCTAATTGATGATGATAACAGCTTCATATTTAACGATGAATTTATTAATGATTTAGATAAACTAAGTCGTTTAATTTTCTTATAAAACGAACAAACACATATTATCTCCTTTCCTCATAATATGTATTATACTTTATGAGAATTTCATAATTACATATTATAAATCATTTATACAATATATAGATACCAAGTTTGCTATATATAGTATTTAGATTATATTTAATTTATTATGAATTTCATATAAAAGTAATATGCAATTAAGTAATGATAACTGAGGATTTATTTAACTTATTCTAAGAGGAGGTTTACTATGCAATCAAATTCTAGTAATATGTTTTTCTTATTTTTCTTCTTACTTATGTTTAACGAAGGCGGTAGCTGTGGTGGAAAAGGTGCTTTTGCAGAAAACAGTCTATTTTTCTTCTTAATGTTATTTATGATTATGTTTGGTGGTATGGGTAATATGGGTGGCAATTACTAAGCCATCATTAAATTAAAGACTATAAAATAGGGGCTTAATAAGCCCCTTTTTTATAGTCTAGTGTAATTGATAGTGTATATAGCACAAGTACTACCTTTAATATTGTAAGGAAAATTTCTATCTATCAAGTAATTTCTTTATGTCTATTAACCCCCACCCTTGCTGTTCTTGAGAAAATCCAAGATCATTGGTAGAATCTTTTAACTTTATTTTTATATCTTTCGGTGTCATATTAGGATATTTTGATAATAATAAGGCAATACATCCACTAATCATTGGGGTTGCCATAGATGTTCCGCTCTTTTTTATATATCCAACATCTTTATTTGGATAATACTTTTCTTTTGGTTTATATGATTTATTAGTGCTACATGCAATAATATTAGAACCTGGTGCTACAACATCTGGTTTTTTAATACATTCTTTTGTTGGCCCTCTACCAGAATAATCAGAAATAAGGTCTTCCATTATTTTAACTGTTTCTCCATCATCTGATGAACCTACTGTTATAATCTTTCTACTTATCCCTGGAGTAGTTATCGTACTGGCATCTGGTCCATTATTTCCTGCTGCTGCAACTACTATTAATCCATTATCCCATGCTGCATTAACACCTCTTACCAGTGCTGATTTTTCACCTTCTACATCTTTCATTCCTACAGATAAATTAATTATTCTAATATTATATCTTTTTCTATTATCTAAAATCCATTGAATTCCTGCAAGCACATCAGATATATTACCTGCACCATCTTTATCCAATACTTTTACACCTATAATATTACTATCAGTAGCTACTCCTCTATATTTCCCATTACTTTCTGTTCCATTTCCAGCTATTATTCCTGCCACATGAGTTCCGTGTCCATTATCATCATATGGATATTCTACTTCATTGACAAAATCTTTGAATCCTATTATTCTATTTCTACTAAGTACTAAATCTTTATGAGGATAAATGCCTGTATCTACAACTGCTATTCCAATTCCTCTACCAGTCAATCCAACACTATCAGCCCATAAGCTATTAATTGTTTGCCTTGCAACATCCATCTGAGCAGTAATAAGTGCATCATTTTCAACAGTTTCAACGCCTTGAATTCCTTTTAATTCAACAACATATTTTTCTGGCAACTCAAGAACATAGGAATTAATCATAGGAAGCTTGTATTTCACTATACCAATTTTTTCAAACTCTTTTTCAAACTCATTGTTTTTGCTACAATTAACAATTACTTGTACATGCTTATCAGCATTAGTATTTAGCATTTCTTCGCTACATACTTTATTGTTACTTTTATTCATCATATTTCTTACCAAAAAAGACATTAATAGCTTCTGTTTATTTTTCATAAATCACCTTATTTCTAATTTAGATATTTGCATAATTAACTAGTTGTAATCTAATTAAATATAACTTCAATATCTTAATTATTATATTTTATTCTATTACTAAAAGGTATATGATTTAATGAAGAATAAAATAACTTTTTGAATTAAATATACATAGGAAACAAGCCTTATAACATAAAATGTTAAGAAAGGATTTATGGAGGCAAACTATGAGCGATGTGACAGCTAATAATTTTTTAGGTGGCGGCAGTAATAATATGATGTTACTTATGTTATTATTATTACTTAGCGGCGGAAATATGGGCAGTGGTTCTGGCATGGGTGGCTTTATGGATAACAATATGCTTATGCTCATGCTTTTACTTATGATGATGGGTAATGATGGTGGGTATTAAATTGCTATAGAATAATGGGGGTATTAGGCAAACCCCCTATTTATTCTATTTAAGATTAAAAGATACGTTAATTCAATATCATATAAAATAATAAAGCTAAAATATCAGTATTTGCTTTCTTTTCACTACTATTTGAATTAATATTTGCTTTACACTTCTCGTCTACCTCATATACTGTATTATCTTCTATTATTAGATTTCCTCTTTTTTCAATAATTTTGTTTTCATCATCATCTGATATATCTTCATTTTTATCTTTATTATCTTTTAATAGATTATCTATAAACATTTTCAGAACATTTATATCTTCAAATACTTCGGATAATTTATCTATATCCTTACTTAGTTGTTCATTTGCCATAGGTTGTATTGCTTTTAACAATTGTACATTATCACTTTCATTGTGTTTATATTCATTACTAGATGCTAATACATTGTTCAATATCTGTTCTTTTGTTATTTCAACAATTGATTTTCTTATATTATCAAAATAACCTTGAACATCAATACTGTCAGTTACAAGAGCTATTGTATCATTTATTAAATTATTATGAGTCATTTATATCTCCAATAATACTCCTTAATTTAATATATGTATAACATATATATTATGTAACACATCTAAAATAATTGGTATCTCTATATAATACATGCCATGAAAATAAAGTTTTTATAAGTAATTGTAAATTAATGAGTATTGTTCACATACAATATTATAGATAACCATTATAGGAGGCAATATAGTATGGACTCTACTAATCCAAATTCTAACTTTAGTAAAATGACTAATATGATAGAACTTTTCAAATCAATTTCTGATTCTAATAACGTTCCTGTAGATGAGAATAATACTTTTGAGATAGATAATGTGATTAATAGCCAAGAAATGAATATTATAAAAGCATCAATTCCATATATGAATTTAGAAGTCCAAAAAAAACTAGCAGTATTTGTTAAGTTTATGGAGTTAACTAAAACAATGAACTTATATAATAATAATTCTGTAACAGAAATTTCTGAGTTAAATAAATCTAATAATAATCCTCAACAGCTATTGCAAGCAATTCGCTCTCACTGCTCAGAAAAAAACAGAAAAACAATTGATATTATACTTAATATGTATACATTAAAAACTTTAATGAAATCCATTAATCAACCTGAATACTATCAAGTTGCTCATAATCCTAATACTTCCCAACAAGATTCAACAAATGAAGATAATCTAAATCAAGATGAGTTAATAGAAAAACTCAAAAATCTAATTAATAATAATTAATGAAAGGGTGTAGGTAATGAACGATAATTCACATAATATCTTAAATAACGATGCATTCAAAGATATTAGTCCAAAGAAACTAAAGATAATGGTTGATATGTTAAATGATATGTCTGGCAAACCAATGGAACAAAAAGTTCAAGTACTTTTTTCATATGGTGTAAAAATGAAACAAAGCGGTCTACAGTTCACTAAACAAGAATCATCTCTAATTGTAGATACTATGAAAAATAATCTATCTACTTCAGATAAAAACAAGCTAGATATGGTTGTGAAAATGATGGAAATGATGTAGCAAGCAGGGGGCTATCGTATAAACGAAGCCCCCATTTAATTATTTTACTACAATATTAATAATTTTATTTGGTACATATATTTCTTTTACAATATTTTTACCGTCAATTTTATCTTCTATTGCTTGTCTAGCTTTTGAAAGAACATCATCTTTTGATTCGTCAACTGAAATAGTAATAGTTGCTTTTACTTTTCCGTTAACTTGTACTGGCATCTCTACTTCATCATCTTTCATTTTTTCCTCATCATAAGTTGGCCAACCATGTGCAAATACACTATCTTCATGACCTAATAACTGCCATAATTCTTCAGAAATATGAGGAACAAAAGGAGCTAGTAATCTAATAACAGTTTCAAGAGTTTCTTTGTCTACTCCATCTTTCTTTCTTGAAATATCGTTAAGCTTATTAGTATATTCCATAAAAGCACTAACAACTGTATTAAGATGGAAACTATTAAGTCTATTAGTTACTTCATAAGTTAATTGATGGCTGATTTTTTCAAGCTCTTTTGTTTGCTTCGCATCTTTATCTTTGTTTTCAACAACTAAATTCCATACTTTGTTAATAAATCTATATACACCATCAATACCTCTATCATCCCATTCAGAATCAAGTTCTGGTGGTCCTACAAATAACTCATATAATCTTAGAGAATCACATCCATATTTTTCTACTAAGTCATCTGGAGATACTACATTACCTTTTGATTTACTCATCTTTGCACCATTTTTACAAATCATACCTTGATTAAATAGACGCTTAAATGGCTCTTCAAATTCAACTACTCCAATATCATATAAAAACTTAGTATAGAATCTTGCATATAGTAAGTGAAGTACAGCGTGTTCGATACCTCCAACATACATATCAACAGGTAGCCATTGTTTTGCTTTTTCTTTTGAAACTAATTCATCATTATTATCAACATCTACATATCTTAGATAGTACCATGATGAACCAGCCCATTGAGGCATTGTATTTGTTTCTCTCTTAGCATGTCCACCACATTCTGGACAAGTAGTATTAACCCATTCATCTATAGCTGCAAGAGGTGATTCTCCTGTTCCAGTAGGCTCATATGACTCAACATTAGGCAATTCTACTGGCAATTGATCTTCTGGAACTGGTACAGCACCACATTTGTCACAGTGAACAATTGGAATTGGCTCTCCCCAATATCTTTGTCTTGAGAATACCCAGTCTCTTAATTTATAGTTAACTGTTTTCTTACCTATTTCATGTTCTTCAAGATAATTAGCTATAGCTTCTTTTGATTCTGATGATTTCATTCCATTAAATACATCTGAGTTAATCATAACTCCTTCACCAATATATGCTTCTTGCTGATCAACTATTTCTTTTCCATCTTCTGCTATAACTTGAATAATAGGAAGTTCAAATTTCTTAGCAAATGCAAAGTCTCTTTCGTCATGAGCAGGTACACACATAATAGCTCCTGTACCATAATCAGCTAATACATAATCAGATATCCAAATTGGTATTTTAGAACCATTTAATGGATTAATTGCATAACTTCCTGTGAATACGCCTGTTTTCTCTTTATCTTGTAAACGATCTACTGAAGATTTCATAGACGCATCAAATATATATTTTTCTACTTCTTCTTTTTGCTCATCAGTAGTTATTTTGCTAATAGTTTCATGCTCTGGAGCAAGTACCATAAATGTAGAACCATATAATGTGTCTGGTCTAGTTGTAAATACTTTGATTTTCTCTTCTACTTTCTCAACTTTAAAATCAATCTCTGCTCCATAAGATTTACCAATCCAATCAGCTTGCATTTTCTTAACTTTTGCAGGCCATTCAAGTCCTTCTAAATCATTTAATAATCTTTCTGCATATTCTGTAATTTTTAACATCCATTGACGTAAATTTTTCTTTGTTACAGATGATCCACATCTTTCACATGAACCATTAATAACTTCTTCATTAGCTAGACCAGTTTTACAATCTGGACACCAGTTTATTGGCATTTGTTTTTCATAAGCTAATCCTTCTTTGAACATTTTTACAAAAATCCATTGTGTCCATTTATAATAATTAGGATCAGTAGTATTAACTTCTTTTGTCCAATCATATATAGCACTAATTTCATTTAATTGTCTTTTGAAGTTTTCTACATTAGTTGCTGTAGCTTTTGAAGGATGTATTCCCATTTTGATTGCGTAGTTTTCAGCAGGTAATCCAAAAGCATCCCATCCCATTGGATGAAGCACGTAATAGCCTTGTAGAACTTTGTATCTACTCCATACATCACTTAGAACATAGCCTCTCCAATGTCCTACGTGAAGCCCACTACCAGATGGATATGGAAACATATCAAGACAATAATATTTCTTCTTTCCTTCTTCATCTTTATTAATTGGATTATCTTTCCAAATATCTCTCCATTTTGTTTCTATTTTCTTATGATTATATGAAACTGCCACTTTATAATTCCTCCTAATTTAGATTAAGTAATTTCTAAATAACTACAGACTTTCCCGCTGAATTTTATTTAAACTTCCGCTCCGAACAATATAGGGTAATATTCCGTCATCAGATTAAACGTCCATGTTTAAACTGATGACCTCGCCGTCCATGGCTCGTGCTCCATATTAACCCTATATTATTCTACGCTAGGCTAGTGTATTTTCATGATACTTTGTATATCATTTAATATTGTATACTGAATTAAGCGTTACAAAGAAGTTTTATTATAAATAAAAAAGTCTCTATGCATAATGCATAGAGACGAATATATTCGCGGTACCACTCTATTTTATTTCTTATTAGAAATACTCTTAAGAGCTTAATAACGGTAAGCCACCGTCCTATCTTACTATAATTATTCAGATAGAATACTCCAAGGCGAGTTCAATAATTACTGATACTGTTTTTCACCATCCAACAGCTCTCTTAAATCACTATATTATCTACTATTCCTTTTCATAGTATATATTAACTATATAATTAATCGTATAATATCATATGCACAACATAAAATCAAGGAATTTTTATATAAAACTTTGGTAAATAATATTGCCTTTTATTAAGGTTACTTTATTATCTTTATTCTCTGGATTTTTCTTCAATAACTTTTTGTTGTACTTCAGTTGGTGCCTCATCATATCTTACAAACTTTTGGGTAAATAATCCTCTACTCTGAGTCATTGAGCGAAGATCTGTTGAATATCCATACATTTCAGAAAGTGGAACTTCAGCAATTATTTCTTGCTTACCTTTCATTGGATTCATACCAAGCACTCTACCTCTACGTTTATTAAGATCACCTATAATATCACCCATATAAGAATCTGGAATAGTAACTTTAACACTTACTATTGGCTCAAGTAAAATTGGATTAGCTTCTAACATACCTTTTTTGAATGCTACAGTTGTTGCTATTTTAAATGCCATCTCAGAAGAATCAACTGGATGATATGAACCGTCAACTAATGTAGCTTTTATACCTACAACTGGGTAACCTGCAAGTACACCGTGTAATACAGATTCTTGCAATCCTTTATCTACAGCTGGGAAGTAATTTTTTGGAACTGATCCTCCAAATATTTTTTCCTCAAATACATAAGGTTTATCTCTATCACCAGATGGCTCAAATTCAATATGAACATCACCATATTGTCCATGACCACCTGATTGTTTCTTATGTTTACCTTGTACTTTAACTTTCTTTTTAATTGTCTCTCTATATGGAACTTTTGGTTTTCTTAGTTCCACTCCCACTTTAAATTTAGCTTCTAATTTACTTGTTACTATATCTAAATGTTGTCCTCCTACACCATATAATAGTTCTTGATGGTTTTCTGAATCAAGTACCATCTTAATAGTTGGATCTTCTTCCATTAATTTATGAAGTCCTGATGAAATTTTTTCTTCATCGCCTTTAGTTATAGGGAATATGGCTCTACACGCTAGAGATTCGGGGAAATTAATACCTTTTAGTTTAACTGGTCTACTTTTATCACACAAAGTATCTCCAGTACTAGTATTATTCAACTTAGCTACAGCACCTATATCACCTGCTCTTACTTCTTTTACTTCAATTTGTTCTTTACCTCTTAGCGCATATATATGAGAAATTCTCTCTGAATCATCTTTATTAACATTCAAATAACTTGAATCAGCTTTTAATATACCAGAATAAACTCTAAATAATGAAAGTCTTCCAATATAAGGATCTACAATAGTTTTGAATATTAACGCACTCATTGGTTCATCTTTATCACAAATTACCTCTATCTCTTCATTACTATCAGGATCAACACCCAATACGCTTGTATGTTCTTCTTTTGGAGCAGGCATATATTTAACTAGTGAATTAAGTAACACTTGTACCCCAGTATTTAAAATACCTGAGCCACATAACACTGGAACAATAGTTCCATCTATTACACCTTTATGTAGTGATGCTTGGATTTCTTCAAGAGTAAATTCTTCTCCTTCAAAATATTTCTCCATTAATTCCTCATCAGTTTCTGCAACAGCCTCTAATATCATTTCTCTAACTGGTTCTAATTCATCATCTAATCCATTCGGTATATCACATTGTTCTACATGATCTTTAACAAATCTTCTTCCTTGCATCTTAACAACATTCACAAAACCTACAAAATGTTCTCCTTCTCTAATTGGAACTTGGAATGGAGCTATGCATTTACCGAATATATCTTTTAACTGTTCTAATACTTTCTTAAGACTTGCTCCGTCATCATCCATATCTGTAACAAATATCATCTTAGGTATATTCATCTCTTCTGCATATTCCCAAGCCTTCTCTGTACCCACCTCAACACCAGATTTTCCAGACACAACTATAATGGCACTATCTGCAACTCTTGTAGCTTCTTTTGCCTCTCCCATAAAATCAAAATATCCTGGCGTATCTAATAAATTAATTTTACAGTCTTGCCATTCAATAGGAATACAAGACGTATTAATTGAAAAACCTCTTTTAATCTCTTGCTTATCAAAATCACTTATTGTATTCCCTTCTTCAACCTTTCCTTGTCTCTTAGTTATTCCTGCAACGTTTGCCATAGCTTCAACTAGAGTTGTTTTACCACTTCCACCATGACCTAAGAGTGCAACGTTACGAATTTGTTCTGATGAATAGATTTTCATGGATGTTCCCCCAATCATTGTAATTTTTTCTACAAATTAGTAGGTGCAACAGTCATTTTCAATAATTTTCTATTTAAAAAACGGCGTTGCCAGTAAATTGTTAAAACATAACACAAATTAGTGATATATTTAATATTCTACTACAATCATCGATTTCCTTCAATAATTTCAAAAAATATTTTATATTTTTATTAAATTTGCACAAGATTTTTTCTTCAATTTGATTGTAATGTTATAAACTTAATCTTTATTAATTTTCTTTTATTATTTTCATGACTATTAGACTTGTTCTTTTGCACTTTAAAGTGTTGACACACATAGTCAATTAGCGTACAATATATAAAATTACTTTTTATATATAGCTTATGCTAAACTCAATTTTCTTAGGAAAATAAATGGTAGTTTCTGCATATTACATATGATAAAATATATATAATAATAAGGAAATATTACCTTTGAATATAATAACTTCATACAAAGTAAAAAAGGAGATTAACTATGATAAGATATAGACAAGAAGTTGAATTATTAAGAGCTTATGTTCCTGGAAAACCTATTGATGATGTAAAAAAAGAATATAATTTAAAAAAAGTAATTAAACTTGCTTCTAATGAGAATCCATACGGTTGTTCTGAAAAGGCAAAAAAAGCTGTGATTAAAAGCTTAGAAAATCCGTCTCTATACCCTGATGGAAATTGTACAGAACTTAGAAATTGTATTTCTAATAAAATGTCCATTTCACCTGACCAACTAATATTTGGTGCTGGTTCAGATGAGATTATTTCTCTTATCTCTCAAACTTATATTGATAAACATGATGAAGCTATAACTTGTACACCAAGCTTTCCTCAATATAAAGCTACTGTTACTGCTATGGGTGGTAATATGATTGAACTTCCACTTGTTAATCATGCTTATGATTTAAAAGGAATACTTAGTAAAATAACATCTAAAACTAAAATAATATTTATTTCCAACCCTAACAATCCCACTGGAACAATAATACCAGAAAAAGAACTATTAGAATTTATTAAACAAGTTCCAAATAACATTTTAATAGTTATTGATGAAGCTTATTATGAGTATGTTTCTGATAAAGATTATCTACAGTCTCTTCCATTATTAAAGAAATATGATAATCTAATGATTCTTAGAACATTTTCTAAAATGTATGGGTTAGCTTCTATGCGTATAGGTTATGGTATTGCTAACTCAAATATAATTGAGCTAATTAATAGAGTTAGAGGTCCATTCAATGTAACTACTCAAGCACAAATGGCGGCTATTGCAAGTATTAATGATGAAGAATTTGTGAAAATGGCTTTTGAAAACAACAACAAAGTAAAAGAATATACTTATACCAAATGTGAAGAATTAGGACTTTCATACATTAAAACACACTGTAACTTTATAATGATTGATTTTCGTAAACCAAGTATGGATTTATTTATTGAACTTCAAAAGAAAGGATTTATATTAAGACCTGGTTTCTACTTTGGGATGGATACATACCAACGTGTTACTCTAGGTACTATTAATCAAATGAAAGAGTTTTTCCAAGTAATTGAAGAACTATTAGCATATTAATAAAAATATTATTATTTTATTAATAACATATAATTAAAGATACTTTATTATATCAAAGAAAACTATTATAAAACTAGGAGGCAAATATATGATAATCGTAATGAAATCTAATACTAATGAATCTGATATAAAAGATGTTATTTCTCTTGTAGAAAGCCGTGGGCTACAAACCCATCTATCAACAGGTTCTCAAATAACTATAATAGGTGTTATTGGAGACAAATCTAGACTATCAGATTGCAATATAGAATTATTAAATGGTGTTGATAAAATCGTACCTGTAACTGAAAGCTATAAACTAGCTAATAAGAAGTTTCACACTAACTCTTCTATAGTTAAAGTAGGAAATGTGGAAATTGGTGGTAGTGATTTTATTATTATGGCTGGTCCATGTGCAATAGAAAATAAAAAACAAATAATAGAGACTGCACATACTATTAAAAAATCTGGAGCAAAGATACTAAGAGGTGGAGCATACAAGCCAAGAACATCTCCTTATTCATTTCAAGGTTTAGAAGAAGAAGGGTTAAAGTATATGGCGAAAGCAAGAGAAGAAACTGGTCTTCCTATTGTATGCGAAGTAACAAGCTTAAAATCTGTAGAAACAGCAGCTAAGTATGTAGATATGTTTCAAATAGGTGCAAGAAATATGCAAAATTTTTATCTTCTAAAAGAAATTGGAAAGACTAATATTCCTGTTTTATTAAAAAGAGGTTTATCAGCAACAATAGACGAATGGCTTAATGCAGCTGAATATATTATGAGCGAAGGAAATAAAAACGTAGTTCTATGTGAACGTGGAATTAGAACATTTGAAACTGCAACTAGAAATACACTTGATATTAGTGCTATACCAGTTATTAAGCAAAAAAGTCACTTACCAATATTTGTTGACCCAAGTCATGCTACTGGCAAAAGACCTTATATTAATTCTCTTTCAAAAGCCTCTCTTGCTGCTGGTGCTGATGGACTTATGATTGAAGTACATCCTAATCCTGCTGAAGCTTTGTCTGACGGTCCTCAATCCTTACCACCTAAGGATTTTGATGATTTATGTGATGAACTAAGACCATTCGCAAAACTAGTAGGTAAAACTCTATAATGTCATCTGGTAACATAGGTTTTATTGGGTTAGGCTTAATAGGTGGCTCTTTAGCAAAAGCAATAAAAACCAAATATTCATCATATAAAATTGTTGCTTATGACACTAATGTTAATTCATTACATATTGCTATGCAAGAAGGTATAATTGATATGTTTACCACTAAAATTGACGATAGTTTTAGTGACTGTGATATTATCTTTTTATGTGCACCAGTTAACAATAACATTGAAGCAATGACTCAATTATTGCCTATTATTTCTACTAATTGTATTATTACAGACGTTGGGAGCACAAAAAAATCAATAATAGATACTGCTATGACTTTAGATTGTGGCAATTATTTCATTGGCGGTCACCCAATGACAGGTTCAGAAAAAAGTGGAATAAAAGCAGCTAATAAGCATTTATTTGAAAATGCTTATTACATTCTTACTCCACTCCCTTCTACTCCTGATTATAAAGTAGAAGCACTATATTCTCTAATAACTAAAATTGGAGCATTACCAGTAGTTATTGACCCCAAACAGCACGACTTTATAACAGCTACTATAAGTCATGTACCTCATATTATTGCTTCTGCATTAGTAAATACAGTTAAAAGCTTAGATACGGATAATAAACATATGCATACTTTAGCCGCTGGAGGATTTAAAGATATCACTAGAATTGCATCTTCTTCTCCTAATATGTGGCAACAAATATGTTTATCAAATAATACTTTCATATCTGAAGTAATTGATTATTTTCAACAACAACTTAATATTATAAAAGACAATATAAATATCAAAAATGCAGATGAAATATTGTCATTTTTCACTTCATCAAGAGATTATAGAAATACTTTTTCTGAAAAGAATATAGGATTTATTGTGAAATCATATAAGATTACTGTTGATGTTATTGATAAACCAGGTATTATAGCTGAGATAGCTACAATATTAAGTAATAAAAATATTAATATTAAAAATATAGGAATTAATAACAATAGAGAGCATGAACAAGGTGTTCTAGAAATTGTTTTTTATGATATAGATAGTCAAAATAAAAGTATTGACATTTTATCTAAAATGAATTATAAGGTTTATACATAACTTTAGGAGGTTGATGATAATGGTAATAAATCCTGTTAATAAAATAAATGGTGAAATAAATGTCCCAGGTGACAAATCTATATCTCATAGAGCTATAATGCTTGGATCAATTGCAAAAGGAACAACAACAATTAAAGGCTTCTTAATGGGAGAAGATTGTTTAAGCACTATTAGATGCTTTAGAGATATGGGAATTGATATTGATATTAATGACAACTGTGTTATTGTAAAAGGAAAAGGATTACACGGGCTTACAAAGCCAAATAAAGAGTTATATGTAGGAAATAGTGGCACTACTTTTAGGCTTATGTCTGGAATATTAGCGGCACAAAACTTTGACTGTATAATAACTGGAGATGATTCAATTAAAAATAGACCTATGAAAAGAATTATTGATCCTCTTAGAAAAATGGGTGCTAATATAGAATCTCTACATAATAATGATAAAGCACCTATTAAAATTATAGGTTCAAAGCTAAACGGTATTAAATATACTTCGTCAGTAGCTAGTGCTCAAATAAAATCATGTATACTACTTGCAAGTTTATATACTAATAATGAAACACAAGTTATAGAACCTGTATTGTCAAGAAACCATACTGAAATCATGTTAAATTATTTTGGTGGTAATATAGTAACAGATAATACAACAGCTATATCTAATCCTGTTAAAGAACTAAATGCTAACGATATAATAATACCAGGAGATATTTCCTCTGCCGCCTACTTTATGGTTGCTTGTTTAATTATACCAAATTCTGAAATACTCATTAAAGATGTAGGTATTAATGTTACTCGTGATGGAATAATTCGTGTTCTAAAAGCAATGGGAGGTTTTATCGAATTACGCAACAAAAGAGAAATTAATGGTGAGTTAGTTGCAGATATATATGTAAAATCTAGCTCATTAAAAGGAACTGTTATTGATAAAAAATTAATTCCAACATTAATAGATGAAATACCAGTTATAGCTGTAGCAGCATGTTTTGCAGAAGGAATGACTATTATTAAAGATGCAGCAGAACTAAAAGTCAAAGAATCTAATCGAATTGAAACTATGGTTACAGAATTAAGCAAACTTAACGCTAATATTATAGGTACAGATGATGGTATGATTATTCATAGTTCACCAAACTTAACTGGTGCAACTGTAGAAAGTTATAATGACCATAGAGTCGCCATGTCCCTTGCTATATGTGGTTTAGCTTCAAAGGAACAAATATATATTAATAATAGTGACTGCGTAAATATTTCGTTCCCAAATTTTTACAAATTATTGGATGAAATTAGCAAATAAACTATAATCATTAAAAAAGTAAAAAAACTATTGGAATTAATGTCTATTTGTATTATCATATAATGTAAAGCAATTATTAATATTAATTAAGATTACTCAGTAATTTGTATATAAAGCTATAATACTCTTTTATAATTATTATAGAACTTTGTAATCGTTACTATTTTGTAGAATAATTAGTATTGAAGCAATAATCATAACATAAATTGGAGGTAATTATATGATTAAAACAACTATTATTGGGTTTGGAGATAGCATTTCAAATGGTTATGGTGTAAGTAAATCTGTTAACTATATTAATCGTCTTGAAAAGTTTATTCCAAGTTATTACCCATCTATTTCATGGAATATTATTAATTCAAGTAAAAATGGCATAACTACTAGAGAAGCTCTTGATTATATTGAGTCAAGTGTATTAGAACATAGACCTAATGTAGTTTTTATTCAGTTTGGTACAAACGACTCAGCTACTAATAATAAATACCGTTCTCTAGAAGAATTTGAAAATAATCTAAAAAACATATTAAACCAGATTATAAAACTTAATAACCGTACAGGTTTAAATAATTGTATGCCTATTCCTATTTTAATTACTCCGCCTCCAGTTAACGAAAATATTGCAAAACCAATGCATAACAATTCTCGACTGAATCAATATGTACATATTATAAAGACATTAGCTAAAGATTATAACTGTCCAATTATTGATTTCTATAGCAAATTAATAGAAATAGATAATTATACAAATCTTATATTAGATGATGGTATTCATCTTAATGAAAAGGGATATGATTTGTTATTCGATACTATTTTTGCCGAATTTACAAAGCTGATAAACTATGAAGGTGTATTAAAAGAAATTGAATTAAAAATAAATTAATTATAATTTAAAGTAATATAAAAAAGCTACTAATAAAATTAGTAGCTTACTTTTTATATGTATACCCCCGGAAATGCCGTCTCCTGAATTTTGATCCCTAACTCACGTTAGGTGGGTGTCCGCAACAAAACTTCTGTCTTCCCCTGCAAAATGAGGGCTTGACATAGATTTTGAGATATAGAACTCCCGAATTACTAATGTAGGTTCAAAATAGCAGGAATTATCGTACATTCCAGGAAATATCAAACTTTGTTGTGACCTAATTATACTATATACTTTGTTAATTTGCAAGAAAAAAAACTATAAAATTTATACCATATAATAGCTATGATTATATCATATATATTTCTACAAGGTTACAACATATTTTACTAGTTATCTTGCTACGAATATATTATATGTATATTACTTATAGTTGATTCAAGGAATTTGTTACTATAATGTAATACTCTACCATAGAAATATTTTACTTTTTTAATTGATTTTTTTAGATATTTATTGTATTATATTGACCTGTGAAGAAAAATAACCTTTAATTTTCAAAAACAGAAAAGGAGTTCTAAATATGTCGAATTGTCTTATTGCCCAATCCGGTGGCCCAACCTCTGTAATCAATGCATCTCTAAGCGGTATTATATCAGCTGCTTTAGATAACCCTAAAATACATACTGTATATGGAGCTATTAACGGAATACAAGGAGTACTCAATCATAATTTAATTAACTTAACATCTATTTTTTCTAATGAAAAAAACAAATTAGAAACATTAAAAACTACCCCTGCAATGTTTCTAGGTTCATGCAGATATAAACTTTCTAATATTGATAATGATGAAACGGAATACAAATTAATATTTGACGTTTTCAAACGAAAAAACATAAAATATTTTTTCTATATTGGTGGTAATGATTCAATGGATACCGTTCTAAAATTATCTACGTATGCACAAAAGAATAATCTTGATGTAAAAATAATGGGAATTCCAAAAACTATTGATAATGATTTATTTGGTACTGATCATACTCCCGGTTTTGGTTCAGCTGCTAAGTTTGTTGCAACTACTATGCTTGAAATAGCCTATGATACATATATATACGATATTCCAAGTGTAACTATTGTAGAAATTATGGGCAGAAACGCAGGTTGGCTTACAGCAGCTTCTGCACTTGCACGAAATGAATATAACACTTCTCCAGATTTAATATATCTTCCTGAAGTACCATTCTCAATTTATGATTTTCTTAATGACATAAAAGCAATTCAAAAAAACAAAAAAAATGTAATTATAGCCGTTTCGGAAGGAATCAAAGATGAAAATGGAAATTATATAGCAGCCTCAGAAAACTCAATTTCAGATAAATTTGGACATGCTAAATTAAGTGGAACAGGAAAAACTCTTGAACATATTGTTAGTAAATCATTAAAATGCAAAGTACGTTCTATTGAGCTTAACGTACTGCAAAGAAGTGCCGTGCATATATCTTCATTAAATGATATTACAGAAGCGAATTTAGTAGGTAATAAAGCTGTTGAATATGCCGTAGATGGTCATACTGGTAAAATGGTATCAATAATAAGAACTAATAATGTTCCTTATGAATATACAATTGACTGTGTTGAGATTAGTAAAGTTGCTAATAAAGAGAAATTAATTCCAAGAGAATGGATTAATAAAGAATGTAATGATATTACAAATAATCTTGTTGAATACGTTGCCCCATTAACATATGGAGAGCCAAATATAGAATATAAAAATGGGCTTCCAGTTTATTTAGATATAAGTCATTTAACTAATCATAACTAAGATTATATTATATATACTACACACTAGAATATATTAGAGGCTGTATGAGACAGCCTCTTTTATATTAGCTAATTTTTTGATTTATTTCAGTGATTGATGTAATAGTAATATTTCTCAAATATTTATCATCTTTTAAGTTATAGTATTGTGGTTTTATTTCCATATCATTATTATCTAACACAACTTTTATCTTAGGTCTTAGACATGCTTCTTCATAGTTTTCAATTACTATCCCTTTGTAATCATTACTTAGTTTTACACTGGTTCCAACAGGGAACGGTGCAACTTTCTGAACAAATTTCTTAGTAAGATTAATATCAAACATTATTCCTCCATTAGCCATAATATATTCCATAGCTTCTGACGGTAATAATGCTTTTCTATAAGGTCTATTAGATGTTAATGCATCATAAACATCGGCTATACCAATAATTCTACCATATAAAGATATATTATCCTTATCTCTCATAGTAGGATATCCTGTTCCATCAAATTTTTCATGATGTTGTAAAACTGCAACATACGCTGCTGATGGTATTTCAAAAGTATCTCTTAAATAGTCATATCCGTACTCTGCATGTTTTTGTATTATATTATACTCTTCCTCTGTTAATTTACCCTTTTTATTTAATATGCTATTATCAATAAAAATCTTACCTATATCATGTAATATAGCACCTAGCCCAAGAATAAACAATTCATCTTTGCTCATTCCAATAGAAACTCCTAGAACTATTGATAAAACAGCTACATTTACACAGTGAGAAAAGGTATAATCGTCATACATTTTTAAATCTATTAAGTTAACAATTGTATCTTTATTATCTATTATCTGCTCAACAATATCACTTACTAACAATTTAGTTTGATCAACTTTACCTAAACATTTATTATTAATATCTGAATTAGCTTGTATAAATACATTCTTAACAGTATTAATTGTTTTTCTTCTTAAATCTTCTTTAATAATATCTTCTACTTCAATTTCTTCTGATATTTTATCATCTATATATATTCCTTGATAACCTAAGTTATATATTTTACCAATATATGATTCTTGAATTATGCTTCCCTTACTTAGTAATAAGTTATCATTCTTATCATATAAACTCTTACCAAGACGCATGCCTTCTTTCAAACCATTTATTTGAACAAATCTCATGAATTTTGCACCCCTACTTGAGTATAATAATTAATAGCAATATAGTATATATTATCACAAATTGTCTTATATGCAAATATTTTCCATAAATTATTTAATTAGTTATAAAGAACCATATATCAAAACATATATTAATTCACTTGAATATGTTTAATAAAATAATATATAATAAGAATAATATACAAGCAAGCGTAACTACTATATCATTAAATAAAATTGTGGGTGATTATTTGGAAAAACATAAAAAAGTTGCATATGTTGCTATATCTGGTATTATAGGTAATATATTATTACTTGTCTCAAAACTAATAATAGGATTTTTAACAAGAAGTCAAGCAATGATTGCAGATGGGCTTAATAGTGCAGGTGACGTATTTGCCTCAACCATAACATTTATTGGTAATAAGATTTCTTCTACTCCTCAAGATGACGACCATCCCTACGGTCATGGTAAGGCAGAATATATTTTTTCTATGATTATTAGCTTTTCTTTGTTTATTGTTGCATTTTCAATTTGTAGGATGTCTTTAGATTCCTTAATTAATAAACTTCATTTTGAGTACTCTCCTTGGTTAATATATATATCAATCTTGTCTATAATAATTAAACTAGGCTTATATATATATTCAATTAAAGTAGGCAGAAAATATAACAGTTTACTTGCTATAGCTAATGCTCAAGATCATAAAAACGATATACTTCTATCATCTTTAACACTACTGAGTGTTATTCTAGGATATTATAATATATACTTTATTGATGGTATCGTAGGAATATTAATAGCTTTTTGGATAGCTTACACTGGGATTTCAATTTTCAATCAATCTTATTCAGTTCTTATGGATACTAATATAGATATAAAATTAAAAAAAGAAATGGAAAAAGATATTCTAAGTATACGAGGTGTAGATCATCTTGATAGTATTAATTCAAAACCAATTGGGCTTAGCTTTGTTCTTATTGTGAAGGTATCCGTTGATGCTAATATGACAGTTTATGAAGGTCACTCAGTTTCAGCGAGAATAAAAAAAATCTTAATGGAATTTGATCATATAGAAGATGTTATTGTTCATGTTAATCCAGCGCAGTACCATAAATAATAATCTATTTGGAAGTTTTGATACATTTTGTATTCTATACTAACAAAACAATAAGCTAGCATAAATGCTAGCTTATTTGTAATATATTCTCCACTGTTTCTTTCATCTTATCTTTATGACAAGTTCTAGTATGTCTTACTTTAGCTTCTAGAATCTCTTTTATTGCATTTGGAATCTCTACTTTAGTTAATTCATACATTTTATTTATTAAATCAAAATCAGAATAATTATCATAGCTTTTATCAATAGCTTTCATAACACTTCTCGTGAATTTATATGGACTTGCCGTTGAAGCAATAATAGTTTTGGCTTCATCATTAGTATCATTCTTGTATTTCTTATATACAGCACTACCTACAGCTGTATGAGAATCAATAAGATAATCTGAATTATCATACACCTCTTTGATAGCTACACAAGTTTCATCCATAGAAGCGTAATTACCATAAAAATCTTCAAGTCCTTTTTTCATATTATCTGTTATTTCATATTCTCCTTCTGTTACAAGAGAACCCATTAGCTCACTAATAACATTTTCATCGTTATTGGCTATATTATATAACAATCTTTCTAAGTTGCTTGATATTAATATATCCATAGAAGGAGAAATAGTTAATACAAACTCTCTTTTCTTATTGTATATACCAGTATTAATAAAATCGTATAAAACTTTATTATCGTTGGAAGCACATATTAGTTTATTTATAGGAAGCCCCATATTTTTAGCGTAATATGCTGCTAATATATTACCGAAATTACCAGTTGGAACAACTACATTAATCTTCTCACCTAAATCAATATCTCCACTATTATACATGTTACAATATGCATAGAAATAATATACAACCTGTGGTATTAATCTTCCTATATTAATTGAATTAGCAGATGAAAACTGATATCCATTATTAGCCATCTTCTTACCAAATTCTGTATTATTAAATATATCTTTTACACCATTTTGTGCATCGTCAAAATTACCCTCTATTCCAACAACATATGTATTATCACCTTTTTGTGTAACCATTTGATGCTTCTGAATAGGGCTTACACCATCTTTTGGATAAAACACAATAATTTTTATGCCATCTACATCAGAAAATCCAGCTAAAGCAGCTTTTCCTGTATCACCAGATGTAGCTGTTAGAATAACTATTTCATTATCAATATTTTGTTTCTTAGCAGAAGTAGTCATTAAATATGGTAGTATTGATAATGCCATATCTTTGAATGCTATTGTTGAACCATGAAATAACTCTAAATAGTACGCACCATCTTTTTTAACTACAGGTGCAATCTCTTTAGTATCAAACTTCTCATCATATGCACTATTAATACAATAAGTTAACTCTTCTTCTGTAAAATCAGTGAAATATAATTTCATTATTTCATATGCTAAATGTTTATAATCTAATTTAGCTAAATCCTTAAGACTTTTATCTATCTTAGGAATTTCATTTGGTACAAATAATCCTCCATCACAAGCTAAACCTTTTATAATTGCCATAGATGCTGGAATTTTACTTTCACCACCACGTGTACTTTTATATAAAACACTCATCCAACTCATTCCTTTACATCTTTTTTTACAAGATTATATCACACTATACACTTTATCACAATAGCGAATAAAATAAATTACTAATAAGAAAAGCAACCACATACTGTGATTGCATATATATATAAATGTATTTTCTATTTAAAAAATTCGTGTACTCCGTGTTTTAATACTTTTGTCAAGTTATTGTCAAACCAGCTAACCGCTTTTGATGATGCAAGAGATCTTGCTACAAAAAACAGTGAACCTTGGGAGTAATCTTCACCTTGAAAAGCACTTTCAACAGCTTTTTTTGTTGAATTAGTAACTTTTAATTTATAATATCTTCCATCATCAATAGGTGAAAATTGTGCTTTACCATTAATCTTTTGATGTACTACATCATAAATATTATTTGGAAAGTTTGAACTTTTTACTCTATTCAATACAACATTAGCTATTAAAATTTTTCCAATTAAATCTTCATTTGTAGCTTCAGCTTCTACTATTCTAGTAATAGCTTCGTAATCTTTAGCTGAAATACTTACTAATTTACTATCTGGCTCTTTTGCCTTAAAACTTGCCGTATGAAGTTCTCTTTCATTACTACTATTCTCTGGTTCTTTCATAGGAGCAGCCATTCTTGCCACTACTATATCATCTTTCTCATATTGTGCACTATATTGTTTATATTGTGCTATTTCTAAGTCTAATTGTGTCATAATTTCTTCATCTTCTAAAGACCTATTCTCAGAAGCAATTGCTTCTTCTTCTTGATTATCTTCTAAAGCACATACTGCACTTGGTCTAGATCCAAAAAATCCGTTTACGCCAATGTAAAGAACAGCTAATACAATACATCCTGTAATAACTATTAATCCATTAGTATACGCTTTCTTTGGTACATGCTTAATTGAAGAAAATATGTCTTGTAGAAGATTCTTTAATTTAAACATATTTTTTTCTCCTCTTTTAACTGTAAACAATTTCATAATAATGTAAAATCACTAATTGTAAATATATATGAAATTGCATTTTTTTGACAAGGCAATAATTCTTTAACATTTTTCTTGTCATAGCGATTATAGTAAAACTTACATATTCTGTCAACTAATATAAAAGTCTTTTGGTTGTTATTTTAATTTTTCAGAATTATCAGTTTTAATTTTAGTGCATTTTTTAATTATCCATTGATTTTTCTTATTAATTTTTAGTACATTTGACTGTCATAATGTTTTTTTTGTTGAAAACACCATAATAGAATTTGTTAGTAATTATATGTATATTTTTCCAGATATACCCCTTAACTAAAACTAATATAAAAATTAATATAATCCGATATATGTTTTATTGATAAATTATAAGTGATATTCTTATTTTGGCTGATAATATCTTATAATCTTTATTATTAACATTTTTTATTCTGATTATACACTATAATCAAATTAATTTCCTCTGTATATTTGAAAGGATTGCATTAATAGTGACTAACTTACAAGGAACATACAAAACAACTAAAAAAAACGGTACTATTTATTATAGAGCATCAATAACTTATCTTTCTAAACACATTAGTCTAGGTAGCTATAATACTGAGACCCAAGCTCATCATGCGTATATTGAAGCTAACAAAATTTTATATGATAGAACTTTCACTATTGGTAATTATACAAACCAAAGTAATATCTCTTTTGAAAAATGGGTTGTATTAATTAATTATAGAGATAGTGGTCATTATATTAAAAATCCAATTTATCTTCACAAATATTATTTTTCATACTTTCTTAGTTTTGATATAGAATTAAAATTTGATGTAGATGACTTGTTCTACTACTCTAACCACAAAATATTCAAAAAAAATGGTTATATGTTCGTTAACGACTATGGAATGCAAATTAATATTCTAACTAGATACGGAATTAAAAATCACGCAGTTAACGGAAAGGATTATTATTATAAAGACGGAGATAATTATAATCTACGATATCATAATATTGTTATTCTAAATAAATACTATGGTGTTGAAAAATCTTATAATAATAATATAGAAACATTTATATCTAAGATACATATTAATGGCTACAACAAGATAGGCACATATGCAACAGAAATAGAAGCTGCAATTGCTTATAATAAAGCTGTAGACTTTGTAATAGAAAATAATATATCAACTAAAAATTATACGAAAAATTTTATTTCTGAGCTAACTACTGGCGCTCAATATAAACAAATATATGAAAATATTAAATTATCTTCTAACATTATCTCTCTAACAACCTAAGCAAAGCTAACTTATACATGTTACTTATTAAATTACACTAATCATAATGAACAAATATACAAATTGAATTGAAATACAATGCACATACTGTTAATATTAATTATATTTCAATTAAAATCCGAGGTGAATTATGAGTAAATATTTTAATAATAAAGAAATTGAATTATTAGCCCCTGCTGGGACTTTTGATATTTTTAACAGTATTATTCATGCTAATTGTGATGCAGTATATTTTGGTGGTCAGATACTTAATATGCGAATGATTAGAAAAGGTTATAACTTTTCTAATGATGAAATAAAAGAAGCAATTAATATAGCACATTCTTTGAATAAAAAAGTATATATAACTGTTAATAATCTTTTTAATAACGATGATATAAATATGGCGAAAGAATATTTATTATTTCTAAATGAAGTTAAACCAGATGCAATGATTATTCAAGATACTGCCATACTAGAATTAGTTAATAATCTATCTCTTGATATTAATTTACATTCTTCTGTTATGATGAATGTTCATAATATTCCTATGATAAATCATCTTGAGAAGCTTGGTATTTCTAGAGTAGTACTTTCAAGAGAAATGTCATTAGACCAAATAAAATATATAAAAACACAGACAAATATGGAGATAGAATATTTTACTCATGGAGATATGTGTGTTGCCCACGGTTCACAATGTCATTATAGTGGTTTTCTTTTTGGCATGAGTAGCAATAGAGGTCGATGTCTTAAACCATGTCGTTGGGACTATAAAATAAAAAAAGACGGCAAATTATATAATACGCAATTTCCAATGGCTGTAAAAGATTTATGTATGTATAATTATTTACCAGAAATGATAGAAGCTGGTATAGATTCATTTAAAATAGAAGGTAGAATGCGAGATAAAGAATTTATAGTAAATCTAATTAATTATTATGGTGATGCTTTAGACCGTTATATTAAAGACCCAATTGGCTATAATAGAAATAAGGATTATAAGAAAATATATGACACTAGAAAAAGAGACTTATCAACTGGATATGCATTTGGAAAACCGGGACTATCTAATATTAATACTAGATACGAAGGAACTGGTAAATTCTATAGTACTGGTAAAATGTTTAGTACGCCAACTGAAGAAAAAGAAATCAATCAAAATAAGTTGAATGAAATTATAGATTATATTAATAATAATATTACTCCAAGTACAATAACTACTAATAAAAAAGAGCTGAGTGTAAAAGTTAATAATATAGAACAAGCAAATATTGCTATTTCAAAAGGCGTTAATAATATTTACTTATCTGGAGATGTTTATACACCTAATAAACCTTTTACTACAGAAGACATTAAGAATATTGCATCCAACAAAAAGAATAGCAAAATCATTGTTGGATTACCTAAGATGATGTCTCAACTTGACTTTATTAATTATACACATTTTCTTGATAAAAATGCTCATTTATTAGATGGTCTTTTAGTTACTAATATTGGTGCAATATCTGCTTTTGAAAAGTATGATATAGATTTAATAGGAGATTATACATTAAATATATATAATTATATGTCTACTAATTTCTATAAACGTATAGGTCTTGATAAGTTTACAACATCAATTGAAACACCTATTAGTGATCTGATACACACAATTAGTAAGTCATCTATTAAATCAGAACTATTAGTACAAGGCTCTATATGTGTTATGTATCTAGAACATGACTTATATGACAATATAGAAGCTAATGATGAAGTAGCTTTATCAGATAATCAATTTATAGATAACTCTATTATGACATTAGTAACCCCTAATAGTGAGTATCCTGTTCATAAAGATATTCATGGAAAATGTCACGTACTTTCAAGCAAAGAACTATGTTTATATAATCTTATTCCTACTTTAAATAAGCTTCCTATAAATAGCTATAGAATAGAAGCTCAAAATTATACTAATGATCAATTGAGTTATCTTATTGATACTTACAAAGAAGTAATAAATACCAATGAAATAAATACTAATATTAAGCGTTTTTCTAAAGGTCACACTTTAGGAGCTCTAAATTATATTTCACAGGTTTAAAGGAGGCGTAGTTATAATGAAAGACTTTATAGGTTCTGATGAAATTATTAATAAAAAGAAACAGTACCTCTTTCCATGTTCTCATCATTTTTATAAAAACCCGCCACAATTAGTTCGTGGTGAAATGCAGTACTTATATGATAATACTGGCAAGAAATATATTGATTTCTTTGCTGGAGTATCAGTAGTTAATTGCGGACATTGTAATCCTGTTATAGTAGATGCAACTATTAATCAACTTAAACAACTACAACATACTACGACTATTTACTTGACTCAACCAATGGTTGAATTAGCAGAAAAAATGTCTACCATATTACCAGGCAATCTTAATCATTCATTTTTCTGTTGTTCTGGCTCAGAAGCTAATGAAGGAGCTCTACTACTTGCTAGATTGTATACTGGGAAGAAAGAGTTTATTGCTCTTGAAGGAGGTTTACACGGAAGAACTCATTTGACAATGAGTGGGACTGGCATTGATATGTGGCGTGTCGATCCTTATATTAGTGATAGCTTCCATTTCATACCTAACGTTCACTCACATGAACATACACTAGAAAAGGCAGCTAAACTTTCAATTAAGGCACTAAAGAAGTTACTTAAACAAAAAGCAAAAGATATTGCAGCATTTATTGTAGAGCCTATTCAAGGTAATGGAGGAATAATTACACCTCCTGATTGGTATTTTGAAGAAGTAAAGAAATTACTTACCAAACATAATGTACTTATGATTGTAGATGAAGTTCAGACAGGATTTGCAAGAACTGGAAAAATGTTTGCTATTGAGCACTATAACGTAGTTCCAGATATAATGACAGTGGCAAAAGCTCTAGGAAACGGAATTCCTATTGCAGCATTTTGCACTAATGATACAATAGCTGCTTCATTTAATAAGCCTTCTGCATCTACTCTCGGAGGCAATCCAGTAGCATGCGAAACAGCTCTTGCAGTAATTAACTATATAGAAAAAAATAATTTATCACTTAGAGCCAATGAACTTGGTAAATCATTAAAAGCTGGGCTTAATAACTTAAAAGAAAAGTATCCAATAATTCATGATATAAGAGGAATCGGCTTAATGATGGGTGCTGAACTACTTACAAAAGATAATTCACCTGCATCAGAAGAAACAGATATAATTCTTGAACTGTTAAAAGACAATGGTATTATTTTAGGCAAAAATGGTATTAATAGAAATGTATTAGCTTTTCAACCACCTTTAGTTATTACACAAGGAGACATTGATAACGTCATTGACTGTCTAGATAACGTACTTAGTAAGATTGATTATTAACATATAATTCATACCCTTAAACATACTGTTAAGGGTATGAATCACTATCAATACAGTTTTTTATTTAACTACCACATTTCTAGGAGAACCTTCTTGAAAAGAAATAATATTCTCTTTCACTTCCCTTACTACTCTATTTCTAGCTTCAATACTTGCCCATGCTATATGAGGTGTTACAAGGAGTTTTGTACTGTCTTGTATTTTTAATAATGGATTATCCTCATTTATTGGTTCATATTCAAGAACGTCAAGCCCTGCTCCGGCTATTATATCTTCTTCAAGAGCTTTAGTAAGGTCTTCTTCATTAATGATTTTTCCTCTTCCTAGATTAAGAAGAACAGCTGATTTTTTCATTTTCTTAATTATATCATAAGTAAATAGATTATCTGTATCTTTATTAAGTGGTGCATGTATAGATATTATATCTGAGGAACTTAGTAATGTATCTATATCTACTCTTTCGTATTCAGCATTATTATTTTTCCCTGATGTAGAATAGTATATAATATTACATCCAAAAGCTTTTGCAATTGATGCAACTTTTTTACCTATATTTCCAAGTCCTACAATCCCCCAAGTCTTACCAACTAATTCATTGAACTTTCTATCAAAATGTGTAAAAATCTCATCGTTAACGTATTCTCCTGATTTAACATATTTATCATAATATGATAATTTTTCATATAGATAAAACAATATTGCAAAAGTATGTTGTGCTACACTATCAGTAGAATAACCTACTACATTAGAAACAACTATATTACTTGAATTAGTATAATTTTTATCAACATTATTAGTTCCAGTAGCAGTTAAACAGATTAATTTTAAATTTGCTGCGTATTGTAAATTACTCTCGTTAAGAACTACTTTATTAGTTATTATTACATCAACGTCTTTTATTCTGTCAATAACTTGTTCCTTAGCAGTAAAACCATACACTTCTACTTCACCTAATTCATTAAAAACTCCTAAATCAAGGTCATTACCTAGCGTGTTAGAATCTAATATAACTATCTTCATACTATAATCCCCCTCTTAATCATTATTCAACTTAACTAGCATTCTCATATGTATAAAGTTATTATAGCATTATTATAAGGTATTATAAAACATTAATTTCAAAATCTTCCATAATAATGAACTATCTCATGATATGTTTACTGTATCATGAGAATAAACTTAATGAACTCTTTAGTAATACAGAAAAAATAATATGAGATAGTTTGTTGTATATATCCTTATATTTTATTGATTAATTTATTAATATTTGATTGAACTTGTGTAACGAATTTATATCCTTCATCTATAGTTACAACTTGTTTCTTCTCAGCTGATTCTAATAAAGCAAATATAAGTTTCGTGTCACCAAATTCAACAAGAGGTGTTACATGTATTTTTTGGTTATTAACTAATGTTTCATAGAAGTTAGCAAATTCATTGAAAAAGCCTCTTTTAGGTATATAATTAATTGTTTCGTGATTACCATCATTATAAAAAACATTAATTATACCACATGTTTTCTCTTCTAAATAAATCATACCTTTTGTACCTATTATTCTAAAGCCTATTGCTGGTTTTTGTGGCTCTTTACCTTTACAACAATAAACGTAGTGACCTATCACACCTGACTTAAACAATAAGTTGCAATTAATATTATTATATGGAGAATATTCGTGACTTACAGGACTTCCAAATGCAGATACTTTATCTACATCTCCGAATATATATCTAATTCCTGCTATATCATGAACTCCTGCATCAAGTATCATTCCACCTTTGAAATCTGGATGTTGTCTCCATTCTTTTGCCGCAAACGTATCCCCTATCTTATCTTTATCAAAATCTGTTACATTATTTTTAATAAAATATAGAATATCTCCTATTCTATTTTCACTTACTAAGTTCTTAATAATGTTATTTTCTTCATTATATCTGAAATTCTCAGCAATCATTACTTTCACATTTTTTTCTTTTTGAAGTTTGACAAACAAAGTAGCTTGTTCCATATTTGGAGCAAGTGGTTTTTCACATATAAGATTTTTTCCTGCTTTTATTACATCTTTTGATATTTCATAGTTAAGGCTAATTGGTACTACTACATTAACTACGTCAATATCATTTCTATTTAGCATTTCATGATAATCATTATAGATATTATCATGACTAAGTCCTATTTTATCTGCTGCTTGTACTAATTTTTCTTGTGTTGGATTTGCCATAGCAACAACCTGATATTTATTACCTAATTCTTGTATTGCTGGTAGATGTAATCTATCCCAAGCCATTCCTGTACCTATAACTGCCATTCTAACTGTCCTCATTATGTTAATAAACTCCTTTCATCTTCAATAAAATTAACCTATCTTAATTATTTTTAGTAATTTCATTATTAATATTCACTAAGATTATATTACTAGTTAGTTAGATATATTTGGAATTTATTACAAAAAATTTTAAAATTTAATTTTACTAAACTAAATCTCTATTTATTTCTGTATTTTTATACTTTTAACGGTTTGGGTTACTTGTGTATATCTCTTATACAGCTTTTTTATAAAGCAAAAAAACACTCTCAGTTAATAATTAACCTAGAGTGTCTATTTCTTAATGATTTTATTTAACGTATCTAATTGTTCAATTATAATGAGCAAGCCGATGAGCCGAGTTCTGTCATGAATGGTCATCTATCTCGACTTACTGTCACCAGTAAGCTCTAGCAACCTACCCAAGAGCGTGGCGGGTCACCACTATGTGCTCTTCTATGCGGTTTTGCTCCAGATGGGGTTTACATGTGCCCCTATTGTCGCCAACAGGGCGGTGAGCTCTTACCTCGCCTTTCCATCCTTACCAAGAAACTTGGCGGTTTATTTCTGTTGCACTTTCCTTGGAGTCGCCTCCACCAGACGTTATCTGGCATCCTACCCTATGGAGCTCGGACTTTCCTCACATACAGCCTTTCAGCATTTATATGCGCGACCATTTAGCTTACTCATTTAGATTGATATAATATCATTAAAATAAATATTTGTCAAATAAGTAATTTTGGCTTTTAACCCTTATTATCTTATATTATAATTCTTATTAAAATGTCAAATTACTAATTAGATTAATATAAAACTAAGTTGAATTAATTAAATTTTAATATTATACTTAATAAAAAATAATAATTATTTTCTATACTGTATTTATTAACTAATTAAGGAGGTATAATATGGTTATTAAAGAAAATGATATTGAACTTATTTTACAATCAATAAACACCAGTTATGCTGAAGCAGAAAAAGCACTTATTAAAAGTAATGGTGACGTTAATAAAGCTATAGCGTACTTACAGAAAAAGAAACACTCAAAATTCAGAAAAATATATAATAAATTGAAAACAGCATTTGGAGATATATTTAGATACAAACTAATTATTACTAGAAATAAAGAAATACTAATCAACCTTCCAATTGTTTTAATAATAATATTTTTATTAATCTTTAGTAATGCAGGTTTTGGTTATCCAGAGTTTTTATTAGTAATGCTTCTAATTATATTAACTGACTGCAAAGCTACTATTGAAAAAAATAACTCTTCACACGAGTCAAGTGAGAAAAACACTGTTTTCTCTAATAATAAAACTGATAATATGGATGATATAATTAGTACATTAGATGTAATTGAAGAAGATGAATATAATGAAATAGTTGTAGAAAATTAAGAGGTGATTTGAAATGGCACACAAAATACTAATAGTAGAAGACGAATCAAAAATCGCAAGATTTCTTGAACTGGAATTAAAATACGAAGGTTATGAAGTTGAGATAGCATCCAACGGCAGAGAAGGGCTAGAAAAAGGTCTAAATCCAGAAATTGATTTGATTATCCTTGATTTAATGCTTCCTATCCTAAGTGGCATAGAAGTATGTAGAAGAATCCGTAATTCATCAAATGTTCCTATAATAATGTTAACAGCCAAAGATGATGTTTCTGATAAAGTGATGGGGCTTGATATGGGAGCAGATGATTATTTAACTAAACCATTTGCAATAGAAGAATTACTTGCCAGAATAAGAGTAGCACTAAAGCGAGAAGTAACTAAAAAAGAAGCATCTAACTCTGAGCTTATTTTTAATAACTTAATTCTTGACAAGAACAAGCGTCAAGTATTAATTAATGATGATGAAATAATACTAACTAAGAAAGAATTTGAACTTCTAGTTTATTTACTAGAAAATAGAAATATTGTTCTAAGCAGAGAAACTATATTAGAAAAAGTTTGGGGCTTTGAATATTATGGTGACACTAATATAATTGATGTATATATAAGATATCTACGTGGAAAAATAGACCAAAAATATAGTTTGAATATGATTCATACTGTAAGAGGGGTAGGCTATGTGATAAAAGATGATTAAAAATGCTTTTAAGCAATTAACTAAATTTATATTCAATATAATAAAGCTTCCTTATACTACATTGAAATTTTTTATTAAATTATTTTCTTTTCATATAAAAAAACTTAGATTTTCTATTAAGAGGAAAATTACATTTAACTATATTATACTATATATTATTAGCTGTATATTTACATTACTTATTGTTGTAAGTGGGTATTTCTATCTTCAATATGAACTAGTTATTCCAAATAAAACCTATAGAGATAAAGAGATATTAAAAGAATGTAATACAAACGAGGAATTGTATAGTACACTTAATAAGATAGCTTTTTATAGAGATGCTGAAATTTTTATTGTAAATCTAGATGATACACTTATATATACCGATAGCAAACATAATATATATGAACCATATCCTTATTCAGCCTTTGAATTCGTAGGTTTTGTTAAGAAACATAACAAAATCCCTTATAAGAGCATTTTGTTATTTAATAACCATTATTATAAGTTATGTTACTATTTTAACTTAGATAATTTCATATTACAATCATCAATTATAGCTGGTTTAGTAGTGATAAGTCAGATATTTGGACTTATTATCATCTGGATTATTGGTTCTTTAAAAAGCAAAAAAGTATTAAAACCTATTTATACTATGACAAAAACAGCCGAAGAGATTACTATTCTTAATCTTGATGCTAGACTAAATGTAAATGAAGCAAAATACGAGTTAAAAGATTTAGCTTTTACTTTAAACAGAATGCTTGATAATATTAATATTGATTATACAAAACAAAAAAGATTTGTTTCCGACGTTTCTCATGAACTTCGCACACCTATTTCAATTATTCATGGTTATGCAAGCATGTTACAAAGATGGGGCAAAAAAGATGAAGAAGTTCTTGATGAATCTATAGAAGCAATTAAAAATGAAGCTGAGAACATGAAAGATTTAGTTGAAAACTTACTATTTCTAGCAAGGCATGATAACCAAACTCTAAAATATAACAAAGAAAACTTTTATCTTGATCAGCTGCTAAATGAAGTTATTAAAGAAACTGGTATAATTGACAAAAAACATATTATTGCTCATGAAATTGAACCTGATATATTTATATATGGAGATCGTAATAGACTAAAACAGGCAATTAGAATTTTTGTTGATAACGCCATTAAATACACTCCCCCATCTGGCAAAATTACATTAAAAGCCTATAAATCTAATAAATATATATATATGTCTATAAAAGATACTGGTATAGGTATTAGTAAAGATGATTTAGGCAATATTTTTAATCGTTTTTATCGTTCTGATAAATCAAGAACTAGGCAAACAGGTGGTCATGGACTTGGATTATCTATTGCCAAAATAATCATATTAGGTCATAATGGAACTATTAAAGTGCGTAGTAAATTAGAACAAGGTAGTGAAATAATTGTAACACTTCCATCTTCATAAATATTTACTAAAAATTATGGGGGTGTCTTATAATAAGACACCCCCTATTTTAATCTAAGCTATCTAAAATAACTTCCTCCAACAAATTCTCTTATTAATGAATTATTAGGTATTTTTTCACTACTAACTCCTAAGAAATAATCCAAAAATTTAATGAGTCTCTTAGCCTCAATATATTCTGGTTTATCTCTAGGAATGCTAAATAACAATGGTTCTGCATATTGCTTAAGTACTGCTAACTCATATACAAGAGCTGAATTAAACATTACATCTGCTTTTTCTTGATAAGGGAATATGTATAGTTCCTCTCCTTTTCTGACAGATGGCCACATACTAATAGTTTTTTCTGCATTAGCACCTCTGTAAGTATTATCTCTAACTATTCTTCTAAGAAGTCTTGCATCTGTTGTAGGTATTCTGTTATGGTCATCAATATTAAGTTGTGTAAGAGCACTTATATATATTTTAAACATGTTTTGTTTAGGTATACCTATAGATAATTTATCATTAAGACAATGTATACCTTCAACTACTAGAATATCATTTTCTTCTAGTTTCAATGTTTTTCCATTATATTCTCTTCTTCCTATTTTGAAATTAAACTCTGGCATATTAACTTCTTCACCGTCTAGTAGCTTAGTCATATCTTCGTTAAATTGCTTCACATCAAGAGCTTCTAAGCATTCAAAGTTGTAATTTCCATCTTCATCTTTCGGTGTTAATTCTCTATTAACAAAATAATTATCTACTGATATTGGATGTGGTTTTAAACCATGAACTTTTAGTTGTATGGACAATCTATGTGCAAAAGTAGTTTTTCCAGATGATGAAGGTCCTGCTATAAATATAATTCTTTTATTATTTACATCTTTCATAATAGTATCTGCAATAGCTGCGATTTTCTTTTCTTGTAATGCTTCTGCAACTAATATAAGGTCGCTTATATTACCTTCTGCTATTTTATTATTAAGAGCACCTACAGTTTTTACATCCATTATCTCTCCCCAATCAGAGGACTCTTTTAATGTCTGGAATAACTTTGGTTGTTTAATAAATGGTGCTATTTCTGAAGGACTATTTCTACTTTGGAATTGCAATATAAATCCATTTTCATATTTTACTAAATCATAATTACTAAGGCATCCTGTACTTGGAACCATATAACCATAGAAGTAGTCTTCAAAATCTTCTATTTTATATAAGTTAACATTAGAAACTCTTCTGTAGTTAAACAACCTTACTTTATCTTCCATAAAATTATCTTTAAAGATTTTTACTGCCTTATCTAAGCTTACTGTTCTTTTTTCTATTAGTATATCTCTATTTACTAATTCATCCATTTGTTTTTTTATTTTACTAAGTAACTCTTCTGTAACTTTATATCCTTTTAATTCACAATAGAATCCTTTACTAAGAGAATGATGAATAACTACTTTAATTTTATCGTTTTTTCCTAATATATCATGAGTAGCTTTTAACATTAAAAATGAAATACTTCTTAGATATGTTCTATAACCATCTCTATTCGTAATATCTAAAAACTCTAATTTACAATTCTCCGTTACATGGCTTCTTAATTCTTTTAACTTACCATTAACAACTGCAAGAACAATGGGTGCTATGAATTCATTTTCGTATCTTTTGCTAAGTTCTAATAATGATATACCCTGTGGTATATTTTCTTTTCTTCCATCTGGAAATATTACTTCTATTAATTTACTCATTTCAATACCCCATTTCACTAAGATTTTTTTATATGTACAATTAACATTGGCATATATATAAATATCAACATAGTTAAATTGCCACTGTTAAATACGAAATATTATACAATGATAAATGGATCAACATCAGATTTTGCATTGATTATTTCTATATTGTTTCCAAACCACTTTTGTAGTTTTTCTATAAGTTCTTGAACTATAATATGTTCAGTACCAAAATGTCCAGCATCAATTAGAGCCATGCCCTTCTCTTTATAATCTTGTGCATCATGATATTTAATATCTCCTGTAATAAATACATCTGCTCCTTGTTTATATGCTATATCAGCGTATTCCATAGAACTTCCTGGGCTAACTGCTACTTTAGTTATTATTTTATTCAAATCACCTACAACTCTTATGTTGTTTAATCCAAAAGAAGATTTAACAAATTTACACAAGTCATTGAGTAATATTTTATCAATATAACCTATTCTACCTATTCCACAATTGCATTCACTAGTACAATTAGATGGTGCTAACACATTATAATCTTTTAATTGCAATCTATCTGCTAGAATTGTAGATATACCTTCCTTTGCAGAATCTAAATTAGTATGAGCAGAAAAAAGAGATATATTATTAGTAATTAATTTAATAACTTTATTTCCTACTACTGATTGTGTGTTTATTTGTTTTATACCTTTAAATATAACTGGATGATGTGTAATTATTAAATCCACATCTTTACTTATTGCTTCTTCTATGACAAGATCTGTTGCATCAAGTGCTACTAAAACTTTATTAATATTGGCTTCTTTATCGCCAACTAATAATCCTACATTATCCCAAGCTTCAGCTAACTCTTTAGGAGCTATTTGGTTTAGTTTATCAATTATACTGCTTAATTTTATAGACATTTTAACACCTCACTTATCTGATCTAATTCTTGTTGAATTTCTTTCTTCCTCATATTTGCATTATCTGTATTTTGTTTTATTAAAACCTCTATTACTTTTGATAGTTTATCTTCTTTCTTTTCTAATTGTTCTTTTAATAACATTGATTTATTTTCTATCAATATTTTACCATATTTATAGCATTTATTGTCATACTTTTTTTCAGTTCCTTTAACTGCACATATTATATTGTAATATTTATTATCTTCTTTTATTAACTTTTCTTCTATTATTTTATAATTCAGTTTATGAATTGTTCTTCTAACTACTTCTATGTCTGAATGAGGTGATAAAATTAGCTTATTAATTGATTTTGCTACATCTGCATTCTTCATAAGAATTTTATCAATCAATAAACCACCCATACCAGCGATAATGACTGTGTCTACTTCATCTTCATTAAGTTTATCTAATCCGTCTGATAATCTTGTCTCAATATAATTATTTAGATTATATTGTCTAATGTTTTTATTTGCCTTATCAAGTGGCTTTTTATTAACATCACATGCAATTGCATGTTTAATTATATTGTTTTTTGCCAAATATATTGGAATATATCCATGATCAGTTCCTATATCTGCTATTGTGGCACCTTTATCTACCAGATCACTTATTGCTCTTAATCTATTTGATATTTCCATAATTCCTCCTTATAAAAATATAGCTGCAAAATAATACTTAATGTATTATCCTACAGCCTTATAATTTATTATTTATTTTTATTCTAAATAATCTTTTAGTTTTCTACTTCTGCTTGGATGTCTAAGCTTTCTCAAAGCTTTTGCTTCAATCTGTCTAATTCTTTCCCTTGTTACATTAAATACTTTTCCAACTTCTTCTAGTGTTCTTGCTCTACCATCATCAAGACCAAATCTTAATCTTAGAACTCTCTGTTCTCTATCTGTTAGCGTATCAAGAACATCTACTAATTGTTCTTTTAATAATGTAAATGCAGCAGCATCAGCAGGAACAGGTACATTCTCATCTTGAATAAAGTCCCCAAGATGACTATCTTCTTCTTCACCAATTGGTGTTTCAAGAGATACTGGTTCTTGAGATATTTTCAATATTTCTCTTACTTTATCAACAGGCATATCTAATTCTTCTGCTACTTCTTCTGGAGAAGGCTCTCTTCCTAATTCTTGTAATAACTGTCTTGATACTCTTATTAATTTATTAATAGTTTCAACCATATGAACAGGAATACGAATTGTTCTAGCTTGATCGGCTATGGCTCTTGTTATAGCTTGTCTAATCCACCAAGTTGCATAAGTACTGAATTTATATCCTTTACTATAGTCAAATTTTTCAACAGCTTTAATAAGTCCTAGATTTCCCTCTTGAATAAGGTCAAGAAATAACATACCACGTCCTACATAACGTTTCGCAATACTTACTACCAATCTCAAGTTTGCTTCTGCTAATTTTTTCTTAGCCTCTTGATCTCCTGCTTCCATTCTTCTAGCTAAATCTACTTCTTCCTCAGCCGATAGAAGTGGAACTTTACCAATTTCTTTTAAATACATTCTTACAGGGTCATCAATATTAAGCCCTTCTGGTAGAGATAAATCTAATTCTTTTTCAGGTTCTTCCTCTTCTTCAATTAATCCAAGTACATCAATACCAGACTTTTCTAATATATCATATACTATTTCGATTTTATCTGCTTCATTTACAAGTTCTCCGAAATGAGCTTCAATCTCTTTATACTCAAGAATATTTTTTTGTTTTCTTGCTAATTCGATTAAGGCTTTCATTTTTTCTTCAAACTTACTCAAATTTTCTTCATTTGCCATAATGCAGGATCCATCCTTTCCTTGTGTTTACTAGTCTAACCATCATTAAGAGAAATATGCAATACTTGTAATTCTCTTTTAGCTAGAATAAGTTTTTGTAATTCACTAGTATCATTAATAACTCGTGAATTTATGTCTATATTGTAAGACTTTATTAATCTAACACTATCATTAATAATTTTTTCCAGTTGCATTTTATTCTCGAAAGATACTTTATTGTTAAATAATCTTGCTACCATATTTTGGTGTTCTAACTCTATAAACTTATTTATAATAACGGCAGGTTCTATTTTACCCTTATTATCATAAGTTTCATATACTTCTTTTGCAACTTTTTGATATACTTCATTACTAAATTCTGATATATCCAAATACTTTTTAACTACTTTATATATATCATAACTATTAGCTATTAATATTAATATACTTCTTTGAGCTAATGTTATTCCATCATCTATATTATTATTTTTCTTAACATATTTAACTTCTTTTTGAGTTGTCACAATTCCTGTATTTTTACCTTTTTCATTCACTACTTTTTCAAGCAACTGTTTTTTGGTATTATATTTCTTGGAAATTGCTTCCATATAATTGTCTCTTTCAAGTTCATTTTCAAGTCCTAATAATTTAGTTGCAACTTCATCTTGGAACTTAGTTCTACTTGCTGGATCATCTAAATTATATTTATTTCCTAATTCTTCAATTTCAAACATAAAACTAGGTATAGCTTTGTCAAGAAGTTTGTTGAACGCTTCACTACCTTTATTTTTGATATATTCATCAGGATCTTTGTATTGTTCTACTCTTAGAACTCTTACTGATAAACCTTTTGATTTTAATATAGGAATAGCTCTTAGGGTGGCTTTTATACCTGCACCATCGCTATCATAAGACATTATTACATTATTAGTATATCTTTTTAGTAAAGCTGCTTGTTCCATAGTAAAAGCTGTTCCTAGAGAAGCAACCACATTAGTAATACCTGCTTGAAATAATGAAATTACATCCATATAACCTTCAACAATAATAATACTATCTTTTCTTGAACTTCTTGCAAAATTAAGCCCATATAAGTTACGACTTTTATCAAATAATTTTGTTTCTGGAGAGTTAAGATATTTTGGATTAGAATCGCTTAATATACGACCTCCAAAACCTATAACTCTATTATGCACATCAAATATGGGAAACATAACTCTATTAAAGAAACGGTCAAAAAATTCTCCTTGAACTTTTTTTTCTGGAATAACTAGCCCTGATTCTGCTAATGCTTTATCATCATATTTTTCACTTAAATATCTATATAAATCATTTCTAAATATATTAGAATAACCTAATCCAAATTTTTTCTGGGTTTCTTCTGAAATACCTCTCTTATTAAGATAATTTAATGCATTTTTACCTTTATCTGATTTTAATTGATAGTAAAAGTATCTAGCTGCGGACTTATTAATATCTAATAAAAGGTGTTTAAAATCCATTTTTCGTTTTACTTCATCAGGTACTTCCACTGTTGGAAGAGTAATATGTACTCTATCTGCTAAATATTTTATTGCCTCAACAAATGAAAAGTTCTCATACTCCATTACAAATGTATATACATTTCCTCCTGCACCGCATCCAAAACAATAATACATTTGTTTATCACTATTTACTGCAAAAGATGGAGTTTTTTCATTATGAAAAGGACATAATCCAAAATAAGCATTCCCTTTTTTATTCAGTTGCACATGAGATGATATTACATCTACAATATCATTTTGTACTCTAATCTCCTCTATTAATTCTTCTGGATAATACATTCTAAATTTCAAAACTCCTTTAGGTTGTATCTATATATTAAAAAATATTTTTTAGCATACCCTATTATTTTTCGACATACTTTTAAATAATCCTTTATATTTATATATTTTCGTTAGTATTCACAACAACGTATTATACTTACGACTTTTACTTAGTGATATTGTCTATTCAATATTACATTTCTTTCCATGAAGCTGGTATATATAATCTTGTAAATTCATTTATTGAATATCTATCTGTCATTCCAGCAATATAATCACATACAATACGTTCTAATGGTTCTTCTGGTATCATTTCTTGATATTCATAAGGTAGTAGTTTAGTGTTATTAATATAATATTCATATAATTGACTTAGCATATTATGAGCTTTTAACTCATGTTCTTTTGCTCTTGAGCCTACATATACATTTTTGAACATAAATTTTCTAAGTGAGCTCATGGAATTTGATATATCTTCACTCATTATAATGTCATTTTTATCAATACTATTTCTAACGATATCATGAATCATATTATTTATTCTTTCTCTAGAGGTTGCACCAAGTGTATCGATAAACTCCTTTGGTATATCTTCATGAGTTAGTATCTTAGCTCTAATTGAATCATCTATATCATGATTAATATAAGCTATTTTATCAGCTAATCTAACTATTTTACCTTCTAATGTACTAGGATTACCTTTGGTTTTATGATTGATTATCCCATCTCTTACTTCCCAAGTTAAGTTAAGACCTTTTCCTTTTTTCTCTAATTTCTCAACTACCCTAATACTTTGTTCATTATGTTTAAATCCTAATGGGCATACTTTGTTAAGTACATATTCACCAGCATGTCCAAATGGTGTATGACCAAGATCATGCCCTAATGCAATGGCTTCAGTTAAGTCTTCATTAACTCTAAGTGCTCTTGCAATGGTTCTAGATATCTGAGCTACCTCTAATGTATGAGTAAGTCTTGTTCTATAGTGATCACCTTCTGGTGATATAAAAACTTGAGTTTTATGTTTCAATCTTCTAAAAGCTTTTGAATGAATTATTCTATCTCTATCTCTTTGATATTCTGTTCTAATATCACAAGGTTCCTCTTTACATTCTCTGCCTTGAGTGTTATTGCTTCTCATTGCATACTTACTTAAAATGTGATCTTCCAGTCTCTCTTGCTTTTCTCTCAAGCAATATGCCATTTAATCTCCCCTTTCACATTAAATGTAGTAAAATCTATAATTAATACCTATCGTAAATTATTCTATAATTATTATATACTACATCTATGAGAAAATTCCTCTTATTTTGATATTTTTTATTTACTTCTTATAGAAATCTAAAAAACCTATCCATATTTTAATAATATGAATAGATTTTCTCAAACACTATATGAATACTTTTGTTAATTTATTACTAGTTTTCCTATTTGATAAATAATCATTGTAACAAGCCATGCGACGCCAAATTGGTAGATAAATGAGAATATAGTCCATTTCCAGCTATCAGTTTCCTTCTTAATAACAGCTAGTGTAGCTATACAAGGTGTATATAACAAAGAAAAAACCATAAATGCATATGCACTTAATTTTGTAAATCCAGAAGCCATTAGCTGGATAAAGAGTTTTACTGTATTTCCTTCTATTGCTAAATCTCCAATACCATATATAACTGACATAGTGCTAACCACTATTTCTTTTCCCATTATTCCTGCAATAAGAGATAATGTTGCTTGCCAATTTCCAAAACCTAATGGAATAAACATAGGCGATATGAACGAACCAATCTCTGCTCCTATACTTGTTGTAATATCAGTCTTACCATTCATATTAAAGTTAAGTAAAAACCAAATAACTATAGAAGCCACGAAGATAATAGTACCGGCTTTAACTAAATATCCTTTTATCTTTTCCCAGACAAAAATAGCTATTGTTAGGGGAGATGGTTTTTTATACGCTGGCAATTCTAATATTAATGGAGCGGCTTTTCCCTTGGCTAAAGTATTTTTAAATATAATAGCAACTAACACAGCAACTAATATTCCTAATAAATATAGAGAAAAAGCTATTAGAATTTCATTTCCCGGGAAAAATATATTAGAAAACAATACATATATAGGTAATCTTGCACTACATGACATAAATGGAGTTATCAAAACTGTAATTAATCTATCTCGTTCGTCTTCTAATGTACGAGCCGTCATAATGGCAGGCACTGAACATCCAAACCCTAATATCATAGGTATAAATGCTTTTCCGCTTAATCCAAGTCTTCTCATGAATTTATCCATTATAAGGGCAACTCTAGACATATATCCACTATCTTCTAATATTGATATGGCTATAAAAAGACATGCAATATTAGGAAGAAAAATCAGAATTCCTCCAACTCCTCCAACTATACCGTCAACAATTAAAGAAATTAACCATTCAGAAGCTCCCGAATATGTTAATATGTCTAATAAGATGTCACTTAACATTTTAAATCCAGCACTAAAAACATGGGCTAACAAATTACCTACTTTAAATGTAAAGGCAAACACAAGTAACATCATTGCCATAAATATAGGTATACCCGCCCATTTATTAGTAATTATCTTATCTATTTTATCAGAATAAGTCTCATCGTCTTCATATTTATATGTTAATACTTTATTAATAAAATCAGTGATATAATCATATTTTTTTCTTGCTATTTCTTCTTCATAATTTATATTATTATTTATATGTACTTTTTCACATATTTCACTATCATTTTCTAATATTTTAATAGAATACCATCTTAGTATTTCGTCATTAATAGTTTTACTAAGTTGTTTTTCTATATTACTAATCTGTATTTCTATTTCTTTTCCATAATCTACTTCTATCTCTTTATATAGTTGTTTGTTTTTAGAAGAATTTATAATTTCCTTTGAAAGTTCTTCTAATCCAGTCTTCTTAGTTGCTATTATCTCTACTACTTTAACTCCTAGTTCTTTCTGTAGTTTATTAACATCAATAATATGTCCTCTAGCCTCAGCTACATCCATCATGTTAAGAGCAATAATAACAGGTTTGCCAAGTTCTATTAATTGAAGAGTTAGATATAAGTTTCTTTCTAGATTAGAAGCATCTACAATATTAATTACTACATCAGGATCATTTTCTAATATATATTCTCTAGTTAATATTTCTTCCATAGTATATGGGGAAATACTATATATTCCTGGTAAATCTACTAATGTTATTTTCTGGTTATTATAGTTAACTACTCCTTCTTTTTTCTCTACTGTTACCCCTGCCCAGTTACCTACTTTATATTTAGCTCCTGTATAAGCATTAAATAATGTTGTTTTTCCACAATTAGGGTTTCCTACAAAAGCAACTGTTATATCTGCCATAATGTTGTTCCTTTCTGCCAATAAATAAAAAGATACTATAATAGCATCTTTTTTCAGTCATTAACAAGCACTTGAAATATCTTTGTAATTATTATCCGTATTATCAATAGTTTCAACAAAAATACTTTCAGTAATTACTTTTCCAAGTACAACTCTTGAACCTCTAACATTTAATATAAAAGAACCACTTGTATCATTTGATAGCACTTTTACTTTGGCACCTTTTGTTAGCCCCAAATCTTGTAGTCTTTTTTTCATTTTAGGTTCTTGTTTAATTTTTTTTATTATAAATATATCTCTATTTTTCGCTCTGTCTAATGTCATATCAACACTCCAATGATAATGATTATCACTATTCTCAATTATATATCATTAGCAATCAATTGTCAATATATATTATTTTGCATTTTTATAAGTAATTAACCTTACTAAGTATTTTATGAAACATAACTTATTCTTAATGTTAGGTCATATACCTATATCAATGCAAGTAAAGAAATAATAAATCCTATTAATCCACCAAGTGAAGTAATGGCATTTAATTCGTTTTTCGTTATTGATAATATTATATCTTCAATCATTTCTATATCAAAGGAATTTAACTGCTCTTCAATAATTTTAGATAGATTTATTTTTTCTATTAACTCTGTCATATGTGTATTAACAAAAGCACTGTATTTATCAATTATAAATTCACTCATACTTTGTCTTTTATCTTGAGTCATAATTATATCTTTATCAATTATATTATTCATTACTTTTTTCGTATAATAACAAACTTTTTGTCTAGTCTTATTATCATTTAATATCTCATTGTATTTACTAGAAAATACGTCGGTCATTTGTTTTTTTAGTGATATGTCCAGATACGAAGTAATTATACTATGAATATCTTGATTATTAAAATCAATTATTTTACTAATATCTATTTTCAATATAGAATCAGGTATATACTTAGCTAGTGATGTAATCAACTCATTTCTTGTATATTCAGGCATAATTTCATATAATGGTCTAGAAGTTATACTATCAATTTTACTACTAATAAAATTATTAATACCTTCTTGCACTTCTTTTTCTTGTAATTTTTCTTTTGATTTTTCTTCTATAGTTTCGTAGATGCTTTCAGCATTTACAAACATAGCTCCAAGTGCACCAACTTTTAATTTAATTGTTTCATCAATCAATGTAACTATTTTTTCCTTAACATTTGAATTGTTGAATATATCCTCAACTGATTCTATTAATTTTCCACTATTATATAATAATGTTCCTTTTATATTATTAAGCACTTCTTCATCTATTAATTCAGAAATACATTTATCAGAGCTAATAAAGTCATCTATACAATCTATAAGTACACCATTTAATTTTTCACTAGTTATAAACTCTCTATATTTATCAAATATTATATCTTCATTAACCAATTGATGAAGTGAGGTTTTTCTCATTTCTTTTTCTATAGCTAACACAATAACATCTATTATCTCTTGCTTATTTTCATCTTCCTGTAAAAAATCCATGACTTTATCAGCAAGAAATTTATTTACCTTATCGAGAATATTGCTATCTCCATACGCAATAAAATTATTGATATTAATGTTACCTTCTGCATTATATAGGTATTTATTAACAAATTCTAATATATTATTTTTATTATTATCAGCCAATAATTCATTAATTATTACTTTATCTGTAAGCAAATACTCTTCAATAACCTCACCTATATTATTAGATATTCTCTGTCTTTCTTTTGGTATTAATCCAGGTGTAAAAGGAACTTTTACTCCCATAATTCTTTTTTCACTATATGGTCTAAACAACATTTTAATAGCAACCCAGTTAGTTGAATAGCCAATAGCAGCCCCTATTATAGGTGTTAGTATTACTTTCATATCCATAGAATTAAATTCACCTCAACTATATATTGTTTCTATGATAGTAAATTAAATCAACAAAAGCCGTCAGTATTAACTGACGACTTTTATAATTTTTATAATAATTGTAAATCGTTAGATTCTTAGTTATTTAAAGCAGCTTGAGCAGCAGCTAATCTAGCGATTGGTACTCTAAATGGTGAGCATGAAACATAATTTAATCCTACTTTATGGCAGAATTCAATTGATGAAGGATCTCCACCATGCTCTCCACAGATTCCTAATTTAATATTAGGTCTTGTAGATTTACCTTTTTCAGCAGCCATTTGAACTAATTGTCCAACACCTGTTTGGTCTAATCTAGCAAATGGATCTGATTCAAATACACCTTTAGTGTAGTAATCTTCTAAGAAAGCACCTGCATCATCACGTGAAAATCCGAATGTCATTTGAGTTAAGTCATTAGTACCAAATGAGAAGAATTCAGCTTCTTCAGCAATAATATCAGCAGTTAAAGCAGCACGAGGAATCTCAATCATAGTACCTACTGAGTATTTCATTTCGATACCAGCTTCAGCGATTGCAGCATCAGCAGCTTTTACTACTACGCTCTTAACGTAAGCTAATTCTTTAACTTCTCCAACTAATGGAATCATGATTTCTGGAACGATATCATATCCTTTTTCTTGTTTAACTTCGATAGCAGCTTCTACAATTGCTTTTGCTTGCATTTCAGCAATTTCTGGGTAAGTTACTGCTAAACGACAACCTCTATGACCAAGCATTGGGTTGAACTCATGTAAAGAATCAACTGTTTCTTTTAATTCTTCAAAAGTAATTCCCATATCTTTTGCTAAATCTTTAATATCAGCTTCTTCGTGAGGTAAGAACTCATGAAGTGGTGGATCAAGAAGACGTACAGTCATAGGCATTCCTTTAAGAGCTTCGTACATTCCTTTGAAGTCACCTTTTTGGATTGGTAATAATTCAGCTAAAGCAGCTTTTCTTTCTTCTACTTCTTTAGCAACAATCATTTTTCTCATTTTTGCGATTCTATCTTCTTCAAAGAACATATGCTCAGTACGGCAAAGTCCGATACCTTCAGCTCCAAACTCAACAGCATTTTTAGCATCTCTTGGAGTATCAGCATTAGTTCTTACTTTTAATGTTTTAACTTCGTCAGCCCAAGACATGAACTTAGCGAAATCACCTGAGATCTCTGGATCTACAGTTTTAATATCTTCAATATAGATGTTACCAGTTGAACCGTCTAATGAGATGTAATCTCCTTCTTTAACAGTTTGTCCAGCAACACTGAATGTATTATTTTCTTCATCAATTTTGATTTCTCCACAACCAGATACACAGCAAGTACCCATTCCACGAGCAACAACAGCCGCGTGAGAAGTCATACCACCACGTACAGTTAAGATACCTTTTGCAGCATACATACCTTCAATATCTTCTGGTGAAGTTTCAAGTCTAACTAAGATTACTCTTTCTCCTCTTTTTGCAGCTTCAGCAGCATCTTCAGCAGTGAAGTATACTTTACCAGCAGCAGCTCCTGGAGAAGCTGGTAAACCTTTTGCTACAACATTTGCAGCTTTTAAAGCAGCAGTGTCGAAGTTTGGATGTAATAATTGGTCAAGTTGTTTTGGCTCAACTTTCATTAAAGCTTCTTTTTCTGTAAGTAAGCCTTCTTCTACTAAATCAACAGCAATTTTTAAAGCAGCTGCTGCTGTTCTTTTACCATTACGAGTTTGTAAGAAGTATAATTTACCATTTTCAATAGTAAATTCCATATCTTGCATATCTTTGTAGTGGTTTTCTAAGTTATTAGCAATTTTCATGAACTCAGCATATGCTTCTGGCATATCTTGCTCAAGTCTTGTTATAGGTTCTGGAGTTCTAATACCAGCAACAACGTCTTCACCTTGTGCATTTAATAAGTATTCTCCATAGATTCCTGGTTCACCAGTTGCAGGGTTTCTTGTGAAAGCAACGCCTGTTCCTGAACCGTCTCCCATGTTACCAAATACCATAGTTTGAACGTTTACAGCTGTTCCCCAGTTACCTGGAATATCGTTCATTCTTCTGTAGATAATAGCACGTTCATTATTCCATGAACCAAATACAGCTTCTACAGCAGCCATTAATTGAACTTTAGGATCTTGTGGGAAATCTTCTCCTAATTGCTCTTTGTATAAATCTTTGAATGCAGCTATAACATCTTTTAAGTCATCAGCTGTTAAGTCAAGGTCACTTTCGTATCCTTTATCTTCTTTTATATCATCTAAAACTCTCTCAAATCTTGATTTTGGAAGTCCTTTAACAACATCTGAGAACATTTGAATAAATCTTCTATATGAATCATAAGCAAATCTAGCATTGTCAGTAGCTTTTGCAAATCCTTCAACAGAAACATCATTTAAACCTAAGTTAAGAACTGTATCCATCATACCAGGCATAGATACTCTAGCTCCAGAACGTACAGATACTAATAATGGTTGACTATTGTCTCCAAATTTTTTATCGTTAATTTTTTCTACTTGTACTAAAGCCTCTTCGATTTGTGCTTTGATTTCTTCTGAAATTGCTTCACCATTGTCATAGTAATCAATACAAGCCTCTGTTGAAACTGTAAATCCTTGAGGAATTGGAAGTCCAAGCTTAGTCATTTCTGCTAAGTTAGCACCTTTTCCACCAAGAAGGTTTTTCATTGATGCATCAGCTTCACTAAACATATAAACGAATTTCTTGCTCATTAAATATACCTCCTGTTAATCTTTCTATTTATTTTATTCATTTAATATAAATTCATAATTATTAAAATCAATTCCTCACACAAAATATGTTTTTTATTTATCTATATACATATAGTGCCATGAATTAACTATTGTAATTATGAAATTGTCTAATTTAAAAACATGAGGATAAACCTCTTTGTTTTATGAAATATAAATATATAACAATAAAATCTAGTTAAATATTTACAGTTAGTAATTCCGACATATATTATATCACAAAAATATAAAATAAGTAGGATTTTTTTTGTTTTTTTCTTCCATTATATAGATTTTAACCAATTCACTAACAATCTATTATATTTTATTAGTTTTTTGTGCATTTTCAACAATTACATATGTGTTGTTTACATTTAATTTTCAAGAATTAACCTAAAAAGTTATTTTTTCTCCAAAGTAAGTAAGTAACTCATCAATACTTACTCTCTCTTGTTCCATTGTATCTCTATTTCTTATAGTTACAGCATTATCTTCTAATGAATCAAAATCAAATGTTAAACAATATGGTGTACCAATCTCATCTTGTCTACGATATCTTTTTCCAATACTGCCTCTATCATCATATTCTACATTATAGTATTTTCCAAGCATTGTATATACTTTCTCTGCTTCTTCTGATAGCTTCTTAGATAATGGAAGTACTGCTACTTGTACTGGAGCAAGTACTGGATGGAAGCGAAGTACTTTTCTTACATCACCGTTTTCTAATTCTTCTTCATCATATGCTTCACATAAAAATGCAAGTGTTACTCTATCAGCACCTAGAGAAGGTTCTATACAATATGGTATATATTTTTCTTTCTTAGCATCATCAAAATAAGTCATATCTTGTCCTGAATGTTCTTGATGTCTGTTTAGGTCAAAGTCTGTTCTATCAGCGATTCCCCATAGCTCACCCCATCCAAATGGAAATAAAAACTCTATATCTGATGTTGCATTACTATAATGAGATAATTCTTCTTCACTATGGTCTCTTATTCTCATATTTTCTTCTTTGATTCCAAGAGATAAAATCCAATTTTTACAGAATTCTCTCCAGTAATTAAACCATTCTAAATCTTTCCCAGGTTCACAGAAAAATTCAAGTTCCATTTGTTCAAATTCTCTAGTTCTAAATGTAAAATTTCCTGGTGTAATTTCATTTCTAAATGATTTACCAATCTGTCCAATTCCAAATGGTATTTTCTTTCTTGAAGTACGTTGAACGTTTTTGAAGTTTACAAAAATACCTTGTGCTGTCTCTGGACGGAGATATACAGTGTTTTTCGCATCTTCTGTAACTCCTTGGAAAGTTTTAAACATTAAATTAAATTGTCTAATATCCGTAAAATCTTCTTTACCACATGAAGGACAAACTATTCCTTTATCTTCAATATATTTTTTCATTTCTTCATTAGACCAAGAATCTACCGCATCTTCTACTTCTAATCCATTATCTTTCATATAATTTTCGATTAACTGATCTGCTCTAAATCTTTCTTTACAGCTTTTACAATCCATAAGTGGGTCGTTAAATCCGCCAACGTGACCAGACGCAACCCATGCTTGAGGATTCATTAATATAGCACAGTCTACACCAACATTGTATGGACTTTCTTTAATGAATTTTTGCCACCAAGCTTTTTTTACATTATTTTTAAGTTCTACACCAAGTGGGCCGTAATCCCAAGTGTTAGCTAATCCACCATATATCTCTGATCCAGGATATACAAATCCTCTAGCTTTAGCCAATGCCACTACTTTTTCCATTGTCTTTTCCATGTTTAATCATCCTTTCTATTTCTAACTTTCATAAACCTATATTAATCATTTTTCTATACTTATAGAATAATAATTTCTTCTAAGAATAATCTACAGATGACAAAATAGCGTAGAGTATATAAGGTAATATCCATATTGCCCTATACAAGAGCGAAAACCTCTAATTTATAACACAAAAAAAGACATTCTTCTATCCCTAGAAAGGGACGAAAGAATATCTTCCGCGGTTCCACCCTTATTGATGCGCATTAGCACACCCTCTTTATTATATCTGTTCAAAAGTGCCATTCATTAATATTATCTGTTCAGCTCACACCTTCCTGAACTCGCTAATAAAAACTAATAAATTGTTTTTATAAGATAATAAATTAACTACTATTCTTTATCATTACAGAACTATAATATTTGATTAATCCATAGGCTTTCTATAATTTATAATATAATTTATTTCTAAAAGTGAGTATATCAAAACCATTTTTGGGTGTCAAGCATATTAATTATTTTTTTCTTTCTCAGTAATTATTTTTATTCCACATATTTTACAATAAATAGCATCATCATCATTTTTCTGACCACAGCACAAACATATTTTTTCTTCTTTTCTATTATACTGCCATCTAATACTAAGGTAGATAGCATAACTAATTACTAACAATAAAAGTGCCCACAAAACCCATTTTTTAATACCTGATGATTTTTTATATAAGATATAATAATCATTATAATCTTTAAAGTTTAATGTGTTTTTACTTACAATTTTTCCATGCTTACTTGCAAATAATATTTCTCCATCCACTTTCACTTTTGCGTTACCGCAATATACTTTTACTAACCTATATTTCTTATATTTTTTTATTTCACTTTCAGTTATTTTATCTCCCATATGTACATGATATAATAAATCTCTATCTTCAAATTCATCATAACTAAGGTTATTTTTGTCTAAATAATCATTAAGAGTATTATTAAACATTTCTTTCTCAATTACATAACCATAATCTTCAATATGTTCATATCTCATAACAACACTGTTATTACTATTATTGTTAATATTTTCTATTTCCATATCTACATTACTATGATCTTTTAGTTGCTGTATCCATTTTTCAAAATTTCTATCTGAAGCATTTGAGTTACCGCTATCAATAATTGTAACTTCTATTTCTTCATTATCTATTTCAAGTAATGATTGTCCCTCAGTAATATCTAACTTACTCTCTGTGGAACATCCTACAAGAACTAAAAGAACACTAATATAAAGCAATAGTATTGATACTTTTATTTTCATCAATCTAACTACTCCTTACTTTTATTTACATAAAATTTTAACTTACACTTTCTAATTTTACAAATAAATAACAATAAAATCAACCTATTTGGAAATATTATCATAAATTATTTATTATAAGTGTATCAAAAAATCTAAAGATCTAAATTTGTAGTTAAGATGATAGTCAATAAACTTAGCTGTAATATTTTTTAGTTCTTGTTTTATATTATCCTCTACTTGAAATGAATATAACTTCTCAATTGGACTTGCTAATATATATTTTAATGTATATATAGTTGACGAACTTATATTTACTACACATTTATTATTAAAGCAATTATCACATACTACTCCACCCATACGTGCATCAAAATAATGCAGATTATTACTATTACCACAATTAATACAATCTTTCATATAAGGCGTATATCCAATATAGCTCATAGCCTTTATTTCAAATATCTCAACAATTAATTCATGATTAATAATATCTGCAACTAATACCTGTAAAGTTTTTAGCATTAATTTCATCAGCCTGTTATTTGGAATATTTTCTTGAATAACATACTCAGAAAATTCAAGTACATATAACCCATAAGCTAATACATCTATATCATTTCTTATATTATGAAAAGGCTCAATTAACTGAACTTGTTTAATATTATAAGACGATGACTTTCCTTTATACAAAACATATTCACCATAAGAAAATATTTGAGTTCCAGCAAGAAAAGCACTATTGGGCTTTCTTGCTCCTCTTGCAAAAGCTGTAATTTTACCTTTGTCTTTCGTAATAATAACAACTCTTTTATCATATTCTGAAACTGGCATCTCTCTTACAATAATACCTTTAGTTTTTAATTCAGCCATAAATTACTCCTATATACTTCCACCCTAGTTATTTTTCATATACTTCTTTGCTGTTTCTACATAATTTTTTGCTGATTTTATTATATTATTTTTTTCTTCTTCTGTCAGTTCTCTTATAACTTTAGCTGGCGAACCTAAAATAAGTACTCCTGATGGAAATTTTTTATTACTTGTTATAAGACTTCCTGCACCAACTATAGAATACTCTCCAACCTCAGCTCCATCAAGTATTATACTTCCCATTCCAATAAGACAATAATCGCTAATTTTACATCCATGTATAACACAATTATGACCTATAGTGACATAACTTCCTATACTAGCCAAGTTATCTTTTGAAACATGAATTGTTGTATTATCTTGAATATTTGTATACTTACCAACATTAATTTGATTAATATCGCCTCTAAGTACAGCACCAAACCAAATACTAGATTCTTCTTCAATTATTGTTTGTCCAATAACATGCGCTCCTTTGGATATATATACATTATTAGAAATACAAGGTGTGTATTCTAAGAAATCCATATAATCACTCCTTTGATTATTCTACTTGAAATCTACTTGCAAGCTCTTCCAGTGTCTGTGCTAATTCTGCTAAGCCTTGACTTGTAGAAGCTATATTTTCTATAGATGCTGTCTGTTCTTCTGTAGACGCTGTGGCTTCTTCAGTTCCTGCGGCATTTTCTTGTGCTACAGATGATAGATTATGTATTATATCTACTATTTCTATCTTCTTATCTTTGATTTTATTTCCACAACTATTAAGCATATGAATACTTTCTTGTGAATTATTAATTTTACTAGCTATTTCATTATATTTTTTCTCTGTTTCTCTTACGCTTATACTCTGTTCTTCACTTAAATCAGAAACTATTTGCATTTTTTCTACAGCATTATTTATATTGTTTATTAACTCATTTACAATATTATCTATCTCTTTAGTTGACTGAGTTGATTGCTCTGCTAGGCTTCTAATTTCTTCTGCTACAACTGCAAATCCCTTGCCAGCTTCTCCTGCTCTTGCGGCTTCTATTGCTGCATTTAGTGCTAGCAAATTAGTTTGTGCAGCTATAGATGCTATTACACTACTTACTCCACCAATTTTTTTTGAGCTTTCATTTGTTTCATGTATAACATTATATATTTCTTTTGCAGATTTACCGCTTTCTTCTGTCTTAATTAATAATTCATTAATTTCAACCAAACCAATATTAACTAACTCATTAACTGTTCTAGAGTTCTCATTTACTTTTTCCATATAATTATATTCTTCATCAATTAACTTTTCAAGTTGGGTAGCAGTTTCTGAACCTAATTCAGTACTTTTAGCTTGATTAGATGCTCCATTAGCTATTTCCTCAATAGTTAATACTATTTCTTGTGAAGTATTAGCTGCTTCTTGAGTAGTATCAGTCATAGAAATTGAAGAATTACTTAACTGAACTGCCACATTTCTTATTTGTTTAATTAGATTACTTAAACTTTCTTGCATTGTCATAAGGGAAACAAAAATAATACCCACTTCATCTTTTCTATCAAGATATTTTTCTATTTTTTTATTCTTGTCAATATGTAAATCATATCTCGAAAATCTATTAATAACTTTAGCTATTTCATTTAATGGATTTGCTACTCTTTGACCTATCAAATATACAAATACATACGTTATTAGTATTGTCATAAGAGTTAACACTATACCATTATATTTCATAACTCTAAGTTTGTCTAACGCTTCTGATGTAGGTGAAACAACACCAATTGACCATGTTGTATTATTAATAGGTGCATACCCAATTAAATTATCTACTCCATTTAGAGAAAATTGCCCTTTTCCATTCTCATTATCTAACATCTTATTAATAATTGTGTTATATCTTTTATCCTTGTTTTTTTCTCCACTTTCTAATAAATTAACTCTTTCAAGGACTTTTTCAATGTCTTTATAAGCTACAAGATTCCCTTTATTATCTATAATAAAAGAAAAACCTTTTTCACCCACACTTATATCAGAGATAATAGCACTAAAATCTCTGGCATCTTTAACACTTGAAATTACTCCTACAATTCTTCCATTATATATTACAGGAGTTGCGTACGCAATTATTAAAGTATTATCTTTAAGACTTGCTCTTATGTCAGAAATAACTGTCTCTCCTTTAATGGCTTTTTGAAAGTACTCTCTATTACTTATATCATATGTTTTTCCGTCAGAAGCTAACGATTGTCCATTTATGTCAGTCAAATTCATTATTTGATAATTATGTCTTGCAGTTTCTTCTTCTAGTAATTTCAATTTCATTTGTCTTGTTATATTAGGATTAGATAATATTTCATTAGAAGCGATTTGTTCTAATACTTTCATATCTGTATTTATCCTTTCTGTTATAACTTGTGAAGATTTAATAGAAATAACCTCTAAATCTTCTTCAACTTGATTTAACAGTATTTTGGAGCCATTCAAGTACGAAAGCAACGCTAAACTCCCACTTGAAATTAATACTATTAAACACAATAATAACACTAACTTTGTTTTAATTTTTTTCATAAAAGCATCCCTCTCATTATTATTTGTTGTTTAATTCTTAATCAATTCTACATCCTAATACATTTAATGTCAACATGAATGTTAATCCTTCATTATTCGTAATTTAGCCAAACATTAGTGCTTTAACTCTACTTTTTCTACTCATTTAATTAATACTAATTATTATATCTTTTACAAAAGTTATAGCCATGTTATAATACAAATTACCTATGAAAAACATACATTAAAAACAAATTAATTTAGAAAGGGATTTAAAATGGCAAAAATTAATTGGAAACCCGGCAATATGATATATCCTTTACCCGCTGTATTAGTTTCTTGTGGTAATAAGGAGGATAATTATAATATTATAACTATAGCTTGGACAGGTACAATCTGCACTAATCCTCCTATGACATATGTTTCTATTAGACCAAATAGATATTCTTATAATATTATAAAAGAAACGAAAGAATTTGTTATTAACCTAACTTGTGAGAATTTAACTAAAGCCGCAGACTATTGTGGCGTCAAATCTGGTAGAGATGTAAATAAATTTGAAGAAATGAACTTAACTGTAGAAAAAGCTACGAAAATAAGTGCTCCACTAATCTCTGAAAGTCCAGTGAATATTGAGTGCAAAGTAAAAGACATTGTTCATCTTGGTTCTCATGATATGTTTATAGCCGAAGTAGTGGCTATTAATGTAGATGATAATTATCTAGATGAAAATAATAAATTTCACTTAGATAAAGCAAAACCCATATGTTATTCTCATGGCAATTATTTTAGCCTTGGTGAAAACCTAGGACATTTTGGCTTTTCTGTTGCTAAAAAGAAGAGAAAAAACAAGAAAAAATTCAATAAAAACAAAAAATAACTTTCTACTATATAAATTATCATATACAAAATCTGAGATATATTTTAAGTACTTTGTACTAATATACTAATATCATTGCTGTAAGAAATAAACTATATTTTTAAAATTTATTAATACAATCATAAGCAGGTTATTTTATATCCATTCCCGACGCTCCTAATAACTTAGTAAATAGATAGATTTATTTTTCTTAACCTTTTAATTTATAGCTTTCCATCTGATATGTATATGATAATATCACCTTTTTTAGTAATTCTATCTTTTTTAGGATTAAGAGTAACACCTTCATTAGCTATTCCTAAAATTATAGCGTTATATGTATTAATATATTTAGTTGAAAGTTCTCCAAATGTTAATCCAACATCATCATTTTTAATATCACATTCATATAGTTCGTTACCATAAGAATTCGTTAGTAATTCCTTAATAACAGTACTTACATTTTGATATACTGCACTTCTAACCATTACTCTACTACTCATCTGATTACTTACTATTATATCATTAACGTTAGCTCTTTCAAAATGAGGAATATTTTCTTCGTTAAGCACTTCTGCTATTAAATGAATGTCAGTATTAAATTTATCAACAGCTAAACAAATAAGTACAGACCTAGCATCTGCCATTCCATCTTTATTCAATCTTTCATCTGCAACAACAATAACAATACCCGCATAAGCTATATTAGCTCTTATCAACGTTTCATCTACCGTTGGATCTCCATGTACAAAATATGTATTTTTCGTATCAAATGTTAATTTCTCAATTTCAGATATAATTACTATTTTTCTTTCTGGATTATCTTTTACTAATTCATCTAACATAGTTTTGCTTTTATTATTCCACCCAATTATAACAATATGGTTTTCAAACTTAATATTCATAAGACCCATTCCTTCTTTCAATTTACTTTCCACAAATACTGATGCAATACCAGCAGTTAAAAAACCAAATGTGCTAATTCCAATTATCATAAGAATAATTCCAAATATCCTTCCACCAACTGTGGTTGGAAAATAATCTCCATAACCTACAGTCGTAGAAGTAACAAACCCCCACCATAAAGAATCAGCAAATGTTAGCTCTACATTAACTTGTTTCTCCAACAAAAAAAATGCAGTAGAGCATATTACTAATGCACCAAAAAAAATACCTATTAGCTTGTAGATTTTTCCTCTTTCCATAGATATATGCAGAACTTTAAAAGCATTTATTATTACAGATATCATATTGTCCACTCCTTAATAATTAATAACTATTCCAAGCCTTTTGATAATAACTAATCAGAATTGGATTAGTAAGACTATTAACCTCTACAGTATCTTTATATCTCTTCTCATCATTACCAAAGTCAAAACATGCTCTTACAATATCATTATTAAGATATTTCATAGGCATAGTAATATTAATATCTTCTTTACTAAAATCTTTCTTAGAAGCTAATGTAAATCCCCAATCTCCAAAGGAAGGTATAGATAAATGATATCCTGATGTTACAAACCCTTCAGATTCAACAGTTTTTCTAATACACCAATATGCTTCACCTGCATAATATGGGCTTGTTGATTGAATAGATACCATACCTCCATCAGAAAGTCTAGTATATATTAATCTGTAAAATAAATTAGTATAAAGTTTATTCAAAGATTCATTATTAGGGTCTGGAAGATCCACAATAATGACATCATATTTTTCTTGAGTATCTTCAAGGTATTTATATGCATCTTGATTAAAAACATGCACTTTTTCATTATCAAGTGATTTATTGTTTAGTGAACTTACAAGAGGATTATTACTGCAAAAGTTGACTACTTCTTCATCTAAATCAACTAATGTTATTTTCTTAACATCATCATATTTTAATATTTCTCTTGCTGCTAATCCATCTCCCCCACCTAAAATGAGTATATTATCTCGTTTATCTGATAATAACATTGCAGGATGAATTAGAGCCTCATGATATCTATATTCATCCTTTGAACTAAATTGTATATTACCATCTAAAAACAAACGTAAATCATCTCTATGTTTTGTTACTATCATTCTTTGATATTTAGTCTGATTACGATATATTATCTGATCTCTATAAAAGCTATCTTCAATTTTTTCTGCGGTTTTATCAGCAGTTAAAAAACCAAGTACAATTAAAAAAGTGAAAAATACTGCCATTATTTTTAGAAACTGTATTCTTTTTATATGATTTTTATATTTGAAGATAATCATATTGGCAACTAACACATTGATTAGACCTACTAAAAAGGATGTTTTAATATGCCCAAGATGTGGTAATAATATTATTGGAAATGCAACAGAGCCTATTAACGCACCAATATAATCAAAGCTTAGTACATTAGCAATAGTAATTCTAAGATTATTCTCTTTTTCTTCAATTATACGAGTAAGTATAGGTATCTCTAGCCCAACCAATATACCAATGATTATAATCGTAACATACATTACTACATAATACATTTTTGTATATCCATATGATGCAAATAATAATACTGCCGAAATACCACCAACAAGTCCAATAAATAATTCAATTGTAACAAATACATCGAATAAATTATTTTTGAATCTCTTAGTAGTATATGATCCAATTCCCATTGCACTCATAAATAAACCTATAGTTATTGAATATTGTTTAACACTATCCCCTAATAAATATGAACTGATAGCACCTATTATCAGTTCATATATAATTCCACATATAGCTATTATAAAAACAGCAAAAAGCAGAGGGGTAGCATTAATTTTCTCTGTGTTTTCTTTAATGCTACTTTCCTTTATCATGTCAACCTCCATCTTATTAAAGGTCAGTCAAATTATATTATTTTATAATATTGCCGCACTAACTACAATAGCTACACCAATAAATATTCCTGCAACTGCTAATCCAGCTGCCATATTATGATTATCTATTTCTTTGTTCAAATCAAATGGTGTAATCATATCAAATACTTTATATCCAATTGCACAGAAAATCATACCAATTGCAAAATATATAATAGTTGATAAAATCGGATTCATAATAATAACCTCCTCGTTATCTAATATGTAAACTTATTAACTAAACTATAGCAGCTTTTATAATTATAGCTACTGCAATAAAAATTCCAGCAATTACTGCACCTACAGCAGGATTTTTTTCTTTCACTTCTTCAGCAAAATTATAAGGTGTAATCATATCAAAAAATTTATAACCTACAAACATTAATAATAATGCAAGCACAGCATAAACAATAGTTGCAATAAACTCATTATTTAAAAAATCCATACAAATTCTCCTTTCTATAGATATTAGTATTGTTTTTCTTATATATATCATCAGTATTAAACTATGTATCTGTTTAAATACTTAGTTTAAATTATTTACCAAAGCTTGTTCCTCCACCTAAACTTGATCTTGAACTTGAACTTCCTGATCTAATAGATCTTGAACTACTAGAAGATGAATAACTATTAGAACTTGAACCTAAGCTACTGCTACTACTTTTAGGTCTGGAAGTACTTGAACTTGAGCTTTTTGAAGTACTTGTAGAACTACTGCTACTACTACTTGTAGAAGTTTTGGGTTTAGAACTTTGTGTTCTTATTTTACTTGATGAATTTTTATCTGTTTGAATCTTAGTGGATTTTGGTTTGTCAGATGTTGTAACATCTGATTTAACTGGAGTGGATACAGTTTTTACTGGTTTTGTATATCCATTACCATAACGGCTTGAATCTTTTCCAAAATATCTACTTGATGTATAAGAATTGTTATAAAATAATATAATATTATTTCTATGTGGTCTATATAATCCATTATATCCATTATGATGTATATATTTTCTAGATGATATTTGTACATATGTTTCATCTTCATCTTCACTATCATAAATCAAAACATAGTAATCATCATATATTAATTGAATAGCCTCATCGTTATACAGATCAGTATACTCTATAGGTCTATCTTCATTAATCAGATATCTTGCCGTATCCTCTACGCTCATGTTAGTAGAATAGACTTTTGCTTTATCTGATTTATCATAATTACTTGTTATACTCGTAGAATAATTGAATTTAGAATCATCACTTAATTGCTTTGCTACTGATTTAGGTGGATCAATTAGCATAATAATAAAACCAAGCGCCCATATACCTACAATAATATATAGAAATACTTTCAATATTTTCTTCATATCTCTTACCTCCTCTCTATACAAATGATTATTAATATAATATATATATACAATCTTAATGGGCAGGATATACTTCTACATTATAATCTTGTATATATCTACCAATACTCATCTCTACTTCGCCATTCCATATTTCAATAGATAATAACTTCTCTCCATCTTCATCGCTATATGAATAATAATCAACTTCTTCACCTTGAGTTAGATTAATATTACCTTGAACTTGTTCAACGATGGCATCGCTTCCTTCTTGCATATAGTAAGTAACACCTTTATATTCATATACTCTTGGTGCTTCTGTAGTAATTGCTACAACTTTTTGGTATAAACTAATTTCAATATCGTCATCTTGTTCAACACTTAACCAATAAGTTTTTCTTGAATCTTTTATCTTATATTCTGTCCATCTAAAGCCTTCGTCATTAAGTCTTATAAGACCTTTAACTTCATAGTCTACATCTTCTATAGATACAGCATCACCTACACGCATATTTAATATTGTTATAGAGTTATCCTGAATATCCATCTTAGCAGTTTTATTAGCTCTAGATATTTTCTTAATTCTATTTATGAACCCCATTATATGTCACCTCCTTAGCTAACCAAGTCATCTTATTAATATTAACATATTCTTATTTCCTAGAAAAGTAAAATAATGCTATTTTTTTAATATTTTTTTATCATCTATTTATTAATGTATTATAATTTTTATTAAACTTGCTATTGAAGTTTATACAATATCATGTGTATAATAATACTAACACAACACATATTAACTCATTGTGTGAAGACTATAAAATATAATATATATAATAGTTGAGAAGTTTTTATTCTCATTAATTAGAAGGAGGGTACTATGGATACTACACAAAAAATAGAAAATTTTATGTTAGATATGAACCTACTTTATGAACAATTGGATGAAACTACTTGGAAAATAGAAGATGATTTATCTCATATTGATAATATCGTTGTAAAATTAATAGATCCTATTGTAATATTTAGAGTAAAGATTATGGAAGTTCCAAAAGAAAACAAAGAAGAGTTTTACAAAACAGTATTAGAGTTAAATGCTAACGATTTGGTACACGGTGCATACGGAATAGAAGATAATAATCTTGTAATTGTTGATACTTTACAAGCTGAAAATCTTGATATGAACGAGTTCCAATCAACAGTTGATAGTATTGGTTTAGCTCTTATACAGCATTATGATACATTAGCTAAATTCGTATAAAGTTTTATATAATATAAGGAGGTAATACCATGGGTATTTTTAACCGTATTAGTACAGTTTTTAAATCTAATGTAAATGATTTAATATCAAAAGCAGAAGATCCAGAAAAAATGTTGAATCAATTAATCATTGATATGAGTGAGCAGTATAATAAAGCAAAAAGTTCTGTTGCATCTGCAATAGCTGATGAAAAGAAATTAAAAAAAGCTTTAGATGAAGAATTAGCTAAAGCTGCTGAATGGGGCAAAAAAGCTGAATTAGCTGTTAACAGTGGTGACGATGCTTTAGCTCTTAAAGCTCTTAATCGCAAAAGAGAATATGATCAATTAGCGGAACAATATAATCAGCAATGGCAAGCTCAGAAAGCTTCTTCTGACAGCCTTAAAGCAAGTCTAAGAGAGTTAAGTAATAAGATTGAAGAAGCAAAACGCAAAAAAGGTTTATTAATTGCAAGAACTAAAAGAGCAGAAGCTCAAAAATCCATCCAAAAAACTATGTCTAGCTTAAATGACACAAGTGTATTTGACTCATTCTCAAGAATTACTGAGAAAGTAGATACATTAGAAAGCCAAGCTGCCGCAGAAGCAGAATTAAATGGATGTATGGGCGATAACGATTTAGAAAGCGAATTCGCAAAATTAGAGAATTCAGATAATGCAGCAATGGATGAACTTGCAGCATTAAAAGCAAAACTTGGTAAGTAATAATTAACTTTTAATAAGGATGGGGGCTGTCTTAAAAAGGCAGCCCCCATCTTATTATGCATATTTCTTTTTTGATTTTTGTTCTATGTATACATATCCCATTCCTATAAACGCTCCTAATATATGCGCTAACTCTGAAACATTATTTGGGACAAATAATCCATTATATATTTCTTTTGATAAAAATAATATTGCAATAAATATAAAGGTAAGTGGAACTTTTCCATCTTTCATATTAGTAAATGAAGTTAGTATTATTAACATAAATACAATACCACTTGCTCCTAGAATTCCTTTACCAAAAACAATCGTTTGAGAAAAACCTATTATTACTGTTGTAGCTAAAAACAATATTAGTATAATTTTTGAAGAATATTTTTCTTCTATCATAGGTCCAATAAGAAGAATTAAAGTAATATTACCAAGCAAATGATCCATTGAACCATGTCCTAAAGGCCATAAAAACAATCGCATGAAATCTATTAAAGAATGGCCTCCTCTATATACAAAAAATGTATTAATAATATTTATCTTAAGTATATCATCTACAAAAAAAATGATTGTTGCAAGTATAGAAAAAGTTAATATAACTGGTGAATTGTATTCAATTCTTTTTAATATGTTATTCATGTTATGTCCTCCATTATATTTCTGATATTTATTTTTGTTATCCTATTTTCAGTAAGTTTCTTATAATAAAATAAATAGAGTAATTAAGATTAAGAACTTAATACTCTATTTATGCGAAATAATTCTAAACATGTTAATCTAGTGTCCATTTATACATTTCTTTGTTTCATATGTGACGGTTAAATCATCTTGTGAATAAGTACTTGGTATTGAGGATTGATATTCCTTATAGACTAGATAAATATCAATTTTACCAGTTTCCAAAAATAAGTTCCATAATATATTCTTCATTTTTATTACCCCCTAAAAATATATTTTATTATATTTCTAGGTTGTCCTGTAAGAATATATTTATACTACTCAAATATTCCCATGATTAATACGATATTTAACCCTTGACAACGATTATTTGGCATTATAAATAGCATAAAATGTGTATTCGTCTTACATTATTATATAGGTCTTTCGTCCTATGATATTATTATTTTTATAATCCAAAAGATTTAATTCATTTCATCTTTATTGAATCCATAATTTTTGAGAAGAAAGTCACTATCTCTCCAATTATTTTTTATTTTTACCCATATTTGCAAGTTGACTTTTGAACCTAGAAGATTTTCTATATCTTTTCTAGCATTACTTCCTATTTTTTTTAACATAGAACCTTGCTTCCCTATTATAATTCCTTTATGTGAATCTTTTTCACATATTATAGTAGCATCAATATCTACTATATCTTTATTATCTCTATTTTTCATTCTATCAATTACAACTGCTATTCCATGAGGAATTTCTTGTTGTAATAGATGAAGGGCTTTTTCTCTAATAAGTTCAGCTACTAATTGACGTTCTGGCTGATCTGTAATCATATCTTTGGAGAAAAATTGAGGACCTTCTTCTAAGTATTCCAATAATAACTTTGGAATTTCCTTAGTATTATCACCAGTAAGTGCAGATACAGGTATAATTTCTGCAAAATTATAAGCGTCTTTATATGTGGCAATAACTTCTAATATTTTATCTTTTGATATAGTATCAATTTTATTAATTATTAAAATAACTGGCGTTTTAATCTTCTCCAATTGTTCAATAATATATTCATCACCTTTACCAATTTTCATATCTGGCTCTACAAGCCAAAGAATAACATCTACTTGTCTAAAAGTATTCTGAGCAGACTTATTCATGAATTCACCAAGCTTATGTTTTGGCTTATGAATACCTGGTGTATCAATAAATACAATTTGTCCTTCCTCTGTAGTAATAATAGTTTGAATAGTATTTCTTGTAGTCTGAGGTTTATCAGACATTATTGCAATCTTTTGACCAATTAATTGATTCATTAATGTTGATTTTCCTACGTTAGGTCTACCTATAATAGTAACAAAACCTGATTTAAAATTATTCAATAATCTTCCTCCTCTGTTGTCTATAATACTATGAAGTAATCAATAATAGTATGTACATTTTTATATTGAATTTTAATAGCCCCTCAAGATTAGTGATAATCCTTACTTATACTTGAGAGGCTGTTTTTTATTTAATTAAATAAGTGAATTAACTCATTAAATATCTCTTTGTTTTTTTCTAATTCATTCTCATTTCCAAGCACACAGATATTATCTTGCTTTAATGCTGATTTTACTAAATCTGCAGTTTTTCTAATATCTTCTTGTTTTGTACTAAGCACTTCTTTTCTTTCTTTCAAGTAATCTTCATAAGATATATTACTGATATATGCTCCTATTGCTTTATCACCTTTTAGAGCAGGTGTTAATGGTCTATCAAGATTACTAATTGTACCAATAATATACTTAGTCATTTCTCTTTCATCAGTATCAAAAGTACTAAGATATCCATATATATTGTCATAAGTATTAAGAGTTTTTTTCAAGTTTGGATCTCTATATGATGTGAAATAAACATTACCATTACGAGAAAATCCAGTCATACATCCATATGCTCCACCTTTAACTCTTACATTATTCCATAAATAATCAAGACTAGCAATAGTTTGTAATACTTTTAATGTTCCTGTATAACGATGACCACTACTTACAAAATTACCTGCTTTAGCTACATATTGTATTTTATCTGACGTAAGTAATCCTTCATTTTTTCTTTCTAAATCCAATTTGACATCTTTTAACTCAACTATAGAAGTATCTAATTTATCAATAAACTCTTTCACTTCTGTATTAAATAAAGAATAAGCTTCTTTTTCTGATGTAAGACTTATTAGTACATTTTCTGGCTTAAATATATACCTAATAACTTTGTTAATATTATTAATAATCTCTTCATACATTACATCAAAATTAGATTCTAATTTATCAAGGAAGTGATAAAAAGATATACCACTAGTTAATTCCTTATACATTGAAGTATTAGCAAAATAACTTTCAGCTCTAGTGGCTGCAGCTGTATGACCACTACTATTTAACATCATTTGCATTCTTGATTTTGTTTCGGAAATTATTTGTAACAATCTTTTTTTATTAGAAATATCAGTGCCAAATATTATTTCGTTAAATAGCTCAAATAAATTAGGTATTTTATCATAGAAGCATTTACCATATACTTCTAACTTAGGTAAAAACACATCTGGTTCATTATTCTGTCCATATATATTAATACTAAAATGAATTCCTCCAGTATTAATATTAATAACATTAGATAATTCTCCATAGTCATATTTCTTAGTATCCATTTTCCCTAACACTCTAGTAGTTAATCCGATATATGGAATTAATTGTTCAGGAATCTTCTTTGTATCAAATAATAACTTAATATAAGCAATATTATTAGTGAACGTAGGATGTAATAATACTTTAATATTATCTAACTCAATTTCTTCTAGTGGAAGTTTTTCTGGTTCCTTCTCTATATCATCTAAATTAAGTAGCGGAATTTTTTTTAGATTTTCTTTTGATTCAGGTTCATTTTGATAATCTTCTAGCCCAATCGTTTCTTTTACTAAATCATTTAGTTGATCATTAGTAAGAGAGTTTTTATATTCACTTAGTTTATTAGCAAGCTCTTGTTCTTTTTCATTAATGAGTCCTTTTTTTGGCTCTACAGTAAGCAATGTTGCATGATTATTATTTATTAAATATTTTTCTAGTAGTTTTTCATAGAAATCTGTTTCAAGCCCTTCTTTTAGTTTTGTAAAAGTTTCATCGTAGCTAAGATGCATAAAAGGATCTGCATCATATAACCAACTATCCATAGTCATTAAGGCATATATAATACCTTTTGGATATCTTCCATAATCAGCTTCTCTAATTCTAAATTCATAGTGATTAATTGCAGCTTCTATCCTTCTCTTATCAATTCCATTTTCCACTAAATCTTTAATAGTATCATTTATAACAGAAATAAACTCTTCCTTTTGATTTGCATTTGCATTTTTTGATACGATACTTAGAGTTGGTTGCAATAAGCTATTATCATATGAACCAAATATATCCTTACCTATATTTGCCTCTACTAAAGCTTTTTTAAGAGGTGCTCCAGGTGCTTCCAGTAGAACATATTCAAGAATTTCAAATGCTCTATAATCTATTTTATTAGTTGCATTTCCTACTACATAGTTATAACTTAGGTATGTTTTATTATCTTCACTTTCATTAGATGAGATAGGATAATAATGAACTTGCTCAACAACATGTTCAAATGGCTTTTGCATAGGAATCTCAGAATCAATATTAATACTATTAAATTCATTTAAGTAATTATCATTAATCCACTTTAACATATTATCAACATCACTATCACCGTATAAATATATATAACTATTTGATGGATGATAATATCTCTTATGAAAATCCAAAAATTGATTATATGTTAAATTAGGTATATATTCTGGATCACCACCAGATTCCATTGCATAAGGTGTATCCGGGAATAGAGATTGTTGGATTTTTCTAAACAGAACTTGCTCTGGAGAAGAAAAAGCCCCCTTCATCTCATTATATACTACACCTTTAATAGTAATATCTTCTTCCATATTATTTAGTTCATAATGCCAACCTTCTTGTCTAAGAATTTCTGGCTTATTATATATATTAGGATAAAATACTGCATCCATATAAACATCCATCAAATTAATGAAATCTTTTTCATTACAACTTGCTACTGGATACATAGTTTTATCAGAAAAAGTCATTGCATTTAAAAATGTGTTTAATGAGCCTTTAACAAGTTCTACAAACGGATCTTTTATTGGATATTTTCTTGAGCCACATAAAACTGAATGTTCAAGTATGTGTGGTAGTCCTGTGTCATCTGTTGGAGGCGTTCTAAAGTTAACAGAGAATACTTTATTATTATCATCATTATATATTGATACTAATCTTGCACCACTTTTTTGATGATGAAACAATCTTCCTATTGAATTAATTTCTTTTAATTCTTGTTCATCAATTAGTTTAAAACCATGATATATCTTACCTTTCTCAAAAACCACTTATTACATCTCCTTCATTTTTCATATTATAATATTTATTATTTGTCCCATTTGCATTGATTTACTATCATACTTACTAATTCAGTTAAATACTGACTATCTACTAAGTCAAATCTCTCTAATACAGGGCTATCAACATCCAAGACTCCTAACAATCTACTATTTACGATCATTGGCAGAACAATTTCTGAATTAGTATCTCCATCACAAGCTATGTGTCCTTGGAATTCATGCACATTAGAAACCACTTGTATTTCTCTGCTTTTTGCTCCAGTGCCACATACACCTTTTCCCATTTCTATTCTTATACAAGCTGGTTTACCTTGAAATGGTCCAAGTACAAGCTGGTTATCTTTATATAAATAAAAACCCACCCAGTTTATTTTTTCCATTGTATGAAATAATAATGCAGATATATTGGATAAATTTGCAATATAATCTTTTTCTTCGTACATAAGTCCTTTTGCATTAAGCAATAGATTTTCATAGAACTCTTGTTTTGAATTATATTTACAATCAATAGGTTTAAACATGCTATCAATCCCTTCTGTGGCACTATTTTATTACTTATCACAATAAGTATCTCATTCTTTAATAATCTTTACTGCTAATAATAATATATACTTAATACTTGTAAATTACAAGAATTTTCCTTTTGTAGTTAATCACTTGAAAACTAATTATTTCAATTGTTATAATCTCACTATAAATCGTTTGGTTTAAACTCATTGGTTTTACTATCATGATATACGGGCACCATTCGTCTACATTTCATAGCACTTATTAGATCTTTCTCATTTTTAATGTGATCTAAAAATTCAGTCGCATATATCCCTATATTTTCTAATTTATGTGCGTCGCTTGCACCTATACAAGCAATATTTAATTTACTTGCAAGCATTGAAGCTTTCAGATTATTTTCGTAAGAAGTATTCCCATTAAAACTTTCAATAGCCGTTAAACCTTTTAAATTATTAATATGATTTCCTAAACCTCTCCCATTATTTCTAAAAGGATGAGCACTTATTGTTACTCCTCCTTCTTCATTAACAAAATTAATTAACTGTTGAGCGTGCATTTTTTCTACAGGTACTTTATTAATTCCAAAGCAAATAATATCTCCTTCATAAGTTAATATTTCCGTACCAACAATAATTAATAGCCCATACTTTCTTTCTAATTCTTTAGCAAATTCCACCGCTTCATTACTTTCATGATCAGTAATACATATTCCATGCAAACCCATGTCTTTTGCATACTTGATACCCTCTTCCATGTCTATGCGACTACAAGTCGAATACTGACTTGTATGAAAATGTAAATCTATAATCATAAAATCCCTCTTTCTTATTAATTAAGATTAGTATTATCTCAATCATAATAACTACTAACTAGATTAATTATATAAGACTTGAACTGATTGTTCATCAAAGTCAAAACAAATGCTCTCTCCACATCTTAATTTCTTATTACTACTTCTATTTAGTACATCTGCTATTATTTCCTTATCAACAACTCTTAACTTATATCTATGTATGGTACCTAGATTTTCATGCCATATAACTTGAGCTTTTATGCCTTTATTGGTTAATCGTATCTCCTCTGTTCTTAATAATACTTGTACTTTTTCTGCTTGTCTAACTATTGAAATCTTTTTATCAAATAGTTTAACAAATTGTTGATTATTTTCATCTTTTAATACAGGTAACTCAATCAAGTTAGGATGCCCTATAAAATTAGCTACAAATGAATTAAACGGTTTATAATACAACTCATCTGGTGTGGCAATTTGCTGAATTTTACCTTTGTTCATAACGACAATTCTATCGGCAATAGCCATGGCTTCTCCTTGATCATGTGTTACATATACACTTGTTATTCCTATCTCTCTTTGGATTTTTCTTATCTCTTGTCTCATGCTTACCCTTAATTTCTCATCTAAATTACTTAACGGTTCATCAAACAATAAGATATTTGGTTCAACAACTAGTGCTCTTGAAAGAGCTACTCTTTGCTTTTGTCCTCCACTTAATTCCTGAATATTTCGTTTTCCATAACCACCTAACTCCACACGTTCAAGTGCTAACTCCACACGTTTTTTTATTTTGCCTTTTGGTATTTTCCTAGCCTTTAATCCATATGCAATATTTTGTTCTACTGTTAAATGGGGAAATAAGGCGTAGTTTTGAAAAACCATAGCTGCATTTCTTTTTTGTGCCGACCATAGATTAATATTTTGACCGTTAAAATACACTTCACCCTTTTCATGAGGTATTAACCCTGCAATTATACGCAACAAAGTGGTTTTACCACATCCAGAAGGTCCTAATAATGCAACTAATTCTCCATGTTTGCATTCTAAAGAAACATTATTTACAGCGACTATATCTCCATAATTTTTACTTATATTTTGCAGAACTATTTCCAATTCTCTTTACCCTCTTTCAATTTACTCCGTAATGAACTGCTATAGAAAATCAAATAGAAGATCCCTAATATCATCAAAGTTAAACCTGATAATAATAATGCCATTGATGCTGCTTCTCCCACAACACAACTTGTTACAATTTGAAAAATTTGTTGTACTGCTACCTTATTACTTGGTAATAATAAAAAGATTATTGCTCCTAGTGTAGTCATTGTTGTTGCGAAATTCTTGAAAAACGCAGTAAAAAATGCATCTTTTAACAAGGGAATCATTACTGAAAAAAAAGTTTTTATCTCACTTGCCCCTAGATTATATGCTGCATTTTGTAAATCTGGATTTAAATGTTCTAACAAAGCATATCCTGATCTTAAACCAATATTTAGATACCTTACTATACATATAATATAGACTATACATCCTGTTCCTAACAATATAAGTGGTTTTATATCTGTGAATATCCATCGTCCAATGCCTAGAATAGGATATTTAAATGTAACTAAATAACCAATTCCAAATAATATACCTGGAATAGCCGCAGGTAAAACCGCCAAAAAATCAACTAAAGACGATGCCATTAATTTTTTATTATGTAAAATATAAGCTAATAATACGCCTACAAAAGAGGATATTAGTGCAACTATGAACGCTAATTTCACACTGTTTATAAAAGGAGTAAGGTCTCTTTGTAATACTGCATGAAAATGCTTTGTAGTAAACGTATAATTATAACCCCATTGTTTTGTAAATGCACCGATAATTATAAAAGCATATTTTAATAATATAAATGTGGTAAATATGACCGTAATGATTATTAATACATACTTAACAGCTGGTTTAATGCCTTTATATTCTATATCATTGGAACTTATATGTTCTGTAAAATATGTTCTTTTCCCTACAAAATATCTCTGTAATATAAATATACATATACAAGGAATAAGCAGAACAATTCCTGATATTGATGCGGCTTGCATATCATACATACCAGTAATTTGAATATAGATATCAGATGCTAATGTTTGAAAATTGCCTCCAATAATCAATGGTGTTCCAAAATCAGCCATTGAAGCCAATGCTACTAATAGTGCTGTACTTGATATTTCTGGAATCATCATAGGTAATGTTACTGTAATAAAAATCCTTTTTTCTGAGGCTCCCAAATTACGTGCCGCATTTTCTAAAGAAATATCTACTTTATCTATAGAACTAGAAATAAGTATATAAGCTAATGCCCCTAACCCCAAGACTTGTATGAACATAATTCCTTGCCATCCATACGGACTTGTATTCAGACCTAGTAATTGATGTGTTATTAACCCACGACGTCCAAATAACATAATAAATGCAATACTTCCAACAAATGGTGGATGAATTAATGGTAATAGAGAAACTACTCTTAATAGTTTGCGTCCTCTAAATTTAATACGCCATAAAGTAAATGACATGATTACTCCAAAAGTTGTTGCAAATATTGTAACAGTAAAAGAAATTAGCAAACTATTTTTTAGATAGTATAATGCCCTTTTAATATATTTATATGTAATTGTCATATTATCGCCTGACTTAATCCCATATAATATTACACCTATTACAGGAAGAAATGCAAAATAAACGATAAAGAATATAAATAAACAATATATTATTACAGTGAATTTTTTATTCTTTTTCAATTCTATTCTCTCCTTAACAAACATGAAAAGCGACTAGGTAGCGTTTTACATAGAAGCATGAATTAAAAGCTGGCGATACATTCACCAGCTTTTAATTAAATTCTTCATATATGTTCACTTAAGATAACTGCAAAATTCAGTAATCAACTTCTTTACATACAATCTTATGCATTGTAGTCAAGAATCACTAACAGGTCATTATGCAATTATTATACTCACTATTATTTCTCTGCATGTTCTAACCATATAGATAAAATTTCTTCACGATTCTGTGCATTAGCTTGAAAATCTGTCATAAATAGATTAATATCTTTTATATCAACTATATCTTCTGGTATCTCTACATCTTTACGAGCAACTGCGGCATGACGTACTTTAGCTAAAACTTCCATTCCTTTCTTAGAAAGAATCCAATCTACAAACATTTGAGCTTCCTCTAAATGCTCTGTTCCTTCAACTATCGCTACTGGTTGTGGCCACCAGCCTGTCCCGTCTTTTGGATAAACTAATTTAATATGCTCGTTATTTTCTTCAAGCTCTCTATCACCATTACTAGCATTAACTCCAACAATAGCTTCTCCATTAACTACATTACGAGCAGGATCACTTCCCCTTGCAGTAAAAAATGGAACTTGATCAATTAGTTTATCAATATATTCCCATCCTTCTTCACTGCCTTTTGTCTGTAATATTGCACTTACTACATTATAGGCAGTACCAGATGATGCCGGATTTGACATAGACACTTCGCCTTTTAATCCTTCTTGCAAAAGATCTTCCCATGTCTCAGGCATTTTTAATCCTTTTTCTTCAATTAATTGCTTATTTACTACCCAATTAACTAAAGTTAATGATGTCCCATACCAATAACCATCTTTATCCTTCATTACATCTTCTAGGCCTTCTCCTTCTGGAGATTTATATGCATTTAATAATCCATTTTGAGAAGCATTAATAAATGTGTCTGCTCCACCAGTGAACCAAATATCTGCAATATTAACACCTGAATCTTTTTCGTTTTTTAATCTTTGTAATATCTCTCCATTTTTCATTGTTAGGTTTTCGACTTTTATACCAGTTTCCTCTTGAAATTGGTCAAGAACTGGACGTATTTTATCTGTTACTCCATATAAATTTAATGTAACCTCTTTTTGTCCTACAGTCTCCTGATCTTTTTTACATCCACTAACAGAAAAAACTATAGTTACTACTAGCAATAATACAACAATATTCTTTTTCATAATTAAAAGCTCCTTATCATAAATTCGATAGATAGATTGTATACTAATTGGTATTTTATGTCAACACCTAGATAGTATGGTCAATAAGATGTTAATTTTTATTATTGAATAGTATAAAAATATAACACATCTAATAATTATGAATTGTTGATTTAAATAAAATTCCTACAAAAATCTATATAAAACTTGACATTATCATATCATAGCAGTATAATATTTCTTCCTTTGTTAAATAGATACTACATAATTAATGCTGAAATAATATACTGTTAGGAGGTTCGTATATGATAGAAGTGAATGGTCTATGCAAATCCTTTAAAGTTGCTAAACGTTCAGCTGGCGTTAAAGCATCATTCAAATCGCTCTTTCACAGAGAATACACAATTGTTAATGCTATAAAGGATATCTCTTTCTCTATTGATACGGGAGAAATAGTGGGGTATATCGGCCCTAATGGAGCTGGTAAATCCACAACAATAAAAGTAATGAGTGGTATACTCGTTCCTGATAATGGTACCTGTAATATTATGGGACATACACCATGGAAGGATCGTGTCTCTCATGTGAAAAATATCGGTGTAGTGTTTGGTCAACGTTCCCAATTGTGGTGGGATGTACCTGTTATTGATTCTTTTGAGCTTCTAAAAGATATTTACAAAATACCTAAAAATGATTACCTACAAAATCTAGATATGCTTACAGAAATTCTTAAGTTAGGTGATTTTATTCAATCTCCTGTTCGACAACTTAGTCTTGGTCAGAGAATGCGATGTGAAATTGCGGCATCATTATTACATAGTCCACAAATTTTGTTTTTGGACGAGCCCACTATAGGTCTTGACTCCGTATCAAAAATTGCAGTACGTAAATTTATAAAAGAAATTAATAGAGAAAAAAATGTTACTATTATTTTAACAACACACGATATGAGTGATATAGAAGCTTTGGCAAATAGAATTATTTTAATTGGAAAAGGTAGCATCTTGTATGATGGAAATTTAAGTGAACTTCGTAATAAATATTCTAATGATAAAATAATTACACTAGAATATGCAGAAACAAATAAACCCATTGCTATAGAAGGCGTTAATGTACTGTCATACACATCAGAACGCGCTGTACTTAGTGTGAATACTCAAAAAAGATTAGTATCAGAAGTTATATCTTACCTATCCAATCAACTAGATCTAATTGATGTCACAGTTGAAACTCAACCTGTTGAAGAAATTATTGTAAAATTATATAAGGAGTATGCAATATGAGAGCTTACTTATCTGTTTTCAAACTGCGATTAATTAATGGTATACAATATCGAATAGCTGCTTTTGCAGGTATTGCTACTCAATTTTTTTGGGGTTTTATGTACATAATGATTTTTGAAGCTTTTTATAATAGTACAACCAGTATCCAACCAATTTCATTAAATCAGTTAGTAACATATACATGGCTACAACAATCCTTTTTAGCTCTTGTTATGCTATGGTTTCGAGATATGGAAATTTTTCATCTTATCACAAGTGGTAATATAGCTTATGAGCTATGTAGACCTATAGGTTTATATGGATTTTGGTATTCCAAACTTTTAGCTAGTAGAGTGTCTGGGGCATTACTTCGTTGTCTCCCCATACTATTTATTTCTTTCGTATTACCAAAACCTTATAGGATGTCCTTACCACCAGATACAATCACTTTTTTGATTTTTTTCATATCACTTATATTAGGATTATTAGTTGTTGTTGCAATATCCATGTTAATCTACATTTCTGTATTCATTACTATGTCTCCAACGGGTTCTATGCTAATGATTGGTATTGTTGGAGAATTTTTTGCAGGATTGGTTATACCTATTCCATTAATGCCAACATGGCTTCAAAAAATAGTTTATGTTCTTCCTTTTCGCTTAACTTGTGATTTACCTTTTAGAATTTACTCAGGACATATCCCTAAAAATGAAGCTTTAGCAGGAATCCTCGTGCAAATATTATGGCTAATTATTCTCATTGCCTTTGGAAATAAAATGATGAAAAAAGTATTAAAAAAAGTAGTTGTACAAGGAGGATAGGTTAACTAAAGCAGTGAACTTATATAGAAGGGAGATTAAGATGAATCTATATTTTAGATATTTAAAGATATTATTCAAGTCACAATTACAATATCGTGCTTCTTTTTTATTAATATGTTTTGGTCAGTTTTTTATACCTTTTTTTGTATTTGCAGGTATTTATTTTATGTTTCAGAGATTTGATAGTATTGCAGGATGGCAATTTTTTGAAATAGTTTTATGTTTTTCTATTATTCATATGGCTTTTTCAACTAGTGAATGTTTTGTTAGAGGATTTGATCTGTTTTCGGGGCTTATTATAAATGGTGAGTTTGATAGAATTTTGGTACGACCTAGAGGCACTGTTATTCAGGTTATAGGTTCAAAATTTGAATTTACTAGAATAGGTCGTTTTTTACAGAGTATAGCTGTCTTTATATGGGCGCTTTTCAATCTATCTATTAAGTGGACTATCGCTAAGGGTATTACCCTGTTTCTAATGATTATTAGTGGTATTTTTGTTTTCTCTGGAATATTTATTCTAGCTGCTACCTTATGTTTTTGGACTATCCAAGGACTTGAAGTCGTAAATATATTTACAGATGGTGGTAGAGAAATGTCTCAATATCCCCTTGGAATATATAAGAAATGGGTAAAGAAGTTTTTTACCTTTGTTATCCCTTTTGGATGTGTTAATTATTATCCTTTAATGTATCTTTTAGACAAAAATCATCATTCTAACAATACTATATATATGCTATCACCTATATTTGGAATTTTATTTATTATACCTTGTTTACTTGTATGGAAAATGGGTGTTAGACATTATAAATCTACTGGTTCTTAAAACAGAAGATTAGTTCCTATGTTAAGATATTAGTTCTTTTCCTTAGATGGTATAGAGTAATATTGATCAGCTAACCCTATACCATCTTCGCTAGGCTAATCAATATTTCTATCGTTTTTATATTTTGCTAACGCATCAAACCTTTAAACTAAAATAAAAAACTACTCCCTTATCTTTATTCATTACACCATAATCACTATTATGTCCATCAAGTATAGCTTTTACAATTGCAAGACCAAGACCCGTTCCTCCACTTTCTCTATTATGAGATTTATCTATTTTATAGAATCTTAGCCATATACTTTCTAATTCCTCTTCACTTAATTTATTTCCTTCATTATAAATATATATATAATTATACTCTCCTTTTATTTCACCTGTTATTATTATATCCGTATTATCTAGACAATATTTTACTGCATTAGATATAAGATTAATAACAACTTGTTCTATCTGACTTCTAACTCCATATACAGTATTATAATTACCTTTAACTTGTATGTTTAACCCTTTATTATTTATTCCTAATTCTAATATATTAATTGTCTTATCTATAATTTCTTTTATAGAAAATTCTTCTTTCTCTATATTATTAGAAGCTTCCAGTTTAGACAATTCTAACATTTCCATTATTAATGTATTCATTTTTTCTATTTCATCTAAAATAACTTCAATGTAATAATCTGCTTTTTCTTTCTTGATACCATCTTTTATACCTTCAGCAAATCCTTTTATTATACCTAGGGGTGTTTTTAATTCATGTGATACATTAGCAACAAATTCTTTTCTAACTTGTTCCTGTTTTTTCTCTTTTTCCATGTCTAGAACAAGTTGATTGTTAGCTTCTGTTAAATCATTTAATGCTTTATCTAAGTTGGAAGCTAAAAAATTAAGACTATTAGAAAGTATTCCAAGTTCATCATTAGAATTAATTGATGACTTTACAGAGAAATCCATGTTAGCCATCTTATCTGCCACATTAGTTAGTTTTAATAATGGTTTAGATATTAATTTAGAATATATCAGTGCAATTATAATAGATAATATTATAGCAAGAATATAAAAAACAATATAATAATCACTTAATATATTGATAGCTTCTCCAACAGGTTGCAGAGATGATCTAACTTCTATTAGTCTATTTGTTCCATCTTTCATTACTAACTTCTTGGCGAAATATACTTCTTTTATATTAACAAAAGGCATTTCATTAATAGAATAATATACATTCTTTTTCAATGAATATTCTTCTATGCTTATGCTATCAATATAATCATTTAGATTATCTCCCATTAAATCTACTGTACTAGTATCTAGGTTAATATTGTTCAATACATTATTAATGTCTATTATATAAGCTTTTCCTTCATAATAATTTTTTTCATCTTGTATTAGTCCATCGTCATAATACAATGAATAATCGTTTATTTGTATTGGTGATATTATCTCTTCTCCAAAAAGAATTGCTTTAAGTGTAAAGTCTTCATTTCTATAAGGTAATCTATTTCCAAATGCATTCATCAAATTGTCATATGTCATATATATATCATAATAATTGGCATTTTCTATTTCTATTGTTAAAATATATTGATTATTGTTTTCTATTACTCCACCATATTCCATTCCAATACCGTTTACGGTTAGATTAGCATTATTATTACTGGCAAACTTATTAATATATCTTGCAAGCTCATCATATTCCCAATTTTCTTGTTTGTACTTTTCACTAAAACTGTTAATACTCCCAATTATATTATCTATTTTTCTTGTCATGTAATATTTGTTTATATATATACTCTGAATAATAAAAATTGCAGTGATAAAGCACATTATTGATATAAAAGATATTAAAAACATTTTTATAACAATTGATTTTGTATTTTTTATTTTACTTATCATTATATCACCTCAAATTTATATCCAACTCCAACTACGGTTTGAATATATTTAGATGAGTTACCTAATTTTTTTCTAATTGTTTTAATATTAGTATCTACAACTCTGCCATCACCAATATAATCATAACCCCATATATTATCAATAATTCTATCTCTGTTTAAAACAATACCTTCATTTTCTAGTAATAAAAGTAACAGATCATATTCTTTTCTATTAAAAACAACTTCTTTGCCTTCTATCTTTACAGAATATGCATTTTTATCTATTTCTATTTCGTTTTTGTTAATAGTATTTTTCATATCTTTACTACTATCTATTTGATTGAACCTATTAATTAGAGTACTTACTCTAGCAACTAATACTTTTGGGCTAAATGGCTTTGTTACATACTCATCTGCTCCAAGTTCAAATCCCAGTAGCTTATCATCTTCATCACTTCGAGCACTTAGAATAATTATTAATACATTAGATTTCTTTCTTATCCTTCTACAAACAGACCACCCATCAAGCCCAGGCATCATAATATCAAGTAAAACTAAATCAATATTATTTTTTCCAAATATATCTAATGCTTCTATCCCATTACTTGCTTGATATACAGTATATCCATCTATTTCTAGATAATCACAAATAATTTCACGCATTCTTGCCTCATCTTCAACAACCAATATATTTTTATTCATAACGTACTCCTTACTATACTTTTATTAGCATTAGATTAGATTTTTTATTAATGTTATTTCGCTGATTTATTGTTAATGCTAACAAACTGGCATACCTTTTTTATTAGTATACCAGTTTTGTTGATATTATAATAGATATGAGATTACATTTATGATAGGTTATTTTATACTTATATCTATTGTAGTATTATCAGTAACATATATATCCATGCCATATAATTCATCCCATAATTTCATTGCTTTTGTATCTAATTCCATTGCTTTTTCAAATAATACTTTTGCTTTTTTTATAACATCAGCTTTTAAATCTTTTCTGAAGCCTTTAGAAAAATCTTCAAATGTATAAGTATATACTTCTGTTGCATTAGTTTCTTGACCAAATTCTGAATCTAAATCTGTTATATTGTCTGTAATACTATTGCTATTAACATATACTTCTATAGTGTCATCATACGTACCTTCAATATTTCCTGCTATAGCTTCTTCAGATGTATAGTTATAATTAAATTCTTTATATAAATCAAGATTAAAAAATTCTTCCCATACTTTTGTAGCTTCTTCATATTTATTTTGCTTTTCTAATTTCATAGCTTTATCAAATAATTTTTTTGCTTTTTGTTTAACTTCTGCTTTAAGGTCTTTTTTGAAATCTCTTTCATAATCCTCAAATGTCACTTCAAAATCCAACGTTACAGTAGTATCATCACCTATTATCTCTGTTTCATTAATCTCAGTTGCTTCGATATTTATTGCTTCTACTTCCATCATATCTGTTTCATAGTTGATAAATGTTGTTTCATCAAATAAATCTAATTTATAAAGTTCTTCGTGATACTTTGATGCATCTTCTGAATATTTACTAGCTTTCTCAAATAGCTCTTTTGCTTTCTTCTGATCTGCTTTTGAGATATTAGCTTTAAACTGTTTACTAAACTCCTTAAATGTAAATTGTGATTGACTATCTGTAATAGATTGTGCAGAACAAGTCTTAATATTATCTTCTGTACTTACATTAACTCTAGATACCAAAGTACTAGTTTCATCCTTTGTACTCTTTGCATAAACACTCGTAACTGATGCCACTCCTATAGCCACTACCATTGCTCCTGTAATAATTTGTTTTCTTAATTTCATAATTATTTACCTCCATCTTTTTAATATTTTTTATTGTTGTTTTGTTTATTTCATGAGTTAATTATATAATCGTCATGTGAAAACAATGTGAAATTAATTTGAAATCTATGTGATTTTTAATTTATGATAAAATAAAGATAGACTAGGTTTAGGAGTAAGCAATGCCTAAAAGGCGTATACATACTCTTAAATCTAGTCTATCTACAATACTCTGTTATATATAATAATTATTAATGTCTAAAGTGTCTCATTCCTGTAAATACCATTGCAATATTATGTTTATTACATGCTTCTATTGACTCATCATCTCTAATAGATCCACCTGGTTGAATAATACAAGTAATGCCAGCTTTTGCTGCTTCTTCAACACAATCAGCAAATGGGAAAAATGCATCTGATGCAAGACTAGCTCCTTGCAAACTATTCTCTCCAAGATGTTCTACTCCATGCTCAATAGCTTGTTTACAAGCCCATATTCTATTAACTTGTCCTGGTCCTACACCTAACGACATCTTATCTTTACCAATTGCTATACCATTAGATTTTGCATATTTTACTACTTTCCATGCAAATAATAAATCTTCCATTTCTTTCTCAGAAGGTTTTCTATCTGTAACAACTTTTAACTCTTCTTCAGGTAATAGTTTATTATCAATTGTCTGAACAAGCAAGCCACCACTTACTTTTTTTAGATCATATGCTGTATCAGGTTGTTTTGTTAATATATTCTCTAGTGTTAACACTCTAATATTTTTCTTCTTAGTAAGTACTCCTAGCGCTTCTTTCGTATAACTTGGCGCAACTACTATTTCAACAAATATTTTATTAATTTCTTCTGCTGTTTTTTCATCTATTTCTCTATTAGCTACAACTATTCCTCCGAATATTGATACTGGATCAGCTTTGTATGCCTTAATATAAGCTTCATAAATATTTGAAGCACTACCAACGCCACATGGATTTGCATGCTTACAAGCAACTATTGTTGGTTCTTCAAATTCTTTTAGTAACTCTAGTGCTCCATTAGTATCATTAATATTATTAAAAGATAAAGCTTTTCCATGAAGTTGAACTGCATTAGTTAAACATCCTTTTGTATTACCTACTTCTTTATAAAAAGCTGCTTTTTGATGTGGGTTTTCTCCATATCTCATATCTTGTACTTTTTCAAAAGTCATGCTAATTGTATCTGGTAAATCAGTAGCTCCTCTTTGCTCTCTCATATAGTTAGCAATTAGTGTATCATAATGTGAAGTATGTTCAAAAACTTTAGAACATAGATAAAACTTTGTTTCGTATGAAACTTGTCCATTTTCTTTTACTTCTTCTAATACTTTGTTATAGTCTTCTGGATCAACTACAACCGCAACATCTTGATAGTTTTTAGCTGCTGAACGAAGCATAGTTGGACCACCAATATCAATATTTTCAATTGCATCTTCTCTACTAACATTTTCTTTTAATATTGTTTGTTTAAAAGGATATAGATTAACAACTACTAAATCTATAGGTGTTACATTTAATTGCTCTAATTGTTTCATATGCTCATCATTACTTCTCATTGCAAGTAATCCCGCATGAATATTAGGGTGAAGAGTCTTTACTCTTCCATCTAAACACTCAGGAAATCCTGTAACTTCTGAGATTCCAATTACATCTACTCCTTCTTCAATAAGCTTCTTAGCTGTCCCTCCAGTTGATATTATCTCTACACCAAGCTCAACTAACTTCTTAGCGAATTCTACTATTCCTGTCTTATCTGAAACACTAATTAATGCTCTCTTCATTGTGTATTCTCCTTTTTATCATTTTATAGTTAATAATATAATCTAATTCTATGATATTAATCACATTATGTAGCTATTAATATTGCTACATATATATTTCTTACTTAATTATATATATTTAAACCTTTTCATGATAAGTTCTACTAATTACTTCTTGTTTTTGTTCTTTGCTTAATGAATTAAAATTAACTGCATACCCAGAAACTCTTATAGTAAGATTAGGATATTTACTTGGATTATCCATTGCGTCTATTAATTTTTGTTTATCTAATACATTAACATTAATATGATGAGCTTCCTTGTGAAAATATCCATCTAGAATACCTACTAAGTTATTAATTCTTTCCTCTTCTTTCTTACCTAAAGTATTAGGTTGAATAGAAAAAGTACAAGAAATTCCATCTCTACAGCAATCATATGGTATCTTCGCTACAGAATTAAGTGATGCTAACGCACCTTTGCTTTCTCTATTATGCATAGGATTAGCTCCTGGCGCAAATGGTTCTCCATATTTTCTACCATCTGGAGTAGCTCCTGTTTTGTTACCATATACAACATTAGAAGTAATAGTTAGAATAGATAATGACTGGGTAGAATTCCTATAAGTTTTATGCTTATTTAGTTCACATATAAAATGGGAGGTCAACCCTTTTGCAATTGAATCTACCCTGTCATCATCATTACCAAATTTAGGATAATTGCCTTCTATCTCAAAATCAACTATTAAATTATTGTTATCTCTTATTGGTTTTACTTTTGCATATTTAATAGCACTTAGCGAATCGGCAACAACTGATAAACCAGCCATTCCAAATGCCATTACTCTCTCTACTTCTGTATCATGTAGTGCCATTTGTAACTTTTCATATGCATATTTATCATGCATATAATGAATTACATTCATTGTATTCACATACAATCTACATAGCCATTTCTGATATATACTAAATCTTTCAATAACCTCTTCATAATCTAGTATATCTGAATTAATCGGTTGAAGTTCTGGTCCAACCTGTAAACCTTTTAACTCATCTCTACCACCGTTTAATGCCATTAATAACACTTTTGGTAGATTACATCTTGCTCCAAAAAACTGCATTTGTTTACCTATTTTCATAGCTGACACACAACAAGCTATACCATAATCATCACCATATCTACTTCTCATTAAATCATCATTTTCATATTGTATAGAATCTGTATCTATAGATACTTTGGCACAATATTTTTTAAAATAGGTTGGTAGATTATTAGACCATAGAATAGTTATATTAGGTTCAGGTGCAGACCCTAGTGTATATAATGTATTTAAAAATCTATATGAAGTTTTAGTTACAAGCGTTCTTCCATCAATACCCATACCACCAATAACTTCAGTAATCCACATTGGATCACCAGCAAAAAGTTCATTGTATTCTGGTGTTCTAAGCTGTCTTGCCATTCTTAGTTTTAACACTAAATCATCAATTAATTCTTGTGCTTTTTCTTCTGTTAATAATCCTTGTTCTATATCTCTACTAATATATATATCAAAAAATGTACTAACTCTTCCAAGAGACATAGCTGCACCATTTTGCTCTTTTATAGCTCCAAGATAAGCAAAATATGTCCATTGTATAGCTTCCATAGCATTTTTAGCTGGATTAGATATATCGTGCCCATACATAGCTGCCATTTCTTTAAGTTTGTTAAGAAAATCTATCTGTCTATATAATTCTTCTAATGTTTTAATATTTTCTTCATCCATCATCTTATTACTATAGATATCTTTGTCTTTATTTTTCTGTTCTACTAAAAAATCAACTCCATATAAAGCTACACGACGATAATCACCAATTATTCTTCCTCTACCATAAGCATCTGGTAATCCAGTAATTATACCTGTTTTTCTTGCTAACTTCATTTCGTGTGAATAAACTCGAAATACACCATCATTATGAGTTGTTCTATAAGTAAATTCTTCTTCTATTTTTGGATCAACTTTATATCCATAAGCTTCACAAGCACTTCTAGACATTCTTATCCCCCCGAAAGGGTTAATTGCTCTTTTTAGTGGTTCGTCTGTCTGTAGTCCTACAATTATTTCATTATCTTTATCTAAATAACCTGGTTGAAAAGTGACTAGAGATGCAACTGTACGTGTGTCAATATCTAATACACCATTATTTTCTAATTCCTTAGTTCTTAATTGTTCAAATCTGCTTAATAGACTTTTTGTCCTTTCTGTTGCACCTTGTAAAAAGCTTTCATCTCCTGCATATGGTTCATAATTTTTCTGAATAAAATCTCTTACATTAATTTCTTTTTGCCAAATACCTTCTGTAAAATTACACCAACTTTTCATTATATCCTACCCTTTCTTATAATATGATTCAAGTCATTATTACATGCATCCAAGTGATTATATATATTAGAAAGAAAAATCTAAAACAAAAACCGCCTGGTACTATAGACTTAATTTGTCTAATTGCCCAGGCGGTCGGCATAATTATCTCTGTACTTCCTGTGGGTTTTCCCACTTTCCGCCAGTCATACAGAGAAGTATTTAGTTGAATTTTAATTAAATAAGAATCTATATTTTATATTTAATAATTTTGCTAATATATTAAGCTGGCAAAATCAAAAATCTTATAATAAATAATATTGCTAATATGTATACAATTGGATGAACTTCTTTGTATTTTCCTTTTGCAGTTTTTAATATTGAATAAGAAATAAATCCAAATGCTATACCAGTCGCAATACTTTGAGTAAATGGCATCATTACCATTGTTAAAAATGCTGGCATTGAATCATCAATTGTATCAAATGTAATATTTTTAACTGCTCCAATCATTAGAACACCAACCATAATAAGTGCAGGTGCTGTAGCAGCTCCTGGAATAATCCCTACAATAGGTGCTGCAAATAATGATATAATGAATAATACGGCAACTGTAACAGCAGTAAGACCTGTTCTTCCACCTTCTGAAATACCAGTATTACTTTCTAAGTAAGTTGTTACTGTAGATGTTCCAAGTAATGCACCAGCAGTAGTTGCAATTGCATCTGCCATTAATGCTTTATTCATACGAATTACTCTACCATTTTTATCTACCATTCCAGCTTTTGTAGCTGTTCCAACTAATGTACCGATAGTATCAAACATATCTACTAACGTAAATGCAACAACAACCATTAATAATGTTAATATTGCATCAAATATTCCTTTTCCTTGAAATAATCCATTAAAATCAAGTTTCAAAAATGTAGGTGATAAGTCTGGAACACTAAATAATGTTCCTGCATCTGCTGCTGTCTTTAAAGGCTCTAAGTTAGTAACTCCAAATGGAATACCAACAAGTGTAGCAATTAAAATACCAAATAATAATGCTCCTCTTACTTTCATTAACATAAGAATTGCAATAATAAGAAGTCCTATTAATGCTACAATAGCAACTTTACTTCCTTCAAAATTACTAAAGTTAGTTAAGAAAAATCCTTTTCCTTCAACAGCGACAATTATTCCACCGTTTTTTAATCCTATAACAGCGATAAATAATCCAATACCTGCTGTAATAGAATATTTAATATTAGCTGGTATTGCGTCAACAATCTTTTCTCTAAATCCTGTTAAAGTTAATAATATAAATACTATACCAGATATACAAATAATAGCTAAACCTTCTTCAAATGTATATCCCATTTGATGAGCACCTGTACCTACTACAACTGAAGCAAAAAACACATTAAGTCCCATTCCAGGAGCTTGTGCAAAAGGTAAGTTTGCGTATAATCCCATAATTAGTGTTCCTATTGCAGCTGAAATACAAGTCGCCGCTAGTACCGCATTGAATAAAGGTGAACCCATATTCTCCCATCCGACAAGCGTTCCTGGGTTAACAATAATTATGTACGCCATAGCCATAAATGTTGTGAATCCTGCAATAATTTCCGTCTTAACATTAGTATTATTTTCTTTTAATTTAAAAAATTTTTCCATGGTTTGACCTCCAAAGATTTTTATATCATTATATTAGCAAAGCGGTCAAAGTATGTCAATAGATTTCCGAATGTTTTTTAATTTTTTACACAAAATATTCGTTTTTGTGTTTTTTATAATAAATAAAGACTAGTTTTAGCTATACAGCAAAGCCATTGAAGACAATGCACATACTCTGTAAATAAAATATTTCAAAGTATTAATAGCTATAACTAGTCTATACAAATCTTACATTATTTTTGAAAATGAGTTATGTAAGCTTATTTTTTAACATGATATTATAATTCAATTACTTAATTGGAATAATTATTGGTTTTTCTGGTTCTTCATAAAAATCTTTAATATCAAAATGGCAAGTTTGTCCAATTACTTTGTCATTTTTATAAATTGTAACTTCTACTTGACCGTATTTGGCTTTATTATTAGTAAATACTTTTTCAAAAGTTTGAGTGTTCTTCATTCTACTCATTACTTTTTTTGTTCCTACAACTTCGCCTTGTTTATTATAAAATACAACTTTTGCACCTATTTGATCTTTTTTTGTAGCAGTAGTATCAGTAACTTTAACATCAACACCATTAACTAAAATTTTACATTGAGTTTGAATGACACCGCTGGCATCCACATTAATTGTTTGAACTGCTAATAAACAAACTAAACACATCATAGACAAAATCTTTTTCATACTACATTCCTCCAAATTAAATTTATTCACTTTAGTAATCTTAACATAATATTATAATATAAATTATAAAACAATATTTATATAATTATTTATTCGGCTTTAAATGTTATTAAATGTTTCAAAAGCAATGCATAAATGTTAGATTAGTTTACATCATCTAATAATATTTAAAATATCTTTACTTTATTATTTTTTGGATTTGTTTTTACTTCATTAATTATATAAATATTATTCGCTACAAAATACTAAAGTGTATTAATATTTTACTTATTTTGTTTTAATTTGTAAATACTAATATGATGTTCGGTTGTCTACTCGTGATATTCGGTAATTATATTATTAAAATCATATAAAAAAATACAATTAAATGACCCTCCTTTTAAGGAAGGTCGTTTAATTTAATTATTAGGACTATAATTATTATTATTTAACATTTCGGTTACAATTAGTATTAAATCTCCATCATCTATAGTTCCGTTTGCTACAACATCAGTATCATATTTATTAGTATCAGTGTTTTCTACTAATTCACTATAATAAAATGCATCAATAGCAAGATCTAGCAAAGTAAATTCTCCAGTACGGTTTATATCTGAAATTCCTTCAACAACAATCTTTTTTTCTCCACATTCGTTATTTTTGATATCCCATTCTTTTTGTATATTAGAAATTCTCGCATTAGTACTATCAACTAATCCCTCTCCAGTATTCTTAGCTTTAAATTTTAATTTAACAAGTATGTTAGTTCCTGTTATAACATTTGTTTTTCCTTTACTTGCAATAATAAAACGAAGTAGTCCATCCTTCTCTATACTCTTAATTACTTTTAATCCATCCACTTCTTCGTGTCCAATATATTCAAACAAATTCTTTTCATATGTAATACTGAAATCTTCTGCATAAATATCAGATTGATTATTAATCACTACATCTGTTGTAAATACTTCCCCTACTTTAACTTTATCTTTATTTGATAAAATTTCTATGTCTTTTTTATCACTATCAACTGAATTATCCAATGGTTTAAATTCATTTGGTATTGGATATTTAAAATCTGTTTTTCCAAAATTAGCTGTCATTTTCACGTCTTTATATACTATTAAGAAAGGATATACTTCATTTAACAATAATAAATTATCATATGCAACACCTAGTGATTCTCCATTTTTATAAAACTCAATTGTACCATTGTCCATATCTACAGCAACACCTATAACATCACCTACAACAAATGCTTGACTATAGCTTTTCTCCGGAGTCCAAATTGTACCATTACCTCTATATACTCTTGCATTTCTTAGTGAAGAGCAACTTTGCCCATGCTTTAATGCTTCACTCTTATTAGTAATACCAATCATAGACGCATATAAAAAACTATCACCTTTATCTATTGTAACTTCAAAATAACTCTTACCACTTTTTATTGGTTTTGTAGCACGTATACAGTTATATGCTTCATATGGGTTTTCTACAGTCAGATTTTCATTACTCAATATTAATCCATCAGCCTTATCTTCTGGGTTTAAAAATACATCAGATTCTTGAGCGTGAATATTTATATTTCCCAAAACTATTAAACAAACTACTACCGATAATATATTTATTACTTTTTTCATTATAATTTCCTCCTACTTAAATCTCTTTTTTTTGACATTTGGTACTATGTACTTGTATATGATTATATTACCTTTTTCAAGTTGTAATAATTGCTCCTTCCTCTATATTTGAAGCATACACATTGATTCTAGCAAAAACTATAACCATTACAAGATTGAAACTAATTTTTTATTTTGTTTTATCCTTTCCTATTAGTTATTGCAAATTATATCATGGCACATAATAAAGATATAGACTTTTAATCAAATCAAATAAATAGTATAATAATAGTTTTTGTATTTTTTTCGACATAATATTTATTAATATGAGCTATTAATCATTTTTTAATTTCTTAAGTCAATATCTATTTATATTAATAGAAATCACAAACCTTATAAATAAAGGTTTGTAGTTCCTTTTGTTGCTACTTTTCTAGTTCTATCTGTTGTAATCATAATCTTTTTACCTATGTAAGATTATCTTTTGATTTAACCTTTATATTGTTTTTCTTCAGTTATACTAATTACAGATAAATATTGTTTCTTTCTAGAACAAGACTTTTTTAATACATAACGTCACTTCATTTTCTAACACAAATAATTCGTTATCTTCATTCACTATATAGTACAAATGATTTATTAATTATAAGACGTTTTCTAAATTATTTTTTGATTTATTTACGTACTCAAGTATAACTGAGAATTTGTTTACAAATAAAAATGATGATAACCGTAATTACAACCATAATAAAAAGACAAACATTATGCTAACATTATGCTTATCTTTTTCTCTCTACTTTTTAGTTTTCCATTAATTTAATTGACTGTTTGCCCGTTATGTGTTCGATTTCTAGAACAATCATAGTCAATGCTTTGAACCCACTCCTTATTTCTTCATTCATCTCTTTCTCAAGATTAGGAGAGTACTTTCTAGTAAGTAATTTAAGTGATTCCAATTTCTCGGAATCATCATCAATAATCCTAGCTTTACCAAAACAAATAACACTTCTGAAATATGTTGTGAATTCTGTAGGAATAACATCATCTTTATCTATTACAGTAAATGATGCTTTATTATTATTCAGTATAGCATCAATTTTATGACCACTTTTGGCACTATGCATATAGATTTTTTTATCATGATATATATAACTAATTGGTACACCATATGGATATCCATCGTCACCATTAACTATAAACACACCTGATGTCCTTTTTCTTAGAATTGCTTCTGCTTGTTCCATTGGTATTAGCTGCTTTTTTCTTCTCATTTCTCTAAACATATCTAACCTCCAAAAAATAAATTAAGCCTAAGAAGTATACATAATAACCTCTTAAGCTTTTATCCTTCCGTTTACACAATTACTTTGTGGGTTTACTCAATCAGCAATACTACTGAAGAAATCTATAATTGATCAGCTCCTTCAATATCATTATGAATACATCATTCCTTTATTACTCAAATAAGTCTATTATAGTATATAGTAAAACATCATTATATTTTTATTGTATGGAATTATTAAGATTATAAAGGTATTAAATATCACAAGATAGTTATAAAAATCATACTGTTTAGTTTAATACCTATTATAATATCTATAATTATGTATTAACTAATTCCAGCATTTAAAAAAATAATTTTCTTTATTTGCACTGCCTTGTACTGCTACACAAACACGATAATCATGATCTTTAATAGCATTAAATGAAATTACTTGTGATTCACCTAAGTTATCAAGTGTTCCTTCATAAATATATCCATTAGATGTCATATCATATACAAAAAAATAAAAATCTGCATTACTTTGAGGATAAAATACAAATCTTCTTGAGCTACTATCTTGTGCAGTAAACATAAAATAGTCTATATCATCTGAATCAGCAATATTAGCCGAAATTAGTGCGTCATCTTTATTTAATATATTAGCACATTCTATTGTGTTATTATACTCTGATTCCTTGCTATCAATATGTGATGTCTCTTCTATTTTATTACCTGACAATGAAATCTCATATCTTGAATTATTACCATACTGAGATTTAATCATAACAATGCATTCATGATTTGCTTCTAACTTAAATTCTGTCCTTTTAACACTTTCAGTGATTTTACCGTGATTTATTATTTTGTTGTTATCTGTTCTATCTATAATATAAAAACTAAAATTAGAGTTGTCATTGTCAATAATTAGACATGTCATATTCTTCTTTTCATTTGGTGTATAAGAAAAATAATCAACATCATTACTATCTCTAACATGTCCAACAACAGGTTCACCTAGTTGAACTATATTTGCATCATCCCAACTATCATTACTTTCAACTTCATTCCTGTTAATTATTACACCCGCTTGTACCTTGCTATTAAAACATGTTAATAGTAACATTAAACTTAAAATTACTCCTATTTTCTTCACGCTATTCTTCTTATTAATCATATTTTTCTCCTTCTTATATTTATTATTTAGTTAAAGTTATATTGAATATACTCCTATCATCTGTACACTTCCCTTCTATTCAAACTCATTAATAACATTAACCAAATTTATTATACTATAGTCTATTTAAAACAATTGTAGAAATTAGTAATCTACTCAATTTTTATATATCTTGATATTTTTTCTATTTATCATTTTGCTTATTAACTGCTTTTGAACCATTAAACCATTCGTAATTTGGCAGAATTTGAATGATTACCAAACATGGATATATTTAATAATATTTTTTCAGTTATTCATTGCTTTAAAACAGATATGTAAAAACAGGGAATCTCACTCACGAGATTCCCTGTACTAAATTTCATTATTTTTTATTTCGTGATACTATTTCCATACTAGAATGGAGTCATTCCACTTTCAAACCACACTAAACCCCAGTGTTTACAGGGTTTCAGCGATTCTGTTTACTACTCCCACTCAATAGTAGCAGGTGGCTTACTAGTCACATCATAACAAATCCTATTAACATGTTTCACTTCATTAACAATTCTACTTGAAGCCTTTTCTAGTACATCATATGGAATTCTTGACCAATCGGCTGTCATGAAATCTGTTGTACTAACTGCACGAAGTGCTACTGTGTAATCATAAGTTCTTTCATCACCCATAACACCTACACTTTTTAGATTAGTTAAAACTGCAAAATATTGACCTATCTCTTTGTCAAGTCCTGCGTTTTTAATTTCTTCTCTAAAAATATAATCAGCATCTCTTAGAATTTCTAGTTTTTCTTCAGTTATATCACCAATAACTCTAATAGCAAGTCCTGGTCCTGGGAAAGGCTGACGACTAACTAAAAACTCTGGAATATCTAGAGCACGTCCAACGTTTCTAACTTCATCTTTAAATAAATCTCTAAGAGGTTCAATAATCTCTTTAAAATCTACATGTTCAGGAAGTCCTCCAACATTATGATGGCTTTTAATAACTGCTGCATCTTTAGTTCCACTCTCAATAACGTCTGGATAAATAGTACCTTGAACTAAGTAGTCTACTTTACCAATTTTCTTAGCCTCTGCTTCAAAAACTCTGATAAACTCTTCACCTATTATTTTTCTCTTAGTTTCTGGGTCGTCCACTCCTGCTAATTTATCTAAAAATTGCTTTTGAGCATTAACACGAATTAAATTCATATCAAATTGTTCAGTGAAGATTTGTTCTACTTCATCGCCTTCGTTTTTACGTAATAGACCATGATCAACAAATATACAAGTTAATTGCTTACCTACTGCTTTGTGAATCATTACAGCCGCTACTGAAGAATCCACTCCACCAGATAATGCACATAGAACTTTTTTGTCTCCGATTTTTTCTCTAAGTAGTTTAACTTGTTCATCAGCAAGTTTATTCATTATCCAATCGCCTGTACAACAACAAATATTATATAAGAAGTTTCTAAGCATTTTAGTTCCTTCTGGTGTATGATTAACTTCTGGATGAAATTGAACAGCATATAATTTTTTATCTACATTAGCCATAGCAGCAACAGGACAAGTATTTGTTGTACCTATTATATCAAACCCTACAGGTGGTTTACTAATATAATACGTATGACTCATCCAACATGTTGTGTTCTCAGTAACTCCATCAAATAATGGGTTATCTGATTTTATAGTTAATTCTGTTTTACCATATTCTCTTTGATCAGCTTTTTTAACTTCTCCTGAAAGAACATGTCCCATTAACTGTGAGCCATAACAGATACCTAATATAGGTATACCTAATTCAAAAAGCTCTTTTTCTACCATAGGTGCATTTTCTTCATAAACAACACTTGGTCCACCTGTGAAAATAATACCTTTTGGGTTTTTCTCTTTTAATTGGCTTATTGGAGTATCATAAGGCATAACTTCACAATATACATTAGCTTCTCTTACACGTCGAGCAATTAATTGATTGTATTGTCCACCGAAATCCAAAACAATAACTAATTCATGTTTCATAGATTGTTTCCTCCTAGATGTTTTTACACTTGATTAATCCACAATAAATAAAGTTATCTATTTATCATACTTAATCTCTGTGTTAATTAACACTTATAATTACAAGTGGTTTTGTTATCATTATCTTTATAAATATACTTCATATTCATAAATAATACCTTAGAGTCATATAGCATGTCAAACTGTTTTTGATAGAATCTCCAAAAAACTGCTAATCTAAATACTATATTTAACTAATAGGCAACCTAATTATAAAAGTACTTCCTTTTCCGACTTCACTTTGTACTTGAATAGTTCCATTATATAGTTCTACTATATGTTTTACAATAGACAATCCAAGACCAGTCCCACCCATTTTTCTTGACCGTCCTTTATCAACTCTATAAAATCTTTCAAACAATCTCTCAATATGCTCTCTCGCTATTCCTATACCTGTATCTATAACCTTAATAGTTAAACTACTATCATCTTTTCTGCATTCTATTTTAACATAGCCTTTTTCAGTATATTTTATTGCATTATCTAATAGATTAATAAATAGTTGCTTAATTCTATTTTTATTACATAAAAACATAATATCTTTATCTATATCTACTTCTATTTCTAACTGTTTATCTCTTAATTTTGGATATAATATATCAACAACTTCATTAATTATGTTATCAACATTATTAATAGTATTAATATCTTTATTACTATTTTCTATAGAAGACAAAGATAATATATCATTAATTAATAACGAAAGTCTTTCACTTTCTATATCAATAATATCAAGAAACTTAATAGCTATTTCTTCATCTTTAATTGCACCATTTTTTAATGTATCTACAAAACCTCTAATAGATGTTAATGGTGTTTTTAACTCATGAGTTACATTTGAAACAAAATCACTTCTCATTGTCTCAAGTTTCCTTATTTCTGTTACATCTCTAATAACTAATAATGTTCCTAATGATCTCTTAGATGAAGTGTTAGAAAATATGGGATTTGCATATACTCTAATTATTTTATCACTTTTACTCATTAGCTTAGTTTCATCTACCATGTATTTATTTTGTGAAATTGAAGTTTCAAGAACGTTAAATATTGTAGAATTTCTAATTACTTCATATATGGATTTTTCATCTATTTCTTCTTTTATATCTAGTATTTTTTTTGCTTGTTTATTATATAAAAATACGTTATATTCTTCATCAACTGCTATAACTCCATTAATCATACTACTTAATACAGATTCAAATTCTCTATTACGTTTCTCAAGCTTCCACATATTTAATCTTAGCTTTATTGTCATATTATTAAATGCTTCCGCAAGTTTTTCTCTTTCATCTTTTGTTTTTATATACAGTTTTTTATTATAATTTCCTTCTGAAACTTCTATGGAGGCTTTAGTTATTTCATTAATTGGTTCCATCATTTTCTTCGTAACAAAATAAGCTATTAATATAGCGATAATAGCCCCAATGATAATTCCATATATCACATACTTAATCATATCATAAGCAAGTTCTTTTATATCATTTAATGGAACAGACAACCTAAGAACCCCTTCAAAAGTCTTTAACTTCAAAGGTAATGCTGTATATAGATAGTATGTTCCTAAAGTTTTACTATACCTAATCTTAGAATATATATTACCTTTCATTGCTTGTGAAACTTCTTGTCTATGTGCATGATTATCCATTATTTCATAGTTCTCATGAGAATCTGCAACTACTATACCCTCCATATCAATAACTGTTATTCTAAAATTAGATATTTCTGAGTATTTATTAACAAAATGTTGAAAATCTATTAGCTCATTTTCATCTTCTCTAAGTAGAATTTCTGTTAATAATGTGCCTTGTATTTCCGTATCTTTTTTTACAGTTTCTTTGAAATGTTGATTTCCTTTTTGCCAAGAAAATATAATTGCTATTATTATTGTTAGTGAAATAATCATTAGGTATGTACCCATTAATTTTTTCTGCAAGTTTATCACCATTCCTTTTTTATCTATGAGAATTCCCATGAAAGAACACATGGATGCTATGAAAAGAAATTTATTTTTTAATTATTTATATTTATATCCTATACCTCTAACAGTTATAATATGTTCTGGATGCTTATCGTCTACTTCTATTTTTTTTCTTAGATTTCTAATATGCACATCTACAGTTCTTGTTTCCCCATAATAGTCATATCCCCATATCTGTTCTAATAAATACTCTCTGTCAAATACTCTTCCTCTATTTTTAGCTAGAATGTATAGAAGCTCAAATTCTTTTAACGGCAAGTTTATATGCTCATTTCTCATCTTAACTTCATGTGTTGTTTTATTAATTGTAAGTTCTTCTATATTTATTATTTCATCATCATTATTTTCTTCAACTGTATCATTGTTGTCACTTCTTCTAAGTACAGCTTTTACTCTTGCTAATAATTCATGTACTCTAAAAGGCTTTCCAATATAATCATCTGCACCAAGTTCTAATCCAAGTACAGTATCGAATTCCTCATTTTTAGCCGTAAGCATAATAACAGGTGTTTTTCTTAGTTGTTCTGTAGTTCTAATTTTTCTTAGAACTTCAAGTCCATCTATTCCAGGTAACATAAGATCAAGTAAAATAATATTAATATCATATGTTCTAATCTTTTCTAAAGCTTCTTCTCCAGTTTCAGCTTGAATAACGTTATATCCATTGCTTTCTAGATTATAACGTAATAACTCTAATATATGAATTTCATCATCTACTATAAGAATATTTATCTTACTCATCTTAACCTCCATAATTAATTATTGATTATTCTATATTATATCATAATAAAAATAATCCTCAATAAAAGCCACTTAAAGAAGTTTCATATTATATAAAATTTTATGATATACACTACAGGAAACTAGGGCTGTCCCATAATAAATCCTATCAAACTTCTCTATTATTTTCATATATTAAATCTATATTTATATATGATTACCAGTCACTGTGAATATAATCCATTCAGCTATATTAGTAGCATGGTCACCCATTCTCTCTAGATATTTAACTATAAATAAAAAATCAGTACATTGTCTTACTACATTACTGTTATTTATCATCATTTCTGTAAGCTCATTTACAATCTCATCAAAATATTCATCAATAACGTCATCTTTATCATATACTTTCTGAGCAAGCTCAATATCTTTATTAATACAACTATCTATAACGTCTTTTATCATTACTTTAACTTCTTGTGCCATTTCTGGTATATGAATTAAAGGTTTTACATACTTTTCATTAGCTAGTTTAATAGTATATTCTGATATATCTGCACAATGATCTGCAATTCTCTCTAAGTCAGTTATTATTTTTAGAACTGATGCTATATCTCTAAGATCACTTGCAACTGGTTGTTGTGTCGTAATTAGTAATAAACATTCTCTTTCAATAGTAAGCTCCATTTTATTTATTTTATCATCATTGATTATAACTTGTTCTGCTAGAGTGATATCTTGATTTTTAAGTGCTGTAATTGTATCATCTAGTGATTTTTCAATTACAGTTCCCATTTTAATTAAATCTGTATGCAATTCATTTATCTTCTTTTCAAACTCATGTCTAGTTGGCATTTATTTATTCCTCCTAATTAATCATATATATAAATCAACCAAATCTTCCTGTAATGTAATCTTCTGTTTTTTTGTTTGATGGATTACTAAATATTAGTTCTGTATCTCCATATTCTATTAATTCTCCTAATAAGAAAAATGCCGTCTTATCAGAAATTCTAGCCGCTTGTTGCATATTATGTGTTACCATAATAATTGAATAATCTTTTTTAAGCTCAGCTGCTAAATCTTCTATTTTAAGAGTTGAAATTGGATCAAGAGCAGAAGTTGGTTCGTCCATTAAAAGAACTTCTGGTTCTACAGCTAAGGCTCTTGCAATACATATTCTCTGTTGTTGTCCACCAGATAAACTTATTGCATTTTTCTTTAATCTATCTTTTACTTCATCCCATATTGCAGCTCTTTTCAAGCTTTTTTCTACAATTTCATTAAGTATACTTTTTTTCTTAATTCCATGAACTCTTGGTCCATAAGCAATATTATCATATATGCTCATTGGAAATGGATTAGGTTTTTGAAATACCATTCCCACTCTTGAACGTAATTTTATTACATCAATATCACCATATATATCGTTTCCATCAAGTTCAATTTTACCTTGTACTTTTACTCCCTCGATCAAATCATTCATTCTATTTAATGTTCGTAAAAAAGTTGATTTTCCACAACCTGATGGTCCTATTAGTGCTGTTATTTCATTATTAGCTATTGTCATGTTTATGTTTTTTAGAGCTTTAAAATCTCCATAGTAAAGATCTAGATTTTCCACATTAAATTTTATTGATTTATCCATTTTTTCACCTCTAGTTTATTTTCTTATTGTAATTATTCATATAAAACAACTAATACTTTATACATTTGCCTTATCTAGTTTTTTAGATATTAGTTTTGAAAGAGTATTAAGTATTAATATAAGTATAATAACTACAGTTCCTATGGCACATGCCATACCAATATCTCCTTCTTCTTTTGCAATTGCATATGCCTTTACAGTGAGTGTTGCTCCTGATGTAAATAAATTTTTTGGAATTCTTGCAACTGTTCCTGCTGTAAGTAATAAAGCTGCTGATTCTCCTACAATTCTACCAATACTAAGTATAATAGCAACAACTATTCCAGAAATAGCATTAGGCAGAATTACTTTCCTAATAGTTTGAAGCTTAGTTGCTCCAAGCCCTAGAGAACCTTCTCTATAAGACCTTGGTATCGCTTTCAAAGATTCTTCTGTTTGTCTTATAATTACTGGCAACAAAATAATACTTAGGGTTAAAGCTCCAGCAAGTATTGAATAATTAAATTTAAGAAAAACTACAAAGAAAATCATTCCAAATAAACCAAATATTATAGAAGGTATACCAGATAAACTTTCGGTAGCAAACCTAATAACTCTAACCAGCTTGCCTGCACGTGCATATTCAGTCAAATATATAGCTGCACATATACCTATTGGACAAGCCACTAATAAGGACAATACAATAGTTAATAGAGTTGTTATCAGCATTGGGAAAATACCTTCACCTTCTCTAGTAATTTTAAGCTGTATACTATTAGTCTTCTCATTATTTATTATATTATTAATTTCCCCAATACTAAGATTAGCTGTTTTTTGTTTGCCTATCTTTTTTATAATATCTCCTTTTTTAACTTTATACTTTTCACCGTTTTTAGTAACTGAACTACTTACTTTTGATGATTTATTGATAGATTTTATTACTGGATATTGTGTATTATCATGTTCACTAATAATAAAGTCTACTCCAAGCTTATTATCCTCTTCATTAGTTATTGGCACATTAACATATCTAGTTTCTGAATCATATGAAGAAGTTAAAAAGTCTATATCAATATATTTGAATCCATTAATAAAAACAAAACTAATAATCCATAACAATACAGCAACTGTAAAAGCAGTAGCTAAACCTATTAATCCATACATAATTTTATCATTAATACTACGATTCACTATTTGTCACCTGCCTTAGCTGTAATTCTATTTAATACTAAATTAAGAATTATTATAAAAATAAATAGAACTACTCCTGTTGAAAAAAGCATTTCTTGATGAAGACCAAAAGCATATCCCATCTCCATAGCAATATTAGTTGTTAGGGGTCTTATTGGATCCCATATACTAGTAGGTATTCCCGCTATAGGATTTCCTGCTACTAACATAACAGCCATTGTTTCTCCAATAGCTCTACCGATTCCTAGAACTACACCAGCCAAAATACCAGATTTAGCAGCGGGAATTATAACCTTAAATATAGTTTGAATCTTAGATGCTCCAAGTCCATATGAGCCTTCTCTATATGCTCGTGGTACTGCTTTTATTGCACTTTCTGTAATAGTAATTACAGTAGGTAAAATCATTATAGTTAATACTAGAATAACTGCAAGTAGCGATTGACCTTGAGATTGAGGAGAGATATTCATAATTTTTGGAACAATAACTCCAAGTCCAAAAACTCCATATATTACAGATGGAATTCCTGCTAACAATTCAACAGCAGGTTTAATTATTTTTTTCACATTTTTAGGTGCTATCTCTGCTATAAAAACAGCTGTCAATATTCCAATTGGAACTCCAATAATTATGGCACCGCCAGTAGCCATTAATGACCCAAATATCATATACAATATGCCGTATAGAGCACTTCCCACATTATCATTAGGTCTCCACTGTAATCCTGTTAAAAAATCTATTAAACTATATGTTCCTTCTGCATTACTTGCAATAAAAGGTTGTAACCCTTTATAAAACACAAAAAATGTAATAGATACAACACTAACTACTGCTATAAATGCATTAAGAAAAAACATCTTTCTAGCAACATTTTCTAGAAGTTCTCTTTTCTTATCTATTTTCATTTCTTTGTAATAAGGATTTTTAGTATCTCTATCTACTGAAATATCTATTATATTTGCATTTATCTCCATAATTTTTTATCTCCTTATTCTGTATACACCTTTATTGGGCTGTTAGATAGTTATACTTTAGGTTTAATCTATCCGACAGCCCTCTATTAAAAAGGGGAAACTAACTTAGTTAGCAATTATTTAATTAGTAGTTCTTAATTATTTAACTTTAATTCCACCTTTTTCCTCTACTATGTCTTGACCTTCGCTACTTAGTATGAATTCCATAAAAGCTTTTGTCTCTTTTGTCATATTATCTTCATGATATATCATTAAGAAAGGTCTTGATATGCTATATAATCCTTCAACTACTTTTTCTGCTGTTGGCTCTACATCATCAATTAATAGTGCACTTACTGTTTCATTAATATAAGTAAATGATACGTAACCTATAGATTTAGGATTATTAGCTACTGTTGTTTGAACATTACCATTTCCATCTGCTATTAGAGCTTTACTTGTTAATGCATCTTCAAAATCTACTATTTCTTCAAAAGCGCCTCTAGTTCCAGAACCATCTTCTCTAGATACTACTACTATTTCTTCATCTTTACCGCCAACATCACTCCAGTTAGTAATTTCACCTTTGAATATGGCTTTAACTTGGTCTTTGGTAAGCCCTTTAAGATTGTTATCAGGGTGTGTTATTACTGCAACACCATCATATGCAATTGCTACTTCTGTTAATCCCCAACTTTTTTCTTCTTCTTTAAGATTTCTTGAAGCAGTTCCAATCTGAGTTACTCCATTGTTAGCATTTTTCACTCCACCAGATGACCCAATACCTTCGTATGTTATTTCAACACTTGGATATAAAGCCATGAATTCTTCAGCAACAGCATTACCAATTTTTTCAACAGATGTTGAACCAGAAATAGTCACTGAACCACTTAATTCTTCTAAATCTGAAGTATTATCATCTTGAGTATTAGTTTCTGCATTTGCTTTTGTATCTGATGTAGATTCATCCTTTTCCTTACCTTTACATCCTGTAAATGCTACCATCATAGAAACAACCAATACCAATATTAAAGAATTTTTAATTATTTTCATTTTTTGTTATCCTCCTATTTATCTTTTTTATTTGTGCTATTTACATAATTAATACTTTTACGTTAAGTAGTAATCATTACCTAATTAACTATAAGTAATGCAATTTCATTGACTATGTTAATATCAAATTAATATATATATAATTTAACATCCATCTGTTAAGCATACATAATGCTAATGTAAAGTTTATGTAAAGTTTTTTACAAATCAAAATATGATTCATTAATATCTTGTATATGAATTTATTTAAGTTAAAAAACAAAAAAAACACCTTACATTATTTACTCTGATAAACAGTTTCAAACTGTCTACTTAGAATATTAATGTAAGATGTTTCATATATATTTAATCAATTAATATTTTACTAGCTAACGCTATAGTTTGGTGCTTCTTTTGTTATTTGAATGTCATGAGGATGACTTTCTTTTAATGATGCACTAGTTATTTTAGTGAATCGACCATTTTCTCTTAAATCATCTATTGTAGGCGTTCCACAGTATCCCATACCCGCTCTAAGACCACCAAGCATTTGATAAATAGTATCTTCTACATGTCCTTTATATGCAACACGTCCTTCAACGCCTTCTGGTACTAACTTTTTAGTATCTGCGTCTTGTTGGAAGTATCTATCTTTACTTCCTTTTTCCATAGCACCTAATGAGCCCATTCCTCTATATACTTTGTATTTTCTACCTTGATATAGCTCTGTCTCTCCTGGACTTTCTTCACAACCAGCAAATAAGCTACCCATCATACAAATATTACCACCTGCTGCAATTGCCTTTACTACGTCTCCAGAGTATTTAATTCCTCCATCAGCAATAACAGGTATTCCGTATTCTTTTGCTGCCTCAGCACAATCATATATTGCAGATATTTGAGGTACACCAACTCCTGCAACAACACGAGTTGTACATATTGAACCTGGTCCAATACCAACTTTTACAGCATCTGCTCCCGCTTCAATTAAAGCTTTAGTAGCTGCTCCTGTAGCAACATTTCCTGCAATTACTTGTAAATCTTTATATTTATCTTTTACTAGTTTAACTGTATTAAGTACACCTTCTGAATGACCATGAGCCGTATCAACAACAATTACATCTACATTAGACTTTACTAATGCGTCTACTCTATCCATATAGTCTTTTGTAACACCTACTGCTGCTCCAACTAATAATCTTCCTTGTGAATCTTTAGCTGACTGAGGATACTTAATTGCTTTTTCAATATCTTTAATAGTTATTAAACCGCAAAGATTTCCTTCCTTATCAGTTAATGGAAGTTTTTCTATTCTATATTTTGCCATTATATCTTTTGCTTCATTTAAAGTTGTCCCAACTGAAGCAGTGATAAGATTTTCACTTGTCATAACTTCTTTTATTTTTTTGTTAAAATCTGTTTCAAATCTTAAATCTCTATTAGTAAGAATACCAACTAGTTTTTTTCCTTCTGTTATTGGTACACCTGAAATTCTATATTTTGCCATTAACTCATTTGCTTCATATACATAATGTTCTGGTGATAAATAGAAAGGATCTGTTATAACCCCATTTTCTGATCTCTTTACTTTATCAACTTCTTCTGCTTGCTTAGAGATAGACATATTCTTATGAATAATTCCGATTCCACCTTGTCTTGCCATAGCTATTGCCATTCTTGACTCTGTTACTGTATCCATACCTGCACTCATAAATGGTATATTTAATTTAATACTTTTAGTTAAGTTTGTAGATACATCTACTTGATTAGGTAGTACTTTAGAATGAGCTGGTATTAATAATACATCATCAAAAGTTATGCCTTCGTTTACAATTTTATGCATTGTAAATCCTCACTTTCTATTAATAATTGATTAGTCACTTAAACTCTAGTAAATAGCCCTATATTTAAGTGCCAAGTTAAAATAGTTATTATTAAAGATTAGGAATAAATAATAATATCCCTAACCTTTTTACACTTTTAATATAATTTGAGAGTTTAACAAAAATCTAGCTGTTTGTCAATATATAAATCAATTTTATAGTTTATATTATATGCATAATTAATATTATTTTACAAAATAAATACTGCGTTGTATTACTTATTCATCACAATTTTTCTTGGTATATATTTTTTGAATGCATTTAACATTTTCTCATTTGGTTCAATTATTAATTTTTCTTTCTTACCATTTCTTACAATCATAGCAGCGTAAGTATTGTTATTTTTCACACCACTACTACAGTCAACTATTTTATCGTAATTTGATAATTCTCGTTCATGTTCTTTGCTATCAATGGGAGCCATAATCTCTATTTTTCTAATATCTATAGTTAAAAATCGTTTTCTCTTATTCTTGTTAAGTATTTTATCAATATCTAATTCTCCACTAGTAAAAACATATTCATATTCAACATTCAGTTGTCTAATTAACCATACTGCTCCTAATATTGCAGCAATGGCAATTGGAAAAATAAATCCTGCTAAAAACTTTATAGCAAGGGTCATAACAATTATTAATAGTGCTGAAACTATAATCACAACTTTTAACAGGTTGTCTTTTAATGTATTTTTCTTACCAACTAATTGCTCATTAAATACATCACCCATATTGATTCCTCCTTTGATATTCATTAATTATAAAAAATATAGCTACATATAAAATTGTTTTATCCTATGCTTCAATCAAGACCTTCATTAAGATAATAATTACATTAATTATATAATAACATTTCACAGTATACAATACTAAATATAATAACTTTCATAATACATTTTTATATCAATATGAAAAAAGATAGATTAGGTTTAGCGGTAAGCGAACCTTAATCTATCTTTCAAAACTTAAAACCTCAAAAATGTATAATGAGATGTCTATTAATAACTATATTGTAATTACATCATACCCATTCCTGGAGCTCCGCCCATTGGAGGCATCATTGGTTCGTCTTCTTTAACATCTGCTACTACTGATTCTGTAGTAAGTAATGTAGAAGCTACTGAATTAGCATTTTGAAGAGCACTTCTAGTAACTTTTGTTGGGTCAATAATACCAGCAGTTACCATATCAACATACTCTTCAGTTAAAGCATTAAATCCAATTGCTTTTTCTGCTTCTAACACTTTGTTAACAACAACTGAACCTTCAAGTCCTGCATTAGTAACGATTTGACGAAGTGGTGCTTCTAGCGCTTTTAGAATTATTTTAACACCTGTTTTCTCATCACCTTCAAGAGTATCTATTAAGTTAGCTACTTCTTTTGAAGCATGAATATATGAAGTTCCACCACCAGCAACAATACCTTCTTCAACTGCTGCTCTTGTAGCTGCTAATGCATCTTCCATACGAAGTTTCTTTTCTTGCATTTCTGTTTCTGTAGCTGCACCAACTTTGATTACTGCAACTCCACCAGCCATTTTAGCTAATCTTTCTTGTAATTTTTCTCTATCAAATTCTGAAGTAGTTTCTTCGATTTGAGCTCTTATTTGATTTACTCTAGCGTCTATTTCTTCTTTCGCTCCAGCTCCATCAACGATGATAGTATTTTCTTTTTGAACTTTAACTGATTTAGCTCTACCTAACATTTCAATAGTTGTTTCTTTTAGGTCAAGTCCTACTTCTTCAGCAATAACAGTTCCACCAGTTAGAATAGCTATATCTTGTAACATTGCTTTTCTTCTATCACCAAAACCTGGTGCTTTAACTGCTACACAGTTAAATGTTCCTCTTAATTTATTAACTACTAATGTAGCAAGTGCTTCACCTTCTACATCTTCAGCAATAATAAGAAGTTTCGCTCCTGATTGAACAATTTGCTCAAGAATTGGTAGAATTTCTTGAATGTTACTTATTTTCTTATCAGTGATTAAAATATATGGATCATCAAGATCTGCAACCATTTTATCCATATCTGTTGCCATATAAGGTGATAAGTAACCTCTATCAAATTGCATACCTTCTACAAGTTCAAGCTCAGTTTCCATTGTTTTTGACTCTTCTATAGTAATAACACCATCATTAGATACCTTTTCCATTGCATCTGCTATTAATGTTCCTACTTCTTCGTCACCACCAGAAATAGCTGCAACTTTTGCTATTTGATCTTTTCCTGATAATGTTCTACTCATATCTTTTATAGCTTCTACAGCTTTTTCTGTAGCTGCTTTCATACCTCTTCTAAGGATAATTGGATTAGCACCTGCTGCTACGTTCTTGATTCCTTCTTGAATCATTGCTTGTGCAAGTACTGTAGCTGTTGTTGTTCCATCTCCAGCAACATCATTAGTTTTTGTCGCAACTTCTTTAACAAGTTGTGCTCCCATATCTTCAAAAGCATCTTCTAATTCAATTTCTTTTGCAATTGTTACACCATCATTAGTAATTAATGGTGTGCCGAATTTTTTATCTAGAACAACATTTCTTCCTTTTGGTCCTAATGTTACTTTTACTGTATTTGCTAATTGGTTTACACCTGCTTCTAAAGCAGCTCTAGCGTCAGCCCCAAATTTAATTTCTTTAGCCATTATGTAGCCCTCCTTATTCCTAATTAATTATTTATTTTACGATAGCTAATATATCACTTTGCTTAACGATAATAAACTCTTCACCATCTAATTTAACTTCTGTTCCAGCATATTTTGAGTATATAATTTTATCCCCAACGCTAACTTCCATAGTTACTTCTTTTCCATCTACCATTCCACCTGGTCCTACTGCAACTACTTCTGCCTCTTGTGGTTTTTCTTTTGCTTGATTAGGTAATACGATACCTGATTTAGTTGTTTCTACTGCTTCTAATTGTTTAATTACTACTCTGTCTCCTAAAGGCACTAATTTCATAAAATTTACCTCCTTATAATTATCTTTTATTATTCATTTTGATATTGTTAGCACTCTTCTTTGTCGAGTGCTAATCTCAAGGTATATATTATTAAAATAGGCAACTAAATGCAAATGCTTATTATAACTCTATCGACCCATACAATTAGAAATGCTTCCACTTTCTCCTAATTGCTCTCATTTTCTCCATTATGCTTATATTTTCACCTATTTTAATGTAACACTATAATATATTTTTTCCAATATTATGTATTTTATTCAATATTTTCTAATTCTATTTACCAATTTGCAGATCTCTAGCATAATAGAATAGATACTGTTGTGCGAATCCAGCTAACTCACCATAATTTTCTTTTGCAAAATCGTCAATAACTTTTATCTTTGTATCTTCTTTGAAATAATAATATTCCATTATTCTCTTCACCCATACATCAGTTGGAAATACTTCATATCTCATAGCACCAAATAATAGTACACAATCAGCCACTTTATTTCCAACACCTTTTATTGTGATTAACTGTTTTTTTGCTTCTAGTAAATTACCACAACATACTGTTTCTAAATCAACTTCTCCATTTGCAACTTTTTCACAAGCATTAATAATATAAGGTGCTCTAAACCCAACTTTTAACGCTCTTAATTCTTCTTCTGTTGCAATAGAAAGTTGTTCTATTGTAGGAAAAGAATAATACTTTTCATCCTCTATTTCTCCTATATATGTACCATATTTATTAGATAAACGTTCAATTACTCTTCTAATATTACTAATATGGTTATTCTGAGAAATAATGAAAGAAATTAATGATTCCCATGTGTCTTGTTGTAGTATTCTAATGCCACCTTTTTCTGAAACTGCTGTTTGAAGATGTTCATCAAATTTAGAAAGTGTAGTCTTTATAATACTATAATCTCTACCCAGGTCAAAATATTTCATCCATATAGACTGAAACTCTTCTTCTGTAGTATTATGGAAAGTAACCTGTTGATCATCTTGAGTCACTCTTAAAATCTTACTATACGCAATTATTATGTAATCTCTATTATCTTTTTTGTAGAATCTAAAGCATTGCCCACATTCTAGAATATGTTCAATATCAAAATCACTAGAGTCATTAATTATTATATTATTACTATCTATTATATATTTCATAAAACATCTCCTTATTAATAAATTTAATTGTTCTATTACTTATATTGCGTTTATGCTATAATCTATATATTACATATTTAAAACTGATATTTTAATTATGCAATTAACTCAATTATATATTAAGAAGGTGAACAAATGAAAGATAAAATATATACCATTCCTGTTGTTGATGCATTCAAAGAAGATTGTGAATGTCCTTTTTGTCTCATGAAGAAAAGCTTAGAAGACGCTTCTATTGAATTTGTACTAGGTCCTTCCTATATGGAAGTGGATGTAAGGGAACAAACAAATAAATTAGGTTTTTGCAAAGAACATGTTAATAAATTATACTCAAACAAAAACCGACTAGGGCTTGCTCTAATGCTTCATAGTCATTTGAATGAAGTTAAGAGTCAAGTAGAGAATATTATATCTACTGATGAAATTAAAAGCAAAAAAAAGTTATTTTCAAATAAGCAAGCTGATGATAAAAAAATATATACGTATATAACTGAAAAAAAATCTAGTTGCTATATATGCGATAAAATCAATATGACCTTTGAAAGATATATAGATACATTTTTCTATCTTATTAAAAAAGATAAATCTTTCGTTGATTTAGTACAATCATGTTCAGGTTTTTGTCTAGAGCATTTTGCACTAATATATAATGAAGCTCCTAAAAAACTAAATGGTAGCTCTTTAGAGTCATTTTATAATATGATAACACCTATACAAATAAATAATATTAATAGAATCTTAGAAGAACTTGATTGGTTTATCAAAAAGTCAGATTACAGATTCGCCAACGAACCTTGGAATAACTCTAAAGACGCTCTTCAAAGAACTATACAAAAAGTTAACGGTATAATTATTAATAATTAATAGGCTCTATACGTTAATAATATAGAGGAAGATATACAGATTTAGCCATAACCAAGCCATATGAGCTTAGCACATACCCTTAAAGGGTATGAATAGTTAAACTAGTATATCTTCCAAAACTATTGTCCTCAAAACAATTTTATAAACAGCTACTTAATAATATCTAATTTTGATTATTATTTTTTATTAAATCTTTAACATCTCTTGCCTTATTTTTTAATCGATCGTTAGCATTCTTAGAAATAATAACTTTTGATATCCACCTTAATGATTCATCATTTTTACCCAATCTTCTAGACAATTCACCTATTAAATATGTGACTGTAATTTCGTTCATTCCACATACTGGAAAACTCTCTTTTTCGTATGCCGAAACAAATCCTACATATGCCTTTTCAACAAAAGCTCTCTCGTAATCATTATTTTCTTTTAGCTTTTGCTTATCATAATTATCATTAGTCATTATCTCTTCAGAAACACTTCTATATAACCAAGCTAATTTTAAACATATATATGCTTTTTCACTGTCTTTAGCCTTTTTTACAACAGAATTTAATAATGCTAGCTTATATCTTTCAATAGCCATTTCAAAAGTATATTCCTCAGGGTAAAATCTTCCTTTATAAGCAGTTGATATTTGGTTTTTAATCCAACTTGCTTGTGTTCTTGTAATTTTACTAAAAAATCTACTTAAAGCCGCATAACCACAACAATTACATAATATAACATCATATAAATACGGAGTAATAATATCATACTTAGGTCTAAGATCTAAATCACTAGATAACAATTTTGCCTTACCAGCTTTAACACTTCTAATATTGATATCTTCTCCACATACTGGGCATATTAATTTTCTATCATATAAAATATCTTTTATCATCTTTTGTTGTTTTTCCCTTACTGATTTTGTCTTATTTTTTTTTTCTTCTTCGAATAGTTTAATCTCTTTTGTATTTTGAAAGCCTAATTTTTCAAGTCCAGAAAATATGTCACTCATATTATGCACCTTTTTCTCTAGTTTATATTACGGTCTATAAGAACTTCTTAATGATACAATTCTATTTATAACAATGTTATCCTCACTAGAATCTTTATCAACACAGAAGAATCCATGTCTTAAAAATTGTAATTTGTCTTCTGGTTTCATATCTTTTATAGCTGGTTCTACAAAGCAATTATCAAGAATCTCTTTTGAATCTTTATTATATAATATATTACCTTCTTCATCTTCAAATTTCGTATCACCTTTGAATAAATGGTCATATATTCTTACTTGAGCTTTTTGTGCAGTAGATGCACATACAAAATGAATAGTTCCTTTTACTTTACGTCCTGTAAAGCCTGTACCACTTTTTGTTTCTGGATCATAAGTACATCTTAGCTCTATAATCTCACCATTATCATCTTTAATTACTTCTTCACATTTAATGAAATAAGCGTACTTTAATCTGACTTCTTTTCCAGGTGATAATCTGAAGAATTTCTTAGGTGGTTCTTCCATGAAATCTTCTCTCTCAATATATATTTCTCTACCAAAAGGTATTTGTCTTTTACCCATTTCTTCATTTTCTTGATTATTATCAGCATCTAACCATTCAACTTGTCCCTCTGGATAGTTAGTAATAACTACTTTTAGTGGATTAAGAACTGCCATTAATCTTGGTTTAGTTAATTTCAAATCTTCTCTAATACAATACTCAAGCATTCCGTAATCAACAGTACTTATACTCTTAGAAACACCTGCAAGTTCCATAAATCTTCTAATAGATTCTGGAGTATACCCTCTTCTTCTAAGACCACATAGAGTAGGCATTCTTGGATCGTCCCATCCATCAACTATACCTTCTTTTACTAATCTTATAAGCTTTCTTTTTCCTAGAATAGTATCTGTTAAAAATAGCTTAGAAAACTCTATTTGTCTTGGTGGTTGTTTCCACTCCAATTGCTCTAATACCCAATCATATAGTGGTCTATGATCTTCAAACTCAAGTGAACAAAGTGAATGTGTAATACCTTCAATAGCATCTTCAATTGGATGTGCGAAATCATACATTGGATATATACACCACTTATCTCCTGTCATATGATGAGTTACGTGAGCTATTCGATATATAACTGGGTCTCTCATATTCATATTTGGTGATGACATATCAATTTTGGCTCTTAATACTTTTTCACCATCTTTAAATTCACCGTTTTTCATTTGCTCAAAAAGCTGTAAGTTTTCTTCAATTGAACGTTCTCTATAAGGACTATTTTTCCCTTTTTCTGTTAACGTTCCTCTGTACTCTCTTATTTCATCTGCAGTTAAATCACATACATATGCCTTGCCCTTTTCAATTAATTTAACAGCACATTCATAAGTTTTATCAAAATAACTTGATGCATAGTACAATCTATCTTGCCAATCAAATCCTAACCATTTAATATCTTCTATAATTGAGTTTACATATTCCATATCTTCTTTTACTGGATTAGTATCATCAAATCTTAGATTATATAAACCATTATATTTTTCTGCAATATTATAATTGATACAGATTGCTTTTGCATGACCTATATGAAGATAACCGTTAGGTTCAGGTGGAAATCTAGTGTGTACAGTATTATATACGCCATCTTCTAAATCTTTATCAATAAATGTTTCTATAAAATTCTTAGAAACAACTTCCGTTTCATTATTTTCAGTCACGATCTTGTTATCTTTTGCCATGACTTTATTCCTCCTTTATTGGTTATTAATTCCTATTTCACTTCATTATATGATATCATATTATCTATAAATTTCAAAGGATATTCTAATACAAATTTAACTATTTATCAAATCTACGCTCAGCAATTAACAAATCTACCATTCTTCCATAACTATGAACACCATCTTTTTGTAAATTGGATTTTAGATACGCATTATTAATTTTCGTTGAAACTCTGTCAACAGGTCCAGAATAAATCTTCCAGTATCTATTATTATCAGCTAAATCTCGTCTTACACCTTTGCTATACTTAGCTTTTAATTTACTATAAGAATCTTTATCATATTCATATAATTTGTTCATTGAATGAATAAGGGCTAACATAGTTCCAGAATATTTATAATCTACATCTGGATGCATTTTACATACTAAATAAGCTATATAATTAGCTTCATCTTCTCTAGCAAATCCTCTTTGATGCGCAATTTCATGACATGTAGTAGCAGGCAATAATAAGTCAGGTCTATTAATATTAACATTAGCTTCTCCAGTAAATGGAAAATAAATACCTGTTATTCCCGCATAAGACATAGCCTCCGATATAATAACCCCCTTCGCTCTACCATACTTACCTCCCAGTACAGGATAAACTTCTGATACTATTTTATAACCTATATCTGCACGTTTAAATACACTTCTATAACCATTAGGTATATACATAACACCTTCATCATCTTCTATAACATCATCTCTAAGTTCATTAGCTTCAATAATAAGACTTTCACATAGATTAGTTAACTCATCTACACTTGCTTTCTGTATACTTAGAGCAGCAATTTCTGAAAATGGTAATCTATGATAATTAAGTCCCCATATACATATAAAAATAAAATAACCAACACTTATATATACTACTATATCCCTTATAAAATATACAATCTCATAATATTTTGCAGTACTTTTTATAGTTATAATATTAATAATCAATCTAATAACTCTATATATTATAAATCCAATAAAAAATATAACAATTAGCTCTCCAAAAGAAAATGGAAAAATACCAAACACACTACTTAATACTTGTCCAATAAAAAGATATATACCCCTAGAATAATAAGTTTCAACAAATCCAGAATTAGCTGACGCACCTCTAACTAACAATATAGCTATCGGTAATAAAATTAACCATATCCATTTTCCATACTTCTTTTTATTTACCATATTATTATCCACCTAAAATTATTATTCAATATTTTCATATACTAACATCCTCATACAATCTTTCTCTCTACTATCATGGCTAACCCAAACTCTAACAATACATAAAAACTTCCTCAAGCCTAGCGGAGATTGTATAGGGGAATATGGAGCACGAGCCACGGACGGCGAGGTCAGCTATTTTAATCAGGACGATTAACTAGCTGACGGAATATTCCCCTATACTTTCGGAGCGGAAACTTCACCTCTTACATATACATTTATTGTACTTCCCCTACAATCTGAGTATATGTTATCACTTTCAACTCATTTAACCCCAATACTTCTGCAAGCCTATCTCTATCAACCATAGCAATTAACACTGTACTCAGATTAGAAGAAGCACAATATAAATAAACATTTTGACTAATAAAACCTGTTTCAGTTCCTGCTAGAAACATTTTTTTACTTTCATCACTTTTAATTATTCCCGTTCTCTTAGAAAAATCACATACATATATAAGTCCAAAAGGAGCAGACTTCATCATCTTCTGTGTACCTAAAATACTTCTTACATCAACATCTGAAACAAACTCTAATTTATGTTCACTACTTAAATACTTATATACTCCTCTTTCAAGACAAGCGTACACATCTACTAACTGAGAATTACATGCTGAAGGAACTGTCCTCCTGTTTTTACTCCTTATTGTAGCCTTTAAAGTCTCCCCACATCCACTCCACAGAATATTAGATATTTCTTGTAATGGTAATAACTCTTTTTTCCATTTTCTCTTAGTACGTCTTAACTGTAGAGACTTCATTAATGGAAATTCTCTATTAAGTTCTGGCTGCGGTAATATAATATCTTTCATAAAAGCACCTCCATAATCAGATTGTAAGGTGCTTTAAAATATATTGCAATATTAATTTTAAAATTATTTATAAATACATTTAATAATAGTACTTTTCTAGAAATTTATCCATTTTCTTAACAGTTAATACTTCACTTGTAATGAATTTACCTTTCATAAAAACTGCATAATTAGTACATGGAGCTTCACAATATCTTGCTTGCTCTAGAGTTTCTAGTTTAATTATCTCGTAAGGGATATTTAACTGTTCTAGATGTGATTTGACAATTGGTACATATTTATCAGTATGAGGACAACCATTTGAATAGTATATAACAACATCTTTATTATCTATCATACCTGTTCTAGCACAATCTCTAAATCTAGGAGTATAATCTACTTTCTCAAAAGGTAAATATAGCAATTCAAAACTAGGAGATGCCGTATCACATACTTGAAATCCTTTATATTTCATAAACTTAGGATCTGATAAAAAATGCATTTTTTTCTTAGAACCAAGTACCGCTAATCCTTTTTTCCCTTTTGATTTAGCATCTTTTATACATTCTTCAAGTAATAGGTTAGCATATCCTTGATTCTTATATTTCCCAGATACCCAAAAACAATTAATATACATATAACCATCACCATCTATAGGAGCAAAAGCATTTTCACATGGTATATATTCAATGAATACTTTACCTCTTACGTCTAGTTTCTTAAACACTAAACCATCTTCAAATCTTTTCTTCATCCATGCTTTTTTACTACCTACACAGTTTTCACCTTTCTTTTCTGTAATGGAACAACATATATGTTCTGTATCTATATTGTTTTTATCTACTGTAATTATACTCATTATAGCCCTCCTAGTTAATAGCAATATAAATATCAATTGTTTGATTATTCACATCTTCTGAATCATTATGATATACTTCAAAATCATAAGTATATTTTCTATTAAGATCCATATTCCAAATCTTACTCCAAGCATTAGCTACATCTGTTATCATATGCCCTTTTATTGTAAATTTAGCATATTTGGATGTTGGAATTGTTAGAGTCTCATATTCAGTGTCACTATTAGAATTAACTTCTACACAACACATAAAACTATAATTCCCTGTGAAATCATTTTCATAATTATAATATAATCCAATAGCTTTGCTATCTTTTTTATCATTAATATTACTATAAATACCTTCATTAATAAAACTATTCCACATGATACCTATGTCACTCATTGCTTTATTATTATCATTTGTAGTAACAATAGATTTTCCTATAACTACCTTTTCTTCTAAATTAACTATTTCATATTTCATAATATCGTCTCCTTTTTATTTTTATACCAATATTATAAAATACTCAATATGACAACTGTATGTCATATTAACAAAATTTTTTTTACTTTCTCTTTCAGATTTTGTTTGATATATAAAGGCTCAACATCTACTATATAATCAAGATAACTTAGGAGATAACTATACAAATATCTATCCTCTGATGACTCAAATGTAATAATTATATTATCATTTTTATCAATTATATAATTCCCTAAAAATTCTTCTTCCACCCTATATATGCAATCTTTTTTTAATATAAGTTTAATTTTTATTAGATTACTAGTCTTACCAAATTCTATAGAATAATCATCAACTTTATAATCTTTGTTATCAAATCTTTTATTCGTAATCTCTAAGCTTCGTATCCTTGATATTCTAAAAGTTCTTATATCTTTTCTTAGTTTACAAAAAGCTATTAGATACCATCTTTGTTTTTTAAATACTAATTTAAGTGGACATATTTCTCTTGTTATTTCTTTTTTGTTATAAGATCTATAACTCATTATAACTGTACAACTTGATGATATTGATTTTTTAATAATTTCAAATATTTCTTTTTGATTATTATGATTAAAATCAGAAAGATCAATATCTACATAATCAGTATTATTACTACCGAATAATATGCTTAACTTATGAAGAGTGTCAGATGTGTTACTATATTCAGTAGCTCTAAGCATATCAAGTGCTAGTATAATATCACTTTTTTCATCACTTGATATAATAGACTGATTAAGTACATAATCCTCAAGAAGTTTTATTCCCCCTCCAGCACCTTTATCAGTATATATAGGAACACCAGCCATAGTAAGAGTATCTACATCTCTATAGATAGTACGGGTTGATACTTCAAATTTTTCTGCTAGCTCTTTGGCTGTAACAACCTTCTTATTAAGCAAAATATATATTATATTAAATAGTCTATCACTTTTCATATGCTATTCTCCCATACTCATAATATAATAATTATATCACAGTATAGTCTCTGCTATATGTTATTTAATATTATAATTCTCTAACTAGTATAATAAGATACAAATGTATCTAATGCTTTTACAGAAGATTTAATATCACCATATACTGCAATACCCCTTTCTTCCATAATAGATATAAATTCTCTATAAAATTTTCCAGCATTCACTGAAACTACAATAGGCTTATTATGTTTCTTTACTATGTTTACAAGTAAATTCGCCAAGCTATCTTTTTCATAACATGCATTAGGTAAAGTCCTTAATTCATCAGCATGTGGAACAATACTGACAAACATAGCATCAACTGATTCATCTTGAATGATTGTTTCTATATACTTAGCATATAAAACATCTCCAGTCATAGGTGTAACATCAATAATAGATGAAGATGTATCAATCAATCCATGATAATTAAATTCTTTTAACTTATTATTAGTTTCTTCACTAAAAATCGCTAACTCAAGATTACCAAGTTCATCAGCTGCAACAGTAGCTTCAAATCCAGCATTTACTACACCTGCGACTTTTCTTCCTTTTGGTCTTTTATCTGATAATAGTGAAAAAGCTTTTATACAATCATAATAAGTCTTTATATCTTCTATAAGTATTACTCCTGCTTGTTGACAGACAGCTTTAAATATATCATAATCTCCTGTCATTGCCGCTGTATGGGATGCAGCCGCTTTAGCACCTGCATGTGTTTTACCTGATTTGTATACAATAATAGGCTTATTAATATCTTTTGCTAACTCAAAGAATTTTCTACCTTCTCCTATATGAAATCCTTCAACATATATAGCAATATTTCTTATATCTTTTTTATTAGAAAAGTATTTAATTAAATCAACTATTTTCACATCGTATTTATTTCCAAAGCTAACAATTGATTTGAATATTTTTAGATGACTAAATTTATCTATTAATGTTATTGCTACTCCTCCACTCTGAGTAAGTAATACTGTGTTGCTATCTTCTGAAGAATGAAGCTGTAGTTTTTTCTCATCAATGAATAAAGTATCTACACCTTTATTTTCATCATCTTTACCATAAAATACTCCCATGCAATTAGGGCCGATAACTCTTATATTTTGTTTAATTACTTGTGATAAATTCTTCCTAAAATGTGAATAATCCATATCAGAAGGTATTTCTGGAATAAGTATTACTGATTTTGGAATGTTTACTTTCATATTATCAAAGAAGGAAAAAACGTATTTTGCCTTTGCGACATATACAGCTAATTCTACAGCAACTGGTATTTCATCTATACTACTATATAACGTATATTCTTTATTGCTAATTATTGTTTTCCCACCTTTAATATTGACTAAATAAATATCGTCTCTTGAAAGATCATGTAATAGCTTTGCTATCTCTCTTCCCATGCTATATTTTTCTGTATTAGATGACACCCCAATAACTGCTATACCTTTTGGATTAAAAAATGGCTCAACATTTTCTATATTAGCCTCACTCATAATTTGTGTGTTACAATTTACTTTCTCAAATTCAGCGAAGCCATCTACTGCAATAAAACGATTGTCTTTAGTGATTACAAAGGGGTTAACCTCTAGTGTTTTAATTATATATTTGGTTTTTGTATCAGATGCATTAGAGTAATAATATGCTAAAGAACTTAATAAACTTGCTCCTTTCGCCATTAATTCCAAATACTCCTCATGACCTATACTTATAAATTTATGACTTATATTAAGACCTTCAACAAGCTTTATTGCTCTATCATAACTAAAAGGTGGCAAAAATAAATTAGCTTTATCATAATACTTAGCAAAAAATTCTGCATCATCTCCACCTTTAGAAAACGTTAGAACAGGGCCGAATGACAAATCATCTTTGGAGCCAATTAATACTTCATATCCTATACTCTGAGTATGAGGAATGAATTCTACAATTAAAAATCCAACAATCTCTGGTTTTCGTTCAAAATGCGATAGTACTTCTTTTTTCATATTATCTAATACATATTTTATATATAGCGTTTCATGATTGTGTACAACTTTCACTCCACCTAATTTTTGCTTATGAGAAATATCAGATGAAACAATCTTAACTACAATATCGTGTCCAAATTTCTCTAACATTTTTTCTGTTAAATCATTAGAATTATTAATATAAACAAATTTTGGAACATCTAAACCTATACTTTCAAGTGCCATATATACTTCATGTTCATACAATGTCTTACGTCCTTCACAATAAGCATTATCAAATATCAAGTCTATTTTGCGTACAGCTTCAAAAGAAATGTTCATATTAATTTCACCCCATTTAGTGTGATTATTCCACAAATAGATAATATTGCAAAAATTCCAGATAAAGCCCTCCTATTAATTACTATCCAATATCTATTCATAATATGACAAAATTACTTTTGTAGAGATTAATCACTCTTATAAATATAATTTTATTATATCAAAAACTAATTTATAGTTAAAGATTCTATTACTTATATCATCTTCAATATTAACTAAAAGTAAGCTGTCTCACAATACATCTATAATGTAAATATAAAGAAAGATAGATTAGATTTAACACTAAACAAGCCATAAACGGCGTAGCTCATACCCTTTAACAGAACATTTTAGGGTATGAATAGTTAAATCTAATCTATCTACTTAAATCCTCAAGAAAAATGTATTACGAGACAGTACTTTAATCATTATTCTTTCGTATATTAATTTTTCTATTACATATTCTTTCTTTTTTTTGACAATAAATAGTTGCTGATTTACATTTTGGGCATTCACTAATCTTAGAAAACTCAAATCTATATTCATGTTGACATTTAGTACATTTTACTTCACATTCTTTTGAATATATACCACCAGTAATATTAATTGCCATTCCTTTTGTCAGTGCTTTTGTAACTTTTTTTCTAGCACTTTCTATAATATTTTGAAAAGTTTGTCTTGAAATATGCATTCTTTTTGCACATTGTTCTTGATTAAATCCTTCTATATCTTTTAATCTCATAGCTTCTAGTTCTTCTATATTAAGTACCACTTCTTCAATATCTTCTACCGATCTATCTATTGGTTTAAAATAAGTATATTTGGGGAAGAAGTCAACTCTTCTACATTTTTTTGGTCTTGACATAACTTTTCACTCCAGACAAATCTAATATAAACAATACTAATGTTTATCTATATAAACTCTAATGTTAACTATTGATAACTTCATTTGTTATGTTTTCAAACATTTTTACTACATCATCAGATTCACTAATACCGTTATGAGCTATATTAATTATTTCTTTACTCATTGGTAGTTCTCCTAATAATTTTATTCCCATTTCATCTAAGAATTGTTGTGTATTTCCTTCAAACATCTTTATAGTTTTATCACAATCTGGACATTTGATATAGCTCATATTTTCTACAACACCAATAACATCTACATCCATTTTCTTAGTCATATTAATAGCTTTTGCAACAATCATAGAAACCATATCTTGAGGTACAGATACCATTACAACTCCCGTTAATGGCATTGTTTGCATAACTGTTAGTGCTACATCTCCAGTTCCAGGTGGTAAATCAACTACTAAATAATCTAAATCTTCCCATAAAACATCTGTCCAAAATTGTTTTACAGTTCCAGCAATAATAGGTCCTCTCCATATAACAGGAGTATTTTCTTGATCTATTAAAAAATTAAGAGACATTACTTTTAATCCATTATCTGCAATTACTGGAAAAATACCTGTTTCCATTACTGTTGCTCTTTTATTTTGTAATCCTAATAATCTTGGAATACTTGGGCCAGTAATATCTGCATCTAATATACCTACTTTATATCCTCGTTTAACTAAATCGTTAGCAAGCATAACAGAAACTGTAGATTTACCAACACCACCTTTTCCACTCATAACACCGATAATATTTTTCACATTATTAATAGGATTATTTTCTATCATACAGTTTTGTTTCTTACTATCACTACACTTATCTTTTGATGAACATGATTCACATGATGCCATCTTATAATCACTCCTATCATCCTAGTAATTTATAGCATACGCCAATAAAAATATACACCTTTTTCTAATTATTGTCAAACACTCAACTTATAATTAATTATTAATTAAACAGATAGCTTGAGCTGAAATTCCTAATTCACTGCCAGTAAATCCTAATCCTTCTTCTGTAGTAGCTTTAATATTTATTTGAGAAATATTGATATTAAGAACTTCTGCAATATTTTCTCTCATTTTACTTATGTATGACGCCATTTTAGGTCTCTGTGCAATAATAGTACTATCTATATTCTCAATTTTATATTGTTCATCATTAAGGATTTTTCCAACTTTAGCTAATAAAATCATGCTTGAAACATCTTTAAACTCTTTATCAGTATCTGGAAAATGTTTGCCAATATCTCCTTTTCCCATTGCACCAAGAATGGAATCCATAATTGCGTGAACTAAAACATCTGCATCTGAATGTCCTAAAAGACCTTTTTCAAAAGGGATTTCCACTCCTCCTATAATTAATTTTCTATTATCAACTAATTTGTGAACGTCATATCCCATTCCGATTCTCATTAAGTATTCTCCTTTATTTTTCTTTTATTATTCCTTTGTGATATGCTTGTAATAACATGTTTAATCCTTTAATTTCTTCTTCTAATTCTTTTCCTATATCTGTATCTTTTACTCGTATTCTAGTATTATTTTTTTCTAGTATTTGATACGACGATACTATATCTTTCTCGAATTTTATAGCTTCTTTCGTGGACTTGAATTTTTCGTGTGCAACCATAAGCAATCCATAAGAATTATATATTAGAGTATATCCTGCTATACCTGTAATGTGCTGATAAGCTTGTGACAATCCTCCATCTATTACTAATAACTTACCGTTAGCTTTAATAGGGCTTTCTCCATTTTTAACTTCTACAGGTACATGACCATTAATGATATGTGAACCCATTTCATATATACCAAACTCAGCAAGTATTTTTTCACATATAGACTCATTATCTCTAAAATAATAATAATAATTTTTTACTTCTTCCTTAATTAATTCATCTGATAAGAAATATCGTTCAAATGTTGCCATTTTTTTCTTACCATAAAGTGGTGAATTCGATCCAGTCCATAAATACCAAAAATAATCAACATTATTTAACTCATTATGTCTATTAAAATAATAATCTCTAATCAGAATTTCTATTTTATCAATCAGTTTTTTTCCACAGTAATTTTTCCCATCTATATGTATTCCTGTAAACTCTCCTTTGTCATCCATTGGAATACATCCATGAAATAATAAGTTGGAATTAAACTTAAGATACATGCTTCCTTTTGAAAATAAGAAACGGGTATGCTTTTGAAGCTTTTCATTATTTTCATATGATAGTCTAAGTTTTTCCATTATGTCTATCTCTTCATCTGTTAGTTGATAAGGTTGTTTAGGATCAATAGTAGGAAAAATAGATTCTGTAAGTTCATACTCTTTGTCATCAATTGTAATTATTCCATCTACATAATTAATATTATTAAATAATAATCTATTAGTCATATTAAAATTTGGATTTCTCTCTATGATATGCCCTTCTAACTTAAATTGAATAATAGTTATTGCCTTATGAATCTTTTTAATTAACTCCACTTCTTTATTGGAATATATATCTTTATTTGAGTTAACAAAGTCAAAGTTCTTACATTCATCATCTTTATAATATTCCATTGCAAAAGTAGCTAGTGGTAGCAGATTAATACCATATCCTTCTTCTATAGTACCCAAATTTCCGTATCTTGCTGATATTCTTATTGTATTAGCTATACAAGCAAGTGAACCTGCTGCTGCTCCCATCCATAATATATCATGATTTCCCCATTGAATATCTACTAAATGGTGTTCAATTAATTTATCTAATATAATATGAGCTCCTGGGCCTCTATCATATATATCGCCAATAATATGTAATCTATCAATTGCTAATCGTTGAATAACTCTGCATATAGCCACTATAAAATTATCTGCTCTATTAATCTCAATTATAGTATTTATTATTCCATCGTAATATTCTTGTTTATTATGTTCTCTTTGTTGTTCATGAAGCAATTCTTCAATAATATATTCAAAATCTTTCGGAAGAGCTTTTCTAACTTTTGATCTAGTATATTTTGATGAAATTTCTCTACATACTAAAACTAATCTATGAAGAGTAATTTCGTACCATTCTAGTAAATTTCGTTCTTCATTTTTTACCTTTTCTAGTATTTGTTCTGGATAGTATATTAACATAGCTAAGCGACTTTTTTCATGTTCTCTAATAGAATTATCAAAAATATAGTCAACTTTTCTACGAATTACTCCAGAAGCATTATTAAGAACATGAGTAAATGCTTCATATTCTCCATGTATATCGGATAAAAAATGTTCTGTACCTTTTGGTAGATTAAGTATAGCTTCTAGGTTGATAACCTCTGTGCATGCCGAATTGATTGTGGGATATTGTTTGGATAGCTGTTTAATGTATTGAATATTATTCATAATATCATCAATAGTATATGTTTTAATATTCTACACCTACTTTACTAATTATTTTTATATTGATTATACAATAAATTTTGTAGTTGTTCTACTAGATTTTAAGAAAGCGTTAAATTTATATAAAAAAAAATAGAAATCAAAGTAAAATATTATTCTTCAATTTCTATTTTTATAACAATTTTTTATATTTAATTTTTGTCTACATCTCTAGTAAGTACTATATTAACGCCAGTATCTAATATATTCTCTACTCCTATATCACCTATTTTCATAGGAGCTTCTAATTTAACGCTATTTATAACCTTCATACAATCAAATAATAGTCCTTTTGGAAGAGGTTTGTTTGATTTTACTGAAACTAGTGGAACTATACCATTATTAACCTTCATAGTAGTAGTCAAAATTCTTGTAGGATTAGTGCATTCTGCTTTGGCGTATTCTGCTCCTCTCTTACAAGTATTACCTTCAACATTAATAACTTTTTTATCTTCTAACGTAACTGTCATATGGCATCCAATTGGACAGGCTATACATACTAATTTTCTCTCTTCTACCATTCTAATACCTCCTTATACCATAAAGATTATTGAACTTCTATTATTAATTCTTTATCCATCATTTTGTCTAAGATTTTATTATTTAGTTTAATACTTTCCATTTCTCCTGGTGCAACTTTTGCTTTCTTTTTAGAATATATTACTTCATCACCTGATTTTACAACAATACTAACTTTTTTCATTTCATCTACTACTCTAAAATATAATTTATTCTCATCTTGAACTAATTCTTTATTAATATATTGTGGAACTACATATCTTACTCCAGTACCAGAAATAGTTTTAATTGCATTATCCATATCTTTTTTCTTGTTATCTAGAATATATCTAGCTGCGCATCTACCAGCTAATCTACTTTCTGCCGTTACATAATCTACTAAATCATGTACATGTACAACATTACCACATGCAAATACTCCATCTACTGAAGTTTCCATAGATTCAGTGACTATTGGCCCTGAAGTTACCTTGTCAATTTCTATTCCTAAATCATGAGATAATTCATTTTCTGGAATTAAACCTACAGAAAGAAGTAATGTATCACACTTAACATACTGGAATGTATCTTTTATAGGTTTTCTATTCTCATCTACTTGTGCAATAGTTATACCTTCTAATCTTTCTTTTCCATGAATATCTACTACTGTGTAACTAAGTTTAAGAGGAATATTATAATCATCAAGACACTGTACTATATTTCTTGTAAGTCCACCTGAATAAGGCAATAATTCACAAACCATTTTAACTTTGGCACCTTCTAAAGTCATTCTTCTAGCCATTATAAGTCCAATATCACCAGAACCTAATATAACTACTTCTTTTCCAGGTAAATATCCTTCCATATTAACAAATCGTTGTGCAGCTCCAGCAGTATATATTCCCGCAGGTCTAAGACCAGGTATATTAAGAGCACCTCTTGTTCTCTCTCTACATCCCATGGCAAGTACTATCGCTTTAGCTTTAATATTAATTAATCCATCTGTACTATTAATTGCTGTTATAACTTTATCTTCACTAATGTTTAAAACCATAGTTTCTAACTTAAAAGTAATTCCTAATTTCTTTACTTCTTTCGCAAATCTATCTGCATATTCAGGACCTGTTAACTCTTCACCAAAAATATGAAGTCCAAAACCATTATGAATACATTGTTGTAAAATACCGCCTAACTCTTTATCTCTCTCTATAACTAATATATTTTTAATACCTTTTTTATATCCTTCAATTGCTGCAGCCATCCCAGCTGGGCCTCCACCTATTACTACTAAATCCAATGTGTTCATTATCTCACCTCATTAAATTTATTTTATTAGTACCATTTATTTTGTTTTTCCAATTAATATGTTAGAATTTCCACCCATTTTAGTTACTTCATCTTTTGATATATTAAGTTCTCTTGCTAGTATTTCAACTACTCTAGGTGCACAGAATCCTCCTTGACACCTACCCATACCTGCACGTGTTCTTCTCTTAACTGCATCTAAGTTTTTAGCACCTGCTGGTCTATGAATACAGTCAACTATTTCACCTTCTGTTACTGTTTCGCAACGACATATAATATTACCATATAATGGATTTTCCTTAATAATATTTTCTCTTTCTTCTTTATTCATTTCACGAAATCTTTTTACTGGTTTTCTTATAGGATTATAGCTCTCTTTTTCTTGTAATGAAATATCCATAGTTTTTAATATATTTATCACATATTCACTTATAGCTGGTGAAGCTGATAAACCTGGCGACTCAATACCTGCAACATTAATTAATCCTTTAACCTTATAAGATTCTTTTATAACAAAATCTCCTACTGAAGACGAAGCTCTAAGACCTGCAAATGATGTTATTACGTCTCTAACGTTAAATGATGGAACAGATTTTCTTGCTCCTTTTATAACTTTACTTAATCCAGTATTAGTAGTTGATATATTTTCTTTATCATCAATATTTTCTGCTGTTGGCCCAAGTAATAAGTTTCCATCAACTGTAGGAGTAACTAGTATTCCTTTTCCCATATTTGATGGTGGTTGGAATATAACTGTATTAACTACATTACCTTGTCTTTTATCTAATAATAAATACTCTCCTTTTCTTGGATTAATAGTAAAACTATCATCTCCTGCCATTTTAGAAATTATATCACTATAAACTCCTGCTGCATTAATAATATATTTGGTTGATATTTCTCCTTTTGTTGTATCTAGAACAAAACTTTCTTTTTGTTTATGTATATCTTTAATCTCACATTCAAGTAATAACTCTACTCCATTTTGTACAGCATTTTCTACTGCTGATAATGTTAATTCATATGGGCATATTATTCCAGCTGTTGGAGCAAATAATGCTCCTACTACTTCATCTGATATATTAGGTTCCATTTCTTTTACTTCTTCTTTATTAATAACTTTCATATCTGGTACATTGTTTTTAATACCGTACTCATATAGCTTATTTACTTCTTTCATATCTTCTTCATTAAATGCCAAAACAAATGATCCTACACGTTTAAATGGAACATCAAGCTGCTTAGCAATATCTCCCATTAATTCATTGCCTCTAACATTAAGCTTAGCTTTTAAACTTTTTGGTTTTGCATCATATCCAGCATGAATAATTGCACTATTCGCTTTACTTGTCCCCATAGCCACATCTGCTTCTTTTTCAATAATACAGACTTTCAAATCATACTTGGATAATTCTCTTGCAATCAAAGAACCAGTGACACCAGCACCAATAATACTAATATCATAATTCATATCTTAATACCTCCCATTTTATAATAAATTTTTTATAATATATTAGTATATCTTTTTAGAGGATAACCCCCCTCTATTTTTTGTAATAAAAAAAGCCACACCAAAATAGAGGTTAGTACTCTATTTTAAATGTGACTCCTATTCTCTTACATTTAAAAAATAACTAAAATATTATAAATTGTATTAAGTTCTTTTAATATATTTTTATTACTTTCATTATACTATATATATAATTAAAAAGATAGTGTTAATTTAAAATAACTTATGCTTTATAAGTAAATCACTTATTTAATTTTATTAAAAACAAATTAAAATATACCATTAATCGTATATAAGTTTGTATTTATTTCATTGAAAATAATTGATTTTTTTGTTATTATTATTTTATAATTATTGTTTTCACTTTATATAGGAGGTGTATTTTTGAGATATATTATAAAGCACAAAACTTTTATACTCTTTCTTACAGTTTTATGGTGTATTATGAATGGTAATTTTTTAATAAGCACAATCTTTAGTGGTTGTATTTTTTCGAGTTTATCAGTTATCATTAGTTGTCATTTACCTGACGGTGAACAATATATTCACAGTCTTAATATCTCATTCTTTAGATTTATTAAATTTATATTTATTCTATTCATTAATATATATAAATCAGCCTTTTATATTATTAAATTAATCTTAATGTCAAATATTAATCCTCGTTTAGAAACTGTTAATACAACATTAAAAAATGACTGGTCTATTTTTTTCTTGGCAAATGCAATAACTCTAACTCCTGGTACTGTTACAATTAATAGGCATGGGAATACTCTAACTATATTAACAACTACTGATACGGATACTATTATAAATAAATCTATAGAGAAAACTTTACGAAAAGGAGTGAGACATTGATATATTACTTATTCATATTCTTAATATTATTATCTATCATTAGTATTGTAATTATTATTCAAGGGCCTACTATATGGGATAGACTTCTTGGTCTTAATCTTTTTTCTGCAAAAATTATTTTATTAATATTATTATACTCTATACTACTGGATTTACCATATTTATTAGACATTGCTCTAGTATATACATTACTAGGATTTATTGGCGTTATATTTATTTCTAGATTTGTAAAAGGAAAGGGTAAGATTTAATGACAACAATTATAGGTTTTATAATAATATCTTTTGGTTTAATACTTATTCTTATTGGGCTTATAGGCATTATAATCAATAAAAACTTTTATTCTCGTATTATGATAGCTTCAGTTATTGACACTGCTGGATTTATTACTATAATTATTGGGATCATATTTCTAAAAGGGTTTAGCTATTTTAGTATGAAAGTTATACTTATTCTTATACTTATGCTGTTTCTTAATCCTTTAGCTACTCATACTATTGTTAGAGGAGCTCATACTAGTGGTTTTAGAATTGGAGATGATAAATAATGTTAGAAATCACTTTAATTTTATTAGTTATATTAGCACTCTGTGCAGTTCAAACTAATATATTAAGACGAGCAATTGTATATTTATGTGTTTTTTCTTTATTATGTTCTTTCTGCTACTTATTATATCAAGCTCCTGATGTAGCTATTGCTGAAGCAGTTATAGGTAGTACATTAGCAACAATCATATATCTTGTAGCTTTAAATAAATATAAAGTATTTAGAATCTATTATGTTAATAACTCAGATAAAACAACTATTAACAATCCTGTTGCTTCTAATTTTCGTAAACTCCTAAGTAATTATGCTTTAGAACTTGAGTTAGAATTAGATATTGTTCTATCAGATAAGACACTTGAAACTATAGTATCTGATTATCCATATGATGTAATTATTTTACATGAACCTAATAATATAACTTTCTATGGAGATAAATCAAACTATCATTTTGATGAATTAATTAATTATATATCAAATAATAGTACTATTAAGTTTAACTATAGTTATTTAGTCGAAGATAAAGGAGATGCTTTACTATGAGGAGAAAATTAATTGCAGTATATATGTTTATTCTTTTTCTAATATGCATATCCTTTGAAATAGTACCTACGATTAATTCTAGGCATGTATTCAATTATTATCTTGAAAATAGTTTTGAACAAACTGGTGCAATTAATGTTGTTACTTCTATTTATCTTAACTATAGAGTATTTGATACACTATTTGAGACTTTATTACTTCTTGTAAGTATAATAGCAATAATCTATTTTTCAAGACATGAAGGGGATTATTAGGAGGTAAAATAATATATGAGAGAAAGATCTGAATTACTTGTAAAATCATTAGGAATATTATATCCAATCATTTTTCTATTTGGGATATATATTACTATAAACGGACACAGTACCCCAGGTGGAGGATTTCAAGGTGGTGCAATTATCAGCTCCACTTTTATAATTCAATATATTATTAATCCTCATCATGAAGTTTCATTACATAAACTTCAAATAATCGAAAAAATACTTTTTTTATGTATTTTACTTATACCTATATTATTTATCATTCATACTAACGGTAGCCAAATTAGATTAATTAATACTTCCTACTTAGTTATTATGAATATATTAATTGCACTAAAAGTATATTGTGGGCTAAGTATTATCTTCTTTCGATTTGTATTATTTGAAAGTAGATAGTTGATTTTAATTCTTTACTAATTGTAAAAATTTATTTATTGTCAAATATAAATTAACGGAGGTTGAGTATGCACAAAATAATTAATGGTGAAACAATAGGTGTTGCACTATTTTTAATTGGAATATACGGTTTATTAGCACGTAGAAATATTATTAAAACAATTATATCAATGGGTATTATACAATCTGGTATTATACTTTTTTTCTTAACTATTAATTATACAAGAAATTCAATACCTCCTATTGGGACTAATCTTGAAAGAACTTCTGATCCATTACCACAGGCATTAATGATAACTGCTGTTGTTATAGGGATTTCTATTACTGCTGTCAGTCTTATAATGTTTATTACATTATATCATCGTTATGGTACAACTAACTGGAATAAAGCAACTAAAAAAAGAGGAGAAAATATATGATAAAACTATATATATATGTACTTTTCCCTATTATAATAGCAGCATTATCTTACTTGATTAAAACAAAATATAATAAACATATTATCTTGCTTTGTCAAATAGTTCTTTTTATATGTAGCGTTATTACTTTTGTAGATGTTAAAAATAATGGTAAGATAACTTCAGTTCTTGGAAATTATATGTCTGGAGTTGGTATTACTCTAAAAGCAGATATTATTTCTGCTGTATTCGTTATGCTTACAATTTTATTATTTACATGTATGATAATCTACAACTTTCATAAACATTACATGAATAATTTATTTCTATTTCTTTTCTTAATATTACAAGGATTAATTAATGGTATATTTCTTTCTAATGATCTATTTAATTTATACATATTAATTGAAGTATCAACTATAGTTGTTAGTATACTTATTATGTTTAAAAAAGATAGTCGTTCCATATATGATGGAATGCTTTATTTACTCATTAATATTGTAGCTATGACCTTCTTTCTTCTTGGAATAGGCTATATGTATAAAATATTTGGTTATTTAGATATGTCAGAGATTTTTCACCAAATGAAATATATATCTGATTCAAAATCTCTCATATTACCATATTGTTTAATAATAACTGCTATTAGTCTTAAATCGGCTGTAATGCCACTATTTAGTTGGTTACCTAGAGCTCATGGTACTTATTCATCTCCATCAATAATATCAGCTATTTTATCTGGCTTATATGTGAAATGTGGTGTTTATTTATTTATTAGAATTCAAAATATGTTTTCTCCAGTATTTGACACTACTTCTGTTTTTCTTGTAATGGGCTTTTTAACTGCTGTCGTTGGATTTATTTTTGCATTATCACAAGTTGATATTAAACTAATACTCTCATATCATACTATTAGTCAAATTGGATTAATAATATTTGGTTTAAGCCTTAATAATAAGTATAGCTATTATGGTAGTATTTATCATATTATAAATCATGCTATTTTTAAATCAGTTTTATTTCTTACTGCTGGTATTATTATTGAGGAATATGAAACTAGAGATATACGGCAAATAAAAGGAGTTTTTAATAAAATGCCATTTGTAAGTATATTTACTTTTATGGCTATACTAGGTATAACTGGTGCTCCTTTTTTTAATGGTAGCATCTCAAAGTATTTAATTCAAAAAGGAAGCTACATTAATATAATGGACTATGGATTAATATTAATCAACCTTGGAACTATTTTATCCTTTGTAAAATATTTAAGTATGTTTAGAGGCTCATATAACGGTTCAAAATATTCTCCTCCTCTTAATCAGAAATTAGTTATATGTATTTTAGGTAGTTTTTGTTTTATTGGAGGTATTATGGGTCAACAATTAATTAAACTCTTATTTAATGTTGATATACATATTACTCCAGCTGGATATATGACTAAAGCATTCGTATATTTATTAAGTTTGATAATAGGAGTTGTATTTTATAGATTTGTATATAAGAAAATAAGCGTGTTCAAAAATATTCGAGAGATAAATCTTAGTTTTAATCAGATATGTTTTTCTATTACTTTGTATTTTACATTTATGTTATCTTTAATGCTATTATTATATAATTAGACTAACAATTTTTCTTAAATATGAGCTGTCTCATAATATATTTTCTTAAGAAATCTTAATTTTGAGAGATCAAAAAAGCTAGACAATTTAGTCTAGCTTTTTAGTAGCGGAGAACGGAGTCGAACCGCCGACACTACGGGTATGAACCGTATGCTCTAGCCATCTGAGCTACTCCGCCAAATATTTAATTAATCATATTAGAAAGTCCTACAGTTATGTAGGATAATGGGCGTAACAGGGCTCGAACCTGTGACCCCCTGCTTGTAAGGCAGGTGCTCTCCCAGCTGAGCTATACGCC
>JAOARM010000039.1 GCA_025210515.1 Vallitalea sp. | reverse complement strand
TGTCCTGCTTTTACTCCTCCTTTTGCTCCTTTTATTATTCCCTCTGTATCACACAATTCTATATGCGTACTTTCATTGGATCCTACTAATAATCCTGTTGGATATCCTGTACTAGTTATTTCCCCTTTTACACTATTATTTCTAAGTTCTCCTCCTATACTTCTTCCTACTAATCCTCCTACTGCATTTTTTCCTGTTATATTAACTTCTCTTAACTTAACATTTTTTATTATTGCTCCGTTTATATATCCAAAGAATCCGTTTTCATCTACATTCTCTTCACTTATTACAACATTATTTATTGTATGTCCTGCTCCATCAAAGCTTCCTTCAAATGGTTGTTTTCCCTTTCCTATTGGCTCCCATTCTTCTCCTTCTAAGTTGATATCACTAACTAATATATAATGACAATCCAAGTTATTCTTAATATCTTTTAACTCTTCTTTAGTGCTTATTTTATATGGATTCTGACTAGTTCCATCTCCTTTAGAATTATTTAATGTCGTTACCTCTAATGATAAACCTTCGTCAGCCAAACTATCTTCACGACTTTTAACTTTAACACTATAAACATAAGTTGTATTTGCGTCTAGATTTCTGTCAACAAATTTTAAATCACTAGTAGTAATTATTAATTCATCATCTCTATATACTTCAAATTCAACATTACTCTCATCAAGGCTTTTTTGCCATGTCAAAGCTATCTCTGAATGTGTTACATTACTCGCATTAATATTCAATGGTACTACTGTAATCTTAACTACTTCTTTTTCAGTTGTTATTAGTAAATCATCACTTAATTCTGATTCATTTCCTGCTTCATCTATTGCTTTTATATTATATTTATAATTTGTTTCTGCTTCTAATTCCTCATCTGCATATGTTAACTCTTTTGTCTCTGCTACTAATTCTTTATTTCTATATATCTTATAACATTCAACTCTTGTATTATCTGTACTGGCATCCCATATTATCTTAACATTTGATGATGTTATTTCTTCTGTTTGTATATTCATTGGAATTGTTGGTTTTTCTATATCTTTCTCTTGTTCTTCTGTTATTATTTCTAGCTTTTCGCTTAACTCTAATTCATTTCCTTCTTTATCTATTGCTTTTATGATATATATATAATTTGTTTGAGCCTCTAGTTGTTCGTCAAGATATATTAACTCACTAGTTTCACCTATTAATTTGCCATCTCTATATATTTGATATGATTTCTCGCCATTATTTTCACTTTCTTCCCATGTTATCGTTACAGTTGATGATGTTATTTCTTTTATTTGCACATTTATTGATTTTAATTCTTTTTCATCATCTACAGTTTCTGTTTCTTGTATATTATCGTCTTGTGTTATATCACTCTGCTTATCATCAGCATTTTCATCTAATATCTCATCGACCTTTTCTATAACTTGTATACTTTCTTTATCATCTTGTTGTTTTTCTATAACTAATTCATTATCCATTGCGTATACTGGTCTATATATACTATTCGTAATTAATAACATTATAAATAATATACAAAAACTTTTATTCATCTTATTCTTCATTAATTATTTTCCTCCTTGATATAAATTAATATTAGTGCTAGATTAAAATTCTATTTGTATTTAATTAATCATTTTAATCCATAATATATTATACTTATATATCTATATATGTAAAATAGTACTATATACTCATATACTATGTCGATACATGAGTTATTATGTAAATTCTTTTACCGTTTTTTCATAAATATACAATTATACTTGTTTTATATGCAAAAAAATGCATACGATAAATTACATAATGAGTCTAAACTACTATTAACAACTAAATATATCTATATTGTTTATTATTCAAGTTTTATAAAATATATAATATCAAAAAAACTTCTTGAGGGATAAAAAATCCATCAAGAAGTTTTTATGTATATAACTTATTTATACCAATATAACTACTTCATCAATATTAAATTAACCAGCCTATCTAACTTCTACCCCTTTATAATAATACTCAAGTATCTCCTTATATGTAAATCCTGCTAAAGCCATTCCTTTAGCTCCTGATTGACTCATTCCTACTCCGTGTCCCCATCCTTGTCCAACGAAAATATAAGTATTATTTTTACCTGTCATTACTGGTATATTATCAATATTATATTTACTAACAACAATTAAGCTATCTTTATTACTTAATAACTTTTGACTATTTCCATTAGAATCCGTTACATATAAGTTACTTACATCAGAAGATTTTACATTAGAGTTTGCCCCTATAACTGTATATGTTTTTTGAGGTTTATAATTTTGTTTCACTAATGTAAACTTTCTACTTTTTAATCCTAACCATGTTCTAATAGTTTCTTTTTTTATAATATGTTCTCCATTAGTTCCTACAATCTTGAGATTAATAACTCGTTTTGCATCTGTATATCCTAGAGGTTGAACATCTATTATGTTACCTATATTAACACCATACTTTGCTAAACTTGTCTTTATCTGTTCTTTAGTTAATTGTTTTATCCATGGTTCTTTTTCTGGTTGTGTTTCATATATATCTGGAACACCTTTTAGAAACGGTACGGTACCGCTCCATACATTTTCACTGTTTTCTGTATGTCCACCACTAGTTGAGAAGAAATAAGCTGGAATTACTTTTTGTCTGTAGTAGATTAGCTCATTAGTTGTCTCATTAACTGCTTTATTTGTATTAGGATTTTCAACAACATATCCTCTATATACTTGCGAACTAGTAGTATCGCACAAATCATATGGTTCACTGGGGTATTTACTTTTTTCACTATAATAAACTGCATAATTTCTTGCCGCTACTGATTGTGCTTTTAAAGCTTCAATAGGCCAATTAGGTATCATCTCAGAAGGCAATACGCTATATAAATACTCATTAATAGGCACTACGTTTATTGCCGTAATTCCAGTATCGTTATATCTTCCAATTTCTAACCTACCTCTATATTTTCTTTTTCCAAGATCAATAACACTAGCTTCTGAATCTACATCCATAGTAGAAAATTGAGGATGTTGATATGTATTTTCTAATATTATAGGATATCCTTCTGATTGAGTTAATATAGTTCTATAGCCATTATCAGATGAAACAACATAAGTTATATTATTATTACCATTAACTTTTCCTAATATATTATTAGCTTCTTGCTTATTAGCTGCCATTATATATATTTTCCATATACCTTTTGCCGCACTAGCAACATGAGCTTTATAACCTTGTGACCTTACAGCAATTACTGATTCATTTGCCTGATCATATGAAGTGTATGTATTTTTTGAAATTAAGTAAGTAGCAAATGTTGGTTTAAAAGTATATCCGTTATTAGACATAAATATCTTCTCTGAAATAAATTCTTCATCTATGTTATATCCAATTACAAGCGACTTATTATTAATATGTATAGAATCCACATTTTCATAATATTGTTTAAGCCCAACTCTTAACTCTATTACCTTATTACCCCCAGCATAGATATTACTAGAAGCATATAAAATTACAAAAGTTGTAAAAACTAAACTTACTAATAAAACTACTCTTTTCATTAGCCATCCCCCATTATCATTTATATTATACCCAACAAAATATGCCATATTATATAATTCTAAGTTGTTACTAAAACTAGATAAAATACTTATACTTAATCAAAATGAAATTTCTACCAGCCTAGCGGAGAATGAATAGGGTAATATGGAGCACGAGCCACGACGGCGAGGTCAGCAGTTTAAACACGGACGTTTAATAAGCTGACGGAATATTACCCTATTCATTCGGAGCGGAAGCTTATATATTTATATTATAAAACTTCTAAACAAACTCAATTAATTCTATTTAATATACCTAATTTAATCTCATATAACAAGAAAAGCACCTTATTCTATTATAAGATGCTTACAATTAAAAATCTACACTTATTTACTTATCTAGTAAATATTATCTGTTTTATATCTATTATTTATAGAACTTTACTAAAAAACTCTCTAGTTCTTTCACTCTTTGGGTTATCAAAAACTTGTTTTGGATTTCCTTCTTCTGCAATTATTCCTTCATCCATAAAAAACAATCTTGTTCCAACTTCTTTTGCAAAGCCCATTTCATGAGTTACTACAACCATTGTCATACCTTCAGATGCTAATTGCTTCATAACATCCAACACCTCTCCAACCATTTCTGGATCAAGAGCTGACGTAGGTTCATCAAAAAGCATTACATCTGGTTCCATTGCCAAAGCTCTAACAATTGCAATTCTTTGCTTCTGTCCACCTGATAACTGATTAGGATAAGCATTAGCTTTATCCTCTAATCCTACTCTTTTTAATAATTTCATTGCTTTATCTTCAGCAACTTTTCTCACAATTTTCTTAACTTTTATTGGCGATAAAGTAATATTGTCAAGAACTGTTTTATGTGGAAAGAGGTTAAACTGTTGAAAAACCATACCCATTTTTTGTCTCTGAATATTAATATCATTTTTTTTGCTTGTTATATCTACGCCTTCAAATATTATCTTTCCATCAGTTGGTTTTTCAAGTAAATTAAGACATCTTAGAAAAGTACTTTTACCAGAGCCACTAGGACCTACTACAACTATAACTTCGCCCTTTTCTATATGAGTATTAACTCCTTTTAGAACATGTAAATCATCAAATTTTTTGTGTAAATTATTAACGACAATCACCAGCTCTTAACCTCCTTTCAATCTTTCTCATAATGAATGTAAACGTACCAGTAAGAATTAAGTAAATAATAGCTGTAGTTAATAATGGTTCTACTGCTGAATACGTTTGAGAAATTATAATATTATTTGCACGTAATATATCATTTCCTGCTATATAACCTATTATAGATGTTTCTTTTATAAGAACGATAAACTCATTAACTAGAGTAGGAAGAATTTTTCTTATTGCCTGGGGAATAATAATTTCTTTCATTGCCATAGGATATGTCATACCAAGTGACCTAGCAGCTTCTAGTTGCCCTGCATCAAGCCCTTGAATACCTGCTCTAATTATTTCTGCCACATAAGCACCACTATTAATACCAAATGCTATTGCTCCAACTACTAATGTAGGCAAATTGCTATCTGCAAAAACTACTGAGTAGATAAATAATATCTGTACTAATACTGGCGTTCCTCTTATAATATCAATATAAACAGTGGATAAAAATCTAGATATTTTATTTTGAGATATTCTACCCATAGCTACTATAATACCAATAGCTACCCCAATTATAGCCGCAAGTATTGTTAACTCAAGAGAAAAAGCAATACCTTTTAGCCAATACATATATCTTGGATATCCACCTTCTTCGGGACCAAATACTAATGACCCATAATTCGAAAACCATTGAGCAATTTCATTAATTATATTTGAAAAACAAATCATAACATCACCTTCTTTTATTATTTCTATATATAATCATAGAAAATTGCAAAATCAAATACGCCTATAAGCTTCTTGACTTTGCAATACCCTATATCATATTCACATTAAACACATGAAAATTCACCTATAGTTAGGTACATACCATAAACTTCATTACTATACAATAACTAACTAACAAAAAGGTATAGGGCACAACTACCCTAATCCTTTCTGTATAGCTATAAATATATTATTCTTCTTCTTTTTCTTCTTTGCCGAAGAATTGTTCATAAATCTTATCATATTCTCCATTTTCTTGTATTTCTTTAATTACTTCGTTTATTGTTGCAAGAAGTTCTTCATCTTCTTTATTAACTGCAATTGCATAAGCTTCTTTTGTCAATTCTTCATCTAGAATTTGAATTTTATCATTTTTACTTACAAATTTTTCCGCTGGCTCTTGATCAATTACAACTGCATCAATTTTACCATTAGCTAAGTCAAGAACCGCTGCATAACCAGTATCATATGATTTAACTTCAGCACCTTCTACACTCTTAGCTTCTGTTTCGCCTGTTGTACCAAGTTGAACACCAATTTTCTTTCCTTCTAAATCAGCTTTTGAATTAACTGAATCACTTTCTTTATTAACAATAATTACTTGTGATGCAGTAAAATAATCCATTGAAAAATTAACTTGTTTTGCTCTTTCTTCATTATTAGTCATACCTGCTGCGATAAAATCTATTTTCTTAGTTTCTAATGAAGTTATTAATGAAGCAAATTGCATATTTTCAATTATTAACTCTGCTCCTAATTTCTCAGCAACTTTTTTTGCAATTTCAACATCAAATCCTACAACTTTCCCACCTTGCATATATTCAAATGGTTCAAACTCAGCATTAGTTCCCATTACGATGACTTTCTTCTTATCACCACAACCAGTAAAAAGACTCATTGCTAATACAGCTATTAATACTAAACTTAAAATACTTGTTATTTTTTTCATATAATCTCCACCCTTTTCTATTATTATTCATTATATTCATTGGCAATGTATATTTATTAGTAACTTGGGTATAATTATACATTACATTATATAATAATTCAAGAGTAAATTTTAATATATATACAAAAAAAATAATAAATATTCTAGTGAACATATACAAAAGGGGCTGTCTTATAATACATTTTTGATGTCAATATACAGAAAGATAGACTAGGTTTAGCGGCAAACGAAGCCAGGACGGCGTAGTGCATGCCCTTTAAACAGGACGTTTAAGGGTATGAATAGCTAAACCTAGTCTATCTTTCAAAACCTGTAGTCCCTAGGAAAATGTATTATAAGACAGCCCCTTCTGATAATATTCAATGAATAAATAATTATTGACGTAATTTAACGTCTAACATAGTTTCAAGCCCATTAAGAATCTTTTTCATAGTTTTGCTTATTTCTTTTTCTTTTAGTGTACGATCTGCCGCTCTAAATGTTAGATTAAATGCAATAGATTTATATCCTTCTTCTATTTGTGAACCTGTATATACATCAAATAACTTAATACCTTCAAGTATTTTACCGCCACGTTGCTTAATAATAGCTTCTATTTGTCCAACTAATATATCATTTTTAGCAAGTAAAGCTAAATCTCTATTTACAGCTGGATATTTTGCAAGTGGCTCATAAGAACGTTCTAGATTAGCTTTTTTAACTAATGTTGGCATATCAATTACAGCTACATATGCTCTTGTATCAATACTATAATTATCTGCCACATCTGGATGAACTTCTCCTATTATTCCTAGCTCTTTTGTATTAATCGTGATTTTTGCTTGTCTTCCTGGATGTAAGTAATTAATGCAACTGTTAGGATCATATTCATATCCTTCATATATTCCAAGTCTTTCAAGTAGAGTCTCAACAACTCCTTTTACATGATAGAAGTCAATATCTCCATACATTCCTATAGTTAATTGCATTCTTTCATCTGGAAGCTCTTTATATTCCATATCTTTTGGTAAATAGATATAAGATAATTCATATAAGCTTGCTTTTTCATTTCTTCTATTATAATTAGTAGAAAGTGCAGTAAGCATTCCATTAATTGTTGTTGTACGCATAATACTAAAATCTTCACCAAGAGGATTAGATATAGTTACTGCTTTTCTCAACTTATCATTTTCATCTAATTTAATTTTATCAAATACTTTTGGACTTTCAAATGAATAAGTCATAGCTTCGCTGATGCCACAATTTTCCATAACTATTCTAGTTATATCTTCTATTTTTTGCTTATAACTTTTTTTACCAACTGTAGGTGTTCCTGTAGCTAGAGTAACTGGAATATTATCATAACCATAAAAACGTGCTACTTCTTCAGCAAGATCGACTTCTCTTTCTACATCTGGTCTAAATGTTGGCACTGTCACTTTTCCATTTTCTTTATCAACTTTTATCTCTACTTTTTCAAATATTCTAATCATTTCTTCATTAGATAAATCTGTTCCTAATAATTTATTAATACTATCAGCACTATATTCAATTACTTTTTCTTCTCTTTTATTAGGATATACATCTATCATATTAGAAACTACTTCGCCTGCACCAAGCATATTGATAAGTTGACAAGCTCTATTGATTGCTTCTTCAATATTATTTGGATCTAAATACTTTTCAAATTTTGCAGATGAATCTGAACGAAGACCTAATTTTTTGGAAGTAAATCTTATATTAGTTCCTTCAAAATTGGCTGCTTCAAATAGTAGTGTTTTCGTATTTTCAGAAACTTTTGTTTCTTCTCCACCCATAACACCAGCAATTGCTACAGCTTTGTTAGAATCTGCAATTACAAGCATTGAAGAATCTAGATTTCTTTCTTCACCGTCTAGTGTCATTATTTTCTCATTATCTTTTGCAAGTCTAACTATTACTTTATTATCTTCTAATTTATCTAAGTCAAAAGCATGCATTGGTTGTCCAAGCTCTAGCATAACGAAGTTAGTAATATCAACAATATTATTAATTGGTCTAATTCCACATGATAAAAGCTTTTCTCTCATCCATTTTGGTGATGGCTCTACTTTTACATTTTTAACAATTCTTGCTGCATATCTAGGGCATAAAGTTTCTTCCTTGATTTCTACTGATGCGTAATTATTAGCATCTTCACCAATCTCTTCTACTTTAATTTCTGGATAGTTAAATTCAGTATTAAATGTAGCTGCTGCTTCACGAGCAATCCCTACTATACTAAAGCAATCTGGTCTATTAGATGTTATTTCATATTCAACAACAGTATCATCAAGCCCAAATAATTTTTTTACGTCCATTCCAAGTTCATATTCTTTATCAAATATATAAACTCCATCTTCAGGAGCATCTGGAACATCATCAATTGATAATCCAATTTCTTCAACTGAACACATCATTCCATTGGATTCTACTCCTCTTAACTTACCTTTTTTGATTTTCAAATCTCCTGCTAATGTTGCTCCATTAAGAGCTACTGGAATATAGTCTCCTTCACTTACATTTTTAGCTCCTGTTACAATCTGTATTGGCTCTTCTTCACCAACATCAACTTTTGTTACAACAAGCTTATCTGCATCTGGATGTTGTTCTATTTTTAATATTTTACCAACTACTACTTTAGTTATATCTTTTGCAAGTTCTTCATATCCTTCTACTTTTGATCCTGACATTGTCATTCCATCAGTAAAAGTAACTATATCACAATCTATTGGGGCATAATCTTTTAGCCACTGCATAGGTACGTTCATATTTTATACACCTTCCTTTTATTATTATCAAACATAACCTTTTAAAATATAGACATTTGTATAATCATTAATATAATATCTAAATAAGGTTACTATAAAATTTTATTAATTATAAAATTAAAATTGTTGTAAGAATCTAACATCATTTTCATAGAATAGACGAATATCCTTAATTCCATATCTAAGCATTGTTATACGTTCAAGTCCCATACCGAATGCAAATCCACTATATTCTTTTGAATCTATTCCTACCATTTCTAATACTTTTGGATGAACCATTCCACATCCAAGAATTTCTATCCAACCTGAGCCTTTACATACTCTACAGCCTTCTCCACCACACATAACACAAGATACATCTACTTCTGCACTTGGTTCAGTAAATGGGAAATGATGTGGTCTAAATTTCACTTTAACTTTTTCACCATATAGTTCTTTTATAAATACTTCTAATGCACCTTTTAGATCTGCCATTGTAATATTTTTATCAATTACAAGTCCTTCAATCTGGTTAAATACAGGTGAATGTGATGCATCTACTTCATCAGAACGATATACTCTACCTGGAGCTATAACTCTAATTGGAGGCTTACTATTTTCCATTACTCTTATTTGAACAGGTGATGTCTGAGTTCTAAGTACAGTATCTTTATTAATATAGAAAGTATCTTGTTCATCTTTTGCAGGATGATTTTCTGGAATATTAAGTGCTTCAAAGTTATAATAGTCTTTCTCTACTTCTGGTCCTTCTGCTATCTCATATCCCATACCCATAAATATTGCTTTGATATCATCAAGAACAATGTTCATTGGATGACGATGTCCCATTTCTTGCTTTTTAGCAGGCATAGTAACATCAATTACTTCTTGTGTTAATTTTCTTTCTCTCTCTATTTTTGCTAAATTTGTTTTAGCACCTTCTAATGTTTCTTCAATAATATTTCTAACTTCATTAGCTAACTGACCTATTACTGGTCTTTCTTCGTTAGATAAATCTTTCATTCCTCTTAGAACTCCTGTAAGTTCTCCTTTTTTCCCAAGATAATTAACTCTAATATCATTAAGGATTTTTAGATCTTTAGCTTCTTCAATACTCTTTAAGGCTTCATCTTTTATAGCCTGTAGCTTATCTTTCATATAAATATCTCCTTTCATTAAGAAAGCGACTAGGTCGCGTTATTTCGTAGTAAACAACAAAAAAACTCCATCCCACAAAGGGACCGAGATTATCGGCGGTACCACCCTAATTTCTATAATTAGACACTCAATAAGCGTAACGTGCTTAGACGATATTTCTTACTAAAAACTATAATAGTAATATATTCAGAAATACAGCTCAAGTGGGAAATTCAGTAATCATCTGAACTTAAAAGTGCTTCCAGCCTATGGCACTTTTTCTCTTGAAGAAAATAATTACCTACTAACACCGTCATTGCTTTTTAAGAAATCACTATGTGACATCTTCTGTATAAAGTCAATTTTACTTTATTTTATCATATTTCAATAATGTGTCAAGAGATTTCTAGAATTCAGTTTATAACTTATCATATTTATTCTTTAATTCTACTCTTAATTCTTTTGGTAACTGATGCCACCTTACATTATTGATTGCTCCTTCTAATGCATATAGCTTATTACAACATATATCTCCATGCATTTTTAATCTAATTATTGCATCGATACTTCCTATCTCTCTTAATTCTTCTGCTGAATTAATCCCTACATTAATTAATTCTTTCTCAAGAGTCTTTCCTATATTAGGTAATTCTGATAATTTCATCTTGTAATCTCCTCTATAACTATATAATTTTACTATTTTAGTATTTATTATTTGAGCAAATACTCTCCTACTACAGACATATGTATAGTCACACTTGTAAATACATTGACATCTGATTCTATAGAAAGTTTATGTCCTAATTTGTGTGCAAGCTTCTTTGCAAGATATAATCCCATTCCTGTGGATTTTTCATAGTATCTACCATTAAATCCTGTGAAACCTCTTTCAAATACACGCCTAATATCTTCTTTCTTAATTCCTGTTCCATTATCTCTAATTATTAATCTAATTTCCTTATTATCCTCTAACGCTTTTATTTCTATCTTGCCATTAATATCTTCACTATATTTTAGTGCATTAGAAAACAATTGTTCTAATATAAAATTAAACCACTTTTTATCAGTATAAACTAATATTGAGTCATCAATATCAATAGATAGAGAAACTTTTTTAGCTATAAAAATCTTAGCAAATTTTTTCACTGATTGTTTTACTAGTGAATTAAGATTATATTCTTCAATAAGATAATCTTTAGAAAAACTGGAACTTCTAGAATAATATAGTGTTTGTTCTACATAACGTTCAATTCTATCAATTTCATTTTCAATACTTAATAAAGTATTATCTTCATATAGCTCTTGATTGCTTTCTATTAACAACCTACTTGCAGCAATTGGAATCTTAACAGCATGAACCCACGAAGTAATAAAATCATTAAATTCATCGCTATATGTTTCTATTTCTTTTTTATCTTTTTGGATATTAGTATAAAATTCGTTAAATAACGAATAAAAATCTTTCTCTATATATGGTAAATATCCATTAAGATCAAATTTTTCAAAATGATTATGATTTATTTTATATTGTATATTCTTGAATATTTTATAATATTTTTTGTATTCAACAAGTAAATATATTATCATTACAGAAAATGATAGCATGTCCATATATATAACGTTTTTAATATTAATTACAATATGCTCATCAAATATTATTACTAAATTAATGATTAATAGATTTAGTATATAAAAAGCTATTAACCAAGCTCTATCTCTTATGTATTTTAGTAATGTCATTCTATCATATACCCCTGTCCTTTTTTAGTAGTTATAAAATTGTTTAATCCATTATTATCTAGTTTTTTTCTTAATCTATTAATATTAACTGTTAAAGTATTATCGTCAACGAAGCTTTCATGTTCCCATAGATTTCTCATTATTTTGTCTCTAGATACAATACTGTTTTTATTTTTCATAAGCATATATAAGATTCTATGTTCATTTTTAGTTAGCTCAATTTTATCTTCATTATACATAAGTGTACTTTCATCTATGTTAAATATAGCACCTCTATGCTCCATTAGATTATTTTTGGTGTCTGTATATGAATAAGTTCTTCTAATTAAAGCACTTATTTTAGCCATAAGAATTTCCATAGAAAAAGGTTTTTTAACATAATCATCTCCTCCCATATTAATAGCCATAAGTATATCCATATTGGAATCTTTTGATGATATGAAAATAATAGGTACTTTGGATTCTTGCCTAATTTTTCCACACCAATAATATCCATCATATAGAGGTAGTACAATATCTAATAAAACAAGATCAGGTTTAAATTCAACATATTCAGAAAATACATCTGAGAATTCTTTTGCTATCTTAGTTTCATAACCCCATTTACTTAAATTATCTGATATGATATTTGCAATTGTTATATCATCTTCTACTATAAAAACTTTAAACATATATTAATCCTTTCAATCTCCACTAGGCTAGTGGAAATTTCGTCATACTTTATGATGTTGTTCATTATTGTTTCCTATTAGCAAAAAAGAGAGTGCCAAAAAATGTATATGTGGCAGCCTCTTTAATATATCACTATTATATAGTTATTTCAATATACTATAACTGAATAATTATCCTATTTTCTTGAGATCTCCTTTATCTAAACTAAAGTTATCGTCTAGCCACCCTTGTTTTTCTCCTAATTTAACCCCAAATATTGTACCCATATTAGATTCAATTGGAGATTGATGATATTTGAATAATATTTCTTTATTATACTCACCTAGTATCTCTATTTTACCAGTTTTATGTGACATGATAAATTTGAACCTTTTTGAATGTCCACTTAGTTGTTTCTTAGCTTCTTCAACTATTTTTACACCTTTTGAAATAGGTAGTTGAAAGCTATGTTTTACACCTTTTACTGGTCTACATTGGAATACATAATAAGGATTAACTCCGTATTTTACTAAGTCATTCATAAGTTTTGCTAAAGTTTCTGGCTTGTCGTTTACACCTTTTAATAAAACTGTTTGATTGTTAATTATTATTCCTGCATCTTTCAACTTATTAATTCCTTCTATGGCTTTATCTGTTAACTCTCTTGGATGATTAAACTGTGTTACTATATATATCTGTTTCATCTTAGAATAGTGTCTAAGAGAATTAATTAATCTTTCGTCTTGAATAATTCTATCTGGTAATACAACAGGTAATCTAGTCCCAAATCTAATAAAATCAATATGCTCTATTTTAGATAATTTCTCCATAAAAACCTCTAGAATTTCAGTTGACAGAAAGAAAGAGTCTCCACCAGTTATTAATATGTTATTAATTTCTGTATGCTTTTTAATGTACTCTACTGCATGTTCAAAATTACTAAGGACTTCTTTATTACTTAGTCCTACTAATCTTTTTCTAAAACAATGTCTACAATACATAGCACATGAATTAGTTGCAAGTAGTAATGCGGTTGTCTTATATTTATGCTGTAATCCTTGCATTTTAGTATTTTCTGATTCACCGCTTGTATCAAATGCTCCTTCTTCACTTTTCTCTCCAAAAGAAGGTATTTGCATTTTTTTGATAGGGTCATTAGCATCTTCTCTATCTATTAATGATAAATAATACTTAGTTGTACAAAATGGGTGTTTGCTAGTTATGTCTTGAAATAGCATCTGTTCTTCATCAGTCATTGGAATATATGTCTTTAATTCCTCAACAGTAGTAATTAGATCTTGTCTCCAATCCATCTTTTCTCCTCCTTCATAATATTAAAACTATATAAGATAAGTCATACTAAGACTTTACCTAAGCAAATTTATATAAAGTATTGTTACCTTATGAATAATTTCACATTATGTTACTTGGGTAGTTTTATATGTTGTACGTTTGCTTGATGTTTTTCAGACATTTCTAAACCCAATACATAGAATATTATACATATTGGATTAAATTACTGTTATGAATTTTATATTTATAAACAATTCATTTGAAAATAAGAAATTAAACTTATTTTAATTCAGATATGAATTAGATAATTGGTTAAATTAGGTCATAGAATAATCTACTATATATAGTATAACACATTTTAATTAAAAATCAAAATTTGTTTTTTATCAAGAATTATTTTAAGAAAAGTATGTCTTTTATGGATAATGATAGATATTAAAGCAAAATTTATCCACTTGAATATAATAAAAGATAGATTAGCATTGACATATATTAAGATATATACTTATGTACACGGGAGTTTGACACTTGCAACTTAATAAGATCTTCTCATACCCCATATAATGGCTATTTTTTTGTCAATTTTTTCATATAATTATTGCGTGCCAT